>CADCNQ010000019.1 GCA_902802815.1 uncultured Bacteroidales bacterium | reverse complement strand
TCTTTCCGTGTGAAATTAAAAAAAATCTCAAACCTCAAACCTCAATTCTCAAACCACTATGCAACTAACAGAACACTTTACATTGGAAGAGATGCTCCGCTCTGAGACAGCAACAAAGAAGGGCATCGAGAACCGCATCAATGCGGAAGAAGTAAACAACCTCCAGAAGCTCTGCCAGAAGGTGCTGGAACCATTGAGGGCGCACTTCGGCAAACCGATACGCATCAACTCCGGTTTCCGCTGCAAGGCACTGAACGATGCCGTTGGCGGAGCAAAGAACAGCTACCACACCAAAGGCCGCGCCGTCGATATTCCCTTCGTTCCCGGGTATTACGCCTTCCTGCGCGACAACGTGAAAACAACGGAACTCATCAACGAGGGAACGTGGCTACATGTCGCCTTATAATTGACAATTGACAATTGACAATTGAGAATTTGCATCCAACTTGTCAACTCGTCTACTAACGACTTGTCAACTAATTAGGCCGCTGAAAATCAGCGGCCTTTTCTTGTTTTCGGACAAAAAACGCAGGGATTTTGGTGTTATTGTGAATTTGAAATGTTTTTGTGTGAAAATGAAGGGGTTATAATAAGGATTCTTCATATCTTTGTCGCGGAAAAATCATTAAGAGTTGTATAATAAGCTCAAAAGTCACTTTACAAAAATGCCTGCATCTACCGTCACATCCGCACAAAGGTCAAGAAACGACATGGTGCAGGTTTTCAGGGCACTTGCGGTCATTGCCGTTGTGATGATTCACACCACCCCTTTGGGCGAGTATCAGGCGTTCTGCCGTCCGTTTATCAACTTCTCGGTTGGCATGTTTATCTTTCTCTCCGGTTATCTCACGAAAACAGAGAATGACAACTGGAGCGCGTTTTACAGGAAACGCATTGTCAGGGTTCTCATTCCGTATGTGATATGGACTGTTTTGTATACGCTCGACTCCCGCCAGCTTGGGGACCTGCTCACCAACCTGCTGAATGCAAAGGCCTGTTACCACCTGTACTACATCTTCGTTTACATCCAGTTCGTCTTGCTGACACCTCTGTTGGGCAGGCTTGCAAAATCAAGGTATCAGTTCCTGGGATGGCTTGTCACTCCCGTTTCGTTTATCATATTCAAATACTATTGGTTGTTGACAGGTCAGACGCTGAATCCCACCGTTGCCCTGATATGGTCAGACGCATGCCTGGGATGGTTCACATTCTATTATCTGGGGCTGATATTAGGAAACCGAATCATCGAAAAGAGTTATTCGCTGAAGACGCTTTCGCTTTTGTACATCCTCTCAATCGTGCTGCAAACAGCGGAAGGCTACGGATGGCTGATGCTGGGGGAGATGAATTGCGGAACGCAGCTCAAACTGACATCTTTGCTGACAAGCGTGCTGTTCATGCTTATCGCCTATGAGATACTGAAAAGCGGTCGGTATGACATCAAGAACAAGTTTCTTTGTATGCTGGGCGAATATTCGTTCGGAATCTATCTGTGTCATCTTATGATAATGCACAACTTGATTCTTCATGTCCCGGCCTACAATTCCATCCCTTATCCCATTACTTCTGTTATCGTCCTGCTGTTGAGTTTCGGCTGTTGCTATATAGGCAACAAGGTCTGCGGAGAAAGAGTCAGCAGGTGGCTGGGCTTGAAATAGAATGATTAAAAGAAGGGGATGCACCAACCGGCACATCCCCCATTTTTGGTATTAGACTGTAATTAGAATCTGTAACCGAACTTGAAGAAGTGTGAGGTGGCACCGCCACTGACACTTGCAATACCTCCGATGTTCATGCTGATAGTGGTGTAGTCCAAGCTATAGCCAAAGTAGAAGTGGTCCAGCATGTGGATACCGAGGCCCCATGTGAGACCGAAACCGTGTGAAGTTTCGGAAAAACCAGGAAGACTGAAGATGACGCAATCATAGCCTAAAGCCAAATCGGTGTATGCACGCATTCTGCCGCCCCACCAACGGGGAGAGAAGCCGCGGGCACCGGTCTTGGCACTGATCTTGTGAGTGTCAAATTTCCAGTTTTCGCTGGTGTAGCCGAGGCTGAAGAAGTCAACGGCAACGTACTTGTGGAACTCCTTCTCCAGAACGAGGTTCTCACCCAGGCCGCTACCGATTCTCGTCTCAAGCATGAAATGTACGTCGGGATCATAACCCTTATTGCTGGAGCGTGTGGCAGAGGGCCTGTCGTTAGCAGATGTCGTTCTGGCCGTTGTCGTAGTGGTTGTCTTCTTGGGAGCCGCTGTCGTTGTGGTCTTGGCAGGAGCTGCAGTCTTCGACTTGGCTGTGGTCTTTGACTGTGCGCTGGCATTCAGTGCGAGTGCCATTGCAAATACTGTGACAAAAAGCTTGATGTAATTCATAATTGTTGGTTTTTGAATTAAACAATATTTTGAACTTATTTTGTTAATTTTTCACAAAAGTACTAAAAATCCTTATCAGAACCCTTTCATTTTCACAAAAAAAACGTTCAAATTCACAATCGGAACGTTTTCTTACCGAAATTTCCGATTACCGAAATTTCCGCGATGGCAAGGAAAATGCGGTGAAATCAGAAAAAAACGCCAGAATTCTAGCGTTTCTTGTCCTGATACGCCTTGGGGCTGATATGCATGTAGAGCTTGAAGTTGCGATAGAAAGATGTCGCGCTGTTGAATCCCGATTTTTCTGCCACCTCCGTCAGCGACATCCTTGGGGTCTCGTCAATTATTGCGCATGCGTGCGCTATACGCATGCGATTAATGTATTCGGAAAACGACATCTTCATCTCCCGGTTGATGGCCTGATAGATGTAGTTGCGGTTGGTGGCCAAACCGGCAGAAAGGTCTGCTATCTTCAGGTTGGGTTGCAGATAAAGTTTTTCCTCAATCATGAGACGCTCAATGCGCTGGCGCAACAGCGAGACATCCACTTCTGGGGAATCTGCCGGACTGTCGGGAAAGGCGGTTCCCTCTTCATCCTGCTCTATGTGCCATATATTGAACTGTATGTGACATCCTATGTAGCCTATGGCGAACATCAGCACGGAAAAGGCTGCGGAGGGGAGAGTGAGCAGCCATTGGGAATCCACAAAACGATGGCGCCCCACAAGGTTGCACACGAAGGATGCCGCCGATGTGACAACAAATGCAAGCAGCATATGATGGAGCGAGACGAGCGATTTGTTTTCGGTGTTGGCATAACTGTTGTTGAGCAGACGCTCATACTGCGCGATGCGACGGTTGCCCTGTACGAACACCGCAATGACCAATGCACCAAACACCGCTTTGCACACATCGTGGACATACATCTGGCATGTGCCGGCAAGTCCTGCCTCCGGATGTTCGCCCCGATAGAGATAGCGCTCGATAAAAAGGGTTGTGTCCCCACCGCTCATATGTCCGTAGAGCAGGGCGGCAGCCGTTCCGCCCGCGATGGCCGGCAATAGCAGTGCAAGTTGCCGGCGTCGGATGCCCTTGCGCTGCGTGAGCGTGCATATGTAGAGATAGTAAAGAGGATAGACGGCCAGATTGGCAGCCACATACAACGAATCGGACGTCGGCAGCAGGGGTGTCAGGCGGTTGAAGTAGATGTAGTGGCCGAAATAGAGTATGGTAGTGACAACCAGAAACAGCAGCAGGTAGCGGCGCGGGCGCACCCATCCCGGACTTGTTGCCAACGCCTCTGTGTGACGTCGGGCCAGCGCGATGTCGCAAACCAATGTGGCTGCCCAAAACAGGCAGACCAAGAGAGGGAGCGAAGTGAGCAGTGTCTGTATCATCGTTGCACAGGCGGTGAAGATGGCTAAATCATGGTTATTCCGTTACATAGACGGAACAAAGGTATGAAAAATATTCATTTTAGGTAAAAAAAGACGCCGGCGACATCCGTTTTGAAAGCTTTTTTCGTATCTTTGCGCATGAATAAGTTGTAAAACAGTGACAAATATCTCTTCCATAAAGGCAAAACTGCCCGAAGGAATGCGTCTGGTGACAGGCGGAGAGACTGCGGGGATAGCCTACGTGGGCATCGCCGTGAAGGCCGGTACGCGCGACGAATACGATGACGAAAGCGGTATGGCGCACTACCTGGAGCACCTCTCGTTCAAGGGTACGGAGAAGCGCACCGCCACACGCATCATACAGCGCATGGAGAGCGTGGGAGGCGAACTGAACGCATTCACGGGCAAGGAGGAGACGATATTCTACTGCGCCTGCGAGAGGCAGTATGTAGGACGCGCAGTGGAACTGCTGCTCGACATCGTGTTTCACAGCACATATCCAGAGGAGGAGATGCGCCACGAGGTGGAGGTGGTGCTGGACGAGATAGAGAGCTACAACGACTCGCCCTCCGAACTCATCTACGACGACTTCGAGGCACTGCTCTTCAAGGGGCAGCCGCTGGGACGCAGCATTCTGGGAAAGGCGGAAGCCCTCAGAGCCTACAGGACGGAGCACGTGAAGGCGTTTGCCGACCGTATGTACAAACCCGAAAACAGCCTGCTATTTATCTATGGTGCATGAAGTGGTGATAGAGAAGAACACCCATCAGGCCCACGTGATGATGGGACACACGGCATACGGGGCACGGGACGAAAAGCATCTGGCGCTCTTCCTGCTCAACAACATACTGGGGGGCCCCGCAATGTCGAGCCGCCTGAATATGGCACTCAGGGAAAGGCAGGGACTTGTATATACCGTGCAGAGCACGCTGACCACCTACACCGACACCGGAGTGTGGAGCATCTATTTCGGCTGCGACCAGAAGGACGTGAAGCGATGCAGGAGGCTGGTGACGCGCGAACTGCAGAAACTGGTGGACGCCCCGCTCCCGGAGCACGCGCTCAATGCCGCAAAGCGACAACTGAGGGGGCAGGTGCACCTCTCCTACGAGAACAGGGAAGAAGTGGCGCTGGGCATGGGCAAACGCATGCTCCACTACGGACACTACCGCACCGCCGAGGAAATAATAGAAGCAATAGACCGACTCACCGCAAAGCAGCTGCACGAAGTGGCCTGCGAGGTGATGAATCCCGATAATCTGACGATACTAGTGTATGTCTAACCCAATACAATGAACTATGACACACCGGCTTGTTCTCTACGATAACCTATCCGAAATCGACCGTCTGACAGAATTCATGGACAGCCTCACGGAGGAATTGGGACTGGAATGTGCCGACGGTTTCAACCTGCACCTGGCACTGGAGGAGGCCTGTTCCAACATCATACAGTACGCCTATCCGGGAGACACGGGGAAGACATTCTGCCTCGACGTGGAAACGGACGACGACAAGGTGGTGTTCACGCTGACGGACAGCGGCATACCGTTCAACCCGCTGGAGAGCGCGCCGGAGGTGGATGTCACACTGTCGGCAGAGGACAGGGAAATTGGAGGTCTGGGCATCTTCCTCATCAAAAACGTGATGCACACGGTGGAGTATCAGCGCAGGGGGAAGGAGAACGTACTCACAATGACTTATCTCAGAACACATTGAAACTTTCACAACTCAGCATAGGAAAAACTGCACGCATAACCGCTGTGGGCGGTGACGGCGCGCTGCGCCAGCATCTGCTGGATATGGGTGTGATACCGGGTGCCGAAGCAACACTCGTGAGGCATGCCCCGATGGGAGACCCCATCGAAATACGGATACACGGCTACGAACTCACCATGCGCAAGGCAGACGCCTCGCAGATAGACATCACAACAAAGGGTCTGGAGCCTCAGACCGACCCCTCGGAGGATGCCTACGTGGCACTGGTGTCGGAGATACCGCATCCGGGACTCGGTGAGGGCGGTCGCTACCACGAGGAGCAGACTGCCGGATTGGGCAGTGTGCCGCAGGCTGCGGATGCCGGCGAACCGATACAGTTGGCCCTCGTGGGCAATCAGAACTGCGGCAAGACGACGCTCTTCAACCGTCTCACGGGCAGCAACCAGCATGTGGGCAACTTCCCCGGCGTCACCGTAGAGCGCAAGGACGGCGTGGTGAAGGGGCACCCAAGAGTGACTATCACCGACCTGCCTGGCATCTATTCCCTTTCGCCATACACCAGCGAGGAAGTGGTGTCGCGACGATTCGTACTGGAGCAGAAGCCGCATGCCATAATCAATATCATCGACACGACGTGCATAGAACGAAGCCTGTATCTCACCATGCAACTCATGGAACTGGGCAGACCGATGGTGCTGGCACTCAACTTCATCGACGAGATGGAGGCTGCCGGAGGCACGGTGCGTGTGAACGAGCTGGAGCAGATGCTCGGCGTGCCCGTGGTACCCATCTGTGCCGTGAGCGGAGATGGTGTGGACGAACTCATCGGCCACGTGCTGCATGTGGCGCGCTATCAGGAAGGACCCATGCGGCAGGACTTCTGCCCGTCCACGGGGATGCGCTCGGCTGTGCACCGTTCGCTGCATGCCGTCATGCATCTCATCGAAGACCATGCGGAGAGGGCCGGCATTCCCCTGCGCTTTGCCGCCACAAAACTGATGGAGGGAGACACCCTCACGAGTGAGGCGCTGCAACTCTCGCAGAACGAACAGGAGACAATAGAACACTTGCTCAAGCAAATGGAAGAGGAGCGCGGTATGGACCGTCAGGCAACGATGGCCGATATGCGCTATGCCTTCATACTGAGTGTGGCGGGCAAGACGGTGGTGCATCCCAGAGAGAGCAAGGAGCATCGTCGCAGTCAGCGCATCGACCGCATACTCACAGGACGCTGGACGGCGCTTCCGTCGTTTATCGGCATCATGGCACTTATCTTCTGGTTCACATTCAACAGTGTGGGAGCCTGGTTGCAGGAAATCTTCGAGGAAGGCATCGATGCCTTCACGTCTGTTGCAGACAGTACGCTCACGGCCTGGGACATAGCTCCTGCTGTGCATTCCCTCGTCACGGACGGTGTTCTGGCGGGTGTTGGCAGCGTACTCTCGTTCCTACCCATAATCATCTGTCTGTTCTTCTTCCTCTCGATGTTGGAGGACAGCGGATACATGGCGCGTATCGCCTTCGTGATGGACAAACCGCTGCGACGGTTGGGACTCTCGGGGCGCAGCATCGTGCCGCTGCTGATGGGATTCGGATGCTCCGTGCCAAGTATTATGGCATCGCGCACCCTGCCCAGTGAACGCGACCGCAAGATGACCATCCTCCTCACCCCCTTTATGTCATGTACGGCAAAAATACCTATTTATGCCTTCTTCGTGGCAGCATTCTTCCCGCACAACGGAGCGTGGGTGATGATGTCTATGTATCTCATCGGTATCGTGGTGGGCATACTGATGGCTCTGCTGCTCAAGCGCACGGCATTTCGCGGCGAGGCGGTGCCGTTTGTCATGGAGCTCCCCAACTACCGTCGTCCCATACCGCGCAACGTGCTTCACCTGCTGTGGGAGAAGGCGAAGGATTTTCTGGAGCGTGCCTTTACCGTCATCTTCCTGGCAAGCATCGTGATATGGTTCCTGCAGACGTTCAATTTCCACATGGAGATGGTGGAGAACAATATCGACAGCATGCTGGCCCGGATAGCATCCCCCATCGCGGTGCTCTTCCAGCCTCTCGGTTTGGGCGATTGGCGCATCATCACGGCACTCGTCAGCGGATTCCTGGCCAAGGAGAGTGTGGTGAGCACGCTTGGCGGCCTGTTCACCCCGGAATCCCTGCAGGCAACGCTCAACACCGTGACGTGCTTCACGCTGATGGTGTTCTGTCTGCTCTATACACCCTGTGTGGCTGCCGTTGCGACGGTGCGACGTGAGCTCGGCGGGAAATGGGCGATGATTGTTGTATGCGTGCAATGCCTCGTGGCGTGGCTTGTCGCCTGGATATTTGCTCTGGTGCTATGAACGTGCAGAGTTGGATTGTGCTCGCAGTGGTGGTTGTCACCTTCGTGGCGGTGTTTCGCTACTACTGGAAGAAGCAGCGCAGAGGCGGTTGCAGCTGCGGCAGTTGCGACAGTTGCGACAGTTGCTCGGGCAGTTCCTGTTGCGGCATAAGACGCTGACGGCTACAGCAGGCCCTCAAGCACAAGATTCGGGCAGAGAAGAGTGTCTTCGGAAAGATGCAGGGGAATACCTCCCGTGTAGAACACCTGCACCTTGGGCAGACGTTCACGCGCAGCACGTATATATCCCTCCATCTCATAACGCAATCCGTTGAGCGCACCTCCGCGCATAGCCTCCTCCGTGTTCAACGCCCAAATAGGGGCCTTGCCGTCGGGAGATACGGGCGGGAGCGCCGCAGTGTGTTCGTGCATACTCTCCAGACGCAAACGAAGTCCCGGGGAGATGATGCCCCCGAGATACTCTCCCTCGCGACTGACCAGATCGGTGGTGAGGCAGGTGCCGCAGTCGATGACCAGGACATCGCTCCCATGAGCCCTGCGGAGTGCCCCGAGTATGGCAGCAAGACGGTCTTCTCCGAGAGCCTGAGGAGCATCCACCTGTGCCCACTCCTCATTTTTATGTAGCGCCTGCACGTCGCGCACTCTGAGTATTTTCTTGCCGCGCTCTCGGGCGAGGGTGAAAAGCTGTGAGGGCGACGGTCCGACGAGCGAGAGACGCACCTCCTCGCAGGCGTCCAGCAACTGCTCCCACGGCACTTCGTCGTAGGCGTAGCGATTTACGTCCGTCACCTCGCGTCCGTTGCTGAGAGAGACTTTGACGCAGGTGTTACCGATGTCTGTGAGCAGTATCAACGCTTCAGTCGCAATATCTGATATGAATATGAGGGCAGAGTGAGCGAAGAGGGAATCTGCTGCAGTTCCTGCGATGTGGGAGCCGACACCTCACGGTCTTCGGGAGAGTCCGAAGTGAAGGTGGTGAGAACGGCTTTGCTCCATCCTTCACCAGCACCGTTGACGGTGAGCGGCATCTTCGTTTCCTTCGGCAGTGCGTTCACCACCTTGATGATGAGGTCGCCGCTCTCCCTGTCGAGTGTCACAGAGTGGGACACACGCAATCTGGCATCAGCGGCATTCTTGCCCTTCATGGTCAACTTACCCTCAGCGTAGACGTATTCGTCACCGGCATTCTGACCGGCAAGCATCTGCACGTAGTAGTTGGGCGTGGGCTTCACTTCCGTGTTGTTGAAATAAATCATGTCGGGATTCCATTGTGTGTGTCCCTCTCTGGCGAGAAGCGGAGCGTAACTGCTCATGCACACCACGTCGCCGTTGCGTTCGAGGTTGTTGATGTGAATGGCTTCTGCCAGAGCGTTCTCCATGCGGTTGCCCCTGCTTGCCCATTCGCCGAGATACACCTTCGTGCCGCCGCGGCGGTATTTGTCGTAGAAGTCCTGATTGTGGAGATACCAGCCCACATTATTGTAATAGTGCTCATCTACGATGGAGAGATTCTTCTCGCGGGCGTGCTGCCATCCGTATTCGTAGTCGCTCTTCTCCCAGAAGGGACCTACGGTGCCAACGATGGTGATTTCGGGATGCACCTTCTTCACGCCATCGTTGAGATAGTCGAAACGCTCGTTGAAGACATCGCCGAGAAGGTCCTCGTTGCCGATGCCGAGATATTTCAGGTTGAAGGGTTTCGGGTGTCCGGCCTTTGCACGCATTGCAGCCAGTTTGCTCGTAGAGGCATCTCCGTTGGCCCATTCGATGAGGTCGAGCAGTTCCTGAAGATACGAAGCCATCGTGAGGGGTTTGCCGTTGTATGTGTACTTACCAGCCTCCCAGGGAATGCCGCCCTGCTGTCCGTGTCCGCCACGACTGCTGTTCTGACAAGGCACACCGGCAGAGAGTACGGGAAGCGGTTCGGCACCGATGTCCTCGCAGAACTGGAAATACTCATAGAATCCCAATCCGCGTGTCTGATGGTAGTGCCAAATGTTGAAGTCGGGCTGTCGCTCCCATAGTTCTCCCACGGTGGCCTGCCAGTGATAGATATTGTCGATGCCGTTGCCGTGACTCATGCAGCCGCCCGGGAAGCGCACAAATTGCGGATGGAGTGCAGCGAGTGTCTCTGCGAGGTCTCTGCGCAGACCATTCTCACGACCCTTGTAGGTGTCCACGGGGAAGAGGCTCACCATATCGATATCGTAGCTGCCGGCCTCGGCGGGTTCCACAACGAGGCGTCCCTCGGCGGTGTTGCCGGAAACTTTCAGCACAGTCTTCTGCTGCGTCCATTTCTGGCCAGCGCTGAATGTCGTCATGGCGAGTGTGGCGCCGTCCTTGTCCGTCAGACGCACCTTCACCTTTCCTTTTCCTCTCAGGAACATCGAGAGGCGATATTTCTTGCCGTCCTCCAGCACGATACCGTCCCAGCCTTCGTTCTCCAGTCGGGCACCGGCGGCTTTCACCTCAAGATGTGTGTAGTGAGGGTTATTCTCGTGCAGAGGCTGTTCCGTGCGTATGCTCCAGTCGGTGTCGTCGCCTTCCAGTTTCCACGCAGTCTTTGCAGTCCACTTGCCTGCATCGCGAGAGTTGTATTCGAAGTCGCGGTTCTGTACGAGTTCGGCATAAAGACCTCCGTCGGCGGAGTAGTTGATGTCCTCGAAGAAGATGCCGAAGAGCATCGGCGAGATGGCTTTCTTCTCGGCCAGATTCACCGTCACGGAGTATTTTGCCTCGGAGAGATCCTCAAAACGTCCTTTGTCGCCTCTCATGTTGTCGCCCTCCTGACGGGAGCGGAAGCGATGTGCCTCAATCTTCTTTTCCAGAGCGTCCAAAACGGCGTACGGGATGCGGACAGCCTTGAGGTAGTCCTTCTCCAACTGCTGCTTCTTTGCCTCGAAGTCTGCCTGAGAGTAGAAAGGATAGTCCTGCGGCTTCCACAGCCAGAGGTCTCCACTCTCGGTCGTTGCCACCTGCATCACAGAGGGGTTTACAAGGAATTCGCAATAGAACTTGCCGTCCTTGCAGCTCAGCACGGGAGTGTACATCTTTTTCTCCACCCCCCATTCTCCGAAGTCGGACGAGAAGACCGCTTGTCCTTCTCCCACAGGGAGCCACGCGATTCCGTCGTTGGAGTATTCGACAAAGGCACCCTCCTTAGGCGAATTGTTGCGGAGACGTACCCAAATAGAATCCGGGTGGTTGCTGATGCCCTGCGCCGACAGCGTGTTGGCAGGCCGCTCCATTCCCACGAAGGGACAGAGTGAAGACATCACAAAGAGTGAGAGAAGAAGACGTTTCATGGATATGTTGCGTGTTTATTTGTTGTCGTGAAAACTAAGCATCACCGTTTCCTTTTCACGGTCGATTTCAATGAGGTGTTCCAGTTCATCGAGAGCCTCGTTGCCCTGCAGCTGCGAGAGCGGACGGGCGGTGTGCTGCGAGTAGAGCTTCTCGAGTGCGGGGCGCAAACGGGCGGCATCTCCGCTCTTCTCGATATCCGACAGGATGCTCTCCACCTCCGCCTTCGGAGCGAGGAGTCCTGCCATATCAACCCACTCGTCCGATGTGGCATCTGACTGCCACAGAGCCTCGTAGAGCGAGAGTCCCAGTTTGTAGAGATGCATGCCGCGCTTCACGGCGTGTGCAGAGAGCACGCAACCCTCGTATATCGTGTCGCTCTTGGGATTCACCTTGTGGAATGTCTCCAGCAGTTCCAGACCGCGACGCATCTCAGCGGCTGTGACGGGATTGAGCCAGTCGAAATGTATCAGGTCGAGACGCTTGTTGTCATCGGGACGCTTGTCGCGCTTCGGCCATTTCTCTACATCGCGCTTCGTACCCAGCGTGCCGAGATTGGCGCCCGGAGAGACGCGTGTCACACCTTCCTTGCTGATGATGTAGGAGAAGGGCAGAGCCGTGAGGTCGGGATGGCTGTCCAGTTTGCCCATCACCATTGAGAACGAACCGATGCGTGCGGGCCACAGGATGTGCGAACCGCTTGCCGTCTTGCTGCCGCGTTCCAGTATGCCCCAATGCACGGGACCGCTCTTATACATGTGGTTGCTCTGATTCGTTCCCGAACCGGCGTTGAAGAACGAGAACATACCGCCAATGAGCAGCGTCGACTTGTGGTGTGTCACAGTGTAGGGTCCTGCAAACACAGCACATGCCTCGCCGTTCTCGCCCTGACAGTTGGCGAAGAATACGGAGTCGGATGCAGAATATCCGTGTCCCAGAATGCTTGCTTCGCCCACGTAGACGCGCTCCACGAGTGCTGCGCTCTCTATCTTGGAGCCGCGTTGCATGATGAAGTGCGATGCCTGCACGCCGCGTCCCACTTTGGCGGGATTCTCGGCTGTGGAACGTATTGTGGCATCCTCCACGAGTGCTGCGCCTTCCAAGACGGCTCCCTCGCCGATTCTCACGTCGCGGATGAGTCCGCAGTCGATGATGCTTGCTCCGCGTGCAATGGTCATAGGCTGTCCCTTGAGTGCGGCAGCCTGCTTCTCAGCAGCTCCGTGCAGGGCTGCAACGAGTGCCTCGTGCTTGTTGTACATCACTTCTATCCAAGCCTCCTGTGCGGAGAGCGTTTCGTGCAGCAGTATGTCCATACCACCGGCTTCGTTCAGCACAGACACCCGGGTGCCGATGCCGTAGCTCGACGTGCCAGTCTGTTCGATGCGGCTGCCCTCGATGCGCACACCTTCTGCTATTTCGATATTGCCCGAGAAACGCACATCCCAGAAGAGGGAGAGATCGGCCTTCTCGTCAAAGAGTACGGAGTTCCAGTCGCGGGCACGACAGCCCTGCAACTCCAATTGCTGTATTTCCTGTTGTGATAGAGTCTTCATTGTAAATAAAATAAAGTAATCCGACTACAAAAATAGGAATTTTTGCACAAAAATACAAATTTATTGCAAGCACGAGCAAAGTTATATCTTGTTTTTTAGTATTTTTGTAACAAAATCTTAATAACATGAAACACTTTTTGACACTTATCTTCCTCTCTTTCGCGCTCTTCGCATTTGGTGAAGACGAGGCTTTTATTCAAGGCGACGGGTGGAGTCTTCAGGGAGCCATCACGAAGGCTGTTAACGGTACGGATACCGTGGCCAGATGGGAGCGTGCCACGTGGGTGACAATGCCCACATTCGGCGGTTATATTGTCGGTTCCTACAGGTATGACAGCGAGAACGACGAAAGCAATGAAGGATTCGGACTGCGTTTCGCACGCTTCTATGTCGACGGCACCATTCTGCGTGATTTCAACTATCGTGTGCAGGTGGATTTCGCAGGTTCGCCGCGTGTGATAGATGCGTATCTGGAGTGGGCGCGCTACAAATTCGTGACAGTGAAGGGCGGTGAATTCAAACGTTGCTTCACCTTCGAGAACCCCATGAATCCGTGGGACATCTGTTTTGGTGACTATTCCCAGCTCACGAAGAAATTTGCCGGTTTCGGCGACCGCGTGGGAGAGGCATCAATGGGAGGCCGTGATATCGGTGTCCAGGTGGCTGGTGACATCTTCAAGTCGAAGAAGGACGGCCATTACCAATTCCACTATCAAGTGGGAATGTACAACGGCCAGGGCATCAATCAGCGCGACCTCGACCGCAAGAAAGACTGGATAGGTACTATCCAATACTCTCCCGTGAAGAATCTCTACATCGGCCTCTTCGGCTGGTGGGGCGACTATGTGATGAAGGATGCTGCCGGTGTGTCTCGCAGTGTAGACCGCCAGCGCTGGGCCGCCGGTGTGAAATACGAGGGTACGAACTATCAGGCCGGCGACTTCTGGGGCCGTGTTTCCTTCCGTGCCGAGTATGCGCAGAGTTTCGGTTATAAGTTCTTGCCGAACGGACAGATTAATGTTGCTGCCGGAGACAAGGCGGATGCTTGGTATGTGATGATGGGTGTGCCTCTGTGGCGCTGGATCAAAGGCAGTCTGAAGTGGGACGTCTATCGAGACGATGCTTCTTGGGACACAATGCATTCAATCTACAGTGCCGGTCTCATGCTGCAGCCCCACAAGAATCTGATGCTCCAGCTTCAGTATAATTATCATCACGACAAAGTTGCTGTCGTCAAGGACTTCCACCAGTTTTGGACGCAACTCTACGTGAGATTCTGATTACTTCAGTCTTGAGTTGAGAAGCTTACAAAGCTCTTCCGGTTTCATCGGGAGGACGTAGGCGGATAGGGATTCTTGTGTGTTTGAGAGTCTCACATTCAGCTTTCGCACAAACCGTCCGAAGCCGCTTGCCTCTTTCATCTTTCTTCTTCCGATACCTTTTTTATAGTGAATTCCGATTAGTTTCAAGGCTCTCTGGTATTGGAATGAATCAATGTCTTCCAGCAGATATTCCTTTGTCGTGAGACTTCTTGCGATGACGCTCTTGTCTGTAATTGTCAGATACGGCTTCCTCATCAGAAATTCTTTGATGGCAAGATACAGCAGCATCAGACCACCAAGACCGAAAAACAGCACGCCGAGCCAACCCATAAAGATATCGAGATAGTTTCTCGGATTGCAAATCACGTACCATCCACTTGCAACGAAGACAAAGCATCCGATGATGTAGATTGCCATTTTCCAGGCAGAATGATACACCCTTATTTCGTTCATCTTATTTATCCCCTATTTATTATATATTATTATGTCCGAACTTTTGAGGCATCGCGATGATGCCGTGAGAGTGCGGCCAACCGGTTTATGATAAGATCGGCCGTGCGAGCGGGAGCGCCGGGAGTGCCGAGACGACGGCGCACTTCGTCGTAGCCGCGCAACATCTCTTCGCGACGCGAACCGCCTGGAAGGATGGCGAGGAGTTGCTCTCGGGCGGTATCTGCAGTCATATCCGGACCTACGAGTTCGGTCACCACTTCGCGCTCTGCAATGAGGTTCACCAGCGAGATGAATGGCACCTTGAGAAAGAGACGGCGCAGGAGTCGCAGAGCCCAACCGCCGCGAACATAGTAGCACACCACTTGCGGCACTCGGAAGAGGGCCGTCTCGAGTGTGGCCGTTCCGCTGGTGACAAGTGCTGCGCTGGCGCGATGCAGCAGCGAGAAACTGGGTTCGGTGGACACCTGAGCCCCATAACGTGCGGCCTCCGCGAAGAGCTCTTCCGGCAAATGAGGAGCGCGCGAGACGACGACATCGTAGCCGTTCACTTTCGAAACGGCGGCGAGCATACGAGGCAGATTGGATGCTATCTCGGCTTTGCGCGAACCGGGCATAATCAATATCATTGGCGGAGCGGCAGGAGCGGTATGTATAGAGAGATAGTGCTCCACTTCGTCGAGACTCGGGTTACCCACATAGTCTACCTCATAGGAATGTTTCCTGAAGAAGGACACTTCGAAAGGAAGTATGCAGAAAAGACGGTCGATATACTGCCTGATGAGTCGTATGCGTCCTTCCTTCCAAGCCCATATCTTAGGGGAAATGTAGTAAAAAACAGGTATGGAAGTGTGGGTTTTCACCCATTGTGCCATCTTGAGATTGAAACCCGGATAGTCCACCAAAATGAGGCAGTCGGGGCTCCACGCAGCGATATCCTCACGGCAGGAACGCATCCCGTTGAGAATGGTGTACAGATGGAGAACGACTTGCATGAAACCCATATAAGCAAGTGTCTCATAGTGGCGCACGAGAGTGCCTCCGACACTTTTCATGCGGTCACCGCCATAGTAGCGGAATTCGGCTTCCGAGTCCCTTTCGCGAAGGGCGTTCATGAGGTGGGAAGCGTGAAGGTCTCCACTGGCTTCTCCTGCAATGAGGTAGTATTTCATCTGCTAAAGAGTATGTGATTTCTGTGCAAAAGTAGCAAAAAATACTTAAAAAACGAATAAATCGGGCTCCTTCAATAAACAATATTCAATAAAATTCGTATCTTTGTCGCATAAATGTTTTTTAAAACATTCGGAACACACAACGAAAATCATATACCCTATGGGAAAAATTATAGCAGTAGCAAATCAAAAAGGTGGCGTAGGTAAAACTACAACTTCTATGAATTTGGCTGCCTCGCTGGCAGCCCTTGAAAAGAAGGTACTTTTGGTGGATGCTGATCCTCAAGCGAACGCTTCCAGCGGTTTGGGTGTTGACTCCGCTCAGTTGGACTGTAGCATCTACGAGGCACTTATCGGAAAGGTCAATGTGCGGGAAGCCGTGTATGCTACAGATTTTGAGAATCTTGACATCCTGCCCAGTCACATCAATCTGGTGGGAGCAGAGATAGAACTGCTCAACAAACAGCAGCGTGAACGTGTTATGGCAAATATGTTTGCAGAGATCCGTAACGATTATGACTTTATAATCATCGACTGCTGCCCGTCGCTGGGCATCATTACGGTGAACGCTCTCACTGCCGCCGACAGCGTCATTATCCCAGTGCAATGTGAGTACTTTGCATTGGAAGGCATCAGCAAGCTGCTCAACACAATCCGTTTGGTAAAGAACCACCTTAATCCATCGCTGATGATAGAGGGTTTCCTTCTCACGATGTACGACGGACGTCTGCGTCTCGCCAACCAGATATATGCGGAGGTGAAGAAACATTTCAACGATCTGGTATTCGACACCGTCATACAGCGCAACGTGCGCCTGGCAGAATCGCCCAGTCACGGGTTGCCTGTAATCCAATACGATGCTGACTCCATGGGAAGTAAGAACCACTTGGAACTGGCAGAAGAAATCATCAGAAAAGCCTCCTGAATATGGCACTTAAGAAAAGATACAACTCACTGGGACGGGGACTCGATGTGCTTATCAGTACTGAGCCTGTCATTACGGCTGGAAGCGGTAGCATCAGCGAGGTACCGGTAGATTTGGTAAAACCCAACCCCGATCAGCCTCGTCACGATTTCGATGAAGCTGCACTTGCAGAACTTGCGGCAAGCATTGCAGAAATAGGTATCGTTCAGCCTATTACCGTACGTGATATGGGGGACGGCACCTACATCCTGATTGCTGGTGAACGTCGTTGGCGTGCATCGCAGATGGCGGGACTTACAACAATTCCCGCTTATATACGTACTGTGGATGACGAACAGATGATGGAGATGGCGCTCATCGAGAATATACAGCGCGAGGACCTCAATGCATTGGAAATTGCACTGGCATATCAGAATTTGATGGAGCGTTACGGGATGACACAGGAACGTTTGTCCGGCCGTGTAGGCAAGAACCGCGCCTCGATAGCCAATTATCTGCGTTTGCTCAAACTTCCTGCAGCAATACAAATGGCGCTCAAGAACCGCGAGATAGACATGGGGCATGCGCGTGCAATCCTCGGTGTGGGCGATGCCAAGATGCAACTGAAGCTCTACGAAGCCATCATCAAGGAGGGTGGAATGAGTGTTCGCCGCGTGGAGGAGTTGGCAAAGGAACTGGCACAGGGCGGTTCCATCAAGGTGGCACAGACGCGAATCCTGGGCCGGCAGGCGCAGAAGAGTTTAGAGGAGTACGAGGTGCTTAAGCATACTCTCTCCCGCTATTTCGGCGTGAAGGTGCAACTCACGTGCGGGGAGACGGGCAAAGGAAAGATTGTAATCCCTTTCTCCAATGAGTCTGAGATGGAACATATTATGGAAACGCTTGATCGCATAAAGGATTGAGAACCCTTCTGGCCTTTATCTTTATCACTGCAACTCTGGGCACAAAAGCACAAGAGGTGGTGGATTCTATCGGTGACGGACAGCTCTATGCTGACACTATACTCGTTGATACAACGGCAATCCATGCTGTGACGGACAGCCTGATGAATGTTCCGCTACAGGATGTGCATAACGAGATAGAACTCTACGACAGGAAAGCTTTCTGGAAACCGGATCCGATTCGGGCAATGTGGTTGGGAATGGTGGTTCCGGGACTTGGCCAAATATACAATCGTAAGTATTGGAAGTTACCTATCATCTATGGCGGTTTTCTTGGGTGCATCTATGCTTTGACGTGGAATGCGCAGATGCTGGCGGACTACAATCAGGCATATCTCGACATCATGGACTCCGATCCTCAAACAAAGAGCTACGAGAAGATGCTTCCTATAGGATACGACATCACGGGCAAGGAGGAGCGTTTCAAGGAGATATTCAGAAACAGGAAAAATACCTACAGACGTTATCGGGACCTCTCCATCTTTGTGATGCTGGCGATATATGCTCTCAGCGTGGTAGATGCCTATATTGATGCAGAACTCTCCACATTCGACATATCACGGGACCTATCGTTGCGTATCGTGCCCACATCGATTGAGCATAAGGGAATGGAAGGCAAACGTATAGATACAAGTCCCGCACTTGGGTGCCAAATACTATTTTGACAGAAAACATGAAAAACCTTTGGACAGCACTAACCTTATACTGCTTTGCAACATTCACAGTCGTAGCGCAACCCGATGCGGTGAAACAGCGTTTGTCCCGACTACCGAACATCATAGAAATGCCTTACAATGAGGCTGTGCAAAAGCACATCAACAATTATACTGCTGAGCATCAAAAGGGCGAATTTGGCAAAATGCTCGGTAGGATGAATATCTACGTAGCCGCCATTGAGGAAGCTTTAGAGGCCGAGGGGCTGCCGTTGGAACTGCGCTATCTGCCTGTAGTTGAAAGCCAGTTGAAGATGGATGCTGTTAATAAGGAAGGCGCTGCAGGACTTTGGCAGTTTACCATTACAACGGCTAAGGCACAAGGGCTTGAGGTTACGAGTTTGGTGGACGAGAGATGTGATTTGGTGAAATCATCAAGGGCTGCCGCAAGGCTCCTGAAGGAGCTCTACACCTCGTTGGGCGACTGGACTCTTACGATTGCAGCCTATAAAGGTGGACTCCCGACCATGAGTAAGGCGATACAGCGTGCAGGAGGAGCAAAAGACTTCTGGAAGTTATATCCCTATTTACCATCGGATGTGCGAGATGTTATACCGGCATTCATCGCTGCCAATTACATGATGACATACTACTGCGATTATGAAATAACACCGGCGGCACTGCCGTTGCCCGAGCTGTCGGACACGGTGCAAGTGCATCACAAGCTGGCACTCGGACAGGTGGCAGCTGTGTGTGAGATACCGCTAGACACACTCAAGACACTTAACCCGCAATACCGGGCGGGTATTGTGCCCGAAGGCTACAGCCTACAACTTCCGCTCAACAAGGTGAATGTGTTTATCGGCAGAGAGGACGAAGTTAATCTCTACGAGCCAGAGAAGTGGCTTACAATGCGTGAGGAGGTGGCGGTGCCGAAGGTGGTCACAAGCCCGGCAAAACACAGGGGCAGGACATATAGGAGACGCAGATGATGGAAGAAGAAAGAATAGCACAGGCATATCAGCGCCTGATAAAAAGTTATCTTGCGTCGCCCCATCGCAAGAAGGTAGACCTCATAGAGCGTGCATTCAAGTTTGCACGTCAGGCTCACAAAGGCGTAAAACGTATTTCCGGAGAGCCGTATATCATGCATCCTCTGGCGGTGGCCCAGATCGTGTCGGAGGAACTCGGATTGGGGAGCACCAGTATATGTGCTGCCCTGCTGCACGATGTGGTGGAGGACACGGAATACACAATGGAGGACATCCGCAACATCTTCGGCCCTAAGATAGCGGAGATTGTGGACGGTGTGACAAAGATATCGGGAGGCATCTTCGGTGATCAGGCATCTGTGCAGGCGGAGAACTTCAAGAAACTGCTGCTTACGATGAGCAACGACATACGTGTCATCCTCGTCAAGATAGCCGACCGCCTGCAGGGAATGCGCACTTTGGGAAGCCAACTGCCCGCAAAGCAGTATAAGATAGCTGGCGAAACGTTGTATATCTACGCACCACTGGCCAATAGACTCGGCCTTAACAAAATCAAGGAGGAACTGGAGGACTTGGCTTTTCGCTACGAGCAACCCGCCGCCTACACACAAATACAGACACGCCTCAGCGAGCAAAAGGAAGACCTGAAAGGTATCTTTGATGAGTTCACAGCACCGATAAGGAAAAGGCTGGATACCATGGGGCTGCACTATGAGATAAAGGCTCGCATCAAGACACCTTACAGTATATGGTGCAAGATGCAAAACAAGAAGGTCCCGTTTGAAGAGGTATACGACCTGTTGGCCGTACGTATTATTTTCGACACGGAGCGTCAGGAGGACGAAGTAGAGGAATGTTGGCGCATATACTCCATTGCCTCATCAATTTACAGGCCTCATCCGGAGCGTCTGCGCGATTGGCTCTCTCATCCGAAGGCTAACGGCTATCAGGCTTTGCAGACAACGCTCATGTCAAAGCGTGGGCGATGGATAGAGCTCCAAATACGCTCCCGCCGCATGGATGAAATTGCCGAACAGGGGTTCGCCGCCCATTGGAAATACAAGGACGGCGGCAAAGAGGCAAAGGATAGCGAGAATGAACTGGATCGCTGGCTCGCCACAATCAAGGAGATACTGGACGACCCGCAACCGAATGCGGTGGATTTTCTCAACACTATCAAGCTCAATCTTTATGCAAGCGAGATATTTGTGGTGACACCTAAAGGTGACTTCAAGACAATGCCCGCAGGCAGCACCGTTTTGGATTTTGCCTTTTCCATACACACTTTCCTTGGTACGCATTGTATCGGAGCAAAGGTGAATCACAGATTGGAAGGACTCGGCTACCACATAGAGAGCGGTGATCAAGTGGAGATACTCACCGGCAAACAGAGCCGTGTCACAAAAGAGTGGTATAATTATGCAACCACGGCGAAAGCCCGCAGTAAGATAAGCGCAGTACTCAAACGTTACGACAGAGACCTACAGCACAAAGGAGAAGAATTTCTAGCAGAATTCTTCCGCTCGCTGGATATCGAGCGCAGCAGTTTCCTGGAAGACAGACTATGCGAAAAGCATGGTGTGCGACTTCGTGAGGAACTGTATCAGGCGATAGGTGACGGAAGTTTAGTGCTTGACAAGGAAGACAAGAACATTCTCCTGGGCAAAAAGAGTAAGAACTGGCTACGTCGCCTGCCGCTGCTCGGAAAGAAGAAAAAAACTACGATACCCGTGCAACAGAGTAAGACTGTTGTGCTGCAAGTGGAAGTGCAAGCGGAGGATGTGGAAGACGTGGTGCGTGAACTCCAGAAAATGGGATTAGAGCCCGTTAAGAAGCTTCCTTAGTGCTACGAGTTCCTCACGAATCTGCATCAGTTGTTCAAGTGCCTGTGCTGTGTCTTGTGCCGAGCCCCTCTTTGTGGCGAGTGCCTTCTGAGCCACAGAGAGTTTCATACCGCGCACCTTCACGAGATTATACACCAAACGTATCTCCTCGATATCCTCTTTGGTGTACATGCGGACGCCTCTCGAATTTTTCTTCGGAGCAATGTTCGGGAACTCGGACTCCCAGAAACGCAACAGTGATTCGTTGACTCCAAACTCCTGAGCCACTTCACCGATGGAGTAGAATAGTTTGAGGTCTTTGTTTGTGTTCAGAGCCATAACTTATGCAATTACCCGATGCAAATGTACAAAAAATAGTTGATAGTGAAACGTTGACGGCCGACACTTTTTATCTATTTGACATTTTTTTTGTAATTTTGCAGCCGAAAAATCCATTTTATCATGACAGCAAACGAAATACGTGAGTCTTTTAAGAAGTTCTTTGAGTCTAAAGGGCACCTCATTGTGCCATCTGCTCCGATGGTCATAAAAGATGACCCCACCCTGATGTTCACCAACGCCGGTATGAACCAGTTCAAGGATATCATTCTCGGTAACGCCACCCCAAAATCCCGTCGTCAGGCTGACACACAGAAGTGTCTGCGCGTCAGCGGTAAGCACAACGACTTGGAAGAGGTGGGGCACGACACTTATCATCACACGATGTTTGAGATGTTGGGCAATTGGAGTTTCGGCGACTACTTCAAGAAGGAAGCTATCTCCTGGGCTTGGGAGTATCTGGTGGATGTGCTGAAATTGGACCCGAAGGATTTATATGCAACGGTTTTCGAGGGAAGTCCCGAAGAAGGGCTTGAGCGAGACAACGAGGCTGCTGCAATCTGGGAGCAGTATCTGCCCAAAGATCACATCATCAACGGCAACAAGCACGACAATTTCTGGGAAATGGGCGACACTGGGCCTTGTGGTCCCTGCTCGGAAGTGCACATCGACAGCCGCACCGAAGAGGAGAAACAGAAGGTGCCCGGAGCCCAGATGGTGAATAAGGACCATCCACAGGTGATAGAGATCTGGAATCTCGTCTTCATGCAGTACAACCGCAAAGCCGACCATTCTCTGGAACCTCTGCCTGCGAAGGTTATCGACACAGGTATGGGATTCGAACGTCTGGTGCGTACCATGCAGGGCAAAACGAGCAACTACGACACTGACGTATTCCAGCCTCTCATCCGCGTCATTGCCGAGAAGGCCAGTGCGAAATACGGGGATGACGAACAGAAGGATATTGCGATGCGTGTCATTGTGGACCACTTGCGTGCCATTGCCTTCTCAATTGCTGACGGCCAGTTGCCGTCCAATGCCAAGGCCGGATATGTGATTCGCCGTATCCTGCGCCGTGCAGTGCGCTATGGCTACACTTTCCTGGGACAGAAGCAGCCATTCATGTATTCCCTCGTGCCTTGTTTGGTGGAGGAGATGGGAGATGCATTCCCCGAACTTGCCGCTCAGAAGGAACTTGTCATGAAGGTGATGAAGGAAGAGGAAGACTCTTTCCTACGCACCCTGGAGACAGGCATACGTCTGCTCGACGGCTTGATACAGCAGACGAAGGCTTCCGGCAAAACCGTCTTGGCCGGTGAGCAGGCCTTCACGCTGTTCGACACCTACGGATTCCCTCTAGATCTCACCGAACTTATCTGCCGTGAGAACGGTCTCTCTGTAGACGAGGAAGCGTTCAAGGCCGAGATGGAGAAGCAGAAGGCACGTGCCCGTAATGCTGCTCAAGTGGAGACGGGCGACTGGCATGTGCTCAAGGAGGGAGAGAGCCGTTTTGTGGGTTATGATTTCACAGAGTATTCCTGCCACATACTCAAATACCGCGAAGTGAAACAGAAGCGCGGCATCGTTTACGAGGCAATACTCGACGAGACACCTTTCTACGGAGAGATGGGCGGTGAGGTCGGTGATCAGGGTGTATTGGTCAACGAGGAGGAAAACATTCAAGTACTGGACACTAAGAAGGAGAACGGCGTAGCCGTGCATATCCTGAACAAGATACCCAACAATCCCGAGGCCGAATTCATGGCTTGCGTCGATGTAGACAAGCGTCATGCCATCGAGGCCAACCACACCTGCACTCACCTCTTGGATGAGGCTCTGCGCACGGTGCTGGGCACTCATGTGGAGCAGAAAGGTTCGTTGGTGAGCGCTGAGGGTCTGCGTTTCGACTTCTCCCACTTTGAGAAGGTGAGCGCGGAGCAGTTGCGAGAGGTAGAGCACCTGGTCAACGAGAAGATACGTGAGAATATACCCCTGCAGGAATATCGTGACACCCCCATGGAGGAAGCCAAGAAACTGGGGGCCATTGCTCTTTTTGGGGAGAAGTACGGAGACAAGGTGCGTGTGGTGCAGTTCGGCACCAGCGTAGAGTTCTGTGGCGGTTGCCACGCTTCGTCCACCGGCCGTCTGGGTATGATGCGCATCCTTTCAGAAAGCAGTGTGGCTGCCGGCGTGCGTCGCATCGAAGCCATCACGGGCAAGGCTGTGGAGGATATGATGGACAAGATGCAGGACCTCGTAGTGAATCTTAAAGGTCTCTTCAACAACGCTCCCGACCTTATAGCCACCATCCAGAAGGCCATCAACGACAACGCCGAACTAAAGAAACAGGTGGACGGTTTCAAGGCAGAGGCTGCACAGAAACTGAAAGCCGGCCTTGTAGCCAAGGCACGCGAGATAAGCGGTGTAAAGGTGATTGCCGGCATTGTGCCTGTTGACGCACAGAACGCAAAGGATATGGCGTTCCAATTGCGTGCAGCATATCCCGAGCATACACTCGTGGTGATAGGTGCTGTCTCCGAAGGCAAACCTTCTCTCACGGTGTCTCTCACCGACGACCTCACATCCGAGGGCAAGAGCGCGGGACAGATGGTGCGCGAAGCCGGTCGTCTTATTCAGGGCGGTGGTGGCGGTCAGCCTCATTTCGCACAGGCTGGCGGCAAGAATCCCGACGGACTCTCTTCTGCAATCGACAAGGTTGTAGAGATGGCAACAGCTTAATGTAAACAATAAAAGAATACAAACTATGGGAATTATCGGCTCTGTGATCATCGGCTGCCTGGCAGGCTTTTGTGCTGGCAAACTGATGAAAGGCGGTGGCTTCGGCTTTGTGATGAATCTGGTGCTGGGTTTGTTTGGCGGTGTGCTTGGCGGCTGGCTGTTCGGAACCCTTGGCATTGAATGGGGCGGCGTGCTGGGTCAACTTGGTACGGCCATTATCGGTGCTGTAGCTATACTCTGGGTGGCATCCGTCATCAAGCGATAGGCCGTTCAGTCATCGTCCACCTCTCCCTCTTCTCTCTGCTGCTTCGGCCAGTTGATGAGATACACTTTTTCCGTAGCGCGCGTCAAAGCTGTGTAGAGCCAGCGGAAATAGTCTTCCGAGAGCATTTCTTCTGTCACATATCCCTGATCGATATAGACATGAGCCCATCCGCCGCCCTGTGCCTTGTGACAGGTGACTGCGTAGGCGTATTTGATTTGGAGGGCATTCAAATGAATGTCCTCTTTCATTTTCTTCATGCGTTCCTTCTTTCCCGGAATGTCAGCATAGTCTTCCCACACGTCATTCCACAGTTTCTTCTGCTGCTCCGCGCTCAGTGCTGGACTTTCGCTCTGTAGCGTATCGAGCATCACTGTGGCTTCTACTTCAAGGTGGTCGTAGTCGGTGAGTTCGATGATGGCATCCACGAAACGCAAGCCGTACACCTCGCGCTCCCCACCGTAGCGCCGCACCACGGCCATGTCGCCGTTAGCGATGAAGTCGAAACAGTGTTCCTCCCCGACAGACGGCTGCGGCATCCACAGGTAGTTGTTCTTTACTATCATGACACGGTCGCCGTAGCATAGTTCCTCATCCATGTCCAGAATGCGTGCACGTATACCCTGATTGAAGAGTCCCGCACGCTTGTTGCTGCGCGTCACCACAATGGTCTCGTCCAGTCCCACTTCACTGTAGCTGTCTTCTAGAGATTCCAGCAGTTCCTCCCCGCTCACCGTCTTGATGTCAGAAAATCCTCGTGTGCGCAGTCGCGGGAAATTGTACACCTCTCCTTCCGTGAGCATCTGTCGCAGGGCTGTCGCATTCCAGAGTATGCCTGATTCCTGTGCCTGTCGCACCACCTGTCGCAGCGTGTATTCCATCACCATAAGACCGCAGCCTTCCAGCAGTTCTGTGCTCAGTGCCGGGCTCTCCGTTTCGCCTACAGGCGGTAGCTGTGCTTCATCGCCCACGAGGATGAGACGACAGTTACGCCCGGTATATACGTAGCGCAAGAGGTCGTCGAGCAGCTGACCCTCTCCGAAGAGCTGCACGCCGCTTCCGTAGTTCTGTATCATGGATGCCTCGTCAACGATGAAGAGCGTGTTGGGTAATAGGTTGGGCATTGCGGTGAAGTGCTCATCGTCGCCGAAACTGCGGCGGCGGTAGATGAACTTGTGTATAGTGTAGGCCGGTATACCCGAGTAGCCTGTCATCACCTTGGCGGCCCGTCCCGTGGGTGCCAGCAGCACCACCCTCTGCTGCATAGCCGTCCATGTCTTCACAAGAGCTGCCACGAGGCTTGTCTTGCCCGTTCCCGCATACCCTCTCAGTACGAAAACGAGGTCGCTTTCGCGGCTCAGCAGGAAGTCCTCCCAAAGATGTAACACTTGCAGTTGCTCTTCAGTGGGTTGATGTGGAAAGTTTTTTAGTATATGGGGTGCCAAATCGTCGTTTCTCATGTGTCTTGCGTGGAAAAAACTCTGTTTTTCTTAAAAAAAGTGAGTGTTTTAGTATAAGTTACCGTGATTTTTCGTACATTTGTGATGCGAATATACGAAATAAAAATGAAATAAAACCATGAAAAAAGTAATTAATGCGGTTTTGGCGGTTTGCGCGGTAGCTTTATTGCTCATATGCTGGCGCAGCATCGCCGATGAACAGGATTTCGATGCTCAGGTGGATGAACGTGAGGCTGTGGTGAAGGCTCGCCTGCTTCAGATTCGTGATGCGGAGGAGGAATTCAAGAAACAGCACCCTGATGCAGAGTACTGCGCCGACTGGGATGCTCTTATCGATTTCGTAAAGAACGGTAAGTTGCCCATCATCATCAAGCATGGCACTCTTTCCGATGCCCAGATGGACAAGGGCCTTACCGAGCGTAAGGCTGCCGACATCGTTGCCAGCGGCGACCAGGCTGCCATCGCAGCCAATGGCCTTCAAGGCTTCCGTCGCGACACCGTTTGGGTAAGCCTCTTGGACTCCCTCTACAAGGAAGGTGGTTTCGTGGCAGATTCCATGAGGTACATTCCCTTCTCCAACGGTGACACATTCGAGATTATCGCATGCCCCAACACCACCAAGTCCGGTGCCATCATTCAAGTGATGGAGTGCGACGCTCCCTACGAGAGCTACCTCAAGGGTATGGGCAAGCGTGGCGACCGCCTTATCTACAACAGAAAAGAAGAAGCAGACGCCAAGGGAGCCTATCCCGGCTTGAAAATTGGTGATGCTGGTAACGGTTGGAACAACAATGCCGGCAACTGGGAATAGCTCCCTGATGAGTTACAGTTTATCCATCCGCGCCTATGCGGGTGGATTTTCTTTTCTTGTCCACAGTGTGGCCTCCGGACAGGTCATCATTGAGGAGAAGGTTCCGTCGTATGCGGGTGAGTCGGAGACGGAGAATTTCCGTCGCCTTCTGGCTCATCCCCGTTTGGGCGGCAGGGAATACGAGCGCATACGCTTCCTATCCAATGCTCCAGTCACCCAGATACCCCTTGATGAATTCAGACGCGAAGACATTGTTGCCATCTATCGTCAGGTGTTTTCCGACAGCGTGATACGTGCGGAGGATCTTGCTGTGCAGATATTGCCCCACTTGGAGGTGGTATGCATTTATCATCTGCCGGTGGCTACGGAGCGTGCTTTGCGCGAGGTGTTTCCGCAGGCCACCATACAAAACTACAACGCCTGCCTCATAGAGTTTGCTGCAACCCATTCTCAGGGCATGCGCTCTTCCGACTACGGCGGCGGCTATCGTGGCTCGGTGGCCTTTCATGCTGTGGTGAGCGATGCGGAACTTCTCATTGTTGCCATCTCACGCGGCCGTCTGCTCTACACCAACACCTTCGCCTGTGACAACGATGCCGACCGTCTATATTTCTTGATGAGCGTGTGGCGTCTACTGGAAATGGACGAGCAATACGACCAGTGCAACATCTACGGAGAGGCCCCGGTGTTCCTAAAGAGCGTGCGAGATTTTATCTTCTCGGTCAGGAACAACAGACTTCCACCCCTCATTAATATATAGCACGTGCGCGTAATCACAGGGAAATATAAGGGGCGCCATTTCGAAGTGCCGCGCACATTCAAGGCACGCCCCACTACCGACTTCGCCAAGGAGAACCTCTTCAATGTCCTCGGCGGCTATATCGACTGGTCGGAGGGACCTGTGGCTCTCGACCTCTTCAGCGGCACAGGCAGCATCACCCTTGAACTCCTTTCCCGCGGCTGCTCGCGTGTGATTAGCGTGGAGAAAGACCCTCTCCACCACCGTTTCATCAAACAGTTTGTGGATCATTTGGGCGACAAGGCGGCGATTCCTTTGCGTGCCGATGTCTTCATGTTCCTTAATCGCTGCCGGGAACGTTTTGACTTCATCTTTGCCGACCCTCCCTATCAGTTAGAGAATATTGCAGAACTTCCCGACCTTGTCCTCTCCCGCGGTTTGCTTAAGGAAGACGGTCTCTTTGTACTCGAACACGGCAAAACGCAGAATTTCTCACAACATCCCCGCTTCATCGACCATCGCGCCTATGGCAGTGTAAATTTCTCGTTTTTCCGATAGACTTTTTATGAATGTGACACAAATTTTCGTGCCACATGTGTCACTAATACCACGAAAACAAAGAAAGCCACTGATCAATGGCTTTCTTTATCATTTCTCACTTAGACGCAGGGGCTGCGGTGCGCCTGCAGTGCGCCTGCGGAAGAGCGGATGAATAGCATTCTTTTACTTTTTGCCACAAAAAACAGATGCTACTTGTTAAGCGTCCAGGTGAAACCGTCTTTTGTGTCCTTCACCTCGAAACCCAGTTCGGAGAGCCTGTCACGGATAGCATCGCTCAACGCCCAGTTCTTCTCCGCCTTGGCCTGCTGGCGCTGCTCCAGAAGCATATTAACAACGGCGCCGTAGGCGGCTTCGCGCTCCTTGCCACCCTCGCTGCTGTCGGCCTTGAGACCCAGTATGTCGAAAGCAAACGTGCCGAACACATCCTTCAAGGCAGCAGCCACCTCGGCGGTGATGCTGGCATGCCTGTCAAGCACGCTGTTGATTAGACGGCACGCCTCGAAAAGCTGGCTGATGACAAGGGGCGAAGCCATATCATCGTTCATCGCCTCGTAGCACTTGGCCTTTATCTCCTCCACCTGCTTCATCTCCACCTGCGGCTGACCCTTCGTCTTCATACCTTCGGAAAGACGTCCGAGCGCCTTCCAACCATCCATTAGACGGGCAAGACCCTTCTCGGCTGCCTGAAGAGCCTCGTTGGAGAAGTCCACTGTGGAACGGTAATGGGCTTGCAGGATGAAGAAGCGTATCGTCATGGGAGAATAACCGCGCTCCAGACGCTCATGCTCTCCGGAGAAGAACTGCGGGAGGGTGATGAAGTTGTTGTACGATTTGCCCATCTTCTTGCCGTCGATGGTAATCATGTTGTTGTGCATCCAGTAGTGCACCATCTGACTGCCCTGAGAAGCCACCGCCTGCGCTATCTCGCACTCGTGGTGGGGGAACACCAGGTCGAGGCCGCCGCCGTGGATGTCGAAATGTTCACCCAGATATTTGCGACCCATCGCCGTGCACTCGCAGTGCCATCCGGGGAAACCCTCGCTCCAGGGAGAAGGCCAGTGCATGATGTGCTCGGGCATCGCCTTTTTCCACAGTGCGAAATCCGCCTGATTGCGCTTCTCGCCCACTCCGGAGAGCTCGCGGCTGGCATCCTTGATATTCTCGAGGGAACGACCGGAGAGTATGCCGTACTTATGCTCCTTGTCATACTTCTCCACATCGAAATACACCGAACCGTTGGACACATAGGCATAGCCGTTGTCCATAATCTCCCTGACGAGCTGCTGCTGCTCAATGATATGCCCCGTGGCATGCGGTTCTATGGACGGGGGCAGGCAATTGAGGGCATTCATTGCCTCGTGGAAGCGGTTGGTGTAGTACTGCGCCACCTCCATGGGTTCGAGACTCTCGAGGCGCGCCTTCTTGGCAATCTTGTCCTCGCCCTCGTCGGCATCGTGCTCCAGATGGCCCACGTCGGTGATATTGCGCACATAGCGCACCTTGTAGCCCAGATGCGTGAGATAGCGGAAGAGCAGGTCGAACGTGATGGCCGGACGGGCGTGACCCAAATGTGCGTCGCCGTAGACCGTGGGGCCGCACACGTACATACCCACCCTGCCGGGTGTTAGGGGACGGAAGAGTTCCTTCTGACGGGAAAGTGTATTATAGATGAGAAAATTCTGTTCCATACTGTTTTCAAATATACCTTCTGTATATATCTTATGTAAATGCCTCTACTCCGCCGAAGCGCCCGCGATGTCGAGCAGTTCGTTGGTGATGGCAGCCTGACGGCTCTTATTAAACTGCACCTGAAGCTCTTCAAGCAGCTCGTTGCCGTTGTCCGTAGCCGCCTGCATTGCAACGGTGCGCGCCGCGTGCTCTGCAGCCTGCGCATCCAACATCACGGCATACATCTTCGTAGCCAAGGCATCCGGCACTATCTGTTGGAGAAGCTCCTCCCTGGTCGGTTCCACAATATGCGGCGGCTCAATGCCCTCCGCATCCTGCGACAGCTTCAGTGGCAGGAACGTGTCGTGCGTCAGCACCTGTGAAGCTGTGTTGCGGAAGTGCATATACATGAGTTCCACTCCGTCGAGCACTCCGTCAAGGAAATCGCGGCAGAGCGTCTGCGAGAGAGCGGCAGCGTCGCCGTATTGGGGCTTGTCGCCCTTCTCCGTGTAGTCCCTCACCAGTGTGAGCCATTCGCCATGAGGCCGAGCCCATTTCACGAGTGCCTGATCCAGTTTGCGACCCATGACATACACCTGCACATTCAGACCGTCACGGTGGTACTGCTCAAGAGCCGCTGTCACATTGCGCACCATACCGGCGTTGTATCCTCCGCAGAGACTGCTGTTACTGGCGATGCACACAAGGGCCACAGCCTTACGCATGTCGCGCTCCACACACAGGGGATGCTCCGACACACCGCTAACAGCCATCTTCATGATGTCCTCTAGCAGATGCTGATACGGCAGGGCTCCTTCTATGGCCGTCTGCGCCTTGCGCAGTTTAGCAGAGGCCACCAGTTTCATGGCAGACGTAATCTTTAGCGTGCCCTGCACACTGCCGATGCGGCCCTTTATCTCTTTAAGCGATGGCATTGCTGATGTTCTGCGCTAACTCACGTATTGTCTTTTCGATGTGCTCGTCTATGCGACCTTCTGCAAGCGGGCGTACGACATCCTCGCTGTGAGCCGTGCGCAGCACCTTGAGAAAACGCTCCTGAAACTCGTGCACCTGCTCCACTTTTATCTTCGACATCAGACCCTTCGTACCACAGTAGAGGATGGCTATCATTTCTCCCACTGGCATCGTGGCGTATTGCGGCTGGATGAGCAGTTGGTTGTTCTTGCGGCCGCGGTCGATGGTCATCGCCGTCACGGCATCCATATCGCTGGAGAATTTGGAGAATGCCTCCAGTTCACGATACTGCGCCTGGTCGATTTTCAGCGTACCGGCCACTTTCTTCATACTCTTCACCTGCGCCGAACCGCCCACACGACTCACGGAAATACCCACGTTGATGGCCGGACGGAAACCCTGGTTGAAGAGGTCTGTCTCAAGGAATATCTGGCCGTCGGTGATGGAAATCACGTTCGTGGGGATGTAGGCAGATACGTCGCCCGCCTGTGTCTCGATGATGGGCAGCGCGGTCAGCGAACCGCCAGCCTTCACCTTGCCCTGCAGACAGGGAGGGAGATCGTTCATGTGTTCCGCCATCTCCTGCTGCTCGATAATCTTTGCGGCACGCTCCAACAGACGGGAATGCAAATAGAACACATCGCCCGGATATGCCTCACGTCCAGAGGGACGTCGCAGGATGAGCGACACCTCACGATAGGCAACAGCTTGCTTGGACAAATCGTCGTACACCACAAGGGCGTGACGTCCGGTGTCACGGATGAACTCCCCTATAGCAGCACCTGCAAACGGTGCAAAATACTGCAACGCAGCAGGATCGGCCGCTGTGGCCGCAACGACACATGTGTAAGGCATTGCACCCTTCTTCCTGAGCGTCTCAACGAGTGCTGCCACCGTACTGCCCTTCTGGCCTATTGCCACATATATGCAATACACGGGGTCGCCTGCCTCGTAGGCACTCTTCTGGTTTATTATCGTGTCGATGGCTATCGATGTCTTTCCCGTCTGCCTGTCGCCGATGATAAGTTCACGCTGTCCGCGACCGATGGGAATCATTGCGTCGATGGCCTTGAGACCCGTCTGAAGGGGCTGCTTCACCGGCTGGCGGTACACCACACCGGGAGCCTTGCGCTCTAAGGGCATCTCGTATGTCTCACCCTGAATCTCACCCATACCGTCGAGCGGCTGTCCCAAAGGATTTACCACACGTCCGAAGAGCTTTTCATTCACCTTGATGGAAGCGATGCGTCCCGTTCGCTTGGCTATCATGCCCTCACTCACCTTCTCGCTTCCTCCGAAGAGCACAGCACCCACGTTGTCCTCCTCAAGGTTCATCACCACAGCCATGACACCGTTCTCGAATTCCAGAAGCTCGTTCATCTCCGCGTTTCTCAATCCGTAAATGCGGGCAACGCCGTCACCCACCGTCAGGACGGAACCGACTTCCTCGAACTTGCTGCCTGAGTCTATGTCGTGCAGTTGCTGAAGGAGCACCTCGCTCACTTCACTGGCTTTGATATTACTCATACAATTCTTGCGTTTTTATCAATGAAATGATTCTTTATCATCTCAAATTCATGCTTCGCGGAGGCATCCAGCCTGTGGTCATCCAACTGGAAGATGAAGCCGCCTATAATGTCAGGGTCCACATGCTCCTCAAGTATCACCTCCGAGGAGTGCCTGCTGTGCTCCTCCACCATCCTCTTAAGCCTCTCACCAGTGGCCGTCGAGAGTTTGGTGGCTGTGGTCAGATGCACCATACTGATGTGCTTCACGTGACGATAGAGCTTCACATACGAATATGCGATGAAAAGAATGAGGGGTTCCCTCTTGTGAAGGAGCACCAATGCGATGAACTTATGCCACACGTCGCTCACCGCCCGCGTCCCCAGCTTTGCCGCCTCCAGCAGCACAGCGAGCTTCTTCTCCTTGGGGAGCAGAGGGTCGGAGAGCACCTGACGCAGTTCGTCAGTAGCATGATACACAGAGATGAGCTGCAGCACCTCCTCATATACCTGCCGCTCCACGCCTTGCTCAACAGCGTAGTCGAACAGTGCCTTCGCGTATCTCTTGGCTATGACTCCTATATACATCGCACTAATTTTTCTTCTCTACCTCGTCCAGGAGGCGATTCACATACTCCATCTGGGCCTCGTCCGTACTGAGGCTATGCCGCAATACCTTCTCAGCAATCTCCACACTGAGTTCTCCCACCTGACGACGGATATCCCTCAGGGCATCTTCCTTCTCCGTTTCTATCTGGCGGCGGGCATCTTCCAGCACCTTCTGTGCTGCCACAGTGGCCTCCTCGCGCGCTTTGGATATGATGTCCTGCCTGATGCGTGCGGCATCTTCCAGCATCTGCGACTGACGGCTCTGGGCCTCCTGTATGAGACGAGCCGTCTCCTGCTGCACCCTTTCCAGCTTTTCACCAGCCTCCTTGGCCTTGGAGATGCCCTCGTCAATATAACGGGCACGTTCGTCCAGCATACCCGTAATCACGGGCCAACCGAACTTGGTGAGCACAAAGAGCACCACACCAAATGCCAACAGCATCCAGATAAATAGCCCGCTTTCAGGAACTAATAGAGACATCTTACGATTCTGGTTACTTGTTTGTTTTCATCAGTTGGCCAGAAGGCACACTACCACAGCAAACAGGCTCACACCCTCAACGAGAGCGCCGATGATAATCATAGCTGTCTGAACACTGCTGATTTTCTCCGGCTGACGGGCCATACTGTCCATTGCGGCAGAACCTATCTTGCCCAAGCCCAAGCCTGCACCGATAGCTACCAAACCTGCGCCCAAAGCGGCGGCACCCTTTGTGGAGAGAATCTCCAGAAGAATCATTCCTAACATAGTTGTCTGTTTTTATTGTGTTACACTTTTTTATTCATGATGATGAGCCTGCGAAAGGCTGATATAGATACTCGAGAGCATAGTGAAGACAAAAGCCTGAATGAATGCCACCAGCACCTCCAGCATGTCAAGGAATATAGCAAGCAGCACACTCACCACACTCATGCTGTAATTTCCGGCACCAGGCATACTCACCGCTGTGAGAAACACTACACTCAGCACACCGAGCAATGCACAATGACCCGCGAGGATGTTGGCAAAGAGACGGATGGTGAGCGAAAACGGCTTCGTGAACAGGCTTATAAACTCTATCACAGCCATCAGTGGACGGAGCCACGCGGGCAGCGCCTTGTTCCAGAACACCTCCTGCCAATATGCCTTCGTACCGAAAATATTCGTGATAACAAAGGTGAAGAGAGCCAGAGACACCGTCACGGCAATGTTGCCCGTGAGGTTTGCCGAACCGGGAATGAGACCCAACAGATTCGTAAAGAAGATGAAGAAGAACGCCGTGAGAAGATAGGGCGTGTAGCGCGCCGTATTCTCAGGAATATTCTCCTTGATAACATCCGTGTAGATGAAATTCACCATCATCTCAACCGTGCCGATAAAACCTTTCGGGGCAGGAGCTGTGACATCTCTCCTCTTGTACCAGCGTGCTGCGCCGATCACCATCAAACACAACAGTACGCTCGCAATGAGGAGGCCGGCCACGTTCTTCGTGACGGAAAAATCGAAAAGAGGCCTTTCGCCAGTTGCCACCTCTATAATTTTACCTGCGTGAGCGCTTCCCTCGGGAGCAATAGCCAATCCCTCGTAAGCCTCGTGTCCATGATGAAAGCGGGAAGAAGAGAACGCATGCCACCCTGTCAACTTGCTATACACCAGCACGGGCAACGGTGCCGACACAGAGGTCTCTCCGATGTCCGTCAAGTGCCAATAGTAACTGTCACCCACGTGGTCGAAAATCATCGCCGTCACATCAAGTTGTCCTGCCTCTTTCATTCTCTCGCGCAGATTTTTATATCATCGTTGTCCACTTCCACATAGCCGCCTTTTATCTCCAGACGTTCCTCACCGGCACCGGTGTCGTAGCGCACCACACCCGCCGTCAGCGTGGACACAATGCTGTCATGGCCCCGCAGAATAGTAAAGCGTCCGCGCCCTCCAGGCACCTCGCAAAGTGTCACCTCTCCGCTATAGAGAGTCTTTGTCGGGCTATAAATGGTCAGTTTCACTGTTTTCTCTAGACTCTAAACTCTCAACTCTCCGCTTTCGCCGCAGCCTCTTTCAGCACACGGGCCTTCTCTATAGCCTCTTCTATCGTGCCGACATTCAGGAACGCCTGCTCCGGCAAGTCGTCCACTTCGCCGTCGAGAATCATATTGAAACCCTTGATGGTATCTTCGATGCTCACCATTACACCCTTCAGGCCGGTAAACTGCTCTGCAACGGTAAACGGCTGCGAAAGGAAACGCTGCACACGACGCGCCCTGTTCACCGTCTGCTTGTCCTCGTCGGAAAGTTCGTCCATACCGAGGATGGCAATGATGTCCTGCAACTCCTTGTTGCGCTGCAATATCTGCTTCACGCGCTGTGCACAGTTATAGTGCTCCTCACCCACAATGTTCGGGTCGAGGATACGGCTCGTGGAGTCCAGAGGATCCACCGCCGGATAAATGCCCAACTCCGTGATTTTACGGGAAAGCACCGTTGTGGCATCCAAATGGGTGAATGTCGTTGCGGGGGCCGGGTCGGTCAGGTCGTCGGCAGGCACATACACAGCCTGCACCGAAGTGATAGAACCCTTCTTGGTAGATGTGATACGTTCCTGCATCTTACCCATATCCGTTGACAACGTCGGCTGATAACCCACAGCAGAAGACATACGTCCCAACAAGGCGCTCACCTCACTGCCCGCCTGAGTGAAACGGAAGATATTGTCAATAAACAGGAGGATGTCCTTCGACGTACCTATCGCATCAGAATCTCTGAAACTCTCTGCGACCGTCAGTCCGCTCAGTGCTACAGAGGCACGTGCCCCGGGAGGCTCTGACATCTGACCGTACACCAATGTTGCCTGGCTCTTTGCCACCTCGTCGTAATCCACCTTGGAGAGGTCCCACTTGCCCTCTTCAAGCCCTTTTTTGAACTCCTCTCCATAGCGTATCACACCGCTCTCTATCATCTCGCGCAGCAAGTCGTTACCCTCACGGGTACGCTCTCCCACTCCGGAGAACACAGAGAAACCGTTGTGCTTCTTGGCAATATTGTTGATGAGCTCCATGATGAGCACAGTCTTACCTACACCTGCACCACCGAAAAGACCAACTTTTCCGCCTTTGAGATAAGGCTCCAGAAGGTCAATCACCTTGATACCGGTGTAGAGTACCTCCTGAGAAGTGGTCAGTTCCTCAAACTTAGGCGGCTCACGGTGTATGGGCAGCGCTCCCTCCTTGGAGAGTTCTTTCATACCATCCACCGTTTCACCCACCACATTAAATAGACGCCCCTTCACCTGGTCACCTACCGGCATCGTGATGGGTGCTCCCGTACATACAGCCTCCACACCGCGGCTCAACCCGTCGGTTGAATCCATCGCCACGCAGCGCACAGTATTTTCACCTATATGCTGCTGCACCTCAACAACAAGCTGACGGCCGTCAGGGCGCGCCACCAACAGCGCTTCGTTGATTGCCGGCAACGCCAAACCGCCTTCACCTTCACTTCTGAAGGCTACGTCCACCACAGGTCCTATCACCTGCGACACATACCCTTTATGCTGTGTCATATCTGTGTTTTTTTCTTTTTTCCTGCGCAAAGATACGAATTTTTGTAAAAAAAACCATACCGCCGGGCTTTTTTTTCTACAAAACTCCCTTTTTATTCTATTCCTGATTCTATTCCTGCCTGATTCATTTGCGTGTAAGCGCTACACAAATGCTGTCCTGAAAGTCACGCCCGCTACGAGCCCGAACAACACCTTGATTGATGATGGCATAACAAAGGAAATGCCCCTCTGACGTGCGGCAATAGCCAGCGAGCGAAGACACGCCCTCAACCGTGCCGGTCTTGGCCCTCACATTGCCGTGAGCCGATGTGCGTATCATACGTTTTTCCAAGGTTCCATCGATACCGGCTATGGGCAGCGCTTCAATGAAAGGTATTCTGATGTCATCCCACTGCCAGGCATAACGAAGAACACGGACAAGCAGTTCTACTGTGACATAGTCGTAAAGCGAAAGACCGCTTCCGTCTGCGATGAGATAGTCTTTCGGATTGAGCGAGAGATCCACCATCAGCCTCTCCACCTCTGCGGCAGCCTCCTTGCGACCTGCGGCGGGACGTCCGCTCTTGTCTGCCAACTGCTGAAATACACTCTCTGCCATGAGGTTGTCACTCTTCTTCAACATCGGTTGCAAGACATCGTTGAGCGTCCACACGGCAGTGTCGTTCAGCAGCGGTGCACCGTCCGCATCCGGCGTAGTGATGTCGTCGTCCCAGCACCATCCCCATCCGGCCTCCCGGACATAAGGCCTGAAACTGAACCCGACTCCAAGGCACTTGAGGGCTGTGACGGCCGTGATAACTTTCTGACACGAGGCCGGACGCAATCTTTGGCGGTAGCCTACGGCATATACGAGTGAATCGTCCGTGAGATCCCATACGGCAAGACCGAGTTGGGATGTTTCAAACAGAGGATCGGCACAAAGGCTGTCAAGAATCACTATTGTTCGGCTCTTCCATTCGCTCTGTCCGCAAATGAATAGGCTGAGGGTCATAAAAAAGACCGTAATAAGCGTTTTTTTCATCATATCGGCGGCAAAGATACCAAAAAAGTTGTAAATTTGCATCGGAAAACGTATAAAATCATGATACGCAAGTTCGATTTTCTCATCATTGGCGGTGGTGTAGCCGGAATGAGCTTTGCTCTTAAGGTTGCAGATGCCGGAAAAGGGCGCGTTGCGCTCATCTGCAAGACAACACTCGATGAAGCCAATACGGCAAAGGCACAGGGCGGAATCGCCTCAGTGACAAACCTTGAAGTGGACAACTTTGAGAAGCACATCAAGGACACCATGATTGCTGGAGACTACATCAGCGACCCCGCAGCAGTGGAACAAGTGGTGAAAGGCGGCCCGGCCGGTATACGAGACCTCCTGAAATGGGGTGTTAATTTCGACAAGACGGAGGACGGCAGCTTTGATTTGCACCGGGAAGGCGGTCACTCTGAATTCCGCATTCTCCATCATGCCGACGACACCGGGTTTGAGATACAACGAGGGCTTATGGCTGCAGTGAACCGTCATCCCAATATCACAGTCCTTGAGAATCACTATGCTGTGGAAATAATCACACAGCACCACCTCGGACGTGAAGTGAACCGCCACATGACAGATATCGAATGCTACGGAGCATATGTACTCGACCCAGATACGGGCAAAGTGGATACATATCTCTCACGTGTCACTCTCATGGCAACAGGAGGTACGGGAGCCGTCTATGCTACCACATCCAATCCGAATATCGCCACCGGTGACGGAATTGCAATGGTGTACCGCGCAAAGGGTATAGTGAAGGATATGGAGTTCGTGCAGTTCCACCCCACGGTGCTCTACAATCCCGCAGAGACTCATCCCGCCTATCTCATCACAGAAGCAATGCGCGGATACGGAGGCATACTCAAACTGCCCAACGGCGAGGAATTCATGCAGAAGTACGACAAGCGTCTTTCCCTGGCACCCCGCGACATCGTGGCGCGCGCCATCGACCGTGAGATGAAGATACACGGGCTCAAGCACGTCTGCCTGGATGTGACACATAAAGACCCGGAAGAAACCCGCCATCACTTCCCGAATATCTATGCAAAATGTCTTTCCATTGGTATCGACATCACCAAACAGATGATACCCGTGTGCCCTTCCGCCCACTATATGTGCGGAGGCATCAAGGTGAATCTCGACGGCGAGAGCACCATACACCGCCTCTATGCTGTGGGAGAATGCTCATGCACCGGACTGCACGGCGGCAACCGTCTCGCGTCCAATTCCCTCATTGAGGCTGTTGTGTATGCCGATGCTGCAGCACGCCATTCATTGTCGGTCATCGACAACTACACATTCAACACCTCCGTGCCGGAATGGAACGACGAGGGCACAATGTCCAACGAGGAGAAGGTGCTCATCGCCCAAGACATGCAGGAAGTCGGACAGATTATGTCCAATTACGTGGGCATCGTACGTTCCGACCTGCGTCTGCACCGCGCCTGGACTCGCCTTGATATCATCTACGAAGAGACCGAGGAACTGTTCCGCCGCGTCAAACCTACCAGGGATATTTGCGAACTGCGCAATATGATTAATGTAGCATACCTCATCACGCGACAGGCATTGGAACGCAAGGAAAGCCGCGGACTTCACTATACTATTGACTACCCCAAGCATGCCTTGGATTAAACCATAGCCCTTGAAGAAAAGTATCTTTGGCAATCTTATGCTCATGGAGGGACTTTCCCTGTTCCTCACCATGACTGTGAGTCTTTTCTATAAAGAAAATGACTGGTGGGCATTTCTCGCTGCAGCTCTTCTCAGCATGCTCTTAGGAGCCACATGCCTTCTGCTCGGACGCCGCCAACGCGAGGAGCGCTTTACACGCGCAGACTCATTCCTTGTGGTAGCACTCTCATGGGTAGTATTCTCCCTGATAGGCATGATACCCTTCATATTCTATATGAAGATGGATGTTGCCTCCGCTTTCTTCGAAACGATGAGCGGATTCAGCACAATGGGAGCCACCGTCATCTCCGACATTGACGGAATGACACATGCCACACGATTCTGGCGCTCCATCACACAATGGACCGGCGGCTTGGGTATCGTCGTGTTCTCCATTGCCCTCATACCTCTTTACGAAATGAAGAACAGCAACGTGTTCTCCGCAGAGGCAACAGGCATCGGACTTGACCGTCTGCGCCCGAAAATCGGTTCCACAGCACGCCGTCTCCTGCTCATCTACCTGCTTCTCACGGGCCTCTGTGCCCTCTGCTACTGGGCGGGACCGATGAATCTCTATGATGCCATATGTCACTCCATGACCACCGTTGCAACCGGCGGTTTCTCCACACATTCCGACAGTATCGGATATTTCCACAGCACTTATGTGGAATATGTGGCTATCTTCTTCATGATAATCTCCTCCATCAACTTCTCCTTATACTATTATGTCACCATACGCCGCACACACGTATTTCTGAGAAATGAGGAGATGCATACATTCCTTTGGATTATCTTCTTCATGACATGCCTGTTTATGCTGCTCTTCCGCTGGGCTCCACAACATGGCCTAGCCGCAGACTCGCTTCTCCCGAACGGATTTGAAGAAACCTTCCGCACATCGCTTTTCCATGTCACCACCGTCATCACCACTACAGGATACGCTGCGCAGAAATTCGACTATGTCGCTTGGGGAGCTCCGTTCTGGCTGCCCACCGTATTTATTATGTCTCTGGGGGCCTGTGCAGGAAGTACCGCCGGAGGTATCAAAGTGATACGTTTCCTGGTTTGTATCAAGAGCATGTTCAACGAATTCCTACTCCAACTTCATCCCCGTGCGGTTCTTGCCGTACGTGTGTCGGGAGGAGTGGTTCCCGTGGAACGTGTGCGCCGCACTCTCGTGTTCATTGTCATCTATTTTGCCCTCGTGGCACTCGGCATATTTCTCCTCACCTGCATGGGTCTTGATGTCGATACGGCCATCGGAGCCAGCATATCTTCTTTGTCCAATGTCGGTCCCGGTACGGGAATCTGCGGTCCCGCAGACTCTTTTGCTGCAATTCCGGCTCTCGGCAAGTGGATTCTGTCGCTCTTCATGCTTATCGGCCGTCTGGAAATATTCACTGTGCTCTTCCTCTTCCTCCCCTCTTTCTGGACAGAGAGACAGTAATTAACGTGCCATATCGGAAAAACTTTAAACCTTAAACTTTAAACTTTAAACTAAATTTCGTATCTTTGCAGCAAAATTGATTTGAAGTGATGAGTCTTTGGAGTATTATATTGATTGCATGGGCAGTATTCTGTGCCTTGGTGTACATCTGCGCATACATTGACTACGCATACTACAGATACAACCTGTCTGAGAAATTCAGCCAACTTATGGATGCCATCACAGAGGATGAATAGCACCCATACATAACCACATAAAGGAAAACAACGCATGGATTTTGATATTCACCGCCAGACACAACAGAAGGAGAAAGACTTCGAGAATGCCCTGCGACCGCTCTCGTTTGAAGACTTCAGCGGACAACAGAAGGTGGTGGACAACTTGCGTATCTTCGTAGAAGCCGCCCGGTTTCGCGGCGAACCGCTCGACCATACACTGCTGCACGGCCCCCCAGGACTCGGCAAGACGACGCTTTCGGGCATCATTGCCAACGAATTGGGAGTTGGTATCAAACTGACATCCGGTCCCGTACTTGACAAGCCGGGCGACCTTGCCGGCATCCTCACATCGCTCGAAACCAACGACGTGCTATTCATCGACGAGATACACCGTCTCTCCCCTGTGGTGGAGGAATACCTCTATTCCGCCATGGAGGACTATCGCATCGATATAATGCTGGACAAGGGGCCGTCTGCCCGTAGCATACAGTTGGACCTCGCCCCGTTCACCCTCGTTGGCGCCACCACACGCAGCGGCCTTCTTACGGCACCACTGCGTGCACGTTTCGGTATCAACCTGCACTTGGAGTATTACGACAGCACGACACTGCAGCGCATCATTGTTCGCTCTGCCAAATTGCTCGGGCTCTCCATCAGCAACGATGCCGCCCGTGAGATTGCCGGCCGCAGCAGAGGTACACCACGTATCGCCAACGCACTCCTGCGACGAGTGCGCGACTTTGCACAGGTGAAGGGCGACGGCAACATTGATATCACCATCGCCCGCATGGCACTTGAGGCTCTCGGCGTAGACCGTTACGGACTGGATGAAATCGACAATAAGATACTGACGGCCATCATCGACAAGTTCAAAGGAGGTCCAGTCGGTATCACCACTATCGCCACAGCTGTCGGTGAAGATCCGGGAACGGTTGAGGAAGTGTATGAACCCTTCCTTATCAAAGAAGGATTTATCAAGCGCACACCAAGAGGACGCGAAGCCACCGAACTAGCCTATAGTCATCTCGGACGCACAATGGGGAGCAAAAACGGCAATCCCCTGCAAGGCGACCTCTTCGATTAACGTGCTTCGATAACTATACGACAAATCCTGTCCTGAAACTGGCGACCGTCGTACACCGGTGTGTCCTCGTTGATGATGCTGAAAGCATACCAGTGTCCGTTTTCCGAATGGATATACCCGGAAAGCGACGATGAACCTATCGTTGTCAGTGTGCCCGTCTTACAGAATACACGATTCTTGAACTTCGGTGCACTCATCCTGTTTATCAGCGAACCGCGACGCACACCGCCCTGTGGTGTCGCAAGGGCCTCATCGATGAGCACATGACGTATCTCCTCATCATGCCAGGCATACACCATAAGATTCGCCAGAAAACGCGCCGTGAGACGATTTTCCGGAGACAGGCCGCTACCGTCGTTGATAACAAAACCTGCAGTGTCTTCCTCTGGCATCTCCTCGCGTATGAACGTTTTGAGCGAAGAGGCCGGGAGCACAGCACCGCTGATATGTGCGCCACCCCACCTGTAGAACATATTATCCGTGTGCCATAACACCGACTCTGCCTTGATATTGCTGCTGTGAATGAGCATCGGAGCAATCACCTCCCGCAGGCTGTGACGCTCTGCTGCGATAAGAGTGGCACCGCTCTCCACACTGTTGAGCCAGGCACGCCGCATAAACGGCGATGAGAAATCCCCTTGTCTGACAACTCCCGAACGTTCCATTTTAATACCGGCTGAAGAGAGCGTATAAAGCAGTTGGCGACGCACGAAGTTCTCTCCCTTGAGCAACAAGGGAAGCTTTCCGTAAAGAATATCCCAGGCGGAGGCTGTGGAGTGAGGACGCAATGTGTCGTTGCGGGCCAAATCAAGCACCACATCACCCACAATACGCTGCACACCGCGTTGCCGCAAGGCATTCACCAACGGTTCGAACGATTCAAAAAGAGGATCGTCGTCGCCTTCAAAAATAAGGCTGCCGTAGAGTGTTCCGCGGTGTATTGTGCCATGATACAGCAGACGGTTCACATAGTGAGCATCCGTACCCAGACGTTTGAGAGCCGTGATGGCTGTGAGCAGTTTCATACATGAGGCCGGAGCCATGAGACGGTCGGCATGCAGCTCGTACACCATCTCGTCGGCCGTAATATCATACAGGGCTATGGCAACCTTTGAGGAGTCCACCTGCCAAAAGGGCAAACGCCCTCGCAGAGGACTGTCTTCCGGCATCACGAAAGTCTTCTTCTGCGGTTCTGCTTCCTCCTTGAAAAATTCCTTACACCATCCCCAAACGCTCCATCCCAAGCGTACTAATAACAAGAGCACGACGCACCATAAGGTACGTCGCACACTCTTCTTCAGACGTCTCCGTTTTTTTGTCTTCTTGCTTTTTATAGTAAACTGCGTTTAGAAGTTGCGGAATGATGCGTTACCGTTTTTTGTCACCGCGATACACTCCATCTCCACAAGCCATGTGGGACGGCACACGGGAGCCAGGGTAAACACGGTGGGAATGTTCGGCATGCGTTCGCGGAAGAGACGGCTCACCAACTCATAGTCGGAGATGTCGCGCAGATAGACGATAATCTGCATCACATCGGCATATGTGGCACCGCCCTCTTCAAGCAGTTTCTCCACATTCTCCCACATACGCTCCGTCTGTTTCTTCACATCGCCCTCATACATCACTTCGCCTTTGTTGTTGATGCTGGCTGTGCCCGATATATATATTTGACTGCGGTCACCGTATTGCATTTTTGTGCCGCGCTCGAAGGTGACACCGTATTCGTCCGTGCGATTCAGGTGTGTCTGCGCACGCAGATAGGTCTGCTGCTCACGCTCAAAACCTTTGGCCGCATAACATCCGAACTGTATGATAGCCTTGGGATTTGCAGGATTGCCTCCTATACCTGTAGATGCTATATAGTGAGTGCCGCGAGCCAAACCTTCGCGCTCAAAATTCTCACGACGGGCCACCACAAGTCCCTTGTAGGATGTATCTACGTCGCGCACAAAAAACCATGTGCGGATACAGTTGGCCTCCATTGTGGCATCTCGCCCGGCCAGCATCTGTTCATAGTCTTCCAGGAGTGTGCGTGTCTGAGCATAACTGCTGCCCTCGGGCACGGTCATTCCCATCGTCCACAGGTGCTTGTATCCGTTGTGCGACACGACAGTCGAACCGAGTTCGTCTGCCTTGCCTGTCACCTCCACACCGCTTACAAGATAGATCCACACAGCCACCTTACTGCCGTCGAGCGGCGGTTGCTGTATGTATGATGTGGTGCAGGAATGGACATCCTTCACCATTATCGGCTGCTGGTTGGTGGCATCGGAGAGGAAGTAGCGCTTGAACACCATCTGCGCCCCCTGCATAGCGGGAAGCAACATCAGCTGCTCCTCCGCCTGTCTTATACGGGCATACTGCTGTTCAAAGACATCACCTCTGGATGTAACGTGCAGCATTACATGCCATTCGCCCACTCCTCCCTCAGGAGTGAAGGAGGCCATCTGAGCCGTCACATCCAGCTGTTCTAATTTTATCTGTTCATAATTCATGGGTGCAAAGATACGATTTTTTTTGATTATTAATGCTCTAAGGCACAAGTGATTTTATCCATTGGTCAATAAATGTTCGCAAAAGGTCTGTGTCAACGCCGAGTCTGTGCAGTATTTCCACATGATTTACATGCAGCACATTCTCCCCTCCCTCTGCAAGAATCTGATGGAGAAGACTCTCGTCAGGATTGCCTGGTGCTACGCGTTTTATACCGGGATGCGATTTCGAAACCACATCCACGAGCAGTGCCTCACTTTGATCCTCCGTAAGATACAGGTCTCGGGCAGCCTGAGCACCTTCACCATGACAGCGAATACATGCGGCATTGAAGACTCCTGTCTGAATACTGGCATAGTGAGAGAAGCGGGTGAGAGGGCATTCTATACGTATTGTGTCTTTGGGCTCATAAGCCGACACATCTACGGACAGAAGCGTCAGGACTCGCTTTCGCAGTACATTCGTAACAGACAGCTCCACCGTACTGGTTGTATCTGCTATGCCTGAGAGCACCACACGAATCCTGCCGTCCTTCACATCACTTGCGGAGAGCACCCTCTGACTCGAAGCATACTGGCCGGAAACGGGATAGGCTGCCAGTGACAAGTTGTAACCGGCGGGCAGCGGTTCCCATTGTGACACGGATGCCGTGAGACTTGCCGTGCGTCCGGAAGTCTGTATCCGGTATATCTCCTCCACGTCACCGCTGTCACAGGAACAGACAAGGACCAACAGGCTTATAATATACAACAGATGCCTCATATCTTCAGAAAGAGTATTGCAGCTGCACGGTTGCCATGTGAGTTGCTACGCCCAGGTCGTCGTTGTCGCGGTCGAGCTGTGTGGCATGTCCCCAGCGTCCCGTGTACTGATACATACCTGAGAGCTTGAGGTTGCAGCGATTGATATAATAGTTGAGCACCACACCGGGTGAGTTGAGAAAACCGTCCTTGTCCGTGCCGTTACGGTCGAAGATGTCCCAACGCAGGCCGGCCTGCAGACACGGAATGAAGAAATAGCCAACCTGGGCGTATCCTCCGAAGAAATTATACTTCTCCGTTATCTTCTGACGCTCCGTAAAACCGACGTGCATCCAATAGCCCTCAAGAGCCACATACCAGCGACGATAGAGCATTGAGAATTCCACACCCAGACGTGCATCGTTGGTGCTTTCGCTCTCGCTCTCCACATTCAGACCGCCACTGATACCGAACTCCATATGACGTCCGTTCAACATGTGGGTGTTACCCTGTGTCTTGGGCATTTTGCCCCAAGGCATGAATGTGATACGGCCGGCATACAAAAGGGCCGGAATGTGCCAGTCGTCGGAGAGTGTCTTGGTCGCTGTATTGACACCGCTTCCCGTACCGTTCCACAAACCTGCCTCATAGCTCATCAGCCACTCTTTGCGGAATCCGGGAGCGGTTTCCCTGACATTCGCCTTCCTGCTCAGTCTTGCAATGCCGTGAAACGACACGCCAAGATCAAAACCCGTACCCACGGAGGGATTTACGGCATTGAGTGAATAAGGCATGATGACACTCGATATGAGCGATGTGGGAAGTATCGGGAACAGCGTCTCTCCCAACGTTGTCAGATAGGCGTGAGTGAACGGTGTCTTGAACTTACCCGCACGGAAACGCGCGGCATCGCTGATTTTATAATCCACCCAGGCCTGTTGCAGGACATTGCCTCCGCTTCCTGCTGCATTCACGCAGATATTGTAGTCGAGCCGCCCGAAAGTGGTTCCCGTGAATCCGATGATTGCGTAGGGAATCGCAAAACCGGAGTTTGCCACATTGTCCTGATTGTAGGCCTTGTCCAGTCCCTCGTCATCATAGTAGTTGAACATACCCCGCGTCTGCAGGAAGAGATAGGGCTTGAAGATGAACTTCCCGTCCTTCGACTGCAGGGTGAAACCACGGTCGTCGGCAATACCGGTCACACCGTTCTCCATATCGATATCAGGGGACTGATGCTCCAGTTTCCACACTTCCGTGTTGAGTTTGTCATATTGAATACCCGATTTGCTTTCCGCGTGCATCTGTGCGGACAATATCAACATTGCGGCAATAAACGCTTTCTTCATAATGTATGCTGTGTGTTTTTATAGTGAACCTAAGAATGCCAACAAGGCACGACGCTTCCTCCAGTCCATCTTTGCGTAGAGCATTTTGGACGCCTGTCCTTCTCCGCCGTGCCACATGATAGCTTCGTTGAAATTACGGGCGCGTCCGTCGTGCAGGAAATACGTGTGGCCGTTGACCACCTGCTGCAGTCCCGCTCCCCACAAAGGTGTCGTGCGCCACTCATTACCCCGTGCAAGACCCGAAACGTAGTTGTCGTTGAGTCCCACACCCATTATCTCGCTGCCCATATCGTGAAGCAGGTAGTCACTGTAGGGATGTATCTCCTGACCGCCGAGCCACGGGAGTGATGTGCCCATCAGCAGTGTGGCTCCACGGGGGCGGGTGTGCAGTGTGGTGACGTGGCACAGATGACATTTTGCCTCATAGAAGGCATCCTGTCCCATGCTTATCCATTCGCGCTGCGTCATCGTCTGCGACTCCGAGCGGTCCCACTTGCTGTAAGTCACCTTCGCCGTGGTGCTGCCCAAACGGCGCGCGGGGACACCGAGACCGTGCAGGTAGTAGTCCACGTCCTCCATTTCCTCGGCCGACACTTCCAGTTTGTCGTAGAGCAGTCCCATCATACTGCCTTCCTGCATCTGCATCTGTCCCTGGCATATCTCTTCCGGATAGCGGCTGTTGGTGACACCCATATCGGACGAGAAACCCAGTTCCACCGTAAGATCCTGGTGCTGCGCCTTGTTGCCGGAGAGACCTATGTCATATACGCCCCGCTCCGTGACGTAGTTGCACCGTCCGCTGATACCGTATTCCGGGTAGTTGCTGCGCTCTGCCAGTTTTTTTATTTCCTCCTTGTCGAGAGCCATCATCTGTCCCATACCCACATGGCGCAGAGGAATGCGCACGCTGCAGAAGAGTTCGTTGGGATCTATGGGGTCTGAGGTGTTGCCGTAGTTGGCATACCATTCGGTGATGGTATATTCCGGATACACCAGCGAATAAGGTTCTCCGTCGGGCATGTTGAAATTCTGCTCGTGCCATGTGCACTTGAGTTTTCCCTCTGCCGTCACTCCGTATATCGACTGGTCGTGGAGCACACGTCCGTAGTTCTGGAAGAACGCTCCGTTCTTGCGTGTGATGTACACCAACATGCTGCTGAAGCCGTATTCTCCCGAACCGTATTCTCCCGTAGCTCCGTTCATTGTCCACACTCCGGGTTTCGTGCGTCCCGAACCGCGATGGCAGCTTTCGCAGGAGTATCCGGCATAGACGGGGCCCAGTCCTGTCGACTGTGTGCTCTCGTTCTTGTAGAGACGGTCGCCGCGTGTGAAGCGCACGAGATTGGCCGATATGTCCGTCACCCACGGTGCCTCGTTGTCGTAGGCACCGCTGCCGCTGTAGAACGTCGTCGACGTTCCGGCAGAGAGAGCGCGGTCTTCCGGCACCTCCATTGATAAAACGGTGATACCGTCGTCGTTCTCACACGCAACGACGACGGTCATAATCACCGCAAGTAAGGAGGCTTTATACCTTTCTGTTCTCATCCTTTTTCATTTACTCGGCAGCCACCTTTCTGGGTGAACCGTTCCTGAAAAGCAGGAACTCCAGCGTGTGGAAACCGCGCACACTCTGTGCCGTCTCTATAGCCTTGTCCTCCTCGTCGTATTCGCCGGTCCAGTTGAGAGCGGAGAAGTTGCCGTTTTTCAGAATATTCACGATAGCGTCCTGGTCCAGAGGCCATGAGTCCATATTGGGGTCGAGGCCCAAGTCGGCAACGGGGCCGAACAGGAATGCCTCACTCGTCTCCCAGGGAGCGCGGGCATCGAGCCATGCCTCACATGCCTTCTCAAAACCGGCATTGCTCGGGTTGGCGGCAAAGGCGCGGATGGCATTGTTGAGGGTGACAGTCTTCTCCTTCAGACTCTGGTATGTAGGCAGCACCACAGCGCTCACATACTGGTCTGCTATCTGCTTAAACTCCGTCTCGTTGATATTCGTGATGATGAATGTCTTGAGGTCTTCGTCCAGCACGGTGGTCAGTTCCGCACATTTCTCCATAGCCACGAGCACCTTGGCATCGCCGATATGGTTGCGGAAGGGGTCGGGAATTGCCCAGATGGCATCAGCTGCAGCAGTGATGGCATTCTTCACTTTCTGGTAGAGGGCGGGATTGCGGCTCTCCACATATTTTGCAATAGACTTGTCTGCAGTCGTCACGTTGCCGTTTTCGTCCGACAGGTTGCCGAAGAAGGCGTTCTGCACGGAGTAGATGTTGTTCTTGTAGTCCTGACGGCTGTGGTAGCTGTACCACGACTCCACAGCATACAGAGCCTGCACGGTTCTGCCCTCTTTGTAGAGATGATAGGGATCACCTATTTTTGCAACGCCCACCTCGTTGGCAATATCCACGCAGCCGTCGATGATCTGTACCACGATGTCCTTGTATGTGGGGAAAACGTCGCTCTTTGTGGTGAACGTCGTCTTGTATGGGGTTGCGCCGTCGTTCCATTCCTCGTAGAGACGGCTTGCGTCCTTGGTCAGCAGTGTAGCCACATTAATCATGTAGTTGTTCCAGTTGGCGGTGTTTGTCTGCCAATACTCCACGTCTGCGGATGCCACCTGCAGGTCCGGCAGGTTGCCGGGGCTGTCATTGTCGCTACACGATGTGAAACCCACACAGGCCGTCATCAATGCCACGACGGCATACTTAAAATTTCTTTTCATAGTCTTATCGGTTTAGTTGTTGTTCTTTTTACGTGCTTTTCTCGCTGTAGCGCGGGCCTGCGATGCCTTGTCGCCGAAGAACCATCCCGTGAATGCTACACCCAGAGCAAACTCGTTCTCGCTGTTGTAGGCTCCGCCGCCGATACGACGTGTGGTGTAATCGGCCTTCACGACGAGATAGGGCAAGGGACGGTAGTTGACACCCGCTGTCCACATGCTCGTGCGGAACCGTGCGTCGGGAAGTTCGGGAGCTTCCACTTTCTCGTGCGGATTGTAGTATTCGTAGCGCACGAAGGGGATGATGTCCGGCATCTTGGGACTGCGCACAAAACCCTTCAGACGCAGACCTGCCTCGCCTCCGTAGCTCACGGCCACCTCTCCCACGGGTGTCATACGGCTGTAGGGCGTATTCTTGCCCAGTGAGAGATTGTTGGCCACGCCCACCTTGTAACTGTTACTGAGATGTCCGCGCAACACGTTCGCACGCGCTATGACCCAGCGGTTGATATACTGTGCGTCCAGACTCCATATCACCAGCGGTGCGCTGAAGTTGTAGCCGGACACCTTGCTGGGGTCGGCATTGCTCGTGCAGTCGTTGCAGTAATATACGCTCGCACCGAGACGCAGTCCGGGGATGCCTCTGTAGTTCAGGCGCAGCACGTATGCAGGAGATGTGAAGTTGTCCACCTCGAAGAGTCCCTGCTTGCCGTCTGCCACCCATGTCTTGCGCTGGAAACCGTTCACATTGAGACCGGCCACAATCTGGGCCTCCCAGTCGAAGGATGCCCATCGCCGTCCGAACTGGCCGAAGAAGCCGATACCCGTCTCGTGCCAGGTGTTCGGGATGATGGTGCTTTCACCCTCGGGACGCACCGTGCCGAAGAAGCTGATGGGTTCGTGGTGGGCATTCGTCAGTCCCACGGGCACTATCATGTGGCCCACACGGGCATTGAAATACTGGTTCAGATGGTATGTGATGTGGAACTGCTCCAGCGCCACCTCGCCGCCTTTCTCCACTTCCGTCTCGTATTCAAACTGGTTCTCGCCCTCCTCTATCTCTATTGCCGTACCTGTACCTCCGGCCTCGAATTCTATCTCCACGCCGAGGTTCCAATGCTTGTTGAACTTGTAGTCGCCGGCTATCACGAAGCGCGGTATGGCAATTGTGTTGCGGCGCTCCCGCGTGGCACCCATCGCTGCGTTGCGCATGCGGTCGGTCTTGTAGTCCTTGAATGCGGCCACAGCCTCGCCGTATCCGCCCAGGCGCCATCTCTCGTAGCTGTCCCATTCCGTACTGTCCGCATTCCACTGTGCGGCTGCTGTCTGAGTCATAGCCAGACCCACGACAGCAGCCATAATCATATGCTTCATTTCACTCATTTTGCGTTGTGTTTGTTTTTCCGGCTGCAAAGGTACGGCGATTTCCGCAGTCCCGCAATACGCAAAATTTATGATTTTTTTACACTTTCGGATACCTAAAAGTGGGTATTTCCGAGGCCCTCTACCCAAACTTTAAACTCTCAACTCTCAACTCTCAACTATTTTTCGTACCTTTGCATCCGAAATTAAGTATCTACTATGATCGAAAAATATCATGCAGGAGACCCCCTGAGCGATCTCATCAGCGACGACTATCGGATGCTTCAAATCCTTTCGCGCTTCAATCTGGCACTCGGTTTCGGCGACCAGAGCGTGGCCGCCGCCTGTAAGTCATGCGGAGTGGACACCGGCACGTTCCTGGCTGTGGTCAATTTCGTCAAGTCGGGCAACAACGCCCATCTCAGCGAACTCGTCGAGGATGTCAACGTGAAGGCGCTGCTCGACTATCTCAAGCGCTCGCACACCTATTTCGTGGACTTCCGTCTGCCCGCCATCCGTCGCAAGCTCATCGAGGCCATCGACTGCTCCCGCAACCAGATAGCGTTTCTCATCCTCAAGTTCTACGACGAATACGCCGCCGAAGTGAGCCGCCACATGAACTACGAGAACGAACACGTGCACCCCTACGTGGAGACGCTGCTCAGCGGCAAGATACCCGAGGAGGGGCGCTTCTCCGCACTCGTCCACCAGCATCAGGACAATCACGAGAGCATCGGGAAGAGCAGTGCCGAGCTCAAGAGCATCATCATCAAATACTACCCCTCCGACTCCAACGCCACCCTGCTCAACGAGGTGCTCATGGACATCTATATGATGGAGGAGGAGCTCCTCACCCACTGCCGTCTGGAGGACACTCTCTTTGCCGAGAGTGTGGCAAGCCTGGAGGAAGAGGTGCGCCAGCATCCCGCCCGCCCGGATGAAGATGCCGACAGTCAGGACGGCACATCTGCGGGTGAGCTCTCCGAGCGCGAGAAGGAAGTCATCGTGGAGGTGGTGAAGGGTCTTTCCAACAAGGAGATTGCCGAGAACATGTTCATCTCCGTCAACACGGTGATGACCCATCGCCGCAACATCTCCCGCAAACTGCAGATACACTCCCCGGCGGGCCTCACCATCTACGCCATCGTCAACGGCCTCGTGAAGCTCGACGACGTGAAACTATAGCGTGTATCTCCCGCCTGCTCCCTGGCGCAGCACGCCCTTCATCTCCATGCTGAAGAGCAGGCCGCTGAGGCTCCCTATCGGCAATCCTGTCTTTTGTGCTATCTCTCCGGCTGTGCATCCGTCGGCATCGCGCAGTGCGTCCACTATCCTGCTCTCCTCGGGAGTCATGTCGGGAAACAGCGTCTGCTGCACCCCGTCGCTCATCGTCTGCCTGCGCAGCAGTTCGTTGGGCCAGTTCATCTCCTCGAGCAGGTTGTCCACGCTGAGCATCATATGTGCCTTCTGGGTTTTTATCAGACGGTTGCACCCCTCCGACTGCACATCGCCCAGTCGTCCCGGGCATGCAAAGAGTTCCCTGCCGTAACTGTCGGTGATGTCGGCGGTCACCATGCTGCCGCTCCTGCACGCTCCCTGTATTATCAGCGTTGCGTCCGCCATGCCTGCCACGATACGGTTTCTCTGCAGGAAATACGCCCTCTCCACATGTGTCCCGCTCGGAAATTCCGTCAGCAGCCCTCCGCCCTTCTCTATCATCTCGGCCGCTGTCTGCCTGTGTGCCGCGGGATATATCTGATCCAGACCGTGCGCCAGCACGCCCACTGTCGGCAATCCGTATTGCAGCGATGCCTTGTGTGCGTGCACATCCACACCGTAGGCCAGTCCGCTCACGATGAGTGTGCCGGGACTCTTCTGTGCCAGTTCGCTGATGAATTCCCCGCAGAGCCTGCGTCCGTATTCCGTGATTTGCCTTGTGCCCACCACCGCCAGCACGCGCTCCGGATTGAGGTCTGCGCGACCCAGGAGAAACAGCGCCACGGGAGCGTCCGCACAGAGCCGCATACGTCTCGGGTAGCGTTCGTCATTGAAGGGTATGCATTGTATGTTGTGGCGCTCCGCCCATTCCATCTCCTTCTCCGCACGCTCCAGGAGCGGTGCCACCCTCTGCTTCACCGACGGATGCTCGCACGCTGCCATAGTGCTTCTTCGTTCATCGCTGGAAATGCTGATAGTCTTTCAGTGTGCGCCAATGTCCTCCCCAGGTGAATCCTCTCTTGCGGAACGCCTTGTAGCAGATGTCGCTCTCCGTGATGGTGTGGGCCACTTTCGGTATGGGTCCTCCCTTCCGTGCGGGGCGCACCAGCGGATTGTCCTTCGGATTGATGTCTATCGCCATTCCGCGGGCGTGGTGTGAGAGCGTCTTTGTGCCGGCCACCTTGCGGTAGCAGAACGACGATGTGTTGTTGGCCGCCATCGATGCCTCGTCGTCAGCTCCGAAGTCGTCGATAAGTCGCACGGAATGTATGGGATAGTGTGCGTCGTAGAGCTCCTCGAATATGGCCAGCAGGTCGTCCGCTATCTGTGCGTTGCACACGAGTTCACCCGTCTTTTCCTCGCCCTGCATATTCCAGTGGCGCAGTGTGAGATAGCGCAGCTGGGAGCGCTTCACTGGGCATCCCTTCGGGTACGATCCTCCGCGCTGCATACGCTGCATCACCTCATCGGGAATCTCCTTCACGGCAAATCCCTCGCGAGCTCCGGCCATCTCAGCAATCATCAGCATCGCCAGGACCAACAGGACCGTTTTCGTTATCGTTTTCGTTATCGTTTTGGTTATCGTTTTGGTTATCATTTTCATTTCCGGCTGCAAAGATACAAATTTTTGTTGAGAGTTTAATGGAGTAATGTAATTTAGTTGACGAGTTTCAGGTTTCAGGTTTATAGTTTCAGGTTTCAGGTTTCAGGTTTCAGGTTTCAACATTGCGATTAAGCAAGCGCAGAAACAAACTCGTTTGATTTCTGCCGAGCGTGAGCAATGTCTATGGAACGAAGTTTCATGAAGTTTCAAGTTCATCCAACTTGTCAACTCGTCTACTCGTTTACTCGTCAACTGAATTATCATTTCTCATTTATCATTTATCATTTAGGCTCCGCCGCCTTGGAGTCGCAAAAATTTTATGTCCCCGATGTCCATGATGTCCATGTTTTGTGAATTTTTCGGTTATCGTTCTTCGTTATCGTTTTCGTTTTCGTTTTCGTTCTTCGGTTATCGGTTATCGTTCTTCGTCTTTCGTCTTCGTCTTTCGTTTTCGTCTTTCGTCCTTCGTCCTTCGTCCTTCTGTCAAGGATATTTGCATCTGATTTCAGGTTAAAATTTCAATTTTGTGGTATCACCTTAGTCTCACCGTGGTCTCTGCGTGGTCTCATCTGACACTACAAATATACGAAATCGAAAATCAAAAAGTTCCCATATGCCTTGTAACTCGCTGATGTTCTAAGAGAAAAAATTTTTTTTGTTTGTGGCAAACTCCAGTTTCCGGAGTGTCGTAACACCACAGATGCGAAAAATGCGTGTTAGAATTTTTTACGCACGCACTCACACGCGTGAGAATGGACATCGGAGACATCGGGGACACGTATTTTGTGTGCTCGCGTACATTATAAACGGGCGCATAGCCTGCGTACCTCAAAGTCCGCGCGCTTTTTATAGGGTACAGGTACAAAATAGGGTACCTGCGCCTACACAACTTATGGAATAATACGCCTTAAAGGGGATTTATTATTTTTTCTTTCTTTTCTACTCTTTTCTTTATATAGGGGGTGCAGGGGGATTAGCTTTCTTTTCTCTCTTTTCATTTCTTTTGATGTCCCCGATGTCCATCTTTTGGGTTATTTTGGGGCTGTTTTTGACCGGTTTCAGCCTCGGTTTTAGCATAAATGCCTAATTGTTAGCATTATAGAAATGTTAAAATTCAAATTCGGCAAATGTTAAAATTGGGGATAATGAGCAAGAGAAGTGGTACTTCTCTATTGTGGATGTATGTGGCGTGCTGACGGATAGTAAAGATTCTGCAGCGTACTGGAGAAAGCTAAAACAACGTCTGAAAGAGGAAGGAAATGAAACCGTGACAAACTGTCACGCTTTGAAACTTCGTGCAGAAGACGGCAAAATGCGATTATCGGATGTTGCTGATACTGAGCAGCTTTTCCGTGTCATAGAAAAGTTTTCGGCTTGACATTGCTTTGCATTTAAGAGTTTGTGCTGTTCATGAGTTTTAGTTAAAGTTTGATTCTTTTTGGCGGTTTTCTCTGTTTGTTTATTCAGACCGCCCCAAAAGATGGACATCGGGGACATCGGAGACATGAAATTTTTGTGGGTAACAAAAAAAAATGAGGCGACTTTCACAAGCCACCTCATTCCAAACAAATTAACTAATTAACTACTATATCTTGAAAAGAATATAGCCAACTTAAAGTGTAGAGACAGTTTTTGAGCAATCTCTCATTCTTCACTCTTCACTCTTCGTTCTTCACTCGGAGCTTGCTCCGCATCACCATTCTTCCCATGCATCGGGAACGTCAATTACTTCACGGGCATCTCCGAAGTGCTCACCCTCTCCCATATCCTGTGTACCACCACCATCGCCAAGTATCGGATTACCATCACCGCTGGCATTTATCATAACATTATCACGAACTCTCAATGCCACTACCGTGTTTTTAGGTTCAATATATATCTTTTTCATTGTTGTATTATCTTTAGCCCCCTCCAACTCCCCCTTGAGGGGAGAGTGGAAAAGGGGATTAGTTATTTTACTTCAAGATTTGACCGTTAGCACTGTACTTCACACCGTTCTTCACAATGACAATCTTGCCGTCAATGAGGTATTTGCCATCCTTCAGAGCACCATCCTCTGCATCTTCAGCCTCAATGGCGTTAATGGCGGTGGGA
>CADCNQ010000018.1 GCA_902802815.1 uncultured Bacteroidales bacterium | reverse complement strand
CACAGCAACCGGCAAGACCACGACAACGGGTGATGAAGGTGAAGAGAGCGGTGGTACCACAGGTAGTAACGGTGGCAGCCAGAGCGGCAGCGGTTCAAGCCAGGGTGGCTCGACGGGTGGCAGCACCGGCGGCTCTACGGGCGGTAATACCGGAGACAATACCGGTGGCAATACTGGTGGAGATCCCAATCCCAATCCTGACGGTCCCAGCGAGGGATAAGCGGCTTCGCCTAAATGATAAATGATAAATGATATTTCAGTTGACAAGTCGTTAGTTGACGAGTTGACAAGTTGGATGAACCTGAAACCTGAAACTTGTAAGAGCTCACACCTTTCACCTAATAAAAGCCACTTCACAAAAATTGCGTGAGGTGGTTTTTTTGTTGACAGATGAATTTTGATGAAAAATGTGGTCAAGATAGTATTCTTTACTTTAATTTAAGGTGGAAAGTTGTCCGCAATTGACAGAAAATTATTAACTTTGTACCGCGAATTTTGCAAATACGACATACTATGTGTAAGAAAACCCTCATCACAGCACTGCTTTTCACGGCAGCCGTCCTGACAGCCAACGCCCAGCTCATGTTCCGCATCAGCGGTGGCGGGCTGGAAAAACCTTCGTACATCTTAGGCACGATACACGTGCTGTCCGGCGACCTGCTCGACAGCATCCCCGCCTTTCTGGAAGCCGAGAACCAATGTCAGCAGTTGTTCGTGGAGAGTGACGTCACCGACCAGCAAAACAAACGGGAAAGACAAACCGCGGGCCTACAGTTATCTACACTGCCCGACGGCAAGACCATCTCCGACGTCTTGGGTGAAGAGAGAATGGCTATTCTGCAGGAAAGACTGAAGGAGTCGTGCCATATCAATCTGGCCGATTCCGCAGCAAAGAATCTCCTGCACTTTCAGCCTTCCTTTTTTACATTATCGCTCAATATTGCAATTCTAATGGAGGCCTTACAGAAATATCCTGCCATGCGTAACGGAAACATGATGGATGCAGCCTGTATGAAAAGGGCTAAAGCCCGCGGATGGAAAGTCGGCAATCTCGACCAGATAAAAACGTCCGAAGACCTGGAAAAAAACAAAGAGACATTGAGTTCCATCGACGAGCAGGTCGATTCGCTCATGGCACTCCTCAACAACTTCGATGAGCGCAAACAAAAAACACTGAAAGAGTCTGAAGAGGCACTGAATATAGGCGACTATTGGACTGCGGGCGACTTTGAAGGCTTTGAACGGTTCATCCAGCCTGCAAACGAGGCAAACCCCGCCTTACTTACCGAGCGCAACAAGAAGTGGATGCCCATCATCATCGAAGCCGCAAAGGAGATGCCCACACTCTTTGTCTTCGGCGCCGGCCACCTGGCTGGTCCGGAAGGTGTCGTCCGGATGCTGCGCGAGGCAGGATATAATGTGGAGCAGCTCATCTATCGGATGGCGAGAGGCGACTGAAATTGCAAAAAAACAGTCCTTTTTAGGAATTTTTTCGCATTTTTTTCTGCCGTTAGGATTAATTGATGTATTTTTGTGTTTATTATCCCAGTCTCTTTTAAGAGACTAGTTGCTTTTTGCTGTAAAATAAACAAAAAAATACATCGTATACTATGAATCAGACATCACAAAGCGGCAGCAAAGCCTACCTGTTTTCCATCGTACTCGTCGCCGTGCTCGGCGGCCTTCTCTTCGGTTACGACACAGCCGTGATATCCGGCGCGGAGAAAGGTCTGCAGGCATTCTTCATGGAAGCCAAGGACTTCACCTACAGCGACGGCTGGCACGGATTCACCTCAGCCTCCGCCCTGATAGGCTGTATCATCGGTTCGGCACTCTCGGGCTTTCTGGCCACAAACATAGGCCGCAAGCGCTCGCTGATTATCGCAGGACTGCTGTTCTTCATCTCCGCACTGGGTTCGATGGAACCGGAGTTTCTTTTCTTCGAGCACGGGACGCCGTCGCTCTCCCTGCTGATTGTCTTCAACATCTACCGCGTCATCGGCGGTGTGGGCGTTGGTCTGGCATCAGCCATCTGCCCGATGTATATCGGCGAGGTGGCACCGTCCAACATCAGGGGAATGCTGGTGAGCTGGAACCAGTTTGCCATCATCTTCGGCCAGCTTGTGGTGTATTTCGTTAATTTCTTCATCCTGGGCGACCACATCCAGCCGCTGGTGGAGGAGATGGGCAAGGGCATCGCCGCCATCAATCCCGCCGCACAGTGGACGGTGACCACGGGATGGAGATATATGTTCGGTTCGGAGGCCATACCCGCAGGACTCTTCGCCCTGCTCATCTGCTTCGTACCCGAGACGCCGCGCTATCTGGTGAGCATCGGTCGCGACGACGTGGCCGGGCGCATCCTCTCCAAAATCAACGGTTCGGACAAGGCTGCCAGAATACTGCAGGACATCAGGGACACAATGGTGGTGAAGACCGAGAAACTGCTCACCTACGGCTTCGTCTGCATCTTTGTGGGCATCATGCTCTCCGTGTTCCAGCAGGCCGTAGGCATCAACGCCGTGCTTTACTACGCACCGCGCATCTTCGGCGATATGGGTATGGACGACCCGATGATGCTGACCGTATTTATGGGCATCATCAACATCTCGTTCACACTTGTTGCCGTATTCACCGTAGAGAAATGGGGCCGCAAACCGCTGCTCATCTCCGGTTCGCTGGGTATGGCCCTGGGCGCTCTGGGTGTGGCTCTGAGTTTCGGTCATGAGGGCATGGGACTCTTCACGGCAGCCAGCCTGCTCATCTACTCGGCATCGTTTATGTTCTCGTGGGGCCCCATCACATGGGTGCTCATCGCCGAGATATTCCCCAACACCATACGCGGCGGTGCCGTGGCCATCGCCGTAGCATTCCAGTGGATATCGAATTTCATCGTCAGCTCGACGTTCGTGCCGATGTTCAACATGCATCTGAGCGAGGGCGACGACTTCGGACACTGGTTCACCTACGGCCTCTACGGCCTCATCTGCCTCCTTGCCGCACTCTTCGTATGGCGCATGGTGCCCGAGACAAAGGGCAAGACGCTGGAAGAGATGAGCGCAATGTGGAAGCAGAGGCTTGGGTAGTTGAAAGTTGAAAGTTGAAAGTTTAGAGTTTGGAAGCTATGAAAACAAAGATGTCCTTCATGACGGCAGCGGTGGTCACCGCCCTGATGGCTGTGATGCCGATGAGAGTGCATGCGTTCGATGACGGCAAGTACGCAAATCCGAAACAGGCGTTCACGTGGTATACAAAGAGTATGGGATGCATCCATCTGACCGTCCTGCTGGCCACTCCCCAGTTTAAGGAGAAGGAGTGGGCGCTGAGCGATGCAACATTCAGCGTAGTGGATGAAAAGGGTCAGCAGACGAGCTGCTTCTTCGTCAGCCAGGAGGCTCGCGTGGGCGACGTAACGACGGGCACGTACGAGAATTATCGGCCCGAAGATTCGGAACTGTTCCTTACCAACAGTCCGGAAGCCCAGCCGCGCTATTTGTTTGCTCATAATACAACGTGCAGGGTTATGTCGACAAAAAACGACGACGGGAACTTCTACGCGGAGATTGACTGGTTTTTCCCAATCAGTTTTGCCGGCAAGAAGATGAAGCTGCGCGTCGACGGCAAACTGTGGTACGGCGGTACATATTACGCTACTTCATGGAAGGGCGACTACAAAAAGGAAATAGGCCCTATAGACTTCGGCATCAACAGTTTCGAGACCTACGACATCATTCCAGGTGTGGAAAGCGGCGATGACGGTACGGTTAAGATACCGTTCTCGTGCGACCGCCCCGTGAACTGGGTGGAAGCCAGCTACACCGACGAGGACGGCAACAAAATAACACTGCCACACATCATAATGGAGCCCAACACCTATTCGGGCTTCATCAGACTGCCCGCCACGGGGGCGCACAGGAATCTGCAGATTACCGCCAACATCCGCTCGGCAACGTGGACGGATAATCCTGCCGGAATGGGCTACCCCACAGAGGTGAACGGCAGCGTGACAAAGACAATCGCCTCTAAGGATGATGCCGTGATGCACGCTCCGCGACAACTGACAGCTGAAATGAACGACGGCATATCGACTGGCCAGAGACTGACGGACGCCGGCGCCGTGACACTGAAATGGATCACCCAGGACATGAAGATAAGGGACATCATCGAAGGCGATCCGTTCCTCGTACAACGCTCGCTGACAGGCAAGATTTCCGACTTTGAAACCATCGGTTCGGTGATGTTCAGCCAAAGCGACTCCGTGTACCAGTACAAGGACTCGACGCTCATCGATGCACTTAAGGAAGAGCATATCGACCGGAATACGGGCAGTCCCCTGGTGCGCTACCGAGTGCTGCGCGCCTCTACACAACAATTGTGGAGCATGGAGAAAAACCCGACAGTAATCTACGTGCAGCCGCAAATATCCACACTCACCCTGCTGACACCCCACGGTGCCCAGGCTGCATGGAGCAACCAGACGGAAAAGAAGGTCAAGGTGACCTGGAAATACTACTCAAGCTTCCTGACACCTATGAGCCGCCACTACGTGTGGGACAAGCGCGCCCAGATGAAACTGGAAGTGATGTCTTTCCAACTTGACGGCACCAGAGTGGACAGCCTCGTGACCACACTCACCGACGAGCAGATAGAGAAGAAAGATATCGAGATACAGCTCCAACGCTCGTGCGTCCGTTACAAGATGCGTTTGCTGGTGGAAGGCGGGACATCGCCCATCGGCAAGGGTACGGGAAAAATATTCACCGTTCTGACAAAAACGGCGGACTTCATCAGATACGCAGAGGGGCTGAGGCAGATGTCCATCGGGAATGAGACCGATGTGGCACCCAACGCCATCATGATGAACAACATGTCAATGGACGGAGACGAAAATGCCTCCCACTATCTGGGATGTCTAAACGGCGGCGGAGCCCCATACACAGGCAACTTCAACGGCAACGGCTACTCGCTGATGGTAGAATACAACAATCCGTTCGTGAACGGTATAGAAGCGCTGGCTCCCATCATGCACGCTGCCGACGGAGCCGTCATCTGTAATCTGACCACGAGGGGCACCATCACTTCCAAGCATAAGTATGCTGCCGGCATTGTGGGACAACTGGACAAAGGCACGCTGTTTATTGAGAACTGCCTGAGTTATGCGACGCTGAATATGGGTATGACAAAAGAAGACTGCGCAAGCGGCGGTCTTGTAGGACACTGCGTGGCGGGCACCACAGCACCGACAGCCCTCTTCATCAACAACAGTCTGGCTGACGGCTATATCGGACCCGATAATGCCCAACTCGGCGGATTCGGCGGCTTTGTCGGCCCGGTCGAGCCGGGCGTGATGACTCTGGTGGCCAACTGCTACCAGCGTATATCGGCCGGCACACACACTTTGGACGGAGATGTGGAACCGTGCTACTCTTTTGTGAAGAGCAACAACCCGCTGCTGACCGTGGTGAGAAACTCACGCTACAAGGCCGGATGGGATATCAACCAAGGTCTTAAGTCGCAGAAAATTAACGACAACTCATGCTGGTATTCAGAGAAACCTGTGATAAAAAGGATAAGTTTCTCCACACCGGAATCAGGCAGCATTGCAGCAGTTAACATCGTGGAACAAAACGCTCTCTACTACGAAAGTCTTGGCAAAATAGACAAGACATCGCTGAAGGTGCAGACGCGGCAGAGCTCCGTCGTGCTGACATGGACCAACGTGGACGACATGCCCGTGGATTATTACGAGGTGTGGCGCTGCGACCAGAAAAAGAGCGAATTCGAACGCATTGCCACAAAGATTACCGACATGCAGTATGAGGACAAGACCACATCCCCCGTGCATCGCTACAACTATTATGTGCGCGGTGTGAACGACTGCCAGGGACAGAAATATGAGGACACCGAAGTCAGGGAAGGCTACTGCGTAGAGACAGGTATGGTGGAAGGCTATCTGCGCTTCCCCGACGGAACGGGTATTCCCGGGGTGGAGATTAACATCACATCGAAGGACGGCAGCATCAGCGAGAAGGCAATCACCGATGAGAGCGGCTATTTCAAGAAGAGCGGACTCCCATATTTTAACAGTTCGGAGACAACTTATACCGCTGCGCCCAACCTCAACGGCTTCAGCGCCACGCAGCCCGTCACATTTCTCACGGAACCCGGCGGCAACATGGTGAGCGGCGTGGTGTTCGTGGTAGAGAAGAGCGTGAAGTTCTCGGGCTACGTGCAGTTTGACGGCACAAGCATACCCGTGCAGGGCACCACGTTCCTTGTGGACGGTCGCGAGGTGCACACCGCCACGGGCAAGGTGGAGAGCGACCACGAGGGCAAGTTCTCCTTCCGCATGCTTGAAGGCGACCACAGCATACAGGCCGTAAAGGACGGACACGTGTTCTATCAGGACGGTTACTACCACGAGGACGACGACGTCACGAAGACGAAATACCACTTCGGTGTGGACAAGGCCGGAGTGTATTTCTACGACAAGACCCGCGTGAAACTCATCGGACGTGTGGCAGGCGGCAAGGAGCAGGGAGCCATACCTTTGGGCAACTCGCTCTCACGCAACAATCTGGGCGACGAACTGCAAATCGTGCTCACGCTCGAGGGCGACAACTCCTCACGGCTGGTGTGGGACGTCCTGGACACAAAGAAGAAAGTGCGCGACGAGGAGTTCAGGCACAAGGCGCACGACAAGAAGTACGAATACATGACGAAGGTGCATACCACGCTCAACCGCATGGTGATAACACCTGATGTGCATACCGGCGAATACGAGGTGATGCTGCCGCCTGTGAAGTGGAAGGTGCAGCAGATTACGGCCAAGGGCTACCCCACCCTGTTCCAGGAAGGACAGATGGGCGACGTGATAGACCTCACCGACTCGCTGACACTGCACAAAGACCACGTCGAGGGCTCATGGCAAAATGCCAACAAGGATGCCATACTCAGCGTAGATGTGGAATACAACGCCAAGTACAGCCGCATATACCACTCACCGGTAATCATTGAGTACAAACAGCAGGTGTATGACAACTTCGACTACCTCGGAGACCGCTACTACAACGCCAGGAACATACTCGGCGAGAGCAGCCAAGTGCCCCTGTGCTATCCCAGGAGGAAGAAAAACTGGCCCGAGGGCAAAAAGGACTCGCTGGAGGCCGTCTATGTGTTCGGCCATCCTGTGTTCAGTGTCGGACGCGACTATACGCTGACTATTTCTGCCAAGGAGAAATACTTCTACAACAACAACACAAAGAGCGACACCGTGGACGCAGTGCCTCTCCCGGGCGGCACATTGACAATACATAACGGTATGGTCAGTTCCATCCATCGCGACGTGGTGACCCTTAACGATAAGGGCGAGGTCAATTACATACTGAAGGCTGAGCAGACGCCCTACATACTGACAGGCAAGGATGCCGTGCGCACCATCAGCATGACATTGCTGCAGGACGGGGTCAACTACGAAACAACGCCACTGGAGACCTTCGTGATGAATCAGTATGCCAAACCGGGTGCCAAGGAGATCCTTACAATCAACCGGCCTCTGCTCATTGATGTGCTGCGCGACCCGCCAGGCGGAGGCTCTTCGGCCAAACTGAGCAAGGGCTCCACCCTTAAGTATGCCCACGACTACAACTGGGACACCAAGTTCGGACTGGACATAAAGACAAGTGCAGGAATTTCCTTCGATACGATGTGGGGTGTGGGCAACGGTTTTGCCTATGCCGGATATATCACCAGCGGCGGAAGCGTGTTTACCGTTGATGTTGACCTGATATGGACACTGTATGGCAAGGAGGCCTGGTCGTACACAATAACCAACAACGTAGATATCTCGACCAGCAGCGATCCGCAGATGGTGGGAGCCGGTGCCGATGTGTATATCGGTACGGAAACCAGCTATATATTGACACCCACTGTAGCAGTCCGTGCCATTCCGGAAAAGATGTGGGTGCAGCAGGAGGGTATGGTGGAAGCCGGGCGAACGGTGGAGATAGCCCGCGGGTACAGCGCCAAAGGAGACACCCTGCACCTTGTGCGCGATGAAATCCTTAACTTCGGACCGAAGGTAAACTCTACGTTTGCCCACACGCAGAAATATATAACGTCACAGCTCATCCCCGATCTGAATAAGGAGTGTCAGGCGCTGATGTTCACTGGCACAAAGGCACAGGCACAGGCTATTGCCGATGCCAGTCAGGAGAATGTGTATCTGTCACTGCGAGATGTCGGCGACCCGGATTTCGGCAAACTTAACACCAAGAAGAAGGTGACATTGGGCAACACAGGCTGGGAATATTACCACAACACCACCAAAGAAGAAGCCGAGGATGGCATCAACTACCTTATCGTGCGTCCTACAGGAAATTCCAACACCGACGACAAAGTGGCTGAGTTCTGCCAGAGCATGCTCTACTGGGCTGCGATGATAGCACAGAATGAAAAGGAGAAACTGGAGGCTACGGAACTGGTTAAGAGCTTCGATGTGGACGGTGGTGCACCAATAAGCTACAGTGAGGAATTCACCAGCGAATACAGTTCCTCCGGCGAAATAAAGAATGCGTGGGATGGAACGCAGATGTTCCAAAGCCTGCTCTCTTCTCTCGGCAGGCTTATCTCCAACTTCACGCACGGTGTAGCGGAGGATGATCTGCCCCACTACAACACCTCCATGCCGGGTATGAAGTGGCAGTTGACTTTCGGCCCCGTATTGGAATACAACGTCAGGAATCCCTGGTCGGACAGCAAGAAGTACAACCGCAAGGAAAGTTTCACCATCAGCATGGACAAAAAGAGCCATCTGGTATTTGACGTGTTCCGCGTGCAAAGCAAGTTGGATGAAGTGAAACCCGATGCAAGCGGTCGCTACGATGTGTTCACCAACAGCAACTTTAACACTCTGACTCCGACAGTAGTGGATGAAGTGATCCACACGGGCAAGCCCACCATAGAGAATCTGAAGAAGGAAGATCTTCGCTTCCCCAAAGGCTTCGTCTACCGTACACGCGGTGGTGCCACCTGCCGTCCCTACGAGGGAGAGCGCAAAACTATGTTCTATCATGAGAATACGGTTTTGGACGAGCGTACAAAGAAGATAGAGAATCCGGTCATCAGGATGGATAAGCAAAGCGTAAGCGGCGTGCCCATGGGCGAACCGGCTCGCTTCAAACTCTATCTGGCCAACGAGAGCGAACAGCCGGAGGCTGTATATCCCTATTTCGACCTCTATCTCGTGGAGAGCAGCAACCCCAAGGGAGCAAAGTTATATCTGGACGGCATGCCTCTGACGGGTAATCCGCGGACTGTGGACCTGGTGCCCGGAATGGTTACAACCAAGACCCTGGAGGTGTATGCCGCTGAGGATTTCGACTACACAGGACTGACGCTGAGTCTGTATTCTCAGAACGATCTCAAAACATACCAGGAAGTATCGTTCGATGTGCACTACCAGCATACAGCGGGCAGCGTAACTATCTCGACACCCGGCGACAAGTGGATAATGAACACCGACGCACCCTTCGAAAAGGGCAAGGGCTGGTATATGCCTGTTGTCATCAGCGGATTCAACAAGAACCAGCACAACTTCGACCACATCGAATTTCAGTATAAGGAATCAACACGCGGCGACGACTACTGGACCAACCTCTGCGGATTCTACGCAGACTCCACACTCTATGTGGCAGCCAGCGGCACTAAGGAGATGATACCCGATAACGGAAGTATTGTCACCCGTTTCTTCGGCGAGGGACAGGTGATGGAGAAAGCCTACGACCTGAGGGCCGTGCTCTTTTGCCGCAACGGCAACGCCTTCCTCACAAACGCCTCAAAGGTGCTCAGCGGCGTGAAGGACACCAGACGGCCGCAACTGTTCGGCACACCCGACCCGAAAGACGGAGTATTGGGAGCCGGAGAGAACGTTACCTTCCATTTCTCGGAAAACATAGAATACAACTATCTGCAGCCCACCACCAACTTCGAAGTGAAGGGCGAGACAAACGAGACGGCCGTGCAGGAAGCTCCGTCACTGCAGTTCAGCGGCATACAGAGTTACGCACAGAGCGATGCCCGTCGCAACTTCAACGACAAGAACCTGACGATAGAGGTGATGATAAAACCCGATGCAACGAGCGAAGCAATGCCTATCTTCTCGCACGGCACAGACGGCAAGAAACTGCAGCTGTGGCTTAATGAGAACAAGTGTCTGGTTGCTGTGGTGGACAACAAAACGCTGGAGAGCAAGGTGCCCATCACCTCTGAGGGATTCCAGAGAGTGGCACTGGTGCTGGACAACAGTACACAAAAACTGTCGCTGTTCAGCAACAATCTCGATGCTACATTCGACGATGTGAGCTACAGCGGATACGGCCCCATCATCTTCGGTGCCACCAACGAAACCGATGTGACGAAGCGTAAATGCTACAAGGGACGTATGCTGCAGGGACGCGTATGGAACCGTGCTATGGACATCACACTGCTCAACAGTTACGGAAACCAGTTGTTGACAGGCTATGAGATGGGTCTGACCGACTACTATCCGATGAACGAAGGTTCGGGCAGCTATGCCAGCGACCAGGCAATGGGCGGCGCACACCTGAAACTCAACGGAACGGACTGGGCACAGCCCCACGGCATGTCGCTGAAGCTCGACTGGAACGACCCGCGTCCGGTGAAGGGACGCCAGCTGAAGGAACAGTTCTTCCAGCGCACCAGCGAACAGGACTATACCCTGATGTTCTGGTTCAAGACCAACGAAAGCGGACGCGGCGCACTGCTCTGTAACGGTTCGGGACGCAAGACCGACGTTGGAGCAGAAGACAAGTTCTATATCGGCTTTGAGGGTCAGACGCTGAAGTACCGCAGCAACGGACGCGAGTATCCGCTGGGCAATAACTACAGCGATGGCCGCTGGCACCACTACGCTATGACTGTCAACCGAGGCCACCAGGTGGCAAGCATATATGTGGACAACAGCCTGAAGGCACAGTTCCCCACCGATTCACTCGGAGGCATGACAGGCAAGTTCTATCTGGGTAACATGGTATGGCAGGAAGAAGGTCCCGACAACGACAAGGTGCACCAGCAGAATGCGCTGACGGGCTATCTGGACGGAATCGCCCTGTTTGAACAGGTGCTGCCCGTCACACTCATCAGACGCTACAATGCCAAGTCGCCGGGAGGTGAGGAGAAAGGCCTCATCACCTACTTGGATTTCGAACAGCAGCAGCGGCAGAAGAACGGAGAACTCCGACTGGTGCCCTATGTGCTGAACAAGAAGGTGAAGTTTGACAGCGACGGAAAACCGACAGAGAAGCATGACAGCGTATTTGTCGACCCCATCAGCGTGATTACCGACCTTGTGGATGAAAACACAGGTGCTCCGGTGCAGGCCTACGAAGAACTGCGCAATCTGAATTTCAGCTATGTAGGACGCGACAATCAGATACTGGTGAACATCGACGAACTGGACAAGCGTATCAACAAGCGCACGGTGTATGTCACCACCAGCGACATCCCCGACCTGAACGGCAACTTCATGGCATCGCCCGCAACAGTGTCGGTGTTTGTCGACCGCAACCCGCTGCGCTGGGAAAGCAAGGTGCACAAAGCCACCATTTCCGGAACCAACGTAAGCGACGCACAGTTCCAGGTCAACATATCGAACAACAGCGGAGCATCGCACACCTACACCGTGGAGCACCTCCCGAAGTGGCTCAGCGTGGATATCCCGACAGATGTCATTGATGCCAAGGAAGAGAAGACTCTGACGTTCACCATCGGCAAGGATGCCAACGTGGGTACGTATGACGACATCATCTACCTGACCGATGAGAACGACCTGTCCGAACCTTTGGCACTGAACATCACCGTTGAAGGTATGGAACCCGGATGGTATGTGGACGATGCAATGAAGCAGTTCTCAATGAACATCGTGGCCAGAGTGCAGATCGGCGACGACATTGTGACTGACTCACGCGACATCGTGGGTGTGTTTGACAACATGGGACGTTGCATGGGTGTCGGAAACATCAACTATGAAGCTTCTTCGGCAGAGAGCCTGACATATCTGTCCGTTTACGACAGTACGACCGTGGCGAAGCCCGTCAACTTCCGTCTGTGGCACTACAATACCGGTAAGACAATGGCTCTCACCCCCGCAACGCCGGTGGTATTCAAGCCTGAAACATTCGTCGGCACCACCAAGGAACCGCTCGTGCTGACAGCCAACGACCAGTATATACAGAGCATCGACCTGTATCCCGGATGGAACTGGATATCGCTCAACGTCATCAACAACGACTACCGTGACGTGAAGAAACTGCTAAGCCTGTTCAAATGGCAAGAGGGAGACATGCTGACCGACGAGACCAACAACGTGTCACTACTCTACCACGACAAAGAGTGGATATCCAACAGAGGTTCGACGAAACTGGACAAACTGATGCTCAGCGTAGCCCACAGTTATCGCGTGAAGGTGGCTAATGACGTGAAGGTGGAACTGGTAGGCAGTGCCATCAAGACTGAGGGCGACCGCACCATCAAGGTGAAACACGGATGGAACAGCATCGGATACACACCGCTCGTGAACCTGCCCGTAACTACAGCTCTGGCCAGCTATCTGGACGAGGCAGAGGACGGCGATGTGATTAAGAACAAGACTACGTTTGCCATGTTCTCGAAGGGAGCCAACGGTGCACGCGAGTGGAAGGGCAACCTGAAATACATGAAGCCGGGCGAGGGATATATGCTCTACCGCAAGAATGCGAGCGAGGTGACGTTCATCTATCCGTTCTACGAAGCTAACGTCCTGTTCTACGACGATGCCAACAAGAAACGTGCCGCAAGGGTCAGCGAATACAGCGGCAGCATGTCGCTCGTAGCTGCGGCCGAAGGCATAGAACTGGAGGAGGGCGACAAACTGATTGCCCTCTCAGGAGCTGAGGTACGCGGTGTGGCAGATGCAGCAGAAGACGGCTCTCTCTTCTACCTCTCCATTGAAGGCGACACGAAAGCTGCATTGTCATTCGCAATCGAGCGCGACGGTGAAATCATCGCCACCACGGATGAGGTGATGACATACGAGAGAAACGCCATCAGCGGTTCACCCGACCAGCCCACAAGCATCAGCTTCGTCAAGCAGGACGACAACACCGCGCTGCTGCCGCAGAGAGGATGGTACAGCGTGCAGGGCGTCAAACTGCCCGGAGCTCCCAAGCGTAAGGGTCTCTATATTTACAACGGACGTAAAATCTTGATAAATTGATGCACCATGAATATGAAAACAGCAAAGACAATGATACTCCTGGCAGCCCTCACAACAGCGTGGGGCTGCTCGGACGATGACGATCCTAAAAACAGCCCGAAATGGGACGGTTCCGTATTTGTAGAATCAGTCAGCCCTGACTGGTCCGTGAACTGGACATGGAACGATGCGGAACCCGACTGGCAGGAACCCGATCCGGAGAAATACGAGTGTCCCATGTATCTGCTGGTGGAAATAGACGAGGGGATGACATCCTATTCTTCCGACAACGACAAGATGGGAGTGTTCATAGGCGGTGAGTGCAGGGGGGTGAGCTCCCGTAATGTCAACCCGTCCAGCGGAAAAGTGTCATACCTGCTGCACGTAAAAGGAAGCAGCGAAGAGACATATCTTCCTGTGGAACTGCGTTACTATTGCGACCGCATGCATCAGTTGTTCATTCCACCGTTTGTGATTCCGTTCAACCCCAACAATCTGATGGACAACACCGAAATCATCATGCTGGATTTAGGAGAAGGCAGCACCAAATATCCTGTGTGGAGCGTCATCAATGCCGTGCTGCCCAACCAGTTGCCGTTCACTCTGAGCAGCGGTGACAAAATGGCTGTCTTCGTGGGTGAAGAATGCCGTGGCATAGGCCAGAGGGATGCTGTGAACCCTCTGATGTGGACCATAAATGCCTTCGGTGCCGTAAAAGGTGAGACCGCGGAGCTGCGCTACTACAGTGCGAACATGGGCGGAACCTACATCATCCTGAAGAAAATCACACTCAACGGAGGCGTTATAGAAGAACATCTCAGCTTTTAACAAATGGACAACTGGAAAGATTTTTTTGAAGGAAAACAGCTGAAAAGGGATCCCTCGGAGAGGATGCTCGGTGGCGTGTGCGCAGGACTGGCCAAGTACGTCGGAGGCGACGTGGTGGCCTGGCGACTGCTGGTGGCTGTGCTGGCAATAGTGTTTACCATACCCACGCTGATTATCTATATCATCTGGTGTATCGTGGTGCCCGCAGACAAGGAGGTCACACCGAAGAGCCGCAACGGATGTCTGCTGACACTGCTCGTGGCACTCGTAGCCGCTCCCGTACTGATAATGCTACTCCCTCTCTTACTCTCCGTACCACTTCTTCTGGGACTTGTCGGATGGGGCATACACGCAGCCATGTGGGACGGCATCATGGACAACATGTCCGCACTGATGCAACCCGTAGGTACAATGCTCGGAGTGTATATTGTCTGCGCCATTGTGATGACGGTGCTGCTCGTGATGCTCATGTCGCGTCTCACAAAAGGAGAACGCAAGGGCATCAGAACACTCGTTGTCCTGCTGCTGCTCATACCTATACTCACGGTAATGTCCGTGTGGAGCATCGCTGTGACAAAGAGCGTGAAGCACTGGATACAAAACCTGCCCGTTGAGACCGTAGAATGGGATGACGACTACGAGGGCGATGAAGAATCGTTCGACAGCGTGGCAGACGATGAGAACTATCTCAAGAGCTGGGGATGGAATCTCATCAGCAACAACGCACCGCGCTCTACGGCAACCGGTGACTACTATAACGGGATGCGCGATTACCGATATCTGGAGGCACACAGGGATAAAGACAAACTCATATACACCGTTGAGCGCTGCGACAGCACACTCGAAGGCGGTGTGTATAAACTGCAGGCCGCAGTGAGGGCTGACGGACACGGTGCCTTCCTTTACGTACGTATAGGAGCCTCCGCTGCCACTCCCGACGCAAAGCCCTCGTTCGAACGTATGATGCCCATACCCGACACTGGTGATGAAGGAGGCTATATACCAGAATGGACAGGGGATGCAAAAGGGTGGACTCTGCTGACGATAAGCGACATTCCGTTGAAAGCCGGCCAGACAATATACTACGGCATCACCACTGACTCGCAACTCACACAGGCAAAAAACACTCTTGACTGGTTTTCAGCCTGCGACTTCGAACTTATCAAGGATTAGCGGGCAGACAGCGTTATAACCGTTATCTCCGAAGGGCAACTGATGCGGAAGGGGGCCGTGCATCCAAGTCCTGCATTGACATAGAGACTGCGCAAACCCTCATCGTAGCGTCCGTCACACTCCTCGAAAAACAGATTGGACAACGACCACCCCAATATGCGCCACTGCGCAGCATGTGTGTGGCCTGAGAGTGTGAGGGCTGCGTGGGATTTGGGCAGCACCTCGGCACGCCAATGACCGGGATCATGAGTGAGCAGTATGGTGAAGATGCCGTCGAGACCCTTCATCGCAGCAGGCAGATTGCCTTTCTGTATGGTGGCAAAACCCTGATTCCCCGTAATATTGTCCACCCCCGCTATGGCGATGGAGTCGCAACCGCGATGCAACAGCACACTGCTGTTGCGCAACACATGCCATCCCAGATCCTTTTCCTCAAGAAGCGTCAAGGCATCGGCAGCAGCAGAGCGTTCCACATCATTATGATACTCCCTGCAGTAGATGAAGAAATCGTGATTGCCCAGCACACTCACGACGCCGTCCCGGGCCTGTAAACGTTGCAGCACAGGAACAAAACGCTTAATCTCATGAAACGACCCCGTGGTGACATCGCCCGTGAAACAAATAATATCAGCATCCTCTGCGTTCACCATATCTACAATGCGCTCAAGAGCTTCCGGGTGCTCATTGTAGGAATCGACATGCAGATCGGATATGTGTATGAGGCGCAATCCGTCAAACGATGGCGGCAGGGAACTGCTGGAGAATGTCACATGATTGACTTCCACACGATAACGCCCTACATAATAACCGTAAAGAAACATCGCCCAGAAAAACAGTACAACAGCAATATTCACACATGCAAAAGGTGCATAGTGAAGATGCCATCCTGTCAGTTTGCTTACTGCCCATGAGAGCATCCACAGCACATGAATGACTATCGTGAAGAATACACCGGATAATATTGCATAGAAAAGTATGGAGCGCCACCACATAATATATATATGTAATAATAAAAACGACAGCGCAAAGGTACGTTAAAAACGCGAAAAGATTTTGCAAAACGAAGAAAAAAGTGTACCTTTACGGCAAATTTCCATCCAAAGTGTCGGGAAACACATGCACGATTCCCAAAGAACATATGTTGCAATAGACCTCAAGTCGTTCTACGCCTCTGTGGAGTGCGTGGACAGGGGACTCAATCCCCTGACCACCAATCTCGTCGTGGCTGACATCAGCCGCACAGAGAAAACTATCTGCCTGGCAGTGACCCCGTCACTCAAGCAGTACGGCATAAGCGGACGGGCGCGTCTTTTCGAGGTGACACAGCGACTCCGGGAAGTGAACGGCGAACGACTTTTCCTATCGCCCGGCAGGCGGTTCACGGGTAAATCAGTGCACGACCCGGAACTTGCGGAGCATCCGGATTGGAAAGTGGATTTCCTGACAGCCCCACCGCGCATGGCACGCTATAAGGCCGTAAGCCGGCAGATATACAACATCTACCTGAAATACGTGGCTCCGGAAGATATACACACCTACTCCATCGATGAGGTTTTTATCGACCTCACCCCCTATCTGCGCTACAGAAAGACAAGTGCTCACGATATGGTGATGACGATAATACGCGATGTGCTCTCACAGACGGGTATCACCGCCACTGCAGGAATCGGTACGAATATGTATCTCTGCAAAGTGGCAATGGACATCATGGCAAAGAAGACAACACCCGATAAAGACGGTGTACGCATAGCAGAACTGGATGAGATGAGCTACCGGCAACAACTGTGGGACTACAAACCTCTTACTGCCTTCTGGCGCGTGGGACGGGGCATCGCACAGAAACTGCTGCCGCACGGCATCGACACGATGGGAAAGATTGCACGCTGCTCACTGGAAAGGGAGGAACTGCTCTACCGGCTCTTCGGCATCAATGCAGAATTGCTCATCGACCACGCATGGGGATGGGAACCATGTACGATAGATTTGGTAAAAGCCTATCGTCCGGAAACAAATTCATTCAGCAGCGGACAGGTGCTCCATTGCCCCTACGACACGGAAAAGGCGCGCGTCATCGTGCAGGAGATGGCTGACGGCATGGCACTGAAACTCGTAGACAGACATCTGGTGACAGACCAACTTGTGCTGACAGTCAACTACGACCGCGAGAATCTCACGACATCCGGCATCCGCGACAACTACAACGGGGAGGTCACCACTGACCATTACGGCAGACAGGTGCCAAAACACGGGCACGGCACCACCCGCATGGAGCAGCCTACCTCATCATCAGCAGATATCACAGATGCTTTCCTCGCACTCTACGACCGCATCGTCAATCCCATGCTGCTCATCCGGCGACTGACCCTCACGGTGAATAACGTAGTGAGAGAAAATGACACTACCGCGGTTCACGAACCTGTACAGCTTGACCTGTTCACCGACTATGCTGCGGAAGAAAAGAAACAAAAGGAAATCACAAAACGACAGAAAAAAGAGAGACGTATCCAGGAAGCACGTGTGAAAATAAAAAGGCGATTCGGAAAGAATGCCATATTAAAAGGATTGAATTTCGAGGAAGGGGCCACTGCCCGCGAACGCAACGCACAGATCGGAGGGCATAAAGCCTAGGTTAAAGGTTAGAGGTTAATGGTTAATGGTCAATAGTCAACGGTCAATGAATAAATACGACGACATAATCAATCTGCCGCACCACGTGTCAAAGCGTCATCCGCAGATGACGATGGAGATGCGGGCTGCACAGTTTGCTCCGTTTGCTGCACTGTCGGAGGATCTCGAGGACAAGGCTCCCGACTAATTCTGCATTCCGCCTCCTTTTACCTCCGCACGATACTGCCCGGGGGTCATTCCCGTGGCACGCTTGAAGAATTTTGTCAGAGATGCCGGGCAGGAGAAATGCATGCGTTCGGAAATCTGTATTGCGGTTTCATCGCTATAGGCAAGCCACACTTTCACAGCCTTCACAGCCGTCTGGTTTATCCAGTCCATCACCGTGCGACCGCTCGTCTGCTTTATCAGCGTACTGAGATAGTGGGGAGCCACGCACAGTTTGTCCGCATAGAACGGAATCTTACGCTCCCTGTCGGCATATTTACTCACCAGAGAAATAAAGCGCTGCAGGATATCCTGGCTCCTCGTGACGGGACGCGCCACCTCTGCCTGACCGTACTGCTGCCTTGCATAATATAGCAATGAACACACAATCTGAGCAGCACTCTCATGTGGAATAGGGGTCTGATGTACTATGTCCCACAACAATGAGAAATACTGATTCACTATCGTACGCATCTCCTCACGGATATGCAGCCTGATAAAACTCACACCCTCCTCTGCCTCTTCACTCGAGCCTGCTGATGCCTTCACTTGGGGAGTCGGCACATCGTCAACAATACCGTCATACCGGAAAGCATCAAACTCGAAATCATCGGAATTACCTTTCTTCTCCACCAGCGTATCACCATAGAACACCACCAGATCACCCTCCACAAAGCGATACTCCATGAGGTTGAACAGATAGCTTGCCCATCCCTTTTTCACCCATACTACGCGCTTCTCCTGCAAAAGATAGGGCTGAGTGGAGAACAGGAACTCACGTCCCCTTATATTGAACTTGCGCAACATCCAAAACCTGTCGTGCAGGAAGATGTCTCCGTGACCCTTCCAACTGTCTGTATTACGGAAAAGTTCCAATGAAATAGTATCTATCAGCATCTGAATCACTTCTTTCTGTGGCAAAAATACACATTTCTTACAATACGGCAAAAAAATATACCAATTTGCTAACTCCTCGGTGGTGAAAAGTGACTAATTTTGCAAAAAATTTAGTAAAAAGATTGTTTCTTACATTAAGTTTAACCAAATTTGTTTAAGATGAAACGAGTAAATTTGTTGCTGGTCGTTTGCTGTGCATTTGCACTTTTGCCTGTTCACACTTTGGGAGGCGGACTTATGACCAACACCAACTATCACATTGCCTTCGACCGCATGCTGGCACGAGGAGCATCCTTCGAAATAGATGCTGCATACAGCAACCCGGCAGGTCTCGCCTGGGGACATGAGGGATGGCAACTGTCGTTCAACGCGCAGAAACCTTTCCAGTGGCGCAATATTGAGGCCAATGTGCCACAGCCTTTTGCTACTGCTATCGGCATGAACAATCATCTCTTCAAGGGTGAAGCTGATGCAAATCCTTTCGTGCCCGCTCTTTTTGCTGCCTACAAGCACAAGAAATGGGCTGTATCTATGATGGCAGGTATCGTAGGCAGCGGTGGCCGTGTCACCTACGAAGAGGGTGTACCTATGTTTGTCGTACCCGTTCGCGGCATGATGTATAAAAACGGCCTCAATCCCTCCCAATACAGCATGCACGCTTTCATGGAGGGCAAGCAGTACATCTACGGTATTCAGGCCAACTTCACCTACAAGTTCAACGAGCACTGGTCTGCTGCCGTCGGTTTGCGTGCAAACATCTACACCGGTTACAGCAGGGGACACGTGATTGCACGCTCCACTGCGGCTCCGATAGATTTGGTGAACCTCCAGATTGACGTTGACCAGACAGGCTGGGGCGTGTGTCCTCTGCTCAGTGTAAACTACAAGTACAAGCGCTTGGTAGTAACAGCACGTTACGAGTTCCGCAGCAAACTCAACATCCCCAACACCACCAATACCCTCAAGGCTGGTATTATGGGTAACACAACAGACATCAACGCACTGTCGAAGATAATGGGCAATCAGGCTACTGTTGCTGCCCTTAAGGCACAATACGGCGACGTTGGTGAGAAAATCGCTGCATATCTCAATGGAGAGAAGATCCGCTACGATATGCCCGGACTGCTTTCTGTTGCTGTGGGATATGAGTTCATCCCGAAGAAATTCCGCGGCACACTGGAATATCACTGGTTTGACGACAAGAACTCAAAGATGCAGTACGACCGTCAGGACGAACTGACACACGGCACTCATGAGATACTCGTAGGTCTGGAGTGGGATATCAACAAGATATTCACCGTGTCTGCCGGTGCACAGCGTACGGATTACGGCCTCTCCGACGGATACCAGGCAAACACCTCATTCGCATGCGACAGTTATTCCGTAGGTGGCGGTGCCGCATTCAATGTCACTTCGCATCTGCGCATCAATGCCGGTTATTTCTGCTCCATCTACAGCGACTACACGCGAGAGAATCCCATCACATACTCCGGTATTCCCGTAATGGAGACCTACTCCCGCACCAACCACGTCTTCGGCGTGGGTGTGGACTATAAGTTCTGAATCCCTTTTTCATCCACTTTTCAAAAGCGCGGGGCGGTCCTTCCGGGGTCGCCCTGTTTTTGTTTTGGCATTTTCACAAAAGACATCCTCTACAACCATTAACCGTTGACCAATAACCATTAACCAATAAATAGTCCATAATCTTTCAACTTTCAACTTTCAACTTTCAACTAAATTTCGTATCTTTGCAGCAGTTTCATGCGGAAAAGATGAGAACAACACCCATAATGAACATGTCACAGGGGCTTCATCAGCACCTCGGCATGGAAATAATTTCCGATGATACGCGTGCCACGTGCATACGTCTCATCGTCAGTGAATGCCACCTCACTCCATTCGGCACCTTGAGCGGAGGCGTGATGCTGGCGCTGGAAGAGACGCTGGCAGGTATACTCTCATGCGAGAGACTGGACGGACAGATGCCTGTGGGTATCTCCGTGACAGCCAATCATCTTGCAACCGCCCGTGTGGGTGATGTCGTCATCGCACGCGGAGAAGCCCTGCACATCGGCACCTCCACACATGTGTGGCAGGTGAAGGTGAGCAAGGAAAGCGGAAAAACCGTCAGTGTTGCCACTGTGACAAACCTCATCAGGAAATAACAGGAGCTTTAGACATGGAGAGTGTGGCACTTTTTCATCTGCCCGGTGATAGGCAATACACCGTCGTTTCCTCCTCACATGCCCCGAAGGAACTCCCTTCCGCAAACGGCATCGGAAACGAAAGCGGTTTCCTTATCGCACCCTTCCACGTCAGCAACAGCTGTCCCATCGTGCTCATTCTTCCCGATGAGATTCACTCCATACCGCTTCCGGAGCATACTGAAAAATATGATTCCGCAATGCCCTCTGCATCATCGGTACCGGAATCTTACACCGAAGATTTCACGTGTTTCCATGAAGCCGTCAGGGAGGGACGTTTCTCCAAACTGGTACTGGCCCATTCCCTCACACGTTCCTGCCCCCTCCGCAAGAGCGACCTGCAGCAACTTTTCATACGCACATGTATGCAGTATCCCGATTTCATGGTAATGCTCTTTTCCACTTCACAGACAGGGACATGGCTCATAGCTTCTCCTGAAGTGCTCGTTGAGGGTCATAACACAGCATGGCATACGATGGCAATGGCCGGCACGATGGAACAGCATGAGGACGCACTTCCTTGGAGCGACAAGAATAAAGAAGAGCAGCACCTTGTGGAAAGTTTCGTGCACGACACGCTGGAACGTCTTGCCTCTGATATTTCCTCAGACGGTCCCAGGAGTTTTCCTGCCGGGCATCTTCGGCACCTCCGCACAGATTTTTATTTTACCGCGGAAGCCTGTCGCCTCGGCGAACTGATCTCTGCCCTGCACCCGACACCTGCCATATCCGGACTGCCCCGCAATGAGGCTGTCCGCTTCATCCTTGAGCATGAACATCTGAAGAGAGAATACTATAGCGGATTCTGCGGTCCCCTCAACATGGAAGGTGCCACTCATCTGTACGTCTCGCTGCGCTGCGCCAGACTGGACCCGGATTCCTCGCAGGCGACACTCTATGCCGGGGGAGGACTGATGCCTGAGAGCCGATGTCAGGAAGAATGGACAGAAATCCGGCAAAAGATGAAAACGATAAACAACGTTCTGCGCGATGTATAGCGATCACCAGCATATAGGCATTCTCACCGGCTTAATGGTAGCGCACGGCGTGCGTCATGTCGTGGTGTGCCCCGGAAACCGCAATGCCCCGCTTGCACACAACTTCTCCGTGTGCCCCGACATTATCTGTCACTCCGTCACAGATGAACGCTCTGCGGGTTTCGTTGCCCTCGGACTGAGTGATGCACTCGACCAGCCGGTTGCTGTGTGCGTCACCAGCGGTTCTGCTCTGCTCGCCACACTTCCTGCAGCAGCAGAAGGCACATACCGTCATCGCGGCATTGTTGTCATTTCTGCAGACAGACCTGTAGCATGGATTGGGCAACTGGACGGCCAGACACTCCCGCAGAACGGGGCGCTTACTCCCTTTGCGGCCCATAGCGTCACATTGCCTGAGATACACAGCGAGGACGACCGTTGGCATTGCAATCGCCTTGTCAACGAAGCATTCATCGCCCTGAAACGGGAACCGCATTCCAGTGTACATATCAACGTGCCCGTTGCCGAACCCCTCTTCGGTTTCTCCATGGAGACTCTGCCCCGGGAGCGCGTTGTGCAATATACCACTTGGAACAGATCGCTTGCCGGAAGATTCCTTGACCGCCGCCTCATGCTGGTTATCGGGCAGACGGTTCACACCTTGTCCGCTGCATTGGTTGAGGCGCTCTCCCGACGTATGGTGGTACTCTCCGAGCAACTCTCCTCCGACACCCTCTGTTGCACAGACCAGATGATTCATCTCATACAGACCGCGGGTATGTCAGACGAACTCCTGCCTGAGACTGTTATTTATGCGGGCGGCAACACCGTAAGCAAGAGGCTCCGTCTGTGGTTGCGCAGCCTTCCGGAGAGCGTTGAACAGGTGTTGGTAAGCGAAGACGGTCTGCTGCACGACGTGAGCCGTCACACATCGCTTCTAGTTGAGGGCTGTGCCGACACCGTCGTCAATGACCTTTGTGAGGCATTGCCGCAGTCTGCCTCTCCATTCATGATGAAATGGCAGCAACTGCGTCTGCAGGTTGAGAGTGCACACAAGCTCTTCACCCCCGCCTATTCATCCATGCGTGCCACACAGTTGCTTGAGCAGAACGTATGCTCCCCTTCCACCTTCAGTTATGCCAACAGTATGGCTGTGAGATACGGATGCATTTATGCAAACCACTATATCCATTGCAACCGCGGTCTCAACGGCATTGAGGGTACACTTTCCACAACCGCAGGTCTTGCACTGGCACACCCCGGTGAACGTATCTATTGCGTCATCGGAGACCTGAGTGCGTTTTATGACCAGACAGCACTGTCCCAACAGGAGCTGACCGGAAATCTCCGCATCCTTCTTCTCAACAACAGCGGCGGAGCTATTTTCCATTCATTCCCGCAACTGGCTTCAAGTCCTGCCTGCGACACACTGGTATCAGCAGCCCACCGGCTCACGGCGGAAGGATTGTGCTCACAGTGTGATATCACATATATCAAGGCATCAGATGAGGTGTCACTCACAGAAGGTATCAGCCATCTGGTGCACGACGAGGGTACACGCCCCATACTTTTGGAGGTTTTCACCGACCCCGATACGGATATCCGTATATATAAAGAATATTATCAATTCATCATAGACAACTATGGAGTGGACAAGCATTAAAACTTTCCGGGAAATACTCCTTGAAGAGGCTGACGGCATAGCAAAGATAACCATCAACCGTCCGCACGTACGCAACGCATTCACCCCCACCACCACACGGGAGCTCTCTGAGGCATTTGCCATCGTACGCGAACTTTCACGCATACGTGTCGTATTGCTCACCGGTGCGGAAACACCTCACCGGGAAGGCCAGAGCCACAGTGACTGGTTGCGCGAGCAGGCTTTCTGTTCCGGAGGAGACATGAACGTCAAAGGGCGTGGCGGTTACATAGATGAAGAGGGGACTCCGAGACTCTCTGTCCTGGACGTGCAGATGCAGATACGCCGCCTGCCCAAACCCGTCATAGCGATGGTAAACGGCTTTGCCATAGGAGGCGGTCATGTGCTCCACGTGGTGTGCGATCTGACAATTGCATCCGAGAATGCACGCTTCGGACAGACGGGACCGAAAGTCGGTTCCTTCGATGCCGGATTCGGCAGCGCCTACCTCGCACGTATCGTTGGCCAGAAGAAAGCGCGTGAGATATGGTTTATGTGCCGTCAGTACAGCGCAGCAGAAGCCGAACAGATGGGCATGGTGAATAAGGTGGTGCCCTACGAGCAACTGGAAGATGAATGCGTGTCATGGGCAAGACACATGATGGAACTGTCTCCCCTTGCCTTGCGCATGATTAAGATGGGGCTTAACGCCGAACTGGACGGTCAGGCCGGCATACAGCAACTGGCAGGCGACTGCACAGCGTTGTATTATATGCTTGATGAGGCTCAGGAAGGCGGCAAGGCATTCCTTGAAAAGCGCAAACCGAACTGGGATAAATTCCTGCTCGTTCCATAGTCGAATAAACGCACGTCACCTTGAACATAAATCTCTCTCTTCGCACCCTGCACTTCAAGCGTCCCGCACGCACCTCCCGTGGTGCATACAGCGAGCGTCGCATAATACTTCTCACCGCCACCGATGAGGAAGGACAACGCATTGGCCTTGGGGAATGTGCCCCACTGCCCGATCTTTCCTCTGACAGGGACGCATATCCCACACTCTCCTCTGTGGCCGAACTTATCCGGCAGGCACTGGATGCTGAGGACTACACCGAGTTCCTGCGCCCGTATCCGGCGCTGCTGTTCGCCCTTGAAAGTGCCATACACGACTATCGTCAGAGCCCGACCCTCTACGACACTCCTTTTGCCCGCAGCGAAGTCGGCATACCTTTCAACGGTCTCATCTGGATGTCATCGCCCGACGAGATGCTGGCACAAATCAAGCAAAAACTGCTCCAGGGATTTCATTGTATAAAACTGAAAATCGGAGCGAACAGTTGGGACGATGAAATCGGTCTTATACGTAAGGTTCGTTCACGCTACTCCCGTGAGAGTCTTGAACTGCGTGTCGATGCCAACGGAGCATTCGCTCCCGATACAGCGATGAAACGTCTGGAGACTCTGGCCTCACTCGACGTGCATTCCATCGAACAGCCCATCGCCCAATACCAATGGCACGAGATGGCAGAACTGTGTCGCAACACCCCCCTGCCCATCGCTCTTGACGAGGAACTCATCGGTGTCACCGGCCGCCTGGAGAAGGAGACGCTGCTCGACACCGTGCGGCCGCAGTATATCGTCCTCAAACCCACGCTGCACGGCGGCATGACGGGTACAATGGAGTGGGCCTCTCTTGCCGACAGGCGCGGCATAGGCTCCTGGATTACCTCTGCCCTCGAGAGCAATGTAGGTCTGCGCAACGCAGCTCTTCTGGCGGCCCGCATCTACGGTCCCGACATCCGCTTCCCTCAGGGACTGGGCACGGGACAACTTTTCACTGACAACATCGAGATGGACATTGAACTTCGCGGTGCGCGTCTCTGGCGCAGCGAAGTGGCCGACATATGACGACAGAGGATTTTCTCAATGAGTGGCGCAGCCCGTCCTCACAGGTGAGGCTGCAGACAAGCGGTTCGACAGGAGCGCCCAAAGTGCTGTATGCAGACAAGGAGCGTCTCAGGGCCTCCGCCCGCATGACCTGCGACTTCCTGGGACTGCGCGAAGGCGACAGCGCACTGCTCTGCCTCTCCTGCGACTACATCGCGGGCAAGATGATGGTGGTGCGCGCTCTTGAACGCGGATTGCAACTTCTGGAGGTGACACCCTCCAACCGTCCGCTGGAGACGCTTGAGCGTGAGCATCCCGACATATGCAGCATCGGTCTTGCCGCAATGGTGCCCTCCCAGGTCTTCTGCAGCATCGACCATCCTTTATTGCCCTGCATCCGGAATCTCATCATCGGAGGAGGAGCTATCTCCCCGGAATTGGAAGAGAAACTGCACGGACTGCCCAACGCGGTGTGGAGCTCCTACGGGATGACAGAAACTCTCTCACATATTGCCCTTCGCCGCGTAAACGGTTCTAAGGCAGAGGAGTGGTACACTCCTCTGCCCGGTGTGTCGGTAAGTCTTAACAGAGACGACTGTCTCTGCATCGATGCCCCCGCACTGTCAGCCCAGCCGTTGGTCACCAATGATATTGCGGAACTTTCTTCCTCCGGTTCTTTCCGCATTCTGGGACGCCGCGACAATGTCATCATAAGCGGCGGCCTCAAACTGCAGACAGAGGTTCTTGAGACGGAGCTGCGTCCACTGCTTGCAGCATCCGATGACAACATCTCCTTCTGCGTCACCTCGCGTCCCAGTGCCAAGTTCGGTGAAGAGGCTGTACTGCTGGTGGTGCCGGAACTGCTACCCTTGGCCTCAGAAATCCACCACTCCTACATCAAGGCTGTCATCCTTGTGGCGGAGATTCCTCTCACCGCAACGGGAAAGATTGACCGTGCCGCTGCCAGACAACTGGCAGCAGCAAACTAAAGTATCCTCCATTTCACACCTGCAGTGACCCAGATACCGGGTTGAGGGACACCTCCGATATCCGTGTAATGTGTGTCCGTAATGTTATTTCCCAACACCCACACCTCGTAACGTTTCTCCATCCAGCGCAGCTTGACATCGAGCGTAGCATAAGGTGTATAATCGCCCACACGGTCGTGATAGCGCACAGAGGCATTGAGCCCCAGTCCGCGCCACATGGTCCAGTCTGCCGTCACCACCAGTTTATGCCTCAGATATTCCATTGCATAGTTGCTCCGATACACAGTCCTTTCATCATGACGCACCTGATGCAGATATGTGTAGGAAGCTTTAGCCCACCACATCTTGCCTCTCAACGCCACATCTGCCTGCACACCCATATTGTCCAGTTCAAAACTGGCCGAATGGAAGGCATCGTCAGGAGAGAACATCACCCAGTCGATGAGTCCGTGCCCCCTGTGATAGAAAGCGCGACCGGACACAGTCCCTGACACCCCGCGCACTATATCGTCCTTCCTGTACTGCACGGCAAACGATACGTTATGTGTTTTCTCCATCGGGAGTCCGCTGTTGCCTTCATGGGTGGGCGACTTGTAATACAACTCGGTGAATGTCGGGAGGCGGTATCCACGGTTATACCCCAGCATCAGTTTCCATCCCTCTCCGGGACGCCATGCCACATCCACACCGGGATAGAATCCGGGGCTCGCTGACGTGGCCCCAATCACACCCTGTCCCGTCACTCCTGCTGAGAGCGTCCAGGCACCAAGGGTGACGTTATGTTCCAGAGTACACTGTATGACCGTCCTTGACGTATCTGTCTCCGCCTTGCTGTAACGTTCATGTCTCACCTCAGCAGCTATGGCTGTCTTACCTGCCACCCATTGCCACCACATCTTCATCTTACCGCCTATCACGTTGGTACGATGCTCATTCTCACCGGTATGTGTGTCGCGTACAAGCTGATAATGATCATAGTCGCGCTGCCAGTAGAGGTCAGTTGACCAGTTGACAGTTGTCGAGTTGACAAGTTGTTTGAAGTCCGCACCGAGTGAAGCCATCAGACGCATATTCTCTTCCCACTGGTTCGGGTACTTTGTGGAATAGAACGTGTTTGCACCGTATTGTTTCTGAGAGTACCCGGCCTGCCATCTCAATATATTCCACCTGCCGCTGTGAAAGGCCTGCGTCTTCCAGAAGTCGCTGTTGTCCGTAGCACCATCCGAACGGCTGTATCCCCCGGACACACTGCATCCTGCAAGCGCAGCTCTCGCACTGCCTGCCACAGTTGCGTACTGACCGCCCTCACCACGCAGTTCCACTGACCTCACCGTGTCTCTGTGTGTAACGATATTGATGGCTCCTCCGTAACTGCTCCCCCCATACACTCTGCTTGCCGCTCCCTCCAGCACCTCTATCCTCTCTATATCCTCCAGCGCGACAGGTAAATCCATAGCCAGATGGCCGGTTTGGGGATTGGAGATGTTCACACCGTTGAGCAGTAATGTCACCTGGTCGTGCGTACCCCCGTCAATAGAAATGTCCGTCTGCACACCATAAGGGCCTCGCTGACGAACATCCACACCGCTGAACAACTTAAGAAGATCATTCACACTCTGTGCCCCAGAGCGCAGAACATCCTCTCTCTGAAGCACAGAAACCAATCGCACCTGCTCCAATTGTGTGAGCGGTGCAAGCGTCGCTGATACGGTAAGTTCCTCCAGTTGCTCACTTTCTTCCTGCATGCCCTCTGCATCTGCGGGAGCAGCATCACACATCGGAGCTGCCTTGACAAATGACACACTGCCGAGAGTGGCCACTGTCAGTACACCGATGCGCACCTCAAGGGTAAGGCTTCGGAATGCACTCCATGCTTTCCTCTGAAACTGGCGAAACGTAACAGACCTGCGACCTGCGTTTCTGTTTTTTTTCATATTACTTTATTATTTATATTCCTCACACAGACTGCTATGTATTGCATCATACACCTTCTGTATAAGTTCCTCACGGTTTCCTTCCACGGGTATTGCCTCATGTATCGTGATGGACAGCGGCACGTGGTTTACCAAATTAAGTCCCTTCTGCCTCGGCAGGGCATCAAAGCTGCCGTTTATCGTTATAGGCACAATCGGGAAGCCCGCATTCTGTGCCAACACAAAGCCTCCTTTTTTGAACTCATTCATATGTCCGTCCCATGTGCGCATTCCTTCCGGAAAAAGACACAGGCTAAAACCCTCTTTCATCAATGCTGCCGCTTCTCTGCAAGTGCGGCGCACTGCACCGGCATTTGTATTGTCAACCATGACGAAGCGGGCTCCGCGGCATGCCATGCCGAACAACGGTACGTCACCCAACTCCTTCTTCATCATCCACTTGAATTCACGTCCGAGATATCCGTTGAGCATGCAAATGTCAAGCATGCCCTGATGATTGGCCATGAAGACATAGTGCTCTCCCGGTTTCAAGTGCTCCCGTCCGTGCACCTCCACTTTCAGCAGCAACAGCCAGCATAGTCCCCGGGCCCACATACGTGGAAAAAATCCCGTGCCTAAACGGTGTATTCTCAACACACAGAAGAGCCACATCAGGAACAACAACACCAAGCTGTGGACAAACAGCAGCGGCAGAATCAGAATCTGATATATCTTATACACCTTGAACCTAAAACCTGAAACTTGAAACTTGAAACCTAAAACCCTACTTGTCCTTCTTACCGAAAACAGAGAAGTGTACATAACGCTTAGGATGGGCCTTCAGGTCTGTAACCAGCGAGTCAGCCGACTGCACAGTATGGTTCAGGTTGTCATACAAAGCACGGTCCTTCATGAGCGCGCCCAATGTCCCGCTCGGATCCTGTATGGCCATCACCATTGCATCCACATCCTTTATCGTCTTGTCCACCGATGCCATCGTCTGCTGCAGATTCATGTCATTGAGATTGCCCACAAAGGTGTTGATATTCTTACCCACATCATTGTACGTGGCCGCAAGTTGCGGCACGTCCTCTCCAAGCAGCTTGTCGAGCCTCTTCGTCGTAACAGCAAGATTGGCTGTTATCTCTTTTATATTATACAGTGTTTCCCGCAGATTCGGATCTCCGACAAGGCGGTTGACTGTAGTTATCAATGTGTCCACCTTCCTTATCACGTCATGCAAATCAGGCACCACGTCACTGGCTTTCTCCATCACGCCCAGGCGCTCCGAACCGGGTATCGTGTCTCCCGGATGATACACATTCATGCTGTCTCTGCCCAATATCAGGCTCAACGTTGATGCTCCCATCAGCGATGTCTCAATGACTGCTGTCGTCCGCATCGGCATCACCAGGCGTGGGTCCACGCTGACCTCCACAAGGATGTTTCCCGGCTTGCGAAAGTTGTAGATGAGGTTTGTCACACGTCCCACGGGCACACCGTCGGCATATACGTGACTGCTCTTCGCAATCGCCTTTGCATTCCTGAACGAGATGTAATATACCTTGTCCATGTGGAACACACTAAGCCCCTTCAGGAAGTTGATACCCATCACCAGCACTATCAGGGCAACGGCACCAAACAGACCTATTTTTACCTCCTTCTTCATCTCCTATGTAATATTATTTTTTTATTTCTTGTTCTTATAGTTCTTGAAGGCATTGAAGATACTCTGTGCCATCGCCTGCTGTCCCTTCTGTGTGTTGAGATACTGCTCCTCGTCAGGCGTTGAGATATAACCAAGCTCAATGAGTACACTTGGCATAGATGTCTCTCTCAGCACAAGGAATCCTGCCTGAAACACACCCTTGTTAATTCGTCCTGCGGTCCTCGAAAACTGCTCCTGCACGCTTTTTGCGAACGATACGGAAGATGCCATATTCTGGTCCTGCATGAATTCGAAGATGATATACGACTCCGAACTGTTGGGGTCGAATCCCTCGTACTTCTGTTCGTAGTTGCTCTCCAGCGTGATGACAGAGTTTTCCCGCTTTGCCACAGCCAGATTGTCTGCTGCGCGGTGCATACCCAGCGTATAGGTCTCTGTGCCGCGACGTATTATCTTCTTCGGCATTGCATTGGTATGCACGGAAATGAACAGGTCGGCTTTGGCCTTATTTGCAATATGCGCTCTCTGATGCAATTCAATGAACACGTCGGTCTTTCTGGTGTACACCACCTTCACATCGGGACAGTTCTTCTCTATCATCTCCCCGAGTTTCAATGCCACAGCCAGATTTATGTTCTTCTCCTTCGATATCTTACCTATAGCACCGGAGTCCTTGCCTCCGTGTCCCGGATCTATCACCACAGTATAGGCTACTGCCATCTGGGCCCACAGCACCATTGTCACCAGAACAAGTATTTTCCCTATAACTCTCATGGCAATACCTTTACAACTTTCTTGACCAGTTTGAAGAATGCAGAGGTAGCCTGCACCTGACTGTTACCTTTCTTCTGCTTCGAACGCAATATCACCAGCAAACGGCCATCTTTCAACGAACGTGTCATGGATGTTATCACAGCCTCCCCTACGTTCATAAGACCCAAGTAACTGAATCCCGAGTGTATCACATGACTCTCCGGCATAAACAGTTCGTCTGTATAATGGTCGCCGTTATCCAGGGCCACCAGTTCCGATGCACCGCTTACTGTCACCGTCACCTTCTGGTCGGCATCGGGCACCACACGTCCCTTGCTGTCCACAGCCTTAATCCAGAGATATTTCAACGACATACCGTCTGCGGTGAACGCACCTGAAGGCATTATTTCCTCTTCCTCTATCTCCAGGCGCTCTGCACCGCCTGTTGTCGCAATCTCATGGCGTGCCACTTCCTTGCCGCCATTGTAAGCCACAGCAACCACACGGCCTCCCTTGCCATAAGACACCTGCCATGCACATACACCACGACGGAACACGTCCGCAGTATCATTCTTCACACATCCCTGAGATTCTCCGTTGACAAAGAGCTCCACCTCCTCGGCATTGGTAAAGGCACACACCTGTTTCCTGCTTCCTTCAGGCCAGTTCCACGATTCGCTGTAGGTTTTCTGCCCCACCTGCACATCGTTCCAGTTCACACTTTCACCACCGTTCATCACACCGATATGCACTACGGGCTTGTTCGGTTCGAAAGCGCCCTTCACGAGATAAGCCTGCGGATAAGGTCTCAGTGTGTGTGAGAACCAACTGTAGTTCCATCCCTTTTTGGGCCACTTGTTCGACTCGCCCCAATACTCTATCGCACCCCAATAGGCCAGACCCACACCGCGTTCTCTGTTCATACCGTAGTACGGAGCCACAAGCTGGTTGGTCACAGCCTCACTCTGGAACAGTATCAGATTTGGAGCATGCTTATAATATTCCGGATATGCGTCCCACTGGTAGTTGAATGAGTTCACCTCTGTGGCGACACCCAGTTCCGGTGCCACACGATATGTCTTGAACTCTTTCTCCTCCCTTATACCACCGGCACGGGCAGGGAACTGTGCCACCGTCGTCGGACGTGTTGCATCATAGCGCTTGAGCATCACGTCGAACACCTTGTATGTCGTTATACCCCAGTCGTTCGTATCATAACCTGACCAGTCGGCACGTGTCTGCAGTTCGTTGCCAAGACTCCACAGCACCACAGAAGGACTGTTTCTGTCTCTCTTCACCCATTCCCTGATCAGTGAAGGCCACAGCGACATGAACGGCAGGCGGCCTCCCCAGTATTCGTCATCGCTCCACTTGTCAATCAGTTCGTCCACCACGAGCAGACCCACTCTGTCTGCAATCTTGGTGAAGTTCTCACTGTATGGGTTGTGCGAACAGCGTATAGCATTGAATCCGAAAGCTTTCATCTGCCTCATCTGTCTCTCTATCGCGTCGTCGAAGGCAGCCACGCCCAGAGCACCCAAATCATGATGGTTGGCAATACCTTTGAGGAACACCTTCTTCCCGTTAAGTTTGAAACCGAAATCCGTGCCGTACTCTATGGAACGGATACCGAACTCCGTTTCCTGCTGGTCCACCAGTATGCCGTCGTCAAACACGTCTGCCCGGCAACGGTACAGATACGGATTCTCGGGGCTCCACAGTTTCGGTTCCAGCACCTTCATAGGCATCAGACGCAGTTCGTCCGTGGTGTGCTTTGTGAGTTGGTTCATCGTGTCGCGTGCACTCACTATCTGATGCCCGTCTGCCGTGAACAGCGTAGCCACCACCTCTATGTTGTGCTTTTTGAAACCGCTCACTTCCACCTGCACCTGCACGGTAGCCTCCTTGCTGTTGACTTCCGGTGTATAGACGTACAGACCGTGGCGGGCTATATGCGTCGGATTCTGCACCTTGATGAACACATCGCGATACAGACCGCCACCGGTGTACCACCTGGAACCGTTCCTCTTACCTGTAGAGGCATATACTGCCACCACATTCAGGGTGTCGTAGCGCAAAGCCTTGGTCACGTCGCACTCAAAACCGCAGTATCCGTATTCTGCGCTGCCCACCTTCCTGCCGTTCATGTAGACATCACCGTAGTACATTATACCACCGAAATCCAGCATCACCTGCTTACCCATCCACAGGGAGTCCGCTTTGAATGTCTTACGGTACCATCCTTCACCCATAGGCTTGAAACCGCGTGCTCCACCGGCCTCTTCCTGCCAGGGCAGTTCAAACTGGAAGTCATGCGGCAGATTCAGCGTACGCCACGATGCATCGTCGTATTCCACTTCGGGAGAACCTTCCCCGTGTTTGAATTTCCAGTCAAAGTTAAAAAGTATCTTCTGGGCATTCTTAAAAGACGTCAATGGAACATTCTGTCCAACTTGCGCCTCACGTTGCTTCTGATATTGCTGAGCATGGGATGCACCAACACACCATACAAACGCCGTCAGAAGTGCTATAAGTGTTTTTTTATTCATACAAATACACTATTTTCCGCGCAAAGATACGGAAAAATTTTGCCTTTTCTGAGATTTTCCATATATTTGTCACGGAAAAAGATGAAAAACTAATAATAAAAATCCAAGAACTCATGAAAATTCTTCTCACTGGAGGTGCAGGTTTCATTGGAAGCCACACTCTCATCGAACTCTCGGCAGCAGGTCATGAAGCTGTCGTAGTGGACAATCTCGACAACTCCTCTCCAAAGTGTCTTCCCCGCGTTGAGAAGATTATCGGAAAGAGCGTGCCTTTCTACAAAGTGGACATCCGCGACAGGGAAGGTCTGCAGAAGGTCTTCGACGAGCACAAGTTTGACGCCTGCATCCATTTCGCCGGTCTCAAGGCTGTAGGTGAGAGTTGCGTAAAGCCCCTTGAGTATTACGAGAACAACATGAACGGCACATTCTGCCTTCTTGATGTTATGCGCAAGAACGGTTGCAAGAACATCATCTTCTCCTCCTCTGCCACAGTTTACGGTGACCCTGCCATCATCCCCATCACAGAGGATTGTCCCAAGGGTCATTGCACGAATCCCTACGGACAGACCAAGTCCATGCTTGAGGAAGTTTTGATGGACGTTCAGAAAGCCGATCCCGAATGGAATGTTGTCCTGTTGCGCTACTTCAATCCCATCGGTGCCCACAAGAGCGGCACTATCGGTGAGAACCCCAACGGCATCCCCAACAATCTCATGCCCTACATCACACAGGTTGCTGTAGGTAAGCGTGCAGAGCTCGGTGTATTCGGTAACGACTACGACACTCCCGACGGAACGGGCGTACGTGACTATATCCACGTGGTAGACCTTGCAAAGGCTCACGTTGCAGCCCTTCAGAGCATCGAACGCAAGCAGGGTATTGCCATCTACAATATCGGCACGGGACACGGTTATTCCGTACTCGACGTTGTGAATGCCTTCATCAAGGTCAACAATATTGACGTGCCTTACAGTATCAAGCCCCGTCGTCCGGGTGATATTGCCACCTGCTACTGTAATCCCGAGAAGGCTAAGCGCGAACTCGGTTGGGAGGCAGAGTACGGTATTGAGGATATGTGTCGCGACTCCTGGAACTGGCAGAAGAACAACCCCAACGGTTTCGAGTAATCCTCAACGTGAGTCGGAACAAAAGACAGAGCCCAGCAGAAATGCCGGGCTCTCTTTTTATCTCTAAACTCTAAACTCTAAACTTTATTTACTTCGTGTCCAGCTGTTCGTACACCGAGTTGTTGGACTTGTACTCCGGCACGATTTCCTTCATCTTCTTCACCGTTGCCATGTTGTCGTAGCGGGCCGCTATCTTGATGAGATCATCTATCTTACGGCACACATCGTCGTAGTCGTACTCCCGCACCTCTGCTATACGTATCTTGTCGTGGAATGTAGGCTTCGTACCTTCCTGCTCGTTGAGCACCTCCTCATAGAGTTTCTCGCCTTCACGCAGTCCGGTATATTCTATCTTCACGTTCTTGGCTCCGGAGAGGGCTATCATACGCTTTGCAAGGTCTGCAATCCTTACCGGCTTACCCATATCGAAGACAAATATCTCACCGCCGTTGCCTTTCGTTCCTGCCTCCAACACCAGTTTGCAGGCCTCCGGAATCAGCATGAAATAACGCACTATTCTCTCGTCTGTCACCGTCACCGGACCACCTTTTTTTATCTGTTCCCTGAACAGAGGTATGACGCTGCCGTTGCTTCCCAGCACATTTCCGAAACGTGTGGTCACAAACTGTGTCTTCGTATTGTCCCTGAGTCCCTTGTTCAGACGTTTCTTCATCAGTTCGCGATTCAGGCTCTGCACGTATATCTCACAGATACGCTTTGAACACCCCATCACATTGGTGGGGTTTACTGCCTTGTCTGTGGAAACCATCACGAATTTCTTCACTCCGTACTTCACACTCAAGTCTGCAATCACCTTTGTGCCGTAGATGTTGTTGTGCACGGCCTCAGAGGGGTTGTCCTCCATCATCGGCACGTGTTTGTATGCTGCAGCGTGGAATACATAGTCTGGCTTGAATTCCATGAAGATATGCTCCATTCTCTCCTGGTTACAGATACTGGTCACCGTAGTATATGCCTTAATCCCGGGAAAATCGCGGGCCATCATCAGACGTATGTCGTGCTCCGGGGTCTCAGCCTGGTCTATCAGCATCATCGACGAGGGTTTGAACGATGCCACCTGCCTTACTATTTCCGAACCTATAGAACCTGCCGCACCGGTTATCAGGACACGCTCTCCCTGGAGCATCTCAGCCACAGAGGCGAGGTCCACTTTTATCTCCATACGTGGCAGCAGGTCCTCCACACTCACCTCCTTCAACTGCATACCGGCAATCTCGTCATCAGACAGACGGCCGTTCTTGATGCTTGCCTCCTTGACCTGTTGCGTCATGTATATCTTACAGCCCGCACCAATCAGGATGTCCTGAACTTTCTGGTTGTCGCGGAAATCTCTCGTACGCAGCGGACTCACCAGCACAGCCTCTATCCTTTCTTTCTTCACCACGGATGCGAGGTTGTCATCGGGGCTGTATACCTTGCGACCCATCACACGCATGTGTCTTGACTTTTCTTCGTGGGAGATGAATCCTCTCAGGATGAATCTACGGGGCTTCTGTGTGTTGATATTCTTTGCTATACCCACACCGCCCGACAGAGCACCGTATATCAGCACCCTCTGAGCACGGGTGTCGGACAGCATCACTTCATACAGCGTTTTCACAAGGATACGCACCGACCACATCAGCAGCATGGTTATCACGCCTGCGATTACCGTCTCCGTCTGTGTCAGCACTGCCCATTGGGTCAGTCCGTAATACTCCATGACATACGTATAGCCGATAGCTATTGCCGTTGACATCCCTACACTGTATGCCACGCGCACCAGGTCGCTGAACGAGCTGTAACGGACAATGCCGCTGTAGGTGCTGAATGTACGGAATCCTATCCATCCTATCACCACATAGACAGACATCGTACGTATCAGATCAAAGCGTTCGTCCACCGTTGCACCTGTTCTGTTAAACAGCCAGAAGGTGAATATACCGGACGCTACAATTATCAGACTGTCCAATAAGAGCAGGCACCAATAAGGTAGCGACTCCCTACTGAAATACCAACTCAACAGTTTTTCCAACCAACTCTTCATAAAATGCCTTTTGGCGCAAAAATACAACTTTTTTTTCTTCTAGCCCCGCATCTGAGTTGTTTTTTTTCGTTTTATTGCACAATTTGCAAGCAAATTCCAAACTTTATTGCATCTTTATCTTCTTTCCGTCTTATAATAATAAAAACGATAATAAAAAGAAGCGCGTGCGGTAAAATTCCAAAAGCACCAAAAAACCTGTAACCAGGGCAAAAAAAATAGGTGTAAAGAAATTTTACCCACGCGCAATGGGAATCCGGAAGGGGGAGAAATCAGTAGTTCTCCGCTTTGATTTGGAAGTAGCTCTGCGGATGGTCGCAAACAGGGCATACTTCAGGTGCCTTCTTACCGATGACGATATGTCCGCAGTTGGCACATTGCCAGATGACATCACCCTCGCGGGAGAAGACAATCGCATCCTGTATGTTCTTCAGCAACTTACGATACCTCTCCTCGTGGTGCTTCTCTATAGCACCTACCATCTCAAACTTCGCAGCTATCTCGTCGAAACCCTCTTCGCGGGCTTCCTTGGCCATGCGGGCATACATGTCAGTCCATTCGAAGTTCTCTCCGTTTGCAGCGTCGGCAAGGTTTGCCGCTGTGTCGCTGATACCTCCGTTGAGATACTTGTACCACATCTTGGCGTGCTCCTTCTCGTTGGCAGCCGTCTCCTCGAAGATGGCAGCAATCTGCACGAATCCGTCCTTCTTGGCCTTGCTGGCAAAATACGTGTACTTGTTTCTGGCCATGCTCTCACCGGCAAAAGCCTCCTTGAGATTCTGCTCGGTCTTGGTTCCTTTTAAGTTTTTCATAATATGTTAGTTGACAAGTTGTTTGTTCTCGTTTTCGTTATTCGTTATTCGTTATTCGTTATCGTTTTCGTTAAGGTTTAAAAACGCTCTCACGCGTTCTTTATATTCCTCAGTATGATTCTTATACGACAGGGCGTGGGCTGTGCCGGGCACAATCCACAGTTCCTTGTTATTCTGTTTGGCCTCATAGAGGCGGCGACCCATCTCTGTGGGCACAGATGTGTCCTCGTCGCCGTGAATGAAGAGCATGGGATAAGGAGAGCGCTCCACCTGACGAAGCGCAGAGGCCTCTCCGAAACTCCATCCGTAGAGCAGTTTGCACAGAAGACTGCCCGTGTACATCAAAGGGAACGGGGGCAAACCGAAACGGTCGCGCATCTCCTTGGAGAATTCGTCCCAGACACTGGTATAACCGCAATCGTCAACGAAACGGACATCCTTCACACCTTCCGGCATCTTCTCCGCAGACATCATCATCGTGGTGGCACCCCCCATCGACACTCCGTGAACGGCCATCGTGTCGGTAGCGAAGAGCTGCATCCAATGCAGCATATCCTTCCTGTCGGGCCATCCCATACCGATTGCCTCCCCTTCACTCTGTCCGTGGGCATGGAAATCCGGCACCACAACGTTGTAACCGAAATCGCGCTCGTACATCCTGGCAAGGAAGAGGAATTTTACGGAGCTGCCGCGCCATCCGTGCAGCACAAGAGCCGTCTTCCTGCTCCCGCGCCACACATAGAGAGCGTGATGACGCTCACCGGTGGGCATCACGACAAAGGTGTCTCTCAGGGCATTGATGCTGCGCAGACTGTCCACCCACGGACGGGTCTCGGGATAGAACTCAAACAGACGGCGATAACTGCCCTCTGTGTCATACCTCCATGGATTGGGTCCGAGGGAGTATCTCAGCATGAACACGCTGGCACCCGTCAGTATGATGACTGCCACCGTCGCAACAATCACCAGACTCCACGTTATCACCCGTCTCATTTTCATGCTTTTTTACTGCCTTTCCTGTCGTTTTTGCTCTTTTCTGTGGTAAATATACACCTTGTATATGAAATACAGCTTTAAAACGGGTATGTTTTTTGCTCATTTCCGAAGAAAATTGTATTTTTATGCCCGTAATTGACAAAAAACGCAAGCTGCAGCAGCGACAACAGCCTGACAAACGCATTTACTTGACCATGAAAAAAACACTCCTGACAATACTTCTGGGCATAGCCTCCGCGGCCATTGCACAGAATCCCGTGATACGCGACCAATACACAGCCGATCCCACGGCACGCGTATTCCACGGTAAGGTATATCTCTATCCGTCGCACGACATCATGCCACCTGCCGCACAACAGCGGCAGGCGTGGTTTTCCATGGAGGACTATCACGTGTTCTCCTCGGAAAATCTCACCGACTGGACAGACCACGGTGTCATCCTCAATCAGGAGAATGTGCCATGGGGCAAGAGCGACGGTTTTGCCATGTGGGCTCCCGACTGCGTGGAGAAGGACGGCAAATACTACTTCTACTTCCCCGATGCCCCCAAGAGCGGCAGGGGTTTTGCCATCGGTGTGGCCATAGCAGAGAGTCCCGAAGGACCCTTCATCCCGGAAGCAGAACCCATCGAGGGAGTCACGGGCATCGACCCCAGTGTGCTCCTCGACGACGACGGACGTCAGTATATCTACTGGGCAGGCGGACCCATGCGGGGTGCCAGTCTCAGCAGCGACATGAAGACCCTGGACGGTCCCGTCACAGAGATGAAAGGCCTGCCCGAAGGATTCAAGGAAGGACCCTTTGCCTTCAAGCGCAACGGACTCTACTATCTCACCTTCCCCTGGGTGCGCAGGGAGGACGGCACGGAGACACTGGCCTACGCCACGTCTAAGTCGCCGCTGGGTCCTTGGGATTTCAGGGGCATCATCATGGCAGAGCATGCCAACCGCTGCTGGACCAACCACCACAGTCTGGTGGAATACAGGGGGCAGTGGTATCTCTTCTACCACAACAACTTCTTCTCGCCCCGCGACGACAAGCGCCGCTCGGTGTGCATAGAGAAACTCACCTTCAACACAGACGGCACCATCCGGGAGGTGACACCCACAATGCGCGGCGTGGGTATCAACAGGGCTGTGGAGCGCATCGAGATCGACCGCTATTCAGCAGCAGAAAAGACTCAGACGGCATACGTCGACACACTCACCCCGCGACTGGGACAGTGCGTCACACTGCAGGGCAAAGGCTCTTGGGTGAAATACGGGGGAGTGGACTTCAGCTGCCTCAGCGACGACGCCTATCTCACCATCGGTGTGAGGGCACTGGAGAATACGAGCCTTTGCGTGCGCGAGAAGAGTGCGAAGGGTAAGGTCATCGCCCGTGTGGACGTGACGGTGAATAACGGAAACGGTACATTCCGTCGCGATATGTCGGGGCAGTGGCTCACACTGACAGCCCCTCTGCAACACACACCCAAGGGCGTCACCGACCTGGTGCTCACCTGCGAGGGCGGGGATGTCAGCGTGGACTGGCTGCGTTTCAAAAACCGTCCCCGCTACTTCACGGAGGTGGCACGTGGTGCCTCCCCTGCCAGCCCCGACAGTCAGGGATTCATACGGCGCTGGAGGATGATGACACCCATCGCTGTGGATGTGCGCTCCAACGTGGTGTTCACCGACACGTGGCTGCGCAGCAAGTTCGCTGACGAACTGGCCAAACTGCCCCGGCGGAAAGCAAAATGGTACACCCTCGACAGCGAGAATTACAACGTGAAACTCTTCCGCTTTGCAGAGAAATACGGCAAGCAGACCTACGGTTCCTTCTTCTGGTGTGAGACAGTCATCGACTGTCCCGAAGACATCGCAGATGTGCGGTTGGCATGCGGTTCCAACGGAGCCTCTATGTGGTGGCTCAACGGTGAGGAGGTACTGATGCTTGAAGGCGACCGTCGTATGGTGGAGGACGACGGCATGTCACGGCGACTGACACTCAGAAAGGGACGCAACACCCTGCGCGCAGCCGTCATCAACGGTCCGGGACTGAGCGACATGTGCGTGCGCTTTGTTGATAATCAGGGACAACCTGTTACGGGCTTCGCCATATTAGCGGGCTCCGCCCTAAAAGATAAATGATAAATAAGAAATGAAAAAAATAATTCTCCTACTATTGTCAATTGTCAATTGTCAACTGTCAACTGTCTTTGCGCAGGTTGGTGCTCCCTATATCCACGACCCGTCCACCATTGCCGAGTGTGACGGCAGGTACTACACCTTCGGAACGGGCAGCGGAGGCCTCATCAGCGAGGACGGCTGGTCGTGGCACGGCGGCGCAGAGCGTCCGGGAGGCGGTGCTGCCCCCGACATGATGAAGATAGGCGACCGCTACCTCTGCATCTACGGTGCCACGGGAGGCGGACTGGGAGGCGGCCACAACGGACGCATCCTCACCATGTGGAACACGACACTCGACCCCAAGTCGCCCGACTTCCGTTGGACAAAAGCCGTTGAGGTGGCTTCTTCCGACGGTATGGAGGATCAGGACGCCATCGACCCGTCACTGCTGCTCGACCCCGCAACGGGACGTCTGTGGTGCAGCTACGGAACGTATTTCGGCACTATACGCCTCATCGAACTGGACCCCAGGACAGGCGAGCGCATGCGCGGGAATACAGAGAAGGACATCGCCATCGACTGCGAGGCCACGGACCTCATCTGCCGCAACGGATGGTACTACCTGCTGGGCACTCACGGCACCTGCTGCGACGGTGTCAACTCCACATACAATATCGTGGTGGGCCGCTCACGCTCCGTGGAGGGCCCCTACACCGACAATGTGGGGCGCGACATGTTCCATGGCGGAGGCCGTATGGTCATCGCTGCGGGAGACCGCAAGACAGGTCCCGGACACTTCGGACGCACCGTCATCGACGAGGGTGTCGAGGTGATGTCGTGTCATTTCGAGGCCGACTTCGACATGAGCGGACGCAGCGTGCTGGGCATACGTCCCCTGCTCTGGAAGAACGACTGGCCCGTGGCTGCTGAGGCATTCCGGGGAGGCACCTTCGAGATAGAGTCCGAGCGTCGCGGCTACTCGCTGGAACTGGCCGTGGACTTCGTGCGTATGGAGCAGGAGCGTCAGCGGTTCTGGCAGATAGACCCCAACGAACCTGTCAAACCCCTTCCCTGCCAGACACTGGAGGAAGTCATAGGCAAATGGCCTGAAGGCAATATCCCCGTGCGCTGCAGCGACTATATGTTCCGTCCCTGGCAGCGCTGGACCGTCACTCCCGTACCTGAAGCTGGAGGATACCTGAGCGCCCCCTACTTCCGCATCGTCATCGAGGGTACAGAACGCGCCCTGGCAGCCACAGCAGATATGGAGGTCACCACCGTACCGCACTACACGGGAAGCCCCGAACAGCTGTGGCGCATCGAACAGCTCACAGACGGCACCTTCCGTATCATGCCTAAAAGCATACCCGGACACGAGGGAACCAACACCCGCTACGTGCTCTCATCCGTGGCTGACAGCACACCGACACTGGCTGAGTACGACTTCAGCTCCGACAACTCGAAATGGAATCTCCGCAACCACTGATAACAAACAAAAACATATAATGTCATGAAACGCATCATCATCCTTTCCCTGCTGTTCCTGTGTGCCGTCGTGCCGCAGCGCATGTCTGCACAGAAACCCGACCCCAACTTCTACATCTTCCTCTGTTTCGGACAGTCCAACATGGAAGGCAACGCCCGTCCCGAGGCTGTCGACCTGGAAAGCCCGGGTCCCCGTTTCCTGCTGATGCCCGCAGTGGATTTCCCTGCCACAGACCGCTTCGCAGCCCGTAAGAAGGGCGAATGGTGCGAGGCCTTCGCTCCTCTCTGCCGCCCCAACACAGGACTGACACCTGCCGACTGGTTCGGACGCACCCTCGTGGCATCACTGCCCGAGAACATCAAAATCGGTGTCATCCACGTGGCCGTGGGAGGTATCGACATAAAGGGATTCCTGCCCGACAGCATACAGAACTACGTGGAGAAGAAGGCTCCGGGATGGATGAAAGGCATGTTGGCAGCCTATGACAACAACCCCTACCAGCGTCTCGTGGAACTGGCCAGGAAGGCCCAGAAGGACGGTGTCATCAAGGGCATACTGATGCACCAGGGTGAGACAAACACCGGTGACCCCAAATGGGCAGGCATGGTGAACAGGGTGTATGAGAACCTCTGCAGCGACCTCAACCTGAAACCCGAGGAGGTGAACCTCTACGCGGGCAATATCGTGCAGGCTGACGGCAAGGGAGTGTGCATCGGTTGCAAGAAGCAGATTGACGAACTGCCCCAAACCGTACACACCAGCCAGATAATATCCTCAGACGGCTGCACCAACGGTCCCGACCGCCTACACTTCGATGCGGCAGGATATCGCGAACTGGGTTGCCGCTACGGTGAGGCCGTGGCACGCCACCTCGGTTTCGAACCCAAACGTCCTGCCAATCTGCCCGTAGCATACAAGAAAATCGAAGTACCCGCAGATGCCGTCACAGCAGAGACTGCCATCCCCGGTAACGCATTCCCGAAGGTGGACAAGGAGCGTCGTGCATACTTCTACCTCCGTGCCCCGCAGGCCAGGAATGTCGTGGTGGACATCTGCAGCAAAAAATATAATATGGAACCCGATGGAAAGGGCGGTTTCATGGCTGTCACCGATCCGCTTCCCGTGGGTTTCCACTACTACTTCATGAGCATCGACGGTGTGAACTTCGTTGACCCCGCTTCCGAGACCTTCTTCGGTTGCCATCGTGAGGCAGGCGGCATCGAGATACCGGAAGGTCCCGAGGGTGACTACTACCGTCCCCGCAAGGGCATACCTCACGGATGTGTGCGCAGCATCTGGTATTTTGCAGAGCACTCATCTGTCAACTCTCAAGGCGAATGGCGCCATGCTCTCGTTTACACCCCTGCTGAATACGAGAACGGCAAGAAGCGCTATCCCGTGCTCTATCTGCAGCACGGTATGGGAGAGGGTGAAACCAGTTGGATGATTCAAGGTAAGATGCAGCACATCATGGACAACGCGATTGCTGACGGTGAAGCACTACCCATGATTGTGGTGATGGAAAGCGGCGATATCAAGGCTCCCTTCCGCGGCGGAAACAACGAGGCCGGTCGCAGCGACTACGGTGCTTCGTTCTATCCCGTACTGCTCAACGACCTTATTCCTTATATCGATGCCAACTACCGCACAAAGACAGACCGCGACAACCGTGCCATGGCAGGTCTCTCGTGGGGAGGTCACCAGACCTTCGACGTCGTGCTGCAGCACCTTGACAAGTTCGCATGGATGGGTACCTTCAGCGGCGCCATATTCGGTCTCGACGTGAAGACCGCCTACAACGGCGTCTTTGCTGATGCAGATGCTTTCAACAAAAAGATACATTATTTCTATATGAACTGGGGCGACGGAGACTTCATCAAGAATCAGGCCATCGTCGACAGTCTGCGGGCTCTCGGTATCAAGGTCGACTCCTCTGTCTCGCAGGGCACCGCCCACGAGTTCCTCACCTGGCGCAGAGGTCTCAGGGAATTCATTCCCCACCTCTTCAGGAAGTGAGCGCAATGAAGGCAAAGGATATCATAGAACATATGGAGGCGATGAGGGATGATGCCCAGAGGGAGATCCTTATGCGCTTCTTCAAGACCGCACCCGGAGAGTACGGATACGGGGATGAGTTTCTGGGGATAAAGGTACCGCAAGTCAGAGAAGTTGTTAAGTATGCATTAACCCCTCACCCTGAACCCTTAACCATTCACCCTGAACCCTTAACCATTAACCCTTCACCCTTAACCATAGATTCGGTTCCGGAACTCCTGATGTCTAAATGGCACGAGGTGAGGCTCTGCGGACTGCTGATACTCGTAGCGGAATTCGAGAAACAGGCAAAAAAGCGTCTGGTGAACGATGCCGGGGCTATAAAGCAGCGCAACAGGATACTTGCGATGTATCTCAAGTATGCCGAGCGGGCAAACAACTGGGATCTGGTGGACCTGTCCGCCCCCAAGATATTGGGACATTGGCTGATGTTACCTATAGACCCCCACGGTCTTCCCGCTTCGGAGGAAGAAAACCGTAAAAGGAAGGTGGTGGACGAACTGGCTGACAGCGACTGCCTGTGGAAGCAGCGCATCAGTATGGTATGCACGTGGAAGCCCCTGCAGATGGGCGACTCTTCATGGTGCCTCAGATACGCGGAGAAGCATCTCCATCACACTCACGACCTGATGCACAAAGCTGTGGGTTGGATGCTGCGTGAGATGGGTAAGCGCATTTCCGAAGACCTGCTGCGCGACTTCCTCAGCAAGCACGGCAACGGGATGCCGCGCACTATGTATCGCTATGCTACAGAAAAATTGAAGGATGACGATGTGGACAAGAGCATTCACAACCTGACCAGTATAAGTGCGGATGCCATGTGTAAGACAGATGAAATGATTCTGAAGATTATGACATCAAAATAGTCTTTTTTCCCGATATTTGTCCGTTGTCTGAGAAAAATTGCATATATTTGTAGCGCTAATGTATAAGGCTACTCGGTAATGACAATACAAGAGCGACAAAAAGTGACTGTCCGGCCGGATTACCGTATGCTGCATAAACTGTTCGGATTTGACCCCGCACGGCACAGTGTGCGTACGGAAATCTATGCAGGTGTCACCACCTTTCTCACCATGGCCTATATCCTGGCCGTGAATCCAAGTATCTTCAGTGTCCTCGAACCGCAGGGAATGCCCACCGGTGCGGTGTTCACCGCCACAGCGCTGGCCTCTGTGGTGGGTTCCATGGCGATGGCTCTCTATGCCAGGAAACCTTTCGGGTTGGCACCCGGTATGGGCATCAACGCCTTTTTCGTCTTCGGTGTCTGTCTCGGGATGGGCTACAGCTGGCAGTTTGCACTGACGGCCGTCTTCATTGAGGGTATTCTGTTCATACTCCTCTCGCTGTTCAAAATCAGGGAGAAGATAGCCAATGACATTCCTTCCGGTATGAAGTCGGCCATAGGATGCGGCATAGGTCTCTTCATTGCTTTCATTGGTCTGCAGAACTGCGGCATCATCGTTTCCGACAAGAATACGCACGTGGCCCTTGCCCACTTTGACAGTCCTTCGGTGATTTTGGCTCTCATCGGTATCGTCGTCTGCGGACTGCTGGTGGTGAGGAACGTCAGGGGAGGACTCCTCTGGGGCATCCTTCTGACGGCACTCGTAGGTGTCCCGATGGGAGTGACCCATCCGGGTGAATTATTCTCCGCACCGCCCTCGCTGGCACCCATATTCCTCCAGTTCGAGTGGACTCATCTGCTCTCGTGGGACATGTTCGCCGTGGTGTTCACCTTCCTCTTTGTCGATCTTTTCGACACCATAGGTACTGTGATTGCCATTTCGCTGAAGGTCGGTATGGTGGAAAAGGACGGTACGGTGGACGGCGTGGGACGCATGCTGATGGCTGATGCCGTGGCCACCACAGCAGGTGCATGTCTGGGTACTTCCACCACGACCACCTATGTGGAGAGTGCTGCCGGTGTGGCAGTGGGAGGACGCACCGGACTGACGGCTTTTGTCGTGGCGGTATGCTTTGCGCTGGCACTGTTTCTGAGTCCCCTGTTTCTCGCCATCCCCGCTGCTGCCACAGGACCTGTGCTCATCATCGTGGGCGTCATGATGTGCAGCAACACCACCGGTGTGGACTGGGACAACTATACCGAGGCAATCCCCGCCTTTGTCACCATGCTGATGATGCCGCTGAGCTACAGTATCAGCGACGGTATCATGCTGGGCACTATCATGTATGTGCTGATGAAGATGGGTGCGGGTATGAAGGGCATACGACAGATAAGTCCCACGATGTGGGTGCTTTTCGCTGTCTTCGTGCTCCGCTACGTGCTTAAGTAAATTGAGAGGTGACAGGTGTTATTCATAATGGCGGATGCGGACATCTATGCCCTCGCTCTGCAACTGGGCAGGGAGACCGCTGACATCCGTCTGACCGTAGTGGTATGGGAACAGCACCTTGGGTCTGATAATCTTTGCGGCACGAACCAGTTGGTCGGTGGTCATCGTGTAGGGCTGGTTGCAGGGCAGGAAGGCGATGTCGATATTCCTGATGTCCTGCATCTCGGGAATGTCTTCCGTGTCGCCTGCGATGTAGATGCGCAGACCGTCGAGTGTCAGGATGTAGCCGTTGTCGCGTCCCTTGGGGTGGAACTGCTCCCGTCCCGGGGTGGTGTTGTAGGCAGGCACCACCTCCAGACGGACGTCCTCCGTGGCACGGTAGTAGTCACCGTTGCTCACCGTATAACCGCTGCCGTACATGTCAGTGCAGCGTCTGTTGGCCACGAAATAGGTGTTGTCGTGGCTCAGCAGCTGAATGGCCTCACTGTCGAAATGGTCGCCATGCTCGTGTGTCACCAGTATGCCGTCGGCTTTGGGCATCGCGGTGTAGTCGATGGTGCGCTGGCCCAGTTTTGTCACGGGGTCCACATAGATCTGCCATCCGTCGTACTCGATACGGATACTGGCATGGATGAGGGCATAGAACTTGACGGTCTTTCCACCCGGGGTTGTAAACACATCCACCTCGTAGGTGTCATGACTCTCCTGGGCACTGACGCCCAGTGTCAGCAGAAGCAGCAGGAAAACGGTTAATTGTTTCATGATTTTATTATTAGTTGACGAGTCGTTAGTTCGCTTCGACTTCGCTCGCGCTCATTCGGCAAGCCGAAAGTAGACAAGTAGACAAGTTGTTTGTTTTTGTTTTTGTTTTCGTTTTCGTTTTCGTTATTAGTTTTCGTTTTCGTTTTCGTTAAGGTTAGGCGAATGCGCCGCCCGTGAGAAATGATGGCTGCTCAGAGAGCCGGAGAAGCATTTCGTGGACATCTGAAAGCTTGTTTTCAAGTGGACACAAGAGGCTATCTCCGAGAAGGTCGAAGACCTTGCCATCATGACGATGCAATTCTTTCCGTGGTAACCCCCTTCGTTTCCCCCGTTATCGGGGGACAGAAATGTGATTTCTGTGTGAGATTATTTTAGAGCTTTTAGTGTATTTCGATGTTCTCGGAATTAATACTCTTCAACTGAAATATCATTTATCATTTAGGCGAAGCCGCCTTTCAGCCCTCAACCCTCAGACCTCTTACTTCTTAGTTCTTAGTTCTTCCCTCTTACTTCAGCCCTCTTACTTCTTCCATCTCCCCTCCCCTTCAGTCAAGAATCTCCTGAGATGAAGATGGGTTATGCCATTGTCATCAGACCTGGTCACCAACGGCGTCATAGAGATGACATATTTGGGATAGTTGTCCTTGATGGCACGGAGGTTGCCAAACTCGCGCTCGTAAGTGCTATTGTCTGCAATAATGTAGGAAGCCTGCACATATATCCTTTCACCTTTTGGCTTTGTACAGACAAAATCAATCTCACCAGCCTGAAGTTGTCCGACCATCACGTCATAGCCCAGACGGACAAGGTGATTGTAGATGATATTCTCTATCACCTTCTCGATGTCTCTCTCACGCGAACCACCTACAAGAGCATTACGAATACCATGGTCTTCAAAATAGAATTTATCGTTGCTCTCAAATATCTTACGTCCGTGAATGTCATACCGGTTCACCTTGTGAATCATATAAGATTCGCACAAATATTTGGCGTAATTGATAATGGCTGTGGAGGTGATGCTCTCCCCTTGCGACCTCATATATTTTGCGATACTGTTGGCAGAAATGATTTTCCCTGCATTGTCGGCAAGGAAATGCACCAGATTTTCCAGAAATGGCACATTGCGGATATTATTCCGCCTGATAACATCCTTCAGTAGTACGGTGCTATAGACATCCGTCTGGTACTCCCGTGCATCCTGTTCGTCAACTCCTATCCTATTCAACCCGGGCAATCCGCCAAACTGAATATACTTTGCCAATGTATCGTCGCTGTCGGGCAACTCATGAAACTCCATGAATTCACGATAGCTTAGTGCCTGAATGAAGATTTCCTTGTAGCGTCCGCCTATTTTGTTGGCCAAATCACCACTGAGCATATTAGAGTTTGAGCCTGTTACAACTATTTCAATATCGGACTCCTCATAATAACTGCGAATACTGTTCTCAAAACCTTCTATATCCTGAACTTCATCTATCAGGATGTAGTTGGTCTTTGTCTTGTCTCGCCGTTCATCGATATAGGCATTCAAGTCCCGATCGGTTTGAATGTCGCCAAACTCATGTTTCTCTTTGTCAATGTATATAATGTTTGCATGAACATCTTCTGCCACCTTATCCCTGAAGAGCCGCAGGATGTAACTCTTTCCCACACGACGTTGGCCGACTATAATAATGATGGTGTCCTTACCAAGATACTTCGCTATCTTGTCAAGATAACTTTGCCTTACAATTGCTTTCATCTACTTTATAAATGAATTTTGCCGCAAAGATAATGATTTTATCTTTTATAAAAGACAAAATCTTGTAGTTTTTGCGTTTTGGCTTATATAATTCATGAAAATCCGTTCGTTTTCCTGCATTTTAATGTGGCAGTTGGCACAATTTCGTTCGGGAGTTTGGCTGATGAACACAAAAAAAGGCCTCGCCGTAGCGAAGCCTTCATTTCTCATTTAGGCGAAGCCGCTTTTCAGCCCTCAGCCTTCATACTTCAGCCATCAAACCTCAGCCCTCTTACTTCTTACTTCTTACCTCTTACTTCTTCCATCTCCCCTCCACCACTTTCCAGTCAACGATCTGCCACAGCGCAGCGAGATGGTCTGGACGACGGTTCTGATAGTCGAGATAGTAGGCATGCTCCCACACGTCGAAGGTCAGCAGCGGCTTCAGCCCCTTCTGTATGGGGTTGGCAGCATTCGCTTCCTGTGTGATGACGAGCTTGCCGTCTTTGTCTGCAGAGAGCCACACCCATCCGCTGCCGAACAGCGTGGCACCCGCCTTCTGGAATTCTTCCTTGAATGCCTCAAACGAACCGAAGTCACGGACGATGGCCTCTGCCATCTTGCCGGAAGGAACGTTGTCCTGCTTCGGAGCGGTGAATTGAGCGAAATACATTTCGTGGTTCAGTATCTGTCCTGCGTTATTCAGTATGCCCCCTGTTGCTTTGCATACTATCTCCTCCAGGGACAGACCCTCCATACCGCTCCCCGGCAGCAGGTTATTGAGGTTGTTCACATAGGCTGCGAGATGCTTCCCGTGATGGAAACTAAGCGTCTCTTTGCTTATCACCGGCTCCAGTGCTTCAGGAGCATATGGCAATGCCATCAATTCATATTTCTTCATATCTTTAAGTCTTTAAAGGTTTAGATGTTTACACTATATTACATGATTATACATTTCCCGATAGCAAGCAACCTTCTTGTCAAAGGCCAACGGATAGGCACGTGATGAAGATGGAAGACGGTATAAGGATAGTTGATAGTTTAGAGTTGATAGTTTAGAGTTTTTCTTGGATTGGGAATTTTGGGCGAGGGGAACCCTGATATATGTGTTTACCTTGGGAATTTCCGGAATGTCGAGTGATGCACAGATGGTTTTTGTGGCCTTCTCGCCTGTGGTTACGATAGCACGAAGGTGAGGCAACCGGGCCACAAGCGCACGAATGTCCGTAGCCTCCACAACCTCCAGGAATTTGTCCGAAGCGTTGTCCTGCAGACGACGGATAGCGATAGAGGTATCATAGAATGCCAGACCTTTTTCTTGGCAGAATGCTACTATCTCATCTATTTTGAAACGCTTGTGTTCCGTATCCACAAAGTGGTTCTTGTCGCCAAAGAACACCTCACCCTCAATACGCCAATGGTCGTTGATGAAGTTGGGGTAATAGAAATCCATGCACCACCGCTTCCGCTGTGGCGGGAAACTGCCCAAAAACAGCACCTTTGCATTCTCGGGCAGGAAGGGGCGCAACGGGTGGTACTCTATCCCCTCTCCACTCCTATTGATATGCTCCGTGTTCAGCCAACTGTCATTCATTGTCAATAGCTATGCGAAGGCAACCTTCATCCTTCTATTGATATTGATTTTTCCTCTTATTCTCCTCAACCAACAACTGCAGCTCCTTAAACATACCCAACCTTGGTTCCTTCAGCTCCCCTGCATTCATCTTCTTCCTATTCGCCTTAAGCCAGTTCATCATATCATGCTCCTCTATTCGATGCTTCGACGGATTCCGCTTATTAGTCTCAATGAAGGTTTTAACTTCCTGATACCTAGTCAACCACCTCTCGTCCTGTGTCATACATCTTCCTTCTTACATCAGTCCTCTTACATCTTACATCTTACTTCTTACCTCTTACTTCAAACCTCAGCCATCAGCCTTCTTACCTCTTACACCTTACTTCTTACATCTGAGTTCTTACATCTTCCCTCAGCCATCAGCCATCATCCATCAGCCTTCATCCCTTTTGGTTATGGAGTTTGGCCGATGTCCGTAAGCTACTCTTCACTCTTCAACAGGAACTCCCTTGCTGTACAAGCCACGATCCCCGAATCGTGAATCAGCCCTACATTTGGGTCCATCGTCACCACATACTTGGGATAATTGTCCTTGATCAGCTTCAAGTTGCCAAACTCGCGTTCATAGGTTTCTTCACCTGTCACTTGCAGGGCCACCTGCACATAAATCACCTCGTCACCCCTACGAGCCACAAAGTCAATCTCCTTACCGTTCAACTGGCCCACATACACCTCATAGCCACTGCGCTTGAGTTTCAGATATACAGCACCCTCCAGCATCTTTTCAATATCCAGAGCCCGCTTGTCACGGCACAGATAGTTCCGCAGCCCCAAGTCCTCAAAATAGTACTTGTCCTGCTGCTCAAAAACGCTCTTGCCCTTGATGTCATAACGCTTCACACGGTCTATCATATACGTGTCGCACAACGCATCCATATATTCACCCACCGTGTTGGCGCTCACAGCCATCTCACTACCCTTTAAATATTTGGCAATGCTGTTAGCAGAGAACACCTTGCCGCTGTTGTCTGCCACAAACCGAGCCAGATTGTCCAGCAGCGATACGTTGCGCACGTTCTTCCTACGCACAATGTCCTTTACAAAGATGGTGTCGTAGATGCTGCCCAGATACTCCGTCCTCGTTCGCTCATCCTCCATAGGGATGCGATACAGGAACGGCAGACCGCCCCAGCGCAGATACTGTGAGAAAGCATTATCAGAGTCTTCCAGACCATAGAATGTCAGAAACTCTTTGTAATCCAGGCTGCTCACGTGAACGCGATGATAGCGTCCGGCAAACGAGTTGGCGATATCGCTCGACAGCATAGCCGCATTACTACCCGTCACCACCACGTCCACGCCATCCTGCTTCACCCAGTAGCGCAGGGCCTTCTCAAACTCCTTCACCTCCTGCACCTCATCTATCAGCACATAATTGCGGCCACCTTCTACCACGCCAGCCTTAATCTTCTCCGACAATTCACGGAACGACGTCAGGTCTGCATTCACGGGGTTCTCCATGTCAATGTAGATGACATTTCCTTTGTCAGACAGCTCTGCCGCCAGCAATTCTAGGATGCAGCTCTTTCCGGCACGCCTGTGCCCGGTCAGCACCACAGCCTCTCCTTTGCCCAATAAGTTGGAAACTTGAGCTATGTAGTCATTGCGCCTAATTCTCTCCATAATTAGAATTTTTTGCAAAAATACAAAAACTTCTCAATATACAACAAACTTTATCCTATTGTTTACACAATTCGACCAAAATTCCCAAGATTTTCAATCAAAATTCCCAAGATTTTCAGTTTCAGCCTCATTTTTTCAAAAAAACGGCCAATCTTCACATTACAAGCCGAACATTTCTGTGTGAGATTATTTTAGAGCTTTTAGTGTATTTCGATGTTCTCGGAATTAATACTCGTCAACTGAAATATCATTTATCATTTCTCATTTCTCATTTAGGCGCAGCCGCCTTTTAGCCCTCAGCCTTCATACCTCTTACCTCTTACTTCTGAGTTCTTCATCCTTCACGACCTCCGGTTCCCACAGATGCCGCAACATATCCACGTGACCGTTGGCTTTGAATGTCACACCCTCCTCCTCCAGCAGTGTCCGCTGCCGCTTCCATCCCGGTGCCGTGCGTCCCATTTTGTTCACCACCCTGTGGCAAGGCAGTTTGTCGGCTCCCGGTGTATATCGCAGGGTCCGCCCCACCATCCTTGCATGGCTCGGCCATCCTGCCAGCAGCGCGATATGTCCGTATGTCGTCACCCAGCCACGAGGAATCTGGCTCACGAT
>CADCNQ010000017.1 GCA_902802815.1 uncultured Bacteroidales bacterium | reverse complement strand
TAAAAATAAAAGAGTAGTCTGCGAAGATGCGAAAATGGAACTTATCCTTTACTTGCACCTTCCTTGCATATACGAACGACGGCGGAACGACCTTCCTACAGATGGCTGAAGGATGAGGGATGATGGATGAAGGCAGATGGAATCACAAGTCCTTGCCAAGTCCTTGCCTAGGGTTTACCTGCCCCGCAAATATACATATCGCGAAACAAAAAAAGGCTGCTGAAAAAATCAGTAGCCTTCATTTTACATTCTCCATTCTCCATTCTACATTTTACATTTTCCCTTCTTCTTCAAACGGCAAAGCTCCCAGATATCTGTCGAAGTCACTTTGGAACAGACGGTCCTGAATAATACGATATTTCTCAAATTCCGTCTCCGCATGTTCCTTTGCTTCCTCTGCAGTAACATTTCCTGCGGTTTGCAGCACTTCGTTTCTGCCAGCTGCCAATATGGTGTCTATCTGCTTGGCCCAGTCCTCCATCGTCATGGGGATATGACGCTTGGCCATGCGTTCTGCCAATTCCAGCACACCGTTCACCAACTGACCCATGTCCTCCAATTCTCCTTGCTTCAAATAGTTCTTGGCGATTGAGACATCAGTTTTCACAATTTTTCCGTCAGGAGCATTTTCCCACGTAGTCAATCCCATGTGTTCCTGCTCGGCATCAGCCCGCTCCATAATCAACTCAGCAGCTGTATGCCTGTGAACTGCATAGTGCATCTTGTTCTGCATCATCTTAAAGAAAAGTCTCGTCGTAGGAGCATCGCGGTTGTAGTCAACGGCTGTGGCGTATATATCTGTCAATTTCTGATAGAAACGTCGTTCGGAGAGACGTATTTCCCGTATCTCTGCCAACAGGTGCTCGAAGTAGTCCTCGCCCAGGAATGTGCCGTTCTCCATTCGTTTCCTGTCAAGCACATAGCCTCGGATAGCGAACTCGCGAAGGACGCTGGTTGCCCATTGGCGGAACTGTGTTGCACGGACAGAATTCACCCTATAGCCAACGCTGATAATGGCATCGAGGTTGTAGAACTGCATCATATAGTTTTTCCCGTCAGAGGCAGTAGCCGAGATTTTCTCGGTAACTGAATCCTTTGACAGTTCACCGCTTGCAAAAATATTCTTCAAGTGAAGTCCTACATTATCCGAAGAGCAGTCGAAGAGCATCCCCATAGCTTTCTGAGTACACCATACGGTCTTATCCTTATAGTATACCTCAACGCCTTGTTCCTTTCCCTCTAATTGGAAAATAAGAAACTCTGCCGTACTGTTTCTAATCAGATGTCTCTCTGCCATATAGTTCTAAATAGCCTTTTTTTCTGAAAATCCACTGCAAAGATACGTTTTTTTATTGATATAACAAAGAAAAGCCAACGCGAAGGTGACTTTTTCTCTTGTAGTAGACAGAATCCACGCATTGCATCTGTCGGCAAGTTTTAAGCACAGATTTTGCAAAAACAAGTATTTAAGCGATTTTTTTTCATTTTTTTTCAAAAACATCCATTTACCCGTTTATCAACAAAATCTTATTAAAAAAATCACTCAAAAGCCCCATTTATAGCCTGTTCCGAGCGGTTTCAACATTTGCTCATCGTATAAATTAATATATGTACGGGAACATTTGTTTGTCACAAAAATCACATATATATGGATACCATTCATTTTTTAACCTAAAACACGTTATGCCTATCAGACAATTCAAAAGTACACAGAGCATCACGGAACGCGATTCCGTGTCAGTAGAAAAGTACCTGCGCGATGTCAAGCACTACAGCCAAGTGACAGAGGAAGAAGAGAGACAACTGGCGCGCACCATCCGAGAAGGCGGAGATGAAGGCGAACTGGCAAAACAGCGCCTTGTTGAGGCTAACCTGCGCTTCGTCATCACGGTGGCAAACCATTACAAACAGGCGAACATGGAAATGGCAGACATCATCTCCGAGGGCAACATCGGGCTTATCCGAGCCGCTGAGAGATTCGACGAGACGCGCGGCATCAAATTCATCTCCTTTGCCGTGTGGTGGATACGGCAGGCAATCCAACAGGCAGTATCGGAACACGGACAGACGATTCGCAAGCCACAGCACGTCATCTCCCAACAGCTTCTGTACAACCGCCTGCTCAACGAGACAATGCAAAGCGAACAACGCTACCCTACTGCAGAGGAGTTCGCCGCCTTTGCCGGCATCGACATACAGCATGCCAACGCGCTCTTAAACAGCAAGCATAACTTCGTGTCAACAAGCACACCAGCCTACGGAAATAGCGATACAACAGTGGGCGACTGCTTGAGCAACGACAACGGGACAGACAACGAAGTGGATCGGAAATCACTGTCAGACGACATCAAACAAGTCTTCCGACTTCTGCTCAACGACAAGGAAGCCACAATCCTCTGCAGCACATTCGGTTTGGAACAGAACGAAGAAACGCTTTATACTGTTGGTCTGAAATTGGGTCTTACCAGAGAACGAGTACGCCAGATTAGAGAAAAAGCTATCATCAAAATCCGCAAGTCACCTTACAGGGACCTGTTGAAACAGCACCTCGGATGAACAGCACAAGAGCCGCCTTCGGGTGGCTTTTTTTCGTTCTTGTTATAGAAAAAGTTGTGGTCTTATCCCATTTCATCTTTTTCTCCTTTTAACAACTTGACAAGGTACTCATATGCTCGCTCATGTTTTTTCACCAAATCAAAATGACCATACTTCTTACCTCTTTCCTGGTTGTGGGAAAGGTCGTTCAACTTAACTCTTAAAGCTAACTTATTGTCCGACCTCGCTATCCTTTCAACATATTCCCAATACGTTTCCCCATCGTTTCTGGTAAGCAACTTCAACGCTGCGATTACCTCATCACTTACACCCTTTTCTTCAAGCTGCGAAAACGATATATCTGTATCTTCCACAACATCGTGCAAGAAACCTGTCACCATTTCCTCGTAGTTCTGACCCATCATTCCTACTCTCAAAGGGTGCAGTATATAAGGACTTCCCTCTAAGTCTTTCTGGCCTTTATGGGCGTTGGCTGCTAAACAGATTGCGTCTTCAATTTTTATCATTTCGTCATAGAAGGTTTCATGGTGTTAGTTTCGGTTTTCAACGCAAAGATACTTAAAAAAGTAGACAAGTTGACAAGTTAACAAGTTGACAAGTTGTTACTTTGGGGAAAAATGGTAGAAATTTATTGGTTATTGAAGTTTTTTTATCGTTTGTGAGAAATTTTGCCGCCTAGCACTCCGACAAAGGCATCATTGACCTTTCGCATAGCGAATGGGGCGGAACGCAGTGAACGCAACATTCACCATTGACCATTGACCATTCACCATTGAACATTGAGATTATAGCTCTTTCCAAGCACTTCCTAGCCTCTTCTAAGCCTCTTCCAAGCAAGTTCCAAGCAAGTAAGCTCGACCCAAGTTCAGTATATGTCCAGTATATGTCCAGTGGAAGACTGCACATATAGTGCGAAAATACTGCATAAATAATGAAGGAATACTGAACGACATTCGAGAGAACTACGGGAGAAGGTCGAGGGAAGATGACTGATGACTGACGAAAAACAAAACGCCCCTTCGACAAGCTCAGGGCAAGGAAAGGAAAAGCAGTTTAAGGACGGTATTTTTGCAAAAATCGGGCGAAAAGAGCGTTTTTTCAACATTTTCTGCATTTAACAACACATTTTTTTCGAAAAAAGTTTGTCGGAATAAAATAAAAATGCTATTTTTGCGTTGTAAAAACCTCAAAAAGGATGAAAAAGTTCCACATTTTGGCACTTATGGCAGCATTTTTGGCACTTCCTGCGCACAGCATGGAGCAGGCCGACGATGCCATTGAGGATGAAATGCAGAGCGTCAGCATCGTTGTTAAGGAAGGTAACGTGAAGGTCAACAACGCTGTAGGTCAGAAACTGGAGATTTTCAATCTGGCCGGTGTAAGGGTTGCTTCCCTGCCCCTCGAAAACGATGAGGTGTCATTCAAGCTGAACCTCTCCCGCGGATGCTACATCCTCAAAGTGGGCAAGACGGTGCGCAAGGTGAACATGAAGTAGCACCCCGCTTCCTTTTTTCCAACACACAAAACAATTTCACTATGACGGAACAAGAATTCGTAGCCATAGTGAGAGAGCATCAGGAAAGGCTCTATATACATATAAGAGGTATGGTGGGCCGCCATGAAGATGCCGACGACGTCTTGCAGAACACTTTCCTCAAGGCCTGGCAGGCACGCGACAGCTTCAGAGGAGATGCCAAGATTGGTTCGTGGCTGTTTCGCATCGCTACAAACGAGGCTCTCAACTTCATTGAGAAAAACAAAATAACCAGCGATGGTGAGATGCCCGACGTGGCCTCCGACCCCTATTTCGACGGAGACGAGACAGAGCGGCAGCTGCAGAGAGCCGTCACGGCCCTGCCCCCGAAGCAGAAACAGGTGTTCCTGATGAAATATTTTCAGGATATGAAATATGAGGAAATGTCAGAGATACTGGGCACAAGTGTAGGATCGCTGAAAGCCTCCTATCACATGGCCGTAGAAAAAATACAGAAATTTTTTTATCACGAAGAATAAACCTTTTTCAACACCCCTTGTCTTATAGATGTCTATGAGAGCAATGAAGAAGCATAATCCGTGGATTACCCCCGAGGGATACTTCGAAAGTTTCCCCGAAAGGATGATGGAGCGCATTCGCCAGGAAGAGAGCCAGAGTCAGCGCGCGACGAAGACTCCGAAGGTGATGCCCCTGTGGAAGCGATGGGCTGTGGCTGCAACCGCCGTTGGTGTGGTGGGGCTGGTTAGTGTGGGACTGTTCCACACCCAGGACGCCATGCTTGCCGACAGCGAACCGGAATCGTTCTACGATGACGAGATGGTGGAATATGCTATGCTCAACAATGTGGACATCGAGTATTATCTAACCCAATACTAAAAGAAAGGACAAGGACTATGAAAAAGATCATGTTAGCGCTGCTGATGGCTGTGGTGACATTCTCCGCCTATGCAGACGAGAAGAAAGACGGTCGCAATCCGTTCCAGGAAATTGCAAAGCGCCAGGAGAAGGCCATCATCGACGAGGCCCTGCTGAGCGAGAAGCAGGTAGAGGCATTCATGCCCATCTACCGTGAATACAAGAAGAGCCTGTTCCAGCTGGGAAGACAGAAGTACGAACTGAAGAAGAACAGCCGCGAGAACTTCGGCGCCGTGCTCTCACAGTTGGCCGACATCGAGAAGACGGAAGCAGAGGTGAAGAAGAACTTCTATGAGAAGGGTGCCAACGCCATCACAGCAGAGAAGATGTTCCGCGTGATACGTGCCGAAGACCGCTTCCACCACAACATGCTGAAGAACGGCATGCACCAGCAGAACAGGAACAAGTGGAACCAACACCGCAAAGGTCCCGGAAAAGACAAGAAGCAAGGAGGCGCTAAACCTTCTTCGCCTGATTCCAAAGCTTGTCCATCTCGCTGAGGGAAAGCTCCGACAGGGAGCGTCCTGAAGCTTTCGCAGCAGCCTCGACGTAATTGAAACGCTTGATAAACTTACGGTTAGTTTTCTCCAGAGCGTTGTCGGGATTGATGTGATAGAGACGGGCGGCATTGACAAGCGAGAAGAGAAAATCGCCGAACTCCTCCGTGCTGCGCTGGATGTCATCTTTATCCAGTTCGGCACGGAGTTCGTTTATCTCCTCGTGCACTTTGTCCCACACGTCGGCACGGTCTTCCCAGTCGAATCCTACACCGCGTGCTTTGTCCTGAATACGATAGGCCTTGATGAGTGAAGGCAGGGCGTCGGGAACGCCGCTCAGAACGGTCTTGTTGCCGTCCTTCTCCTTCTGTTTCACCTGCTCCCATATCACCTTGACCTCTCCTGCCGACTGGGCCTTGGCCTCGCCGTACACGTGAGGATGACGGAAGATGAGTTTGTCGCACAGTTTGTTGCACACATCCGCAATGTCGAATTCCTTCTTCTCGGATGCTATCTTGGCATAGAACACCACATGCAGCAGCACGTCGCCCAGTTCCTTGCAGATCTCGTGATTGTCTTCGCGTATGAGAGCGTCGCAAAGTTCGAATACTTCCTCTATCGTATTGGGTCGCAGAGACTCGTTTGTCTGCTTCCTGTCCCACGGACATTTCTCTCTCAAATCGTCCATGACGTCCAAGAGACGTCCAAAAGCCGCCAATTTCTCTTCTTTTGTATGCATAGCGTTTGCAAAGTTAGCATTTTTTTCGTAACTTTGCACCCACTTTAGTGTATTTTCATCAACAATAATCGGATAATTAATACAATTACCATGTCATTAGCAACCAAATACGACCCCTCCGAGGTAGAGGGAAAATGGTATAAATACTGGCTGGAGCAGAAACTCTTTGCCTCCAAGCCCGACGGCCGCGAGCCCTACACCGTTGTGATTCCCCCGCCAAACGTTACGGGTGTGCTCCACATGGGCCACGTGCTCAACGAGACCATCCAGGATATTCTAGTGCGCCACGCACGTATGGAAGGCAAGAATGCCTGCTGGGTGCCCGGCACCGACCACGCATCCATAGCCACCGAGGCCAAGGTCATCAAGCGTCTCAAGGAGCAGGGCATCAACAAGAGCGACCTCACCCGCGAGGAGTTTCTGAAACATGCGTGGGCATGGACTGAAGAGCACGGAGGCATCATCCTCAAGCAGCTGCGCCAGCTGGGATGCTCCTGCGACTGGGACCGCACAGCATTCACCATGGACGAAGAGCGCTCCAAGGCCGTTATCTCCGTCTTCTGCGACCTCTACCGCAAGGGACTCATCTATCGGGGCCTGCGTATGGTGAACTGGGACCCTGAGCGCCAGACAGCACTCTCCGACGAGGAGGTGATATATCACGACGAGCATTCCAAGTTCTACTACATGAAATACATGGTGGTGGAGGAGCCCGGCAAATACGCCATCGTGGCCACCACACGTCCCGAGACCATCATGGGCGACGTGGCCGTGTGTATCAATCCCAAGGAGGAGAAGAACCAGTGGCTCAAGGGCAAGCACCTCATCGTGCCCATCGTGGGACGCGTGGTACCCGTGATTGAGGATCGCTATGTGGAAATCGGTTTCGGTACGGGCTGTCTGAAGGTGACTCCCGCCCACGATGCCAACGACTACATGCTCGGACAGAAATACAACCTCACCACCTACGACATCTTCACTCCCGACGCACATGTGACGCTGGAGCAGATTGAGGACGAATGCCGCAGAAACTGTGCCAAATACGATGGCATGGACCGCTTCGACTGCCGCAAACAGATGGCAGAGGACCTCATCGCCGCCGGACTCATGGACCACGTTGAGGACTACGACAACAAGGTGGGTTATTCCGAGCGCACCAATGTGCCCATCGAACCGCGTCTCTCGCTGCAATGGTTCATCCGTATGCAGCATTTCGCAGACATCGCCCTGCCGCCCGTGATGAACGACGACATCGTCTTCTATCCCGCAAAATACAAGAACACTTACCGCAACTGGCTGGAGAACATCAAGGACTGGTGTATCTCGCGCCAACTGTGGTGGGGACACCGCATACCTGCTTACTATGATGCCGACCTGCTGAAGGAAACGGGGCTTGAGAACTATCCCAACGACAGGATTATCGTCTCTGAGACGGCTCCCGAGGGCAACTACGTGCAGGACGAAGGTGCTCTCGACACATGGTTCTCCAGTTGGCTCTGGCCTATCAGCCTTTTCAACGGCATCGCCGAGCCCGACAACGAGGAGATAAAGTACTACTACCCCACCGCCGACCTCGTCACCGGTCCCGACATCATCTTCTTCTGGGTGGCCCGCATGATTATGGCAGGCTACGAGTATCAGGGCAAGATGCCGTTCAAGCACGTCTACTTCACCGGTATCGTGCGCGACAAACTCGGCCGCAAGATGTCCAAGAGTCTGGGCAACAGCCCCGACCCCCTCGACCTCATTGCCCGCTACGGAGCCGACGGCGTGCGCATGGGTATCCTGCTCTCCGCTCCTGCCGGCAACGACATACTCTACGACGATGCGCTCTGCGAGCAGGGTCGCAACTTCAACAACAAAATATGGAACGCCTTCCGTCTGGTGAAGGGCTGGCAGGTGGCCGACACAGAGCAGACCGGAGCAGCAAAACTGGCTGTTGCGTGGTTCGACGCCAAACTGAAGGAAGCCAACGCTGAGCTCAGCGACCTCTTCTCGAAATACCGCCTCAGCGAGGCCCTGATGGTTGTCTACAAACTCTTCTGGGACGAGTTCTCCGGCTGGTATCTGGAGATGGTGAAGCCCGCCTACATCAACGGCGAGGCACAGCCCCTCGACCGCACCACTTACGAGGCCACACTCCGTTTCTTCGATGTACTGCTGAAGATGCTTCACCCCTTCATTCCCTTCATCACTGAGGAACTGTGGCAGGCACTCGAGGAGCGCAAGCCTGGTGAGAGTATCATGCGCGAGAGCCTCAAACTGGATGCTCCGACGGCAGACGAACAGGTGGTGCTGAAGAATGTGGAGGACATCAAACTCATCGTCAGCGGTGTGCGCACCGTACGTGCCCAGAAGAACATCGCCCCCAAGGAAAGCCTCACTCTGCAGGTGGTAGGCGCAAACCTTCACGGCACCTACAGGGACGCTGCCATGAAGATGGCCAATCTGGATGACATCGTCGAGGTGAAGGAAAAAGACAGCAATGCACAGACCTTCCTCGTGGGCACCAGAGAATACGGCGTACCCATGGCAGGACTCATCGACGCGGAGGCCGAGATACAGAAGGCCGAGGCCGAGATACAGCGTCTCGAGGGCTTCAAGGCAGGCATCGAAAAGAAACTGCAGAATGAGCGCTTCGTACAGAACGCACCCGCGCAGGTTGTGGAGATGGAGCGCAAGAAATTCGCCGATGCAGAGAGCAAGATACAGGCCCTCAAGGACAGCATCGCAGCATTAAAGAAATAATCAAAAAGAGATAGTTCAACATCTTAATATACAACACAATGAAAAAGTTCATCATTTTGGCCATCATGGCCGTCACAGTGAACACGGCAAATGCCCAGCTGGGCGATTTGCTCAAGAATGTAGCCACATCCGCAGCATCGTCTGCAGCCACAGCCGCCACAGGAAGCAGCACCGTGGGCAACATCGTTGCCAACCTCCTCGGCACGGCTACTGTCAACGAGAACACTCTCGTGGGCACATGGACCTATTCACAGCCTGCTGTCGTATTCGAGAGCGAGGAGGTACTCAAGAACATTGCCAGCACAGCTGCCAGCGCCAAGATTGAGAAAACGCTGCAGAATCAGCTCACCAAACTGGGTTTCACTCCCGGCAAGATTTCCATCACGTTCAATAAGGACAAGACCGGCAGCCTGACATACAATGCCAAAACCAACAAGAGCCTTCCCTTCACGTGGAGTGTCAACGGTCACGATCTGAGCCTGCGTCTGGGCGGTCAGCTCATCAGCCAGCTCTCCAAGGAATTCATCCTCAACGTGAAGATCACGGGCAACACCCTGCAGGTGGCAGCCGACGCCTCAAAACTCATGGAACTCGTGCAGCAGATTCTCGGCAACACCAATTCCACACTCTCCGTCATCTCCTCGATGATCAAGAACGTCAACGGTCTCTATCTCGGACTTAAATACACAAAATAAATGAGAGCACTTTTTGCCACCGTTGCTCTCACTCTGGAACTCTCTGCTTTTGCGGCAGGGAGTTCCTGGCTTATAGAGAGCGCCTCCCGGGATGCCCGTGTCACGTGGAGCCGTGATTCCGTCTGCGACATCGTGGCTCCCAAGGGTCTCACCCTCTGGAACAGAACCCTGCTGCAGGGTGACGTCGTCATCGACTACGAGGCACGTATCATGAGCGACGCCCGCGTGTCCGACCTCAACTGCTTCTGGATGGCCGACAAGGCTCTCAGCGGTGCCAAGTCGCGCAAGGGCGAATTCTCCCGAGCCTCCGAGATGTCGCTCTATTATGTGGGCTACGGCGGCAATTCCAACACCACTACACGCTTCCGCCGCTACGACGGACAGCCCCGTCCCGCCGTCATACGCGAATATACCGACGCCTCGCATCTCATCAAGGCCGACCATTGGTATCGCATACATCTGGAGAGCCGTCAGGGACGCGTGCTCTACGTTATCGACGGCGACACACTTGTCAACTATGTTGACCTGCAGCCTCTCCGTAGCGGCTACTTCGGTTTCCGCACCACAGAGAGCCACGCACAGATACGCCGCTTCCGCATCACACACAACGCTGCGGAGCCACCTCTGCGCTCCCTCTCCCTTGCCGACATGAACTGCATCGGCACTCCCCGTCCCGGCATGCCCTTCACCTTCGGTCTGCCCTTCTCCCAAGGCGAGCTCCGCAAGGGGCAGCGCATCACCGTGCGCGAGACCGACACCGACCAGTGGCCCCTTGCCTATTGGCCCGACGGCAGCATCAAATGGCTGGGTATCAGCGGTTGTCTGCCCTCAGACGGAGCTTCCGCAAAGCCCTCTCCCGCCCTCGTTCCTTCTGTCAGCATCAACGGCAAATGCCAACCCGTGCTGAGCGTCAAGGTGGAGCGCGAGGGTCGGTTCTCACGCTGCACACGCTACGACGGCAAGGACTTCACCATGAGGATATATTCATGGACAGGCTGCTCCGAAGAGAAGGTTGTCTTCACCTCGTTCATCAGCGAGGAGACGGCAAAGGAGGGTCTTCATGAGATGAGTCTGCGCCTGAAGGTGCCTCTGCAGGACAAGATGCACGAGCGCCATGTGTGGTTTGCAGAAGACGGCGGAGTGCGCGATATGGCAGTGAAGCCTCTCATCGCCCGCCGTATCATATCCCTCGACAGCCTGGGCAATCCCGCTACGGAGAAGAGCCGCGCCATCCTCGAAGAGATAGCTTCGTGGGACGGGTTCCGGCTCTCGCAGCTCTCGCCCAACGGTTACAGCATACGCAAGCGTGCCACGTCCTCCTCTCCCTGGATAGGCACCATCGAGGGCCGCCGCGCTCCCGGCATGGTGGCTGTCGGTGACAGGCACACCACCGTGTCCGTCTCCCTGGAGGACTTCTGGCAGTCGTACCCCTCCACATTGCAGGTGGACGGTGCGCGCAGCGACACAGCCGTCATCAGCGTTGCCCTGTGGAGCCCGGAGGCCGAGGCAATGAACTTCGCCCACTACGACACCATACCTCACGGACTGGAGGCCGCCTACGAGGATGTGCAGCCCGGCATGTCCACACCCGTGGGCACGGCGCGCACCAGCACGCTGTGGCTCTCCTCATCTCCTGCCTCAGAGCCCGCCCTGCTCTCTCACGCACAGTATGTTCCCACGCCGGAATATCTCCACGACAGACGTGCTTTCGGTATCTGGTCGCTGGCACGCGGCAGCGGGAGCGACAGCCAGCTCGACTCCCTCATGCATTTCTTCATGCGTCAGCAGGAGCTGCACGGCTGGTACGGTTATTTCAACTACGGCGACTTCATGCACACCTACGACAACAGCCGCGGCGAATGGCGCTATGACGTGGGCGGCTATGCCTGGGACAACACCGAACTCGGCACTCCCGCCATGCTCTGGTATCAGTTCCTGCGCACGGGCGATGCCGATGTGTGGCGCCTTGCCACTCGTATGACGCGCCATTGCTCCGAGGTGGACAGCTATCATCGCGGTCCTCACGCAGGTCTGGGCACGCGCCACAATGTGCTCCATTGGGGTTGCGGTGCCAAGGAGGCCCGCATCTCGCAGGCTTTCTGGAACCGTTTCATGTACTATCTCACCGCCGACGAGCGCCTTGGCGATATCATGCGCGAGGTGCGCGACGCCGACACGCTGCTCTACACTCTCGACCCCCTGCGCCTGGCTCAGCCCCGCAGCGAAAAATATCCCTGCACAGCTCCTGCACGTCTGCGCATCGGTCCCGACTGGCTGGCGTATGCCGGCAACTGGTTCACAGAATGGGAGCGCACGGGCGACAAGCACTATCGCGACAAGATACTCACCGGCATGCACAGCATAGCATCCATGCCCCACGGCCTCTTCTCCGGCCCTCTTGCTTTGGGCTACGACCCCGCCACGGGAATCCTCTCATGGGAGGGCGACAGCGCCGTGCAGCACACCAACCATCTGTGCACCATCATGGGCGGTTTCGAGTTCATGAACGAGATGATGCTTTCCATCCACGACAAGGCGTGGGCTGCAGCATGGCTCGACCATGCCGCCAACTATCGCTACAAGGCGAAGACCATCACCCACAACAGTTTCCCCTGCCCCCGCCTGGGTCTCTATGCCTATTGGCAGACGGGCAACGGTGAGAAGCTGTCTGTAGCGAAGGACGAGATGAGCAAGCACCATCCTTTCGGCGACACGGGTTGGCTCTTCCACACGAACAATACGGGCACAGATCCCAAGCCGGCCGGTTATTTCTTCACCAACGATGCCGCCACCTGGGCTCTTGATGCCATCTTCCTTCAGGAAGTGGAGTAATTAACAAGAAATAAGGCTGTCGGTTGACAGCCTTATTTCTTATTTCCCATATTATTGCAATTTCACAGACATCTCTGCAGATAACAACTTATGACAAACCTAAGTGTAACTTAGACATCCTAGACATCGTAGACATCAAAATTTTGCGGCCCATTTCACTCAAACCTCATACTCTGGGCGGGGCGGATGTGGCTGATGACAACAGAGGGAACAAGCAGCGAGAGCACCGTGATGACAAAAACCGACACATTGACCAGCAGGAACAGAGGCCAGGAGACATACATCGGCACCTCGGAGAGATAGTAGGCCTCGGCATCGAGACGGATGAAACCCGTAAACCTCTGAAGGGCAATAAGCAACGCCGCCAGAGCATTGCCCCACAACAGAGCACGCAGCACAATGAGAGACGAGAGCCGCAGGAAGATGCCACGCACCTGAGCATTGGAGCAGCCGATAGCCTTGAGAAGACCGATGAGACCGGTATGCTCCAGAATGATGATGAGAAGACCGCACACCACAGTGGTGACAGCCACCAGAGTCATCAGCACAAGGATAGCCCACACATTGCCGTCGAGGAGCTGCAGCCAGGAGAATATCTGAGGATAGAGTTCGCGCACAGAGAGCGACACAAAGGCACGCTGCGAGGCATCCATCTCGTGATTGAAGCGCTTGCGGAAAAGACGCGCCACACCGTCGAGGGCATCGTAGGAATCAAGAGTGACCTCCACCCCACCCACTTCACCGCTCTGCCAGCCGTTGAGCTGCTGCACGAGAGAGAGAGGACAGAAGCACACATTCTCATCGAACTCCTTGAGATGCGTCTCATAGATGTCCACCACCGTGAAGCGGCGGGCCTTGAGGGAACCGTCGAAGAAATAGGCGAAGACGCGGTCGCCCTGCTTCACACGGAGACTGCGGGCCATGGAGCGCGAGATGCGCAGCGAAGGACCCTGCGAGAGATTGAGCGTGGAATCACCGTCGATGCCCTTGAGCAGAATGCCGCGAAACACGTCGTCGGTCTTGAGCATACCCTCCTTGAGGGCAAAATGGCGCACGGAGGTGACATGCGGCTGCGAGGACATCCAGCGCTCCTGCTCGCGGCTGAAGGTAATGGGACGCGAGAAAGGACTGTAGAGACTCTCATGGGAAAGCACCTGGATGTGACCCGAGAAGGACGACATCTTGTCGCGTATCTCACCCTGAAATCCAAGTACGATGCTCACCGAAAGGAGCATCACGAAGACACCCGCGGCAACACCGGCCGTGGCAATGCTCACAGCAAGGGAACCCGTGCGAGAGCTGCGGAACAGACGCGAAGAGATGAATGACGTGGCGCCCATGAGAGAGAGATTATGCCTCTACTCTGCCGGGATAAGCCTCAAGAGCCTTGCGCAGGACGAAGAGAGCACGGTTGAGATCCTCCTTCTTGAGGACATAGGCCAGACGCACCTGATTGCGGCCGGCACCCGGCGTGGTGTAGAAACCGGCGGCAGGAGCCATCATGACGGTCTCACCCTCGTACTGGAAATCGGAAAGACACCAGGCACAGAAGCGCTCGGCATCGTCCACGGGCAGCTTGGCAACGGTGTAGAAAGCACCCATGGGTATGGGACTGTAGACACCGGGGATGCGGTTGAGCCCGTCGATGAGACACTTACGGCGCTCCACATATTCCTCATAGACCTCTGCGGAATACTCCTCGGGTTCGTCGAGAGAAGCCTCTGCTGCTATCTGACCTATCAATGGAGGAGACAGGCGTGCCTGGCAGAACTTCATCACGGCCTTGCGCACAGCCTCGTTTTTCGTGATGAGGGCACCGATGCGGATACCGCACTCGCTGTAGCGCTTGGACACGGAGTCGATGAGCACCACATTCTGCTCGATACCCTCCAGATGGCAGGCCGAAATGTAGGGCGAACCCGTGTAGATGAATTCGCGGTAGACCTCGTCGGAGAAGAGATAGAGGTCGTATTTCTTCACGAGGTCGCGTATCTGGTTCATCTCGCGGCGCGTATAGAGATAGCCCGTGGGATTGTTGGGATTACATATAAGAATCGCGCGCGTGCGCTCGTTGATGAGTTCCTCGAATTTCTCCACCTTGGGCAGCGAGAAACCCTCCTCGATAGTGGTGGCGATGGTGCGTATCACGGCACCGGCAGAAATGGCGAACGCCATGTAGTTGGCGTAAGCAGGTTCGGGCACAATAATCTCATCGCCGGGATTGAGGCACGCCAGGAAGGAGAAAAGCACAGCCTCCGAACCGCCCGACGTGATGATGATGTCGTCGGGAGAGAGATGTATGTTGTATTTCTCGTAGTAGCCCACCAGCTTCTTACGGTAAGAGAGATAGCCTTGCGAGGGGCTGTACTCAAGAATCGTGCGGTCGATATTACGTATAGCGTCGAGTGCCGCCTTGGGCGTGGGAAGGTCGGGCTGGCCGATATTCAGGTGATACACTTTCACACCACGCTCCTTGGCAGCGAAAGCCAGAGGAGCCAGTTTACGGATAGGAGATTCGGGCATCTCGTTGCCACGAACGGAAATCTGGGGCATCTTTTTATTTAGTGTTATTATTGATGTATGACGGTTGGAGTGCGGCCTCGAATGCACGCAGGCGATAGAGGCGCTCGCTGGGATCGTAGTCAATTGTGTCGCGACGCTCCTCCTCGGCAATGGCAGCACGGATGAAACGGGACATGGGCACCGACCAGTCGCGCGGAGCGTAACCGAGCCAGCGGCCCAGATGATAGGGCACCTTGAGGGCATTGCCCACCATGTCATCGCTGCGCAGGAGACATTGTGTGAGACAGCACATGCGCTCGGGTGAAGACATAACTTCGTCCATACGGCCCTCACGCACCATACGGCCTGTGTCGAGGCTCTCGTGGAGAAGGATGCTGGTGTTGCTGAGTGTCCAGCACGCAACGATAGAAACAAACACCAAAACCATATTGCTGACTAAAAGCGACATGAGCCTCGGACGCGAATGACGGTGGAAGTCGGGACGCGACCTGAAGAAGAAGAACAGGAAGACAAGTATGCCGATAAACAGCACAGCCCCCAGCATGCGCAGGGAGAAGAAGCCCTCCTGCAGGATGAGCGACGTGAGCAGCCCAAGAGAAAGAAACGAGGGTGCCCACACAAGAGCCTTCACCGAGAGCGGAAGAGTGACGAAGTAATAGAGCAGCTGAGCCGGAATCACGAGGCACACTGTGGAGATGACGGCGGCCCTCAGAAGGTCGAACGGTGTGTCGGAATGGTTGTACATACCGTAGGACAGCATCAGCACGTCGCCCTGCTTCACAATGAGAAAATGCAAAGCGAAGGCAACAAACAGGAAACCGCATGCGCCGTTTATGACGCGTGCGGTTCTCGTGAACGCTCTATGACGGTAGCGACGCTCCTTCATTCCTTGACGCGGCGCAGCACACAGGCACTGCGAGCCGGAAGATAGAGTTTAAGCCATCCCTTGCCATCACGAGAGAGCATGCTGTCGAAGATGGTGAAATGACGGATGGAGTCGTCGTTGAAACCCTTGCCGCCGAATGCCTGGGCATCGGTGTTGAGGACATAGTCGTAAGCTCCCTGCTTGACCATGAAACCGTAGTCGGTGAATGACTTGTAGGGAGAGAAGTTGAAGAAGAACAGGAGGTCGCCGCGCTGGTAGGCAAACACCTGGTCGCCGTCGTTGTGCCAAATCTCGGTGACGGGCTGAGCCTGGATGTTGCGCTGGCTCTTAATCACCTTGATCATCTGACGGTCGAAGTCGCCCAGGAAGTGGAAGCAGAGGTCCTTGTTGTCCACGAGGTTCCACTGGCGACGTGCGTACTTGTAGCTCCAGCCGTTGCCCTCACGGGGGAAGTCTATCCATTCGGGATGTCCGAACTCGTTGCCCATGAAGTTGAGGTAGCCGCCGTTGATGGTGGAGGCTGTGAGCAGGCGTATCATCTTGTGGAGGGCAATACCGCGCTCTACAGTGCCGGTCTCGTCGCCCTTCTTGAAGTGCCAGTACATATCGGAGTCGATGAGACGGAAGATGATGGTCTTGTCGCCCACGAGAGCCTGGTCGTGACTCTCACAGTAGGAAATGGTCTTCTCGTCGGCACGACGGTTGGTGGTCTCCCACAGAAGGCTGGAGGGCTTCCAGTCCTCGTCGCGGAGCTCCTTGATAACCTTAATCCAGTAGTCGGGGATGTTCATCGCCATGCGGTAGTTGAAACCGTAGCCGCCGTCCTCGAAGGGAGCAGCAAGACCGGGCATGCCGGATACCTCCTCGGCAATGGTTATGGCATTCTTGTTCACCTCGTGAATGAGGCAGTTGGCAAGAGTGAGATAAGTGATGGCATTGTCATCCTCGTGACCGTTGTAGTAGTCGCCGTAACTCATGAAAGCCTCGCCGAGACCGTGGCTGTAGTAGAGCATCGAGGTGACACCGTCGAAACGGAAACCGTCGAAGTGGAACTCGTCAAGCCAGTACTTACAGTTGGAGAGGAGGAAATGGAGCACCTGATTCTTACCATAGTCGAAACAGAGAGAATCCCATGCGGGATGCTCACGGCGGTCGCCCTGATAGAAATACTGGCAGGGGTCGCCGCACATATTGCCAAGACCTTCGTTCTCGTTCTTAACAGCATGAGAGTGAACGATATCCATAATCACAGCAATGCCTTGAGAGTGAGCCTCGTCAATGAGGGCCTTGAGCTCCTCGGGGGTGCCGAAACGGCTGGAGGGAGCAAAGAAACTGCTAACATGGTAGCCGAAACTGCCGTAGTAGGGATGCTCCTGAATGGCCATAATCTGGATGCAGTTGTAGCCGTCCTTGACAATGCGGGGAAGCACGTTCTGGCGGAACTCCTCATAGGTGCCCACCTTCTCTGCATCCTGACCCATGCCGATGTGGCACTCGTAGATGAGCAGAGGTGATGTGTTGGGCTTGAACTTGAGCACTTTCCACTCGTATTCGTTCTTGGGAGCCCACACCTGTGCGGAGAAAATCTTTGTGGTATCGTCCTGCACCACACGACGGCACCATGCGGGGATGCGCTCACCCTGACCGCCGTCCCAGTGAACAGAAAGCTTGTAGAGGTCGCCGTGCTTGAGACCGCGGGGACCGAGTTTCAGTTCCCAGTTGTCGGTGCCGCGCACGCGCTTGAAAGCGTACTTCTCATTCTCCTTCCAGTCGTTGAAATCGCCGACAAGATAGATCTCCGTTGCCGTGGGAGCCCACTCACGGATGACCCATCCCTTTTCTGTGCGATGAAGACCGAAATAGAGATAACCGGAAGCGAATTCGGAAAGCGTCTGCTTGCCGTGCTGGGTCAGGTCGTCAATTTTGTCAAGAGCTGCCTGGTGGCGTCCGTTTATGGCGTCGCTGAAATCTCTCAAATAGGCATCGTTACGCAGAATTTTCAGGATCTGCGGCTCCTGGGCCTTGGCCTTTGCTGCAGCTGCCAGTTCCTTCTTTGTTACTTTCTTCTTGGTGGTGGCTTTCTTTGTAGAAGCCTTCTTCGTAGAAGTCTTGGCAGTAGCCTTTGTTGTTGTTGCCATGATTTTGCGATATATATTGTTTATTCGTTTTGATACCTGTCCTTGTGGAAAGTGCCTTCAAAGCGCTTTCCGTCCTTGTCGATGAGCACGCCGTTGCCCTCTTTGAGGCCTTCTTTGTAGCCGCCCTTGTATTTCGTTCCGTCCACCTGACGGAGCATACCCTCACCGTCCATGAGTCCGTTCTTCCACGTACCCTCATAGATATCACCGTTGGCCCAAACGTACTTGCCCTGGCCGTGGCGCAGGTCGGCTCTCCACTCGCCGGTGTAGGAAGCACCGTTCTTCCAGGTGAATACACCGCGGCCATCCTGGCGGCCGTTGATGAAGTGGCCTACGTACTTGTCGCCGTTGTGGAACACATAGATACCCTCGCCGGAACGCATACCGGCCATATAGGCACCCTCGTAGCGGTCACCGTCGGCAAAGGTGTAGATGCCTCGGCCCTGCTGCTTGTCGTGCAGCCAGTCACCGGAATAGATGTCACCGGAAGCATACTTGAAGACGCCCTTGCCGGACTTCTCACCGTCCTTCCACATGCCCTCGTAGCGATTGCCGTCGCCCCAGTCGAAGATACCCTTGCCCGAACGCTTGTCGTCGTGCCAGGCACCCTTGTACTGGGCTCCGTTGGCATAGTAGTAGGTGCCGTTGCCTTCGCGCTTGTCGGCCGCCCACTGACCTATGTACTTGTCACCGTTGTGATAATACATAGTGCCCTGGCCCTGCTGATAGTCGCGGAACCAGAGACCCTCATAACGGTTGTTATTCTTGAAATAAAAGGTTCCCTGACCATGCTGCTGATCCTGAAACCATTCTCCGTCGTATCTCTCCCCGTCGGCAAACTGGTACACTCCCCTGCCCTGACGCTTGCCTTTTACATATTCTCCGGTGTAGCGGTCGCCGTTAGGGAATGTCGTGGTGCCGCGTCCGTAAGGTTTGCCACGGAAAATCTCACCCTGATATTCGCTCTTGTCGGGAAATGTATATGTACCGATAGATATCTGCTGAGCCTGAACTACAGCACATACCACAACACACAATGCAACTAAGATGCCACGCAAAGATGATATATATCGCTTCTGACTATCTGTCATTTATAAATCGATTTCTGCGCGCAAAGTTACAACATTTTTTTCAAATAAGTGCAAAATGTGTTACTTTTTAATCCTTTTTAGGAATTCTTCCGCACGAAGAAGGTCTTCCGGCGTGTCTATACCGATGGTTTCGATGTCGGAAATGCCCACTTTTATGACATATCCGTTCTGCAGCCAGCGCAACTGTTCCAACGACTCGGCAAGCTCCAGAGACGACTGCTCGAGACGGGTGATTTCCATCAGGGTGTCGCTGCGATAGGCATACAGGCCAATGTGCTTGTAGAAGATGTGACGGGAAAGCCACTGCGACTGTTCCACACCACGCAGATAAGGTATCACGCTACGCGAGAAATAGAGAGCACGCATATTACTGTCAACCACCACCTTGGGAGAATTAGGATTAGCCAGAGCCTCCCATCCGTCGGTCTCCGTGAAAGGCTTCACGAGAGTAGCTATCTGCGTGGCAGAGTCCCGAAAGCACGACACCACCGTTTGAATCTGTGAAGGCTGTATGAAGGGTTCGTCGCCCTGGATGTTGACAACAACATCATAGTGCTCGCCCAGATTCTCGTATGCTTCACGTATTCTGTCCGTGCCACTGCGATGCGACGTGGACGTCATGCACACCTTGCCTCCGAAGCTCTCCACCGCACGGAAGATACGCTCGTCGTCAGTGGCCACAAGGGCCTCGTCGAGCACACCTGACACCTGTTCGTAAACTCTCTGAATGACCGTCTTGCCCCCAAGAATAGCAAGGGGCTTTGCGGGAAATCTCGTACTGGCGTAGCGAGCGGGAATTATACCTATTGTCTTCATCTGATATGTGTTTAATCTGATACGGCCTCGCCGTCGCCCCTGTCCTCCTCATATACGGACATACAAGGGTCGAAGCCCGCGGGAACATCAAACTGCTCCTCCTCGGAATAATGCAAAGTGGGATCGGCATACACCTTCTGGAGGAAGAGAGCCACTACGGGAAGAGCTGCAGAGGCACCCTGGCCGTTTGTCATCGAGGCAAAGTGCACGTCGCGCTCGTCGCCGCCCACCCACGCACCGAAGCTCAAAGAGGGAGTGTAGCCGACGAACCATCCGTCGGAGTTGTCGTTGGTGGTACCGGTCTTGCCGGCCATCGGAGCCCTGATACCGTAGCGGAAACGCATGCGACCGCCGGTACCGCCGTCCATAACGCCGCGCATGAGAATAATCATCTTGAGAGCGGCTTCCTCACTTATTACTTCGTGAACCCGGGTCGGAAACTCACCCACTACGTTGCCGCTGCCGTCCTCGATGCGGGTAACAAAAGCAGGCAAACGACGCACGCCTCGGTTGGGGAACGTGGTGTAGGCTCCTACCATCTCAAGCACGGATATATCACAGGGACCGAGACAGAGGCTCAAGGAAGGCACGATGTCCCTGTTGAGCACACCGAACTCATGAATAAGACGCACAAAAGCCGAGGGAGACATCTGATTGAGAAGCCATGCCGAAATCCAGTTGTTGGACGTAGCGAGGCCCCATTTCAGGGTCACCATCTCACCGACACGGGCCTTTGAGGAATTGCGCGGCGACCAGTCCTTGTCGCCCACGTGATACGTATGCTGCACATTGGGAGCCATATCGCACGGAGAGAAACCGTTTTCCATCGCCAGAGAGTAGAGATACGGTTTGATGGTAGAACCCACTTGACGACGCCCCTGCCCTGCCATATCATACTGAAAATGAGCATAGTCCGTGCCACCTACATAAGCCTTGACATGACCCGTCCTCGTATCCATGCAGACGAATCCCGTGCGGAGGAAACTCTTGTAGTATTTCAGAGAGTCGATAGGCGACATAACGGTGTCCACCTCGCCATGAGGAGTGTATACCGCCATCTCTACAGGCCGGTAGAAACTGGCTTCGATGTCGGCCTCGCTATGTCCGGCTCGTTTCATCGTGGCCCATCGTTCGCTCTGGTGCACGGCCCTGTCAAGGTCGCGTCTCGCCTGGTCGTCGGGCACGTCATTGGCGTAGGGACGGTTGCGCAGTCTCTGCTGCTCTGCGGAGAAAATAGGCTGAAGCGCGCCCACAACGTGTGTCTGCACAGCCTCCTCCGCGTATGCCTGCATGCGCGAGTCTATAGTGGTATATATTTTCAGTCCGTCGGTGTATATGTTGTAGTGACGGCCCTCACTGTTGGTATTCTTGTTGCACCAGCCGTAAAGGGGATTCGTCTCCCATGCAAGAGAGTCCTCGTAGAACTTCTGTCCCTGCCAGGATGCGTAATCGCTGCGGGAAGGACGCTTTGCCGTCAACATCTGACGGAGATACTCGCGCAGGTATGTGCCGCTACCCTGTTTGTGGTCGACACGATGGAAATCCAACTTGAGTGCGATTTGCCGGATAGAGTCACTTTCCGTTTTTGAGAGATATCCCGACTTAACCATTTGATCGAGCACTACATTGCGGCGGTCGCGACAACGCTCCGGATAGCGTACGGGATTGAAAAGAGAGGGATTCTTGCACATACCTACCAACATAGCACACTCCTCTGTTGCGAGATCCTTAGGTTCCTTGCCGAAATACGTCTTGGCAGCCGTCTTGATGCCCACGGCATTGTGGAGGAAGTCGAAATAGTTGAGATACATGGAGATGATTTCCTCCTTAGTATAGAAACGCTCCAGTTTCAAGGCTATCACCCACTCTATGGGTTTCTGGAGGAGACGCTCCTGAGTGGTGCGGGCTCTCGCGCTGTATAGCTGCTTTGCCAACTGCTGAGTGAGAGTGCTGCCACCACCGGCACTCTTCTGATGGAAGATGCCACGCTTGATAACCGCACGCAGAAGGGCCTTGAAGTCGATACCGGAATGCTCGAAGAAACGCTCGTCCTCGGTGGCTACCAAAGCATTCACAAGAGCTGGTGGCAGGTCCTTGTAAGACACAAAGATGCGGTTGCCCTCCGAATAGCTCCACGTGCCGATAAGCTTACCGTCGGCAGAAAGTATTTGGGAAGCAAACTTATTCACAGGATTCTCAAGCTGTTGCAAGTCTGGCATATAACCTATTTCTCCCTCCCATATAGCATAAAAAGCCCACCCCAGCGCGAGCCAGAAAAGGACAAACAGCGTCCACACTAAGCCAATAAATTTCTTACGCATAGAAAGTATATACGGTCATTAACTTTTGCAAAGTTACAACAAAATATCGAAATAGTAAAAAAAAGCGAGTGTCATAAACGTCCAACTCTCAACTTTTTCGTACCTTTGCGCTCGCATAAAGAGTATAGACAACAATGGAGAACAGAAGTTTGGTGACTATCGCCAATCATTCACGCGAAAAAATCGAATATCTCATTCAAATGGCTTCGGCCTTTGAGAAGAACCCCAACAGAAGGCTTCTTGAAGGCAAAGTGGTAGCGACGCTGTTCTTTGAGCCCTCCACCCGCACACGACTCTCCTTCGAGACAGCAGCCAACAGGCTGGGTGCAAGGGTCATCGGATTTGCCGACCCGAAAGTGACGAGCGGCACGAAGGGCGAGACGCTGAAGGATACAATAATGATGGTGTCCAACTACGCTGACCTCATCGTCATGCGTCACTATCTGGAAGGAGCAGCAAAGTATGCCTCCGAGGTGGCTCCCGTGCCCATCGTAAATGCCGGCGACGGAGCAAACCAGCATCCCTCACAGACAATGCTGGATCTTTATACCATATATCAGACGCAGGGACGTCTGGACAATCTCGACATCTATCTTGTGGGCGACCTGAAATACGGACGTACGGTACACTCGCTGCTGATGGCAATGCGTCACTTCAATCCCACCTTCCACTTCATCGCTCCCGAAGAATTGGCAATGCCCTCCGTATATAAGAAATATTGCGACGAGCACGGCATACGCTATGTTGAGCACACGGATTTCGATGCAGAGACAATAAGCGGTGCTGATATCTTATATATGACGCGCGTGCAGAAAGAGCGCTTCGCCGACCTCGACGAATACGAAAAGGTGAAGGACCGCTATCTGCTGAAGCTCGACATGCTGTCAAAGGCACGCAGCAATATGAAGATACTGCACCCACTCCCCCGTGTGAACGAAATAGAATACAGCATCGACGACACACCGTATGCATACTATTTCCAGCAGGCACGCAACGGACTCTACGCAAGAGAGGCTCTCATCTGCGATGTTCTGGGAATCACTCTGGAAGATATATTAAAGAACTGATGCAAGCATAACAACTGTTTCAAATGAAAAGAAAAGAACTACTTGTCGCTGCTATTGAAAACGGAACGGTGATAGACCACATCCCGAGTTCCAAGCTGTTCGATGTAGTCAACCTGCTGCATCTGGAGAGAATGAAGACAGCAGTCACCGTGGGATTCAACCTCAAGAGCAATTCCACCGACCAGCATCATAAGAGTATCATCAAGGTGGCTGACAAATTCTTCACCGACGAGGAACTCAATCAACTTTCTGTCGTGGCTCCAAACGTGACACTCTGTCTGATTCGCGACTACGACGTGGTGGAAAAGAGAAAGGTGGTGATGCCCGACCTTCTGGAGGGTATCGTACACTGCCCCAATTCCAAATGCATCACAAACAACGAACCGATGAAGACGCGCTTTCGTGTATCGAACCGCGAACTGGGTGTCCTGCAATGCTGCTACTGCAACAAGGAACTGCCGCTTGCAGAAGTGAAAATAGTGGAACAACAATAAACATCATATAAAAAATTTATGGAAAGAGATTCTATTGTATTTGACCTTATCAAAAAGGAAAATGAGCGTCAGCTCCGCGGCATCGAACTGATTGCCTCCGAGAACTTTGTCAGCGACGAAGTGATGCAGGCTATGGGTTCCTGCCTTACAAACAAATATGCCGAAGGATATCCCGGCAAGCGTTACTACGGAGGCTGCCAGGTGGTGGACGAAGTGGAGAGCCTCGCTATAGAGCGCATCTGCAAAATCTTCGACGCAGAATATGCCAACGTGCAGCCCCATTCCGGTGCGCAGGCCAACGCAGCAGTATTCCTGGCCTGCCTCAATCCCGGCGACACATTTATGGGCCTCAACCTTGATCACGGAGGGCACCTCTCACACGGTTCGGCCGTGAACACATCCGGTCTCATCTACAATCCTATCGGCTACAACCTCAACAAGGAGACCGGCCGTGTGGACTACGACGAGATGGAGCGCCTGGCTATGGAGCACAAGCCCAAACTGATTATCGGAGGCGGTTCGGCTTACAGCCGCGAATGGGATTACAAGCGTATGCGTCAGATTGCAGATGCCGTGGGTGCTATCCTCATGATTGATATGGCACACCCCGCAGGACTTATCGCTGCAGGTCTGCTCGACAACCCTGTAAAGTATGCCCACATCGTGACATCCACCACTCACAAAACCCTGCGCGGTCCACGCGGCGGTATTATCCTCATGGGTAAGGACTTTGAGAATCCCTGGGGCAAGAAAACTCCAAAGGGTGAAATCAAGATGATGTCCGCACTGCTCAACAGCGCTGTCTTCCCCGGCATTCAGGGCGGTCCTCTGGAGCACGTCATTGCAGCAAAAGCTGTTGCTTTCGGAGAGTGTCTCAAACCCGAATGGAAGGAGTACGCTCTTCAGGTGAAGAAGAATGCTGCCTGCTTGGCAGACGAACTCATCAAACGCGGTTTCAACATCGTATCCGGCGGTACAGACAACCACTCCATGCTCGTTGATCTGCGTTCAAAATATCCTGAGCTCACAGGTAAGGTGGCAGAGAAGGCTCTTGTCGCTGCCGACATCACAGCCAACAAGAACATGGTTCCTTTCGACTCACGCAGCGCATTCCAGACAAGCGGTATACGTTTGGGCACTCCCGCTATCACCACACGCGGTGCGAAAGAAGACCTGATGGTGAAGATTGCAGCCTTTATCGAGCGCGTGCTGGACGAGCCCGAAAACGAGCAGAATATCGCTCAGGTGCGCAGCGAGGTGAATGCCATCATGGCCGAGTATCCTCTATTTGCCTGGTAATCGGAGTTTACCTCCCTCTATATACAATCCCCTTGGACGAAAGTCTGAGGGGATTTTTCGTCCCGTAAGATCGTAGCGCGCTCCCTCTGCGGTTTCCTTATCACTTTCTCTCACGGTTTCTATGTCCGTGGTGCGATTCTTCACTTTGAAAGACACATACAGCCCCAACTCATTAACATCCACAACACACAACGACAGCGTGTCTGCATCCCCGTTGAAGAGCGGGAGTCCTGTCCATAGCGACTCGTCAGTCAAGGCCATACGCTGATGGTTTATGTTTCCGTTGATATATAGCTTTTTCCACACATCTTCGTCATAATCCACGTGCGTCACCGTAAGGCCGGATTTTGGAATATAGGTATCCCACGACTGCTTCTGTCTGTTCTCGATGACATAGCATTCCTTTCTCTCTTCCTCGTTGTAAAGGACGTACATCTCCCCCGTTTCCGTCACAGGAGCCATCGCTATCACCGCACATTCAGAAGAAATCTCCTCGGCATCCACCCATCCCAGCAGCATCTTGTGGAAACCGGCCAAAGAGCACGGCGTCCGGCAGCTGTTGAGATAGTTGCCTTTTGCCATCAGGTCATAGTCACCCATTCCGTTTCCGGGATAACTGTTGTATGTATCCGGTATACCCAACCCGTGGAGGAATTCGTGGCAAGCCACACCCACGCCGTCAATCACATTGCCTGTACGCTCCCTCAGTTCACACGAGCAGGCGTACATATCAAACCATATACCACCCACATTTTTTTTACCCACACCGTCATTGTATATTTCCTTCTGCTGGGTGAACGTGAACATGTGGGGCCACATCAGAGTCGGCTGTGTGACGACATAGTTTTCTCCCCTGCCCGCATACACAGCATACAACATATTCGCTCCGCCGTCTCCATTCCAGTCGTAACGGGAGAAATCCCATTCCGGATTCCACTTGTAGAGAGTATCCAAAGCCTCCTGCATCATTTCGGCAGGATGAAGATCCATACCGTCGGATGCATTCTGTCCGTAGTAGGCATATGAGCGTGAAAGACGTATAGGACCGCAAACATCAAAATCTATATTGAAGCGCTCCTGACTTTGATTTCTGTAGTAGTCTCGTACACTCCCCATGTTGCCATCCACAGAAAAACCTTCTTCGTTGAAGAACGCATCGTAGTATTGCTGTACATTGGTAAAAGAAAACGCAACATCCTGAAATTCTATAAGGAGCACCAGTCCATGAATTTTCTCTCTCTCCACACTGGGAGCATCGGCAAGCACTCTTGCTGCATTCAGCGAAACCTCACGTGAAACGGGCGGAAGGTTGCCACGACACCGCAACATCTCCTGTGCCGCAACAACGTGAGACAGAAAAAGAAACGTCACAATTACAGACAGAGTCCTACTGGACAAAGATCTTCTCTGTAGAACCATCCCCGTAACGCAACACCACTATTCCCTTTGTCCTCACATAGCGATGTACCTGACTTCTGGCACATTGTCCGGCAAACACTCCAGACAGAGTATATACGTCCACCATCTGTTCGCTCTTCGTGGTGTGCAGCATCTGCACATCGGTAGGTGTATCTATTTCCTTCCATTCAGAGGGTTCACTGTTGCGCCACTCATCATCCATCGATACTACACGATACGTAACACGAGTGCCAGACTGCAGGCCGTCTATCACGTATGCAGTATTCTTCAGGCTGTCAACAGTTATCTCCGCATCTTCTTCCACACGATATGTCAAAGTGTAGCAACTGGCGTTCTCGGGAGCTTGCCATGAAAGCGTCACCTGATGATTTCCTGCCGATGAGTCGAACACCGTAGGTGGCTCCAGTATGCCTCTCGGCATATACTTCAGATGCACATGATTCTCATCATCCATAAAGATGTCGTAAATGGGTTGTCCGAGGACGTCACCGGTATATACCACCGATGCAGGCACAGTATTGTCCGTAAGGGACGTATTCTCCGACGTGCCGGGATACATGTGTCCCCTCACCTGCCTTCTGTATTCCGCCCACCCCTGTTCTATCACTACTTTATTGATAAAGTTTAAAGTATTGTTGGCGGGCGCTATGGTCATCCTTTGTTTGGTCATATCCCTGTTCACCCTGTTGTTGCCCCAGGTATTGTCTCTCGTTACATGATACGCGATGAGCCCCATATGGTTGTTCAGCCAACTGGGAGAATTCAGGAAATAGTAGTCGCAATCCTTGGCGTTGGTATTGCGACACTCCAGCACGTAGTATTCCTTGGAGTCATTGGGATTCTGCAACCTGTATCCCACGCCTCCTTCTCCCAGAGCCTTCAGATGAAGCGTCTGCGGCTGTTCCGGATCGAGAGTCACCAGACTCCTCCATCCCATATAGTCGCGCTCCACAGCGTTGAGGTTTGTGGGGGTATATCCTGAATTTATATTTTCTCCGTAATCCATCAGACTCCATACGTCCATTCCCGGACACGTCGGCGAATCAGAAGTATCATAGAAATCCGGCAGTCCCAAAGCATGACAGAATTCATGCACAGGCACTCCGATGGTCGGTTTTTCATAGGCGTGCGCTTTACCATCCTCATAGAGCTGATTGGGGATGTTCACCGAACTGGCAAACGTCACCTTCCTTGAATCGGAGCGTGTCACCGTGATATCCGTTGTCGACTCCCATGCCCAGAGCGCTGTGCTCACATGGGAAAAATTGCTCGATGAACCGGCAAACACCACCATGGCCACATCCACACGACCGTCCCCGTTATTGTCAAACTCCGAGGCATCTTCTATCTGTTCGGCCATCAGTTTCAGCACTTCAGGCGAGAACGCCGAAGAGCGCCTGGTCCTATAGTACTCACGTGCGTTGGTGAGGGTCACAGGATCCAGCAGCACGAACTGCGGCACGAAGAGTCCGTCGCTCTGCTGTGCAAAATAGTCCTTTATGGATGCCACGTAGAATCCGTTTATCACGTATGGTGTGCCGTCCTCATTGCCGTTGAAGAACTTCTCCATCGTCTCCTTCCACTTGCCGTAATCCTCTGTGCCGTACGAAAGACTGTCCTTCACGTCCTCAAACTGCGCCAGAATGACTGGTATCTTCGGTTTTCCGATGGAGTTTATCGTTGAGGCATCCTGCTCAGGTGACGTGCGATGCTGTCCGCCTTCCCCGGATTCATCGGCAGTAAGCATACAACCATACCTCTCTACCAGCCTCACGCCCTCGGTTTCCTCCTCCTCAAATTGTGCTTTTACAGGCATAGCTGCAACGCTCAGCGCTGCAGCTATTATCGCTCCTTTTATCGTAATACCAGTTTTTCTCATTTCACGTAAACCTTACCTCCGATGATATACATACCCTTCTGCGGCACAGCATTCAGACGACGTCCGTTGAGATCATATATCACACCGTCTTCCGCTTCCGTTTGCTTTCCGCCTTCTGCCTTGATGAAGGATATCGCTGTCACGTCCTCGTTTTCCACAAACGCCTTCGTAGCAGCCGTCATATTGTTTAACAGTTCGCCCACCTCATCATATGTCTCAGGCAGCAGAGTGAGTCCCATTTCGGCATCTGCAATAGCTGCCTTGTAGGCTGCTACGGCTTCTTCCTTGGAGGAAATGCGGTGCTGCACAGGTATCTCGTCATTGGTGTACTTCTCCAGCGTATCCCTTGCCGCCATGATACTTGTCACCAGAGCGTGCATCCTTGCATCCAGACGTACCACCGTGCTCATATTCGTCAGCGAGATGGCATTGGTCTTGTATGCCGACAGACCGCCTATCTTCTCGCCCACGTCAGCCTTCGCAAATTCCTTACCCGTAGAAACGTATTCCGCACCAGTAGCCTGCATGCATACAAACTGAGCCACGAACGATGCGTCGCCCGTGCTTGCAGGCATGTCGGCCAGCGACTTCACCTCCACGTTGGTAGCTGTGATGCCTCTGTCGTGAGTGGTCAGATACACATACGGCGTGCCGGCCAGCAGTTTATCGCTGTGCGACTCCGTCTTTGCCGTAGCGTCCACGAGACGGCGCGCCAGTATGCCGGCAGGTGTATCCGTCGTGAAAGGCAGCACGATGCTGTTCCAGTAGTAAGAGTTGGACGGGCATACCACTCCGGTCTTCACCTCAACCTTCTTTGCCGTGAACGACTCCACGGGATCGTAGCTGTATCCGCCCACCAGTTCGAGTTCCTCGCACACACCGTCCACCACGATGTTCCTGCCCGTCACTCCGGCCTCAGCATTGCGGTAGATGATGGCGTTGGGGTTGGTCGGCATCGGCGCGTAGGCGGGCAGCACGTCAGTGTAGTTTCTCAAGTCGTAGCTCGTCACAGTCACATCAGCCATCACCTGGGCATAGTCGCGGGAAGTATAGCCCTCGCCGCTTATTCTCACGTGATTACCCTCTCTCTCTATATCCATCGCACTGCTTGCCAGCGTGAAGAACACCACTGTGTCGGAAGCCTCCGCATCATACTGCAGGTTGAATGTCGACGTTGAGACACCGTTGCCCACCTTGGGATCCAGCGATGCCTTGTAGAGCACATTCCTCTGCAGACCGCCGAAAGCGAAATCAATTGTCTTTGTCTCGTCCTTGAGGAAAACCTCGTCGCCGGACATCATATCCTTCACCTTAGTCACACTGCCGTCGCTCTCCACTTTATAGATGATGGACGTCACAAGAGGCCTGCACTTCACGGATGAAACACGTTGTTTGCCGGCGTTGTTCAGTTCTGCGGAAACTGTCACGGACGTATTGCTCTCAACGTGATATACGGGGCGGGTCACAAGTTCTCCCTCGTACATGAATTCCCTCTCGTCAAACACTTCGCTGTCTACGTTCATATGCATCAGCTTCATGTTTGCACTCGAACTCTTCACCTTATATGCAGAAGGCGTTGTGTAGAGTATGCTCAGATTTTCGTCCGTGATGATGAAATACACGCCTGCCAAATAGGAGTTGGGGGTCTCATATACGGCATCCACCTCCCACGAATCGCCGGCTTTCAGCACTCCGGGATACGACGCTATGGCATCGTCCAGCGTAATATAATCGGGCAGCGACGTCTTTGTGTGTGCAAAGAGATATACCCCGTTCAGTTCCATCGAACTGCCGTTCGCCACTTTCACATTCACGTTGTTGGGCACAGCCTGGAACAGTTCCTCTTCGGGCGTCACTTCGAAGGTACGGTTGATGTTGGGGGAATATATGTTGTAAACAACACTTTCTCCGTAACCGTAGCCTCCCACGCTGCCGTCTATCAGCTGGTAGTATCCGTCACCTTGCCCGCCCCAGCCGAAGTTAAAGTGGAAACTGTTGTCCGATGTGCGGTATCCGTCCATCACGATGGCGTGACCTGCTGACGAGTCTTCGTTGTATCCGGCGTAGAGGATAGGATGCTTCATTGCCAGATCGTTGGCGCAGAGGGTCTCGAAAGCCGTCTGGCCCACATCGCTCTTCCACACATGCGTACCGCCGTTGAGGCCAATCTGGTTCCTGAACACGTCTATCTCGTTCCAGATAAATCCGCCCGTGCTGGCACCATAGGCCAGTTCGGCATCAAAACCCATTACTGCACACAACACAGCCACAGCATCTCTCTCGGCACTGGTGCTGCCTCCGTTGTCGCGCATGAGTTCCCACATGTATTTGGTACCTTTGGGTATCACGCAGTCCTTTGTCACTGGAGCGTCTGGACTCCAGTAACCGTATTTCGTATTGCTGCGTGTCTCGGCATTCACACCTTCATTTCTCCAATAGTATGCTATCTGTGCAGCTGCAGTTGCCACACATCCCGTCACAGCCCTGCCGCCGCCGTCAGCCCTCTGGGGACAACGGTTGTTGTAAGGAGCACTCTGATGCCAGTGCGATGTGAGCAGCGGGGATATGCTCTTGGGATATACCGATGCACGTGCCGCTCTCGCCGGAGCTCCGCCGTTGGCCTGCACGCTGTCCACATAGTGCTCGTACATCTTCACCCATTGCAGTAGCAGAGGGGGCATCTCCTCCTCCACCCAGTCGCCTGAGTCGGCCACACCGAGCACCAGCGGCAAGCTGTTGTCGCCCGACACGATGACGAATCCCTCACCGGCTCCGCGCGAGAAGATATATACAGGCTGATCCACACTTCCTGCACGTGCCTGTCGCTGTGATGCTGCGGCTTGCACATTATTCATATAGGGCATTGCGGCCTTCAGGGCTTCTGCCTGCGACACCTTCTCCGCCCATGCAGCGAAACTGACAAACGCAAAAAGTAGAAATAGGGTAATTTTCTTCATGATATCCTTATTTTATATATTATTTCGCGGCAAAGATAGACTTTTTTCTCTTCGTAGCCAAATTTTCTTCTGTTTTATTTTGTCTATTTACAGAATTGTCGTACCTTTGCACAGCATTCGGGGGATTAGCTCAGCTGGCTAGAGCGCTTGCATGGCATGCAAGAGGTCATCGGTTCGAGCCCGATATTCTCCACAAAAAAAGCCTTGGTTCTCCCAAGGCTTTCTTTTTTTCTTCACCCCCTCCAATATTCGAAGGCATTCAGGGGTTGCAACACATTCTCGTTCATCCCTTCGATGAAAACCTGCTCCGTCTCACACTTTGAGCGGTACTCGCCGACTGCTTCGCGCTCCTCTTCCTCGAGCTCTACGAGGCTGTAGTCGAATTTCCAAAGGCGCATGTCGTCGTACGATGCCCGGCTTTCCCAGCTGCCGTTTCCTGGTTTCGACAGTCCCAGTTTCCTATCCGCCTCGTCGATGCGCTGCCCGAGTATTTCACAATTGCCTTCCGATATGACATCACTGAACGAGACGTATTTCGTGTTGAAACTCTGGCAGATGTAGTCGTCCCAGTCTTTGTTCTTGATTTCGCGCATCGTCAGCTTCCACACTTTTGCGGCCCACAGCAGATGATGTGTCTCGGCACAGAGTTCGCCCAGCAGCATTCCTCTGTGGAATTTGTGTGCACAACTGGCAGCGCAACGGATGGAATGCACACCGTGATTAACGAAACTGTTGAGCATTCTTGTCTCCAGATACTCTACACCCTTTTCAGGAGAGCAGGAGCACACGCGTTGTTGAAATCTTTTTCTCATAACAACATGATTTTTAGTGTAACAATAAGTCATAGAACACACATCACACCCCTCTCTCAAGGGGCGGTGTGGGGCTCCTCGGAACCCTTCTTGCAACACTTTCACGCTGTTATGATTGCCTATCCGGTCATATCGATTACCTTAATATTATATAAGGTCAACTGTTATAGTTTTTCAAACTGCTGTTCCAGTTCTAGTATTCTCTTATCGTATCGTTTTGTGAGTTCCTCGGTTATTTCTTTCAGAACACAAAAGCCTTTTGGCATTCTCAGTATTTCAATGGCGAAACTGGATGCTGTCTTTTCCCTGTCATAATCTGTGCGACAGGCCATTTGAAGAGCTTCTTTTCTTTGCTTTGCATCCTCAATACCCTTTCTGAGCAATTCAGCTCTTCGATAAGTTTCTTCCTTCATTGTAGCTTGTCCCTTTTAGTTTACAAGTTTAAATCGCTGAACTTAATCGACATTCAAATACGCTCGCAAAGGTACAATAAAATCTTCACATAGCCTGCGTTTTACCAAAGATTTTTTTCATTTTTTTCTCTTCGACACAAAAAATCGGACATCCGCATTACTCAGAAGGCCTGTCATCCTCCTGTTTTTCTATAAAAATATGATTTAAAACTGTCCAAACACAATATTCCCGGAATCCACTCAGAGTCTTACCTGAGTCCACTCAGTTAACGAGTAGTGTACGAGTGGTATACGAGCAGTTAACGAGTGGTGTACGAGAAAACTCGTTAACTGCTCGTAGTCTGTTCGTAGTCTGCTCGTAGTCCGACCGGAGGCACCTCGGAGGAAGACTGATGGCAGATGAATGTCTGTAAAAAGCATGTCGGAAGACGGATGAATGAGGGTTGAAAAAAAACAAGTTGTCTGCTCCGAATGAGGGCAAGCGATGTCATTTTGAGTTTTTCTTTTTTATTTTTTCATTTTATTTGAGAATTTTAACTTTTAAATTGGCTATCTCGAAAAATTTGCTTAACTTTGTCGCAAAATTGAACGCGTATGTTTCAAAAGCTCTCCAAGAAAATACTGGTGGACTGGTGCGGATGGACAATCAACGTCACAGAGCCACACCCGGACAAATACATCATCGCTGTGGCTCCACACACCTCCAACTGGGATTTCATCATAGGTCAGCTCTTCGCGCACTCGTTGGGCATACGCATCAATTTCATGATGAAGAGTTCGTGGTTCTTTTGGCCGATGGGCATACTGATGCGCCATTTGGGAGGCATCCCCGTGAAGCAGTCGAAGCACATGAACTCCACTGAGCGCATCATACGCGAGGCACTGGATCTGAAGGAGTTCCGCCTGTGCATCACACCCGAAGGCACACGGCGGGCCACAAAGAAATGGAGAACGGGATTCTACTACATCGCTCTGGGTGCACACCTGCCAATCCTGCTCTACGGAGTGGATTTCGAGAGAAAACTCATACAATGCACCAAGACCGTCATTCCCACGGGAGACATCGAAAAAGACATGTTGGAGATAAAGGCATATTTCAAAAACTTCAAGGGCAAGAAACCTGAACAGTTTGCCATATGATGAGACTTCTGCTGCTTTTACTGCTCATTTCCCAAGCGGCCTTCTCACAGGAAAAGGCCATACAGCAGTCTCTTTCCAATTACCTTTCCAACTACGTCAACCCCAACTACTCCAACAAGGAGCGCTATCGTGTGGAAAACATCGTGTTTCACGACAGCGACACGCTGGAGCTGCAGTTCAACGAACCTTTCCTCGGACAGCCATTCACCACAGCGACTGTCAAGAGGGTGTACAGGGAAGTGACCGAGCATCTGCCCGCTGCCTACCGACGTCGTCCGCTGCTCATCACTGTGTGCGGTCATCGTCTGGAGGAACTGGTGCCTGCCTACCAACTGCCGAAGGAACAGCAGAGAAGCTGGGGCACACTGCGCTACGAGGGCGCTCCGTGGGTGAAGAATCTGGATCGCGCCTACGTGCCGACAAGAGGACTTGAGGGACACCATCTGGCGTTGTGGGCTTCGCACGGACGCTACTACAAGAACGACAAGGACGACTGGCGCTGGCAGCGACCGCTGCTGCACACCACGTGTGAGGACCTCTACACATCCACCATTGTATATCCCTATCTGATGCCGATGCTCGAGAGAGCAGGAGCCGTGCTTTTCTCCCCCAGAGAGAGAAGCTGGCAGAAGAGGGAAAGCCTCGACGGCACAGTGCCGGAGGATGGAGACTATCCTGTATATATACTTTATGAAAAGACAGACAAACCACTCATTATAAACGTAATACATGAGGGAATAGAGACACACATTGCTGTAAACCGCGCTATGGGAGCCGGCACGTGGTGCTATCTGGGCACCTGGCATTTCAAGGCCGGAGACAACAGGAACAACCGCATTGAGACCACCGACGACATACGCGTTCGTCTGGGAGGAGGAATGGGCAGCATACGACGCGGAGGACAGCTCAGCGGTCTGGGACGCGCATGGGAAGGCAGCCGCTACTGGGCGGAATACAATATGATGCCCGAACCCGTGTGGACGACAAAAGACGGCACCAACGACTACGCAGAGGACATCAATGCCCGCTCGCTCTCCGTCAACCACGTGGCAAGGGGAAGCATCTACGTGCCGAAGGACAGCGTGGAACGCTGCCGGGTGGATTCTGTCTCGGGCGACACGCTGGAGCGGTGGAAGGAAGAGCGCGACGGTCTGCATGTGCCTATCGAACTGTCGCTCGCCGTGCATTCCGATGCCGGACAGCGCAACAACGAATACATCGGTTCGCTGGCCGTATACACCACAGCATTCCAGGACGGCAACTACCCCACCGGCCTCTCACGTCTGGCAGGCAGGGACCTTGCCGACGAGATGCTCGCCTCCATCACCCGCGATATGACCAGGACCTTCGGAGGCTGGAACCGCCGTCAGCTCTACGAGCGTAACTACAGCGAGAGCCGCGAACCGCTGGTGCCCTGCATGATTATCGAGACACTGTCGCACCAGAACTACGAGGACATGAAGATTGGTCTCGACCCGAGAGGACGCTTCGTCCTGGCGCGCGCCATCTATAAGACTTTGCTGAGATACGTCCGTCGCATGCATTCGGAAGAGGAACCTGTGGTGGCTCCCCTGCCCGTGAACGACCTGATGGCCATTGCCGACAACGGCAAGATACTGCTGAGATGGGAGGCTGAGGAAGATGCCCTCGAACCGACGGCACGTCCCGAAGGATACATCATATATATGAAGAAAGACGGCGAAGGATGGAACAACGGCACATACGTCGAAGGTCCGGCCAACGCCTGCACAATAACGGCACAGGAGGGTGTGTTGTATCAGTTCCGCGTGACAGCCGTGAATGCCGGCGGTGAAAGTCTGGATTCGCCCGTGGTGGCAGCGATGATGGGAAGCAGGAACAGCCCGCGCGTGCTGCTGGTGGACGGATTCACACGTCTGGCAGCTCCGGAAGCCTTCGCGGGAGAGTTCCACCCGGAAATCGACCCCGGAGTGCCTTATATGTACGAACCGAAGCCCTCGGGAATTCTGCAGGCAGGCAACACCAGAGACTGGAGTGCCCGCTACGCACAAGACATTCAGGAATGCGGCTACACCATATCGTCGGCAACGGAGAGCGCCCTGCTGTGGGTGACACTGCCCAAGGAGAATGCCGTCTGCCTGATTTACGGCGCACAGCGTCCCGACGGCTACAGCCACAAGACCTACCGCGTGCTGCCCTCTCTCACCGTCAACCTGCTCACACGCTACGCCAATCAGGGAGGCAATGTGATGATGACGGGAGCATACGTGTCAGAATCGTTCAGCGACGAGGCGACAAACTTCACGAGACTGTATATGGGTTGGGAACCGGCCATCAGCGTGAAAACCGACACCTGCCACGTGCACGGCATGTCACTGACTTTTGCCTTGCCGGATGCCGGCGAGAGCGAGAGCCACTACAGCGTGGCGCGCGTGTCAGCCCTGCAGACCCCCACCGATGTGCCTGTTGAACACAGCACACATTCCAATATATTCCCGACGATGCTCTACTCCGAATCGTCGCTGCCGGCAGCCATTGCCTGCATACAGAGCGGAAGAAGAGCTATCACATTCGGTTTCCCTCTTGAACTGATTCCCGATCCGGCACAGAGGAAAGCCGTCGTAAAAGCTTCACTAAAATTCCTCATCCCATGAGAATACAATGTAATATGAAAGGTTCGCGCTTCATCGACGTCACGATGGAGCATCTGAAGACACTTGAGAAATACAACCTGCTCTCCGACCTCATCGATTCGTCGGGAATGGTGGACGACACGTCTCTCAACAAGCTTCAGCTCAACGTAAAAGCGCTGCTGGAACACACGGAAGACAACGAAGACCTCTTGCAGCTTTGCAAGGATGTCCTCTTTCACGACAACATGAAAGCCTTCGGGCTGCATCAGCTGATACTGCTCTATATCGAGAACGCCGGCAAATAAGTTGCACAGTTGAACTGGTTACCTACCACACGCAAGGAAATGGCCGAAAGAGGCTGGGAGAAAGCGGACGTCATTCTCTTCTCGGGAGACGCCTACGTGGATCACCCGTCGTTCGGAATGGCTGTCATCGGGCGTGTGATGGAGGCCGAGGGACTGCGCGTGGCCATTGTGCCCCAGCCCGACTGGCACGGCGACCTGCGCGATTTCAAACGCCTGGGACGCCCGCGTCTCTTCTTCGGCATCTCGCCGGGAGCTATGGATTCGATGGTGAACAAATACACGGCCGCACGACGTCTGCGCCGCGAGGATGCCTATTCTCCCGACGGCCGCCACGATATGCGTCCGGAATACCCCACCATCGTGTACACCCGCATTCTGAAGCAGCTCTATCCCGACAGCATCGTCATAGCCGGCGGTATAGAGGCTTCGCTGCGTCGCGTGGCACACTACGACTACTGGCAGGACAAGATACTGCCCTCCATACTCATCCCCTCGGGAGCAGATGCCATCACCTACGGTATGGGAGAGAATGCCACGAGGGAGATTGTCGGCAGACTTATGAATGCCCTTGAGGAATACGACGAGACGCTGGGATACGACGAAACGGGAGAATCCTACTGCACGTCAGACACCTTCCGCAAGACCTGCCTCGATGTCAGGCAGACGGTATATCTTGCATCCGACTCCGAGCGCCCCGGCGGCGAAGGGGTCATCACGCTGCATTCATACAACGACTGTCTGCGGAATCCGAAAATGCACGCGGAGAATTTCCGTCATGTGGAGGAAGAGAGCAACAAGATGGATGCCGCCACTCTGGTGCAGGACAACGTGGTGGTGAATCCTCCCTATCCCCCGATGACAACGGAGGAGATAGACGCATCGTTCGACCTCCCCTACACACGGCTGCCGCACCCGAAATACAAGGGAAAGCGCATTCCGGCCTACGAGATGATACGCCACTCGGTGACGCTCCACAGGGGATGCTTCGGCGGTTGTGCCTTCTGCACCATATCGGCCCATCAGGGCAAGTTCATTGCCTCGAGAAGCAGGGAAAGCATCATGAGAGAAGTGGCACAGGTGGTGAAGATGCCCGATTTCAAAGGCACCATCACAGACCTCGGAGGTCCATCGGCGAATATGTACCGCATGGGAGGCAAGAATATCAAGGCGTGCCGCAAGTGCGCCCGGCCCTCGTGCATACATCCAGCCATCTGCCCCAATCTCAACGGCGACCACGCCCCTCTCATCGACATATATAAAGAGGTGTCGGAGATGCCCGCCGTGAAGCATTGCACCATCGGCAGCGGAGTGCGCTATGATATGCTGCTGCACGACTGGAAGGACGAGCGTCTCAACAGCGAAGCGCGCCGCTACACCAGCCGTCTCATCACACACCATGTGTCGGGACGACTGAAAGTGGCTCCGGAGCATACGGAAGACCATGTGCTGGCTGTGATGCGCAAACCTTCCTTCACGCTGTTCCACCGTTTCAAGCAGGTGTTCGACAGCGAATGCCGCAAGGCTGGACTCCGTCAGCAGATAATACCTTATTTTATATCGTCCCATCCGGGATGCGAGGAGCGCGACATGAAGGCGCTGAGCCAGGCCACCCAGGCTCTTCACCTCATGACGGACCAGGTGCAGGACTTCACCCCCACTCCGCTCACGCTCTCCACCACGATATTCTGCACAGGATACCACCCCTACACTATGGAACGCGTGTTCTGTGAGCACGACCCAGAAAAGAAAAAACGACAAAAAGCATATTTCAATGGAACTGTTTGAAGTAAAAGTAAAGTACGACAAGATTGTTGAGAACGGACTGATTAAGAAAATCCCCGAGCAATACGTAGTGGACGCTCTTTCGTTCACCGAGGCCGAGGAGCGTATCACCAAGGAAGTGGCCGTGTATTCCAGCGGCGAGTTTGAAGTGACCGACATCAAGAAGGCACGCATCACAGAGGTCATCGAATCGGAGGACGCCGCCGCCGACAAATGGTACAAGGCTCGCGTGGCATTCATCATCATCGACGACAAAACCGAGAAGGAGAAGCGCGCTGTGCAGACGATGCTCGTGCAGGGCACTTCCGTCAACGCGGCTCTCGCCAGCCTGGAGAAGACGCTCTCCACGGGCATGGGCGACTGGGTTGTGGCAGGCATCACGGAAACCCAGATTATGGACGTGATACGCTACAAAGCGCCTCAGCAATAGCATTTTGCAATATCCCTTATACATATAACTTAACTACATCAACGTTATGAACATCACTCCAAAAGAAGGCATCACGGATGCCAAGACGCTGGGCATGCCCAAGTACATCATTCTGGGTATCCAGCATCTTTTTGCTATGTTCGGCGCCACGGTACTGGTGCCTGTGCTGACGGGCCTGTCTGTGTCCTCGACTCTGCTGTTCGCCGGCATCGGCACACTTGTGTTCCATTGCGTCAGCAAGTTTCAGGTGCCGGCCTTTCTCGGTTCCTCGTTTGCCTTCCTGGGCGGCTACGCTTCCGTCAAGGTGCTCGGCATGGAACAGGGAATGACTGAGACGCTGGCTCTCGACTACGCCTGCATCGGTGTCTTCTTCGCCGGACTCTGCTATTTCATCATGGCAGGACTCATCAAGGCTTTCGGCACAGAGAAAATCATGCGCTTCTTCCCCCCTGTAGTGACAGGTCCCATGGTGATTGCCATCGGTCTCGTACTCTCGGGCAGCGCTGTGCAGAACTGCACCACCAACTGGCTCCTCGCCATCGTGGCCATCGTCACGGTCATCTGCTCCAGTGTGTGGGGCAAGGGCATCGTGAAGATTATCCCCATCCTTCTGGGTGTGTTTGTGAGCTACGCCCTTGCAGCTGCAATCGGTGAGGTGAATTTCGCCCAGCTCAGCGATGCTGCCTGGATAGGTCTGCCCTTCACGAGGGAGCAGACAGTGCTGGCAGTCTTCGACAACATGGACACCACATTCCTCATCTCCACCATCATCGCCATCATCCCCATCGCCTTCGCCACTATCATGGAGCACATCGGCGACATGTGCGCCATCTCCTCCACTGTGGGTAAGGACTTCCTGGCACACCCCGGACTCCACCGCACTCTCACGGGTGACGGTCTTGCCACAGCGCTGGCATCTCTCTTCGGAGCTCCCGCCAACACCACTTACGGTGAGAACACCGGTGTGCTCAACCTCACCAAGGTTTACGACCCCGCTGTGATTCGTCTGGCAGCCTGCTTTGCCATCCTGCTGTCGTTCTGTCCCAAGTTCGCTTGCCTCATCGGTCTGATGCCCGCAGCCACCATCGGCGGCGTGAGCCTCATTCTCTACGGCATGATATCAGCCGTTGGTGTGCGCAATCTGGTGGAGGACGGTGTCGACTTCAGTTCTTCCCGTAACGTATTCGTTGCAGCCCTGATACTTGTCATCGCCATCGGTGTGAAGTACGGTGCCGGCGACAACGTTGCCATCGGTCCCATCCACATCTCCGGTTTGGCTCTGGCTGCTCTCGTAGGCATCTTCCTCAACGCCGTTCTGCCCGGCAAACTGGGTATGAAGGTGAAGAGCGTACACGGTAAGGAGAAGCCCGTTTACAATGCATAACTCACAAAAACACATATTATTAACAACCCCCTATTTATTAACCCATTTTTTCATTTAAAGTTTTAAAGCTATGAAAAAATTATTTGTTCTTGCTGCAGCAGCCATCAGTATGGCAGCCAGCGCACAGGTAAACATCCAGTTGCACTACGATCTCGGTCGTCAGCTTTATCCCAACGATGAGAGCAACCGCGGTCAGGTAACCACCACAGTGGAGATGTTCAAGGCAGACCGTCTGGGTTCCACCTACTTCTTCGTAGATTTCGACTACTGCGGCAACACCCGCTACATCAACCCCGTTGACGGTTCCACCGTTGACGACCCCATTCGCGGTACTATCGGTGCCTACTGGGAGGTGAGCCGTGACTTCACCTTCTACAAGGTAAAGCGCAACAACAAGCACAACTTCTCAGCCCACATCGAGTATGACGGCGGTCTGTCTCTCGGCGGCAAGTCCTTCCAGCAGGCTATGCTCGTAGGTCCCGCTTGGAACTGGCACAGCGCCGACTTCAAGAAGACCTTCACTCTGCAGGTGATGTACAAGCAGTTCTTCAACCAGACCGATGAGCTTGGTCTCCGTTCTCACGATGCACACCCCAGCTTCCAGATCACTCCTATCTGGAACATCACCTTTGCCAACGACCTCTGCACCTTCAGCGGCTTCGCCGATTTGTGGTACGGCTGGGGCAGCAACTTCAAGGCCGGTTTCGATCAGCAGAAGGGTCTCGTATTCCTGACAGAGCCCCAGTTCTGGTTCCACGTTGTCAACAAGGGCAAGACCAGCAACCGTCTCTCTGTTGGTACCGAGGTTGAGATCAGCAACAACTTCATCTACGGCACTCCTTACGGCAGCAACACGAACAAGACGTTCTTCATCAACCCCACCATCGCTGTCAAGTGGGATATTTAAGAGGTTAGAAGTAAGAAGTAAGACATAAAATTAAAAATTATGTTGAAGAAACTCTTCGGTTTTGATGCCGCCACGATGACTGTCCGCAAGGAGGTCATCGGCGGTATCACCACCTTCCTCACGATGGCCTACATTTTGGCCGTCAACCCCAGCATTCTCTCAGCCACCGGTATGGACCAGGGCGCCGTATTCACCACGACCTGCATCTCGGCCGTTGTGGCCACCGCCATCATGGCCCTCTACGCCAAGCTGCCTTTCGCGCTGGCTCCCGGCATGGGTCTGAACGCCTTCTTCGCCTTCACCGTGTGCATCACGATGGGCTACACTTGGCAGTTTGCCCTGACGGCTGTCCTCATTGAGGGTATCATCTTCGTGCTGCTCACCCTCACGGGCATGCGCCAGAAGATTGTCGAGGCCATTCCTCTTGTGCTCCGTCGCGCCATCAGCCCGGGCATCGGCCTCTTCATCGCCTTCATCGGCCTCAAGAGCGCCGGCATCGTGGCTTCTTCCGAGGCTACGTTCCTCACGCTGGGCAATCTCCACGATCCCGCTGTCCTGCTGGCCATCGGCGGCATTCTGCTGACATCGGCTCTGCTGGTCAAGGGTGTTACGGGCGCGCTGCTCATCGGCATCCTCGTCACCACCGTTGTGGGTATTCCTCTCGGTGTCACCCACTTCAACGGCATCGTCTCCACGCCCCCTTCCATCGAACCAATCTTCTGGAAGTTTGAGTGGCACAATGTGCTCACTGTGGATATGGCCATCTGCGTGCTCACGTTCCTCTTCATCGACATGTTCGACACCATCGGCACCCTCCTGGGCGTTTCCAACCGTGCTGGCATGGTCGACGAGAAGGGCAATGTGTGGCGTCTGAGCCAGGCCTTCATGGCAGATGCCGTCGGCACCGCTGTGGGCGCCATGCTCGGCACCTCCACCGTGACCACCTATGTTGAGAGCGCTTCCGGTGTCAACGTCGGCGGCCGTTCGGGTCTCACCAGCATCACCACAGCGCTCTGCTTCGCCGTGGCTCTGCTCTTCGCTCCTCTCTTCCTCGCCATTCCCGCCCAGGCTACTGCTTCAGCTCTGATTCTGGTCGGCGTGATGATGATGCACGAGGTGCGCAAGGTGGACTTCTCCGACTACGTCACCGGCATTCCCTGCTTCGTCTGCATCGTCATGATGCCCTTGACCTACAGCATCTCCGACGGCATCCTCATGGGTGTCATCTCCTATGTGCTGGTTCACCTGCTTTCGGGCACCTTCAAGGATAAGGACGAGCGCAACAGCATGAACTGGGCCACCGTCTGCCTGGCTGTCCTCTTCATCCTGCGCTACGCGTTCCTATAATATTTAGTAACACATTCAATCATAACTCACTGAAGGAATGATTGCACAGCAAATCAAAAGCATCACAGAGACGCTCCCCGCCGGGGTGCGCCTCTGTGCTGTATCAAAATTCCATCCCGTGGAGTCGCTCCGTGAGGCATACGATGCCGGCCAGCGCATCTTCGGCGAGAGTCACGTGCAGGAACTCTCCCAAAAGGTAGCCTATTTCTCCGGGCAGGGACTCCTTCCCGCCGTCGACGATATCTTCCACCACGAACGTATCGCCTGGCATTTCATCGGTCACCTGCAGACCAACAAGGTGAAGTATCTCGCTCCCTACGTGTCGCTCATCCACAGCATGGACTCTCCCCGTCTTTTCGAGGAGATTGCCAAACAGGGACAGCGTGTCGGTCGCGACATCCCTTGTCTCGTCCAGCTCCATGTGGCCAGCGAGGAGACAAAGTTCGGCTTCACTCCCGAGGAAGCAATGGATTTTCTCCGTTCCGTCAGTTCCCGTCTCGTGCTTCCGCATTGCGGTGTCAGCCTGCGCGGTGTGATGGCTATGGCTTCCAACACCGACGACGAGGCGCGCATCCGCAGCGACTTCCGTCAGGCTCACCGCTTTTTCCTCGATGCCAGAGCCCTGCTTTCGGAGCAGAGCGGCGACGCAGTGGCATCGCTCTTCACGGAATGCTCTATGGGTATGTCCGACGACTACAGGATAGCCCTCGAAGAGGGTTCCACCATCGTGCGCATCGGCAGCACCATCTTCGGCCCGCGCCAGTATTAGTCTTCCTTGTCTCTTCTTGAGAATTCGCAGCCGCACCACAGCTGGTTGTAGAACTGCATCTCCCTGAGCAGCGCGTTGCGCCTCTCCTGCAGTCCGCCTTTTCTCCAGTTGCGGTCGTCAAACTGCACCACCTCTTCCCCCTCCTCTGCATTCACTCTGTCGGCGGCTTCGTGTCCGGCCTGCGTGGTCTGTGCTATGCTTTTCCAGCGCGATGATGCCAGCGACGTGGTGAATGTCTCTATGCCGAGTTCCCTGGCCCTCTCTGCGCTCCTGAGCAGGCGGTAGCGGAAGCATTGCAGGCAGCGGCGTCCCCTCTCGGGTTCGTCCTCCAGTCCTCTCACGGCCTCCAGCCATTTCTCATGGTCGTAGGGCGCCTCCTCGAAATCCACTCCCAGCCGCTCTGCGTAGCGCCGCAGCTCGTCACGCCGCTTCTCGTATTCCTCTCTCGGCGTGATGTTGGGATTGCAGAAGTATATATACGGCTGCACCCCGCTCTGCATCATCCATTCCAGGATAGCTGCGGAGCAGGGTGCACAGCAGGCGTGCAACATCACACGCTTCATGCCTTTCCTCCTTCTTTAAGCCTCGGGCAATACGCTCACTGTGGAGCGGTCCAGACGACCCTTCTTGAAGGTAACAATACCGTCGGCGAGAGCATACAGCGTGTGATCGCTGCCCATGCCTACGTTCTGACCGGGGTAATGACGTGTACCGCGCTGGCGCACGATGACATTACCTGCGACGCACTTCTCGCCACCGAAAATCTTAATACCGAGTCGCTGGGCTGCTGACTCGCGGCCGTTCTTTGAACTACCTACACCTTTCTTATGTGCCATTGTCTTTTAACTTTTAGCGGTTAGTGTATCAGAAGCACCTTCTTAGCAGGCTACCTCCTTGACGAGAATCTCAGTGAACTGCTGACGGTGACCGTTCAGCTTGCGCATACCCTTGCGACGCTTCTTGTGGAATACGAGCACCTTTTCGCCCTTTACCAGGGGACTTACCACCTCGGCCACCACCTTGGCACCGGCCACTGTGGGAGCACCCACCTTCACCTTACCGTCTGCGTCTACGAGCAGCACCTTCTCAAATTCAACAGTCTTGCCGGCCTCTGCGCCCTCGATGCGGTGCACGAAGAGCTTCTTCTCTGCCTCAGCCTTGAACTGCTGACCGTTAATCTCTACGATTGCGTACATTTTTCTTTAGTTTTTTTTAACGGGTTTCACCATGTGGCGGCCACTGTTTTCTGTGGCACTTTCCTGGCCTGCATGGCATAAATCGGGCGCAAAGGTAGTTAAAAAATGTAATATAGCCAAATGTTTCGGTGTTTTTTTGTACCTTTGCAGCGAATTTTGTGAAAGATTAAGTTCTACGACTATGAAAAAAGTAATTTTCTTTGCACTTTCCGTTCTTGTCATGACCTCCTGCGTCAGCAAGAAACAGTATCAGGAAGCAGTCAACGCGCGCAACGCCGCCGAGGCCAGGTACAACGAGCAGTCGCTCTCTCTGCGCGAATGCGAGACCAACAACAAAAACTACGAGCGCATGCTCACCGCAGCGCAGCGCGAGATGGGCGACCTGAAGACGGCCAACAGCGCCCTCCAGGCTTCTCTGGCCAACAGCGTCACCTCCAGCGGCGCCAACATCTCCAAGCTGGTCGATGAGATCAATGCCTCCAACAAGTACATCAAGCAGCTCGTCGAGGCCAAGTCGAAGAGCGACTCCCTGAGCCTGGCTCTGACCAACAAGCTCACCCGTTCCCTCTCCCGTGAGGAACTGAAGGATGTCGATGTGCAGGTGCTCAAAGGCGTGGTGTATATCTCGCTCAACGACAACATGCTCTACAAGAGCGGCAGCTACGAGATCAGTCCCGCTGCAGCCGAGACGCTCTCCAAGATTGCCAAGATCATCACCGACTACAGCGACTACGAGGTGCTCATCGAGGGCAACACGGACGATGTGCCCATCTCGAAGACCAACATCCGCAACAACTGGGACCTCTCCTGCCTGCGTGCCTCGAGTGTCGTTCAGGAGCTGCAGAACCGCTACGGTGTGAATCCCAGCCGCATGACGGCCGGTGGCCGCGGCGAGTACAACCCCGTTGCCGACAATGCCACTGCTGACGGTCGCACTCGCAACCGCCGCACTCAGATCATCATCACTCCGAAGCTGGATCAGTTCATGGAACTCATCGACCAGGCTCCCGCCGAGTGATATTCGCTTTGTATACCCTCAAAGGCCCGCCTTCGTGCGGGTCTTTTTTTTTGCAAAAATTCTCCGAGGGCACAAAATTTCCGTGTCACATTTGTCACATTTGTCACGAAACAAAAAAAATGCCGTCCGCTTGGGCGACATTTCTTTTTTAGTTGACAAGTAAACAAGTGGACGAGTAGACGAGTTGTTAGTCCTACTTCAGCCCTCAGCCCTCATACTTCTCTCAGCCTTCAGCCTTCAGACATCAGCCCTCGTCCTTCTCTCGTCCTTCTCTCGTCCTTCGCATACTGTTGGCAAGGAGTTAGCAAGCACAAATAGCTTGCCTGAGCTTGCGAAGTCCTTGCCAACACCTTGCCAACACCTTGCCAACACCTTGCCTAAGGTTTACCTGGTATATAGGTAGTACATAGGTAGTAGATAGGTAGTAGATAGGTCTAAGATATCATACCTCATACCTCATACCTCAGCCTTCAGACCTCTTACCTCTTCTTATAACTATGCAGAAAAAAAATGGGATGGCTGATGTTACCAGGCTCCGCTGTGGATTATCGCTTCTTTTTCCCCTCGGGTCATAGTGATATCGAATATCCCGTCGGCGTCTTCACTTTCTCCTTTTGGCGTAGAATATCCGTTGCCCCAAATAACAGAGAAAGAATATTTCTTCCCGTCTCTCTTCCATCCAGTTCCACCTTTGGCTATCTTCCTGTCTATTTCATCGAACAGTTCATCAGACGGAATAGTTTTGAATTCTATGAAATAAGTGTCATTATAGTCTCCAGTGAACGATCTTGGTCCTGCAACATATTCCGTGACTTCAAACTTCGGCACTCTTATGTCTGTTATCCTCTCAATCCTTGCAGGGTACCATTCTTGGTAAAAATATTCGTAATATATGTAAAGTCCACCAATAAATAGCAAAAGGCATACAACCAATGCGCCTATACTTATAGCAATCCATTTTAATGTATTAAGAATGATACGTATCATAATATCGCCCTACATTGATGTGAGATTTATTAAATAACAACTAGAACAAACGCAACAAATGGTATCAATATATCGAAAACAATGGACTCGGCGTAGAAAAGGTCATGGCCCATTATGCTGAGCCACTCGACATGGCCCGTCTTAGACATAATACTGGAATAGTCTGATGTTCCATTATAAACAAACCAACAAATACTGACTGAAATAAGAATCAAAAATAAAACAGCACAGAAGATGTTCTTAATAATGTTCATCGCTTCTATTTATTATTTTAATCAAATACCACTTTCCCTGTAACAAAAGAATAGATCTAGTCTATATTAGCGACGCGTCTTCATTGTTTTGTAAAACGAAGATCATTTCTAGATTTAATTATTCTCCTTTAGAAATGCTCTTGCATCATCACTACCCATTTTCTTCGCTTTTTTTAAATCTGTTTTTGCGTCTTTGATTTCGCCTTTCATGTATTTTGCTTTTCCCCTCAAATAATATGCATATGCCGATAAATAAGAAAGCCTAAAACTTTCGTTTACCATCATATTATTAATAGTCTCTATACACTCATCATATTCTGACATTTCATAACATACCTCAGCGATTCTTAACCCCAGCATATCCTTTTTCATGCAATAAGGATATCCCAATTTATAATATTTCAACCCATTACGATAATCGGAACACTGCGTATAGTAATCTCCCATTAATAATGCAGAAAAACTTTTAATTTTAGGAGGTGTGTTTGCTATTAAGGAGTCTATAATTAATATACCATTTTTTGAATCGCCACTTACAACTTTTCCGAATGCGATGTAACTTAAAATATAATCATCTAAATATTTTGTAGATATTCTAGTTGTTATTGCTATAATTTTATCATATTCTCTATTCCAAAAATAAGAGGCCATTGCCTTCTTGTAAATCATTACGGCATTTTCATAGTCTCCTCCTTTAAAATATAAATCTGCAACTTTAACTAAGTCATCGTCACTCGGCCCATACGATTTAGATTCAAATGCTGACTTTAAGAGTTCTGCAGCACCTATCCAGTTTTCTTTACCTAATGCTTCAGAATATGCAATCATATATTTCCTGTATTCTTCCTCTTGATGTTGAACACGCTGGTTGATTGCTTTTACCGCATCCATTTCATGATTAACCGGGGTTCTTGCTTGAACATTAACATTTATTGTTGGTGTGTTTGTCAGATTTCTCACAAAATTAATTTGCGAATTAGGTACAGTGTTCGATTGAGTAGGCACGTATTGCTGTGCATGTATAAAACATGACATCCATCCCCATTGCATTACAATACAAATAAGTTTGATCTTCTGCAATTTAAAATTAGCAATAGAAATTAACCAATGTTTCATAAGGTTTTTGTTATATAGTTCTACATACATTCTGACGTCATATAAAAACGGGATTACCTCTACTGATACCTGTTAGCATTTTAATTTACATATGCATATTCCATTACCTTAGAAGACGAAATCACATTTTCCAGTTGAGGATATCGTTTCTTTAGCATATCTATTATGCTTCCTTCAACGGGTGGAATAACGAATGGAGAAGTCTTTATTTCTTTAATCAAACTATATGGGTTTATTTTAACATCTACATGATTATCGTTAGACAATGCAACAACCCTTATTTCTTGTTCACTTTCGTAATAAATAGATTTACCAAATATCAGTCTATCATATCTATTGCCGCCTTCATTGTAAAAAACATCCGAGACAGCAATGTCACAAGAAAGGTCTTCTATACTGTCAACTAAATCTTTAATTGTAGTTTTCACCCTGCATGTTATATCATTACTAGCAGAATAAGCCTTCCACATCAAAAAATTTTCATCTACTGTATCAGGACCCCGTCTATCTGTTGTCCAACATGAAATACAAACATGAAATGCTTTATCCTTATATTCTCTCCAAGCTCTTATTTCTTTCATGTTTTTATAACTTTCCGCAACTTCTAAACCGGAAGAACGGATATTCTCCAACGATATTTTTTCAAATCCCATCTTATCTCTCAAATCTGTAAAGGCACTCCTGTTTGGTATATATAAACTTTTGTTGTCTACAAGTGAAATCAGATGTCCCAACTTCATATAGCGAAAAATAGGAGTACTTAAGTTTATTTCCGGATTCCTATTTCTAAAATAAATTCCATGATGACTACCAGTTACTTTGATAGCTTTAGCATCTCCCCATCCTATTTCTTCTAATGTCAAACCGTTTCTTTTCATTCTTTTTCTTCTATCGGTAAAATCTTTGCAAAGTCCTTCCATTGATCAGCGTTTTTATACGCATCTATTGAAGAAGCCGGCACATATAGCGTTGCTATATCCTGACAGACGCCTTTAAAGATATCTATGCCCGTGCAAGGAACTTCATCTGCAAGACACGTTACAGACGTGAGGCCGGAACAACCATAGAAAGCCCATATACCAATGCTCGTCACACTCTTGGGGATTGTAATTGTAGTAAGACCGGAACAACCATAGAAAGCCCACAAGCCAATACTCGTCACACTCTCGTGGATTATAATTGACGTGAGGCTAGAGCAACCCTGGAAAGTAAAGCCACCTATGCAAGTCACGCTATCGGGGATTACAAGATTAGTAACTTCACTACCATCAACATAAAGATGATGGGCATAGTGAAGAGGGTTACTTCCATAAAAATGGAACGAAATATAAAACGAAATATTACACAATCTTTCTATACTTGAAAATTCTGCCTTGGCAAGGTTGAAGCATCCATGAAAGGCATCCGCACTTATACTCGTAACACCGCTACCAATGGTAACAGATGTGAGGCTAGAGCATTGATAGAAAGTACACTCGCCGATACTTATCACGCTATTGGGGATTACAACAGATGTAAGGTCGGAGCAGTTCTCGAAGGCACTCTCACCTATGCTCGTCACACCGCTACCAATGGTAACAGAAGTGAGGCAAGAACAGCCTTTAAAGGCGCTCGCGCCGATACTTGTCACGCTATTGGGGATTGTAAAAAATGTAAGTCCTGAGCAACCAAAGAAAGTATAATTGCCAATACTCGTCACGCTCTCAGGGATAATAATTGAAGTGAGCCCTGTGCAGCCGGAGAAAGCACCTCCGCCAATACTCGTCACGCTGTTGGGGATAGTAATTGAAGTGAGCCCTATGCAGCCAGAGAAAGCATAATTGCCAATACTCGTCACGCTGTTGGGGATAATAATTGACTTTAGACCGGAGCAACCATGAAAGGCCAATTCGCTTATATTCGTTACACCCTCAGGAATTACAAGATTCGTAATTTCATTGCCATCAACATAAAGATGATGGGCAAGGAACAATGGGTTATAACCATTAGTAAATGAAATTTTACACAAACTCTCTATACTAGCAAATTCTGCCTTGGCAAGGTTGGTGCATCCCTCGAAGGCATCACTACCTATGCTAGTTACATTATTGGGAATGGTTATTGAAGTCAGGTTAAGGCAGCCTGAGAAAGCTTTGCTGCCAACAAACCTCGTTTCCTCCTTAATGGTATAGTTGTTTTGAGTTTTATCAACAACATCTACCAAATACGTATCAGCATATCTAATTTTATTCTCTACAGGAAGTCCAGAGCAACCAGAGAAGGCACTCTTGCCTATGATTGTCACACTTTCAGGGATAATAATTGAAGTGAGCCCTATGCAGCCGGAGAAAGCACCTTCGCCAATACTCGTCACGCTGTTGGGGATAGTAATTGAAGTGAGCCCTATGCAGCCAGAGAAAGCACCTTCGCCAATACTCGTCACACTCTTGGGTATAATAATTGAAGTGAGCCCTCTGCAGCCGGAGAAAGCATAATTGCCAATAGTCGTCACACTGTTGGGGATAGTAATAGATGTGAGCCTGGAGCAAAGATGGAAGACATTTACGCCAATACTTTTTACACTCTCGGGAATGGTAATGGACTTTAAACTGGAGCAACCGAAGAATGCGCCATTACCAATGCTCGTCACGCTATTTCCAATAACAACAGACGTGAGGCCGGTGCAAAAATGAAAGGCGGAATCGCCAATAACAGTTACTTTCTTTGGAATACGTACTTCACCATGTATGCTATTTCGACATTTTGTTAGTACCACATCATCTCCTTTGTATTCTATAGTTAAGTTTTTAGCTATCAAATCGTCAAGTATTTCATAGTCATGGGTTACTTTTGCTTGACTATAGTTGTTATAATTAGGCTTATTTTTGGTCTTATCAGAATCATCATCAAAGATTTCTTTCAACAGCCAAAATAGTCCGAGCGTCAGTATTGCACCCAGAAGACCACTAAAAGGCCCTCCACCACTATCTTCTGCGATTTCCCGCTCCATACCAAATTGAGCAGATAGCTTTTCTGCATGAAATAGTATCATGAAGAATATAGCAGCATATCTATTTTGTCGAGGAAGTAATTTCATGTTATGATAATAAATACTGTACTCACTCTTTTAGAGTCCCACTCTCATCCTCCACCAAACTACGATCCAAATTTATATACTTAGGCGTTGAGCTGTCTCCAATGATATAATAATGTTTGGCTAAATCGTCTGTGAAGTTGTTGACAAAAGCTGCACGGATGCGGCTGCATTTTTCGTTGATAGAATTATTGGTAGGATCCACCAAATCATCAATGCTTTTCTCCAGTTTGTCAATGTCTTCACGATTCGAGAGACGATAGTATATCTGCAACAGCTCATCTTTGTGTTCTACAAGTCTCTTGAGACGAACACCTTCAGGATGACGCAGGAAGAAGAAAAAGACGACCTTAGAGAGAGTCGGCATCGAAATCTGGAGATTATCGTAATCCGTCAATATGATTTGAAAATCTTTGGTGATGCGAAGGCGGCTTAATTTTGGTTCCGGCAGGACAATCAGTTTACGAATGACGTAACTGGAAACACCAGACATCTGCAACTGCTTGATTCGCTCGTTTATATCATTAGCTTGTGCATAAACCCACTCCAAATCTACGTCCTGTTCTATTCTACGCCTAGAAGTCACATCAGTGATACTACTGGCACGCACTCCTGAAGATAGTACTGGAGCAGAGACTATTTCTTTTATCTGGTTTACAAACTGATTATCATCTTCGTAATACAGAGGGAATACCGAAAAATAGAAACAGTAATCACGCCAGTAATTGTATCGCATAATGACTGGCGTTTGGAAGAGTTCAATTCCGCTCGTACAATATGAGAGTATCTCCCGATACATGTTTTGAACGTGCACATTCGTCCTCTCCGCACGACTCGCATCCGGCCAAGGATAATTATAGTGCAGAATAGCATCCTGATGCCTAACAATATCCGGAAGATAAACAAACGGACGATTCTCACCAAATAATTCGACGACAGAACTATAATTGTTGTTGATGTAGTTGTTCACTTGATTCGCGCCACTCTGAGGCTCTAAGTACATACAACTACCACGCTTTGGATTAAATGGCAAGTTGTTGCTAAAAATAGCTATGTTGGAGTTATCTTGATTTGACATACTCGGACTTCTTTGACGTTTAATTTAATATAATATCATATTTCTGCAACAAAAATATGAAATCATTTTTTGTAGTGCCGTAGTTTGCAAGGCTTGCAGATGTTTTTTCACAGATTAGACCCCACAAAAATACACTTTTTTCTCAAAACTAACAACCTTTCCTTTAATTTTTTATCTTCAACTGCCGGAAAATGTTCCGAGGGCACAAAAATCAGGAAGATGATATGTAGTCAACTAAAATCGTTAAACTACAAGCCACCCTTAAACAACAACGTAGCAAACCCACAGCCCGGTCGTTTCGAACCGCGAGTTCGCTTACTTCGGACTGCGAGTTCGGTCGTTGCGGACCGCAAAATGAAAAAACTGCAAAATAAGGAAATAAAGTTCTTTTTTTCCTCCATATACATGAAGAATAAGGTAAATAAATTTTTATATGATTTGGGTATTGCACAATCCAAGAAAAAGTAGTAATTTTGCACCTGATTATGACAACGACACTAATTATAGGACTACTGATTCCACTGCTGGGCACGATGCTCGGATCTGCCTTCGTGTTCTTTATGAAGGAGGATATGTCAGCTAAATTGCAGAAATCGCTTTTGGGATAAGAAAACCTGCCAAAAGGTTGGTGCTATTTGGGAGAATTGTGCTGAGGCCAAGGATAATCTGGGAAGTGAATGCTTCTCCCTACGGCCATGAATTCTATAAGAAATTAGGATTCGTGGACACCAGCGAGGAACAGATCACCAACGGAGTACGTTATTATCCGATGGAAAGAAAATAAAATGATTCCCCTAACCGCCAAACTCTTATCTTTCAACTCTCAACTTTAAACTTTTAACTCTTAACTTTACAAAGCCCCTCCTACCCCATACCAGCAGGAAGGCAAAGAGTATGCGTGTCGTGAGTATCCATACGGCAGAAACGCCTGCTGTTGCAAAGACCATCGTATCTTCCAGCATGGAATGGTTCATTATGAGATGATAGTTCACCTCGTTGGCCTCTTCCTTACTTATCTGCCCCGACTCCTCAAGACTTATCATCATTGCCGAGCCATAGCTGATGCCTAATACGTTTCCCACGAGCCACAGATATGCTGCGTTACGTGGCAAACCAAAGAATGTCATCAGCGGTTCTATCGGTTTCACCAGTTTGTACATTATGCCGAGGTCGTCCATCACACGCTGTATCACCATCAGCGAATAGATGATTGCTATTATCATGACAGACAATTTCAGCGATGAGACCAGCCATTCCTGCATCACCTCTGCAAGCGTCACGTCCACATCCGACACTACGAGATGTCCGAACGGTTCGCTCATCTCCGGCAATACCATGTTCAAGTAGAAAGCAGCAGCAAAGGCCCCCAAGATGCGTATCAGCCCCATCTTAAACGGCTTTGAGCCAACCCGCTTCACCACGGCACACTCCAATGGCAACGCATGACATATCAACACCATGATGGCAATTATCGTTGCCTGCCTCAGTGTGAGGGTCATTGACAGCATCACGGCCAGACAAGCGTACGTCGTGACGGATGCTCCCGTCAGGAAGGCGATGGCAGACGCCCCCGGCAGTCCAAGATATTGAAAGACGGGGTCAAGCCATTGGGCGCACCATGCTATCACCCCATAATATTGCAGCAGACGCACTGCCAGCGAGATGGGGAGCATTATCTTGGGAGCATTATCTTCAGCAGCCACCACGACATCCGCATCGCCGGCCGGAAAGCCGACATGACACATCCTCGTATGATGGTTATCTTGTTCATTGGATACATTTGTTTCCTACTTCCCTGGAAAGGTGTCTGATGACATGGCAAAGGTACAAATAAAATCAGAGAAAATCACTCCTTTGGGAGGAATATTTCATGTGAGAGAACTTTTTTCCCGTTTTGTGGCTCCGATTATAGACAAAGTGCTGGTCTTCGATGTACGTCATTCGGTTATCAGTACGGCGAGATTGTGGGTTCACTGGCAAGCGTTTACTTCTGTGGTGGCGACTGTGTGGAGGACGTGACGAGCCACCTGATGCCCCATCTTTCGCTTCCCTCTAATCTACCAACTCACCTGTCAATAAGGTGAATTTGTTGATTTTCAGTAAATTCATTTATTTTCGTGACAAATGTGACAAATGTGACAAAAAAAGAAATGAAAAGAGAGAAAAGAAAGCTGCTCCCCTGCACCCCCTATATAAAGAAAAGAGCAGAAAAGAAAGAAAAGGATAACTGTGGTCATAACTGTGGTAAGAGTTTAAGACTGCTACGCAGTATAACTGTGCGCGGGCGTCAGGTTATTATCTATACTTGTACCCTATAACTAGCGCGCGGACTTTGAGGTACGCAGACTATGCGCCCGTTTATAATGTACGTGTGCGCACTGAAAGCGTGTCACATTTGTCACATTTGTCATGCTCTTAGAACATCAGTGAGTTATGAGGAAAATGGAACATTTCGTTTTTTCGCTGTCGTACCTTTGCAGCGTCAAAGCAGATATAAGGCAGCATCCAGGGCTCGTCTACAAATCCCTTAATGAAGCGAAATATCTGGGTGAAAGAAAACTGACAGAAGACTAGTGGCGGGCTTCGCCCTGAACGAAAACGAAAAACGAAAACGAAAAACGAAGACGAATAACGAAAAACGAAATACGATAACGAAAACGAAAACGAAAACGAAAACGAAAAACTAATAGCCGCGAGAAATGAGAAATGAGAAAGACGGGTCCCGAGGCACAACATATCCATGTCCGCGACCCTTAAAACATTAAACTCCTGAACTTTTTAAACCAACTTTAAACCATAAACCCTAAACTTCAAACTAATTTTCGTATCTTTGCTACAAAAATAAAACATTGACAACTATGAACACACATGATATGCACAGAAAGAGTTGGCGCACAATGATGGCCGGACTGATGTCCTTAACACTGATGCTGCCGCAGAACGCAACTGCACAGGGACTTAGCGCCGGAGAAGCCCGTAAGGCAGCCGATGCCCTGAAAACGGAATGGCTGCAGAAGACAAAGGCAAAGTACGAAAGCGTGGAGGAAGAGAAATGCCTGAAAACGGGCGGTCTGACAATGCCGTTCAAATACGTACGCTACGGAACAAAGCCTGCAGACGGATACAGCCTCTTCATATCGCTGCACGGCGGCGGAAGCGCTCCGGCAGACGTGAACGACGGACAATGGTACAACCAGGTGTATCTGTACAAGTCGGACAGCGGCATATTCCTCTCTCCGCGAGCCCCCTACGACGACTGGGACATGTGGTTTAAACCGGCACTGGACGAGTGCTACCAGAAACTGATAGAAATGGCTGTAGCTACGCTGGACGTGAATCCCGACAAGGTGTATATCATGGGGTATTCGGCCGGAGGAGACGGAGTGTGGCGCATGGCAACACGCATGGCAGACACATGGGCGGCAGCATCGATGATGGCGGGGCATCCCGGCAACGTGTCGCTGCTCAACCTGCGCAACCTGCCCTTCATGAACTGGTGCGGAGAATTCGACTATGCCTACAACCGCAACAGGGAAAACGTGGAGCGCGGCGTGGAACTCGACTCACTGCAGATCACCGACCCGGAAGGATACATACATGAGACGCACATCGTGAGAGGAAAGCCGCACTGGATGGACCGCGTGGACACAGCAGCCGTGAAGTGGATGGAACAGTATCGCCGCAACCCATACCCCAGGAAGATAGTGTGGCGCCAGGAAGAGGTGGTGCGCCCTCACTTCTACTGGCTCTCGGCACCCAAGGACGAACTGGAAAAAGGCAAGACCGTGCGCCTGGAACTGAACGGCAACAAGGTGGAAATCACACAATGTGACTACTCCTCGCTGACACTGTATTTCAACGACGAGATGGTGAACCTCGACAAGAGTATCGAGATAAGATACAAGGACAAGGTGCTCTTCTCGGGCAAACTGCCAAGGACGAAGGAAAACCTGAGAGGCACGCTGCAGGAAAGGGGCGACTATCGCTATATGTTCCCCGCAGCAGTAAGCCTGTCAGCACTGTAAAATCGATTTCGTGACAAATGTGACAAATGTGACACGAAAATTTTGCGGCACGGAGAAAAAAACGTATCTTTGTACTCACAAAGCAAAACCGAATCTGACATGATGAAAAAGAAAACAATTGCCGCAGCAGCGCTGGCACTGGCCGCCCTGACGGCAAAAGCACAGAACCCCTTCGTACAGACCTGGTACACCAGCGACCCCGCACCCATGGTGCACAACGGACGGATGTATGTCTATACGGGACACGACGAGGACGGAGCCGACTTCTTCTGGATGCAGGAGTGGCGGGTGTACTCCACAGAAGATATGGTGAACTGGCAGGACCACGGTTCACCCCTCGCCCTGGAGAGCTTCTCATGGGCCGACGACCGAGCATGGGCAGCGCAGACGGTGGAGAGAGACGGCAAGTTCTACTGGTATGTCTGCGCACACAGCAAGATATCGAAAGGCATGGCCATCGGTGTGGCTGTGAGCGACTCACCCACAGGACCCTTCAAGGACGCCATCGGGAAACCGCTCTTCGAGAACGGAGCATGGGACCACATCGACCCCACTGTGCTCATCGACGACGACGGCCAGGCATGGCTGATGTGGGGCAATCCGCAGGTGTACTACCTGAAGCTGAACCGCGACATGATATCCTACAGCGGAGAAGTGGGACGCATCGACATGACGGAGGAAGCCTTCGGAGGTCCCGTCATGGGCAAGCGCGAGAAGGGCAGGAAATACAAGGACTCTTATGTGGAAGGACCATGGCTCAGGAAGGTGGATGCATCGAAGTACAAGGTGCCGGGTGAGAAGAGATACCAGTTGCTCTACGCTGCCGGGGGTGTGCCCGAGCACATCAGCTACAGCACAGCACCCTCGCCCACCGGCCCCTGGACCTACGCAGGGGAGATAATGCCGCTGAGCGACACGAAATCGTTCACCAACCACTGCGGCGTGGCCGACTTCAAGGGACACTCCTACTTCTTCTACCACACCGGCAAACTGCCCGGCGGAGGAGGATTCGGACGCAGCGTGGCTGTGGAAGAGTTCAAATACAACGAGGACGGCTCCTTCCCCACCATCATGCCCACCGACGAGGGCGTGGCACCCGTGGCAGCCTTCAGTCCCTACCGGAAGGTGGAGGCCGAGACGATGGCCTTCTCACGCGGCGTGAAAACCGAACAGAACGACAGAATCGGAGTCTATGTGACCGATATCCACAACGGCGACTACATCAAACTGCAGAACGTGACGTTTGAAGGCAGCGTGCCCGGCCGGTTCACGGCACGAGTAGCAAGCGGTCTGCGAGGCGGACAGATAGAGGTGCGACTCGACAGTCTGCAGGGAAAACTGCTGGCCCGCCTGGAAGTGCCCGGCACAGGAGGATGGGAGAACTGGCAGACACTGACAGCGGAGGCAGAGGAAACGGAGAGTGACGGCAGATGTCACGACCTGTATCTGGTGTTCACAGGACGCAAGGGACCGAAGCTCTTCAACATAGACTGGTGGGAAATCGGGAAAAACAGGAAAAAATAAGTAAATGCGCAACAATATGAAGAAAATAAAACATGTCACAGGGGCTGCTGTTATGCTAGCCATACTGGGCGGAGGCATCTACCTGAACGGACTGATGCCCATCATCACGGGCTATGCCGCAAAGAATCTCGCATCGGCAGTATTCGTATCGGGCCGCAACGCTGAAGAGGTGGAGGCTCTGGATCTCAACTTCTCCTTCATCCACTACACAAGCAACACCGTGGACAGCGTGAACAAAACCGTCACCAGCCGTTTCCTGTGGGGCGAATCCACAGCCGAGTGGAGTGAAGGATACGGTGTGACGCTGCTGCGCGGAACCACTGCAGAGGAACTGCGGGCCAAACGTCCTGCACAGAACCGTCGGACACCGGCTGTCGCACATCCCCTGCCCGCAGGCGACTCAGCGCTCAGCGCAAGACTGGAACCCGTGGCCCGGGCCTTCGTGGACGAGAGGGCCTACAACGGTCATCCCTTTGCCTTCATGGTGCTGCACAAGGGCGGCGTGGTGAGCCAGCGATACGGCGAGGGTATCGGCCCCGACACCAAACTGCTCAGCTGGAGCATGGCAAAGAGTTTCACAAACGCCGTCGCAGGCATCATGGCAAAGGACAGCATCGTGGATATCAATGCCCCGACAGGCATCGCCGAATGGCAGAACGACGGACGCAGAGACATCACACTCAGCGACCTGATGCAGATGCAGAGCGGACTGGAATGGAACGAGGACTACGGAGCACGCTCCGATGTGAATATCATGCTGCACTGCGAGCAGGACATGGGACGCTATGCAGCCTCCAAACCGCTCGAAAGCAAACCCGGCACACATTGGTACTACTCCAGCGGCAGCACCAACATCGTGATGCAATACCTGCGCGGTAAATTCACATCCGACGAGGACTTCCACAACTATCTGCGCACACGCCTCTACGCACCGCTGGGCATACAGGACATCGTCTTCGAAGAGGACATGAGCGGTACACCCGTGGGATCGTCATACGTCTATGCCACAGCAACGGACTTCGCACGCTTCGGCCAGATGTATCTCGACGACGGCTGCGCGAACGGCGAGAGGGTGCTCCCCGAAGGATGGGTGAAATACACCTGCACACCGGCCTCCGACAGCGAGGGATGCTACGGAGCCTTCTTCTGGCTCAACAGGCAAAACTACGGCAACAACACGATAGCGGAGAAAAAAGGCTCCAAACCCGACAACCTGCCCGACATGCCGGCTGACCTCTTCTACTGCAACGGACACGACGGTCAGCGCATATACGTCATACCCTCGGAGGAACTCGTCGTAGTCGTACTGAGCTACTCACCGAAGCCCGACAACACGATAGACTTCAACAGACTGCTCAAAGATATCATTAAAGTTAAAAGTTGACGAGTTCATGGATTGCATCCATAGACATTCTACTCGTCTCAGCAAAATGAGCAAGCTCTTTTGCATTCGACTCGGGCGAATGTTGACGAGTAGACAAGTTGACAAGTAAAAAAAAAGAGCTCCAAGCCTTTCGGCCTGGAGCTCTTTGTGTGAAGAGGAGGAGACTCGAACTCCCACGTCTCGCGACACTACCACCTCAAAGTAGCGCGTCTACCAATTCCGCCACCTCTCCAACACATCGTGGACTCTCATCCACATTGCTGGTGCCCAAAACAGGACTCGAACCTGCACGTCTCGCGACACACGCACCTGAAACGTGCGCGTCTACCAATTCCGCCACTTGGGCATTTCACAATAAATGAGCGGAAAACGAGACTCGAACTCGCGACCCCAACCTTGGCAAGGTTGTGCTCTACCAACTGAGCTATTTCCGCAGTTTCTTCAAAGCGCCTTGCCAAGGTTGAATCACCTTATTTATCTGGGGCAAGGTTGTGCTCTACCAACTGAGCTATTTCCGCAGTTTCTTCAAAGCGCCTTGCCAAGGTTGGATTACCTTATTTGTCTGGGGCAAGGTTGTGCTCTACCAACTGAGCTATTTCCGCAGTTTCTTCAAAGCGCTATTTCCGCGTAAAAAACGCCATTCCGCTGAATTGCGAGCGCAAAGGTATGGCTTTTTTTTGTTATAGCCAAACTTTTACACAACTTTTTTTGAAAGGAAAGAAAAAAAAGTCCAATTCAATCCATACGGGCGCGGTAATCCTCGTAGGAAAAGGCGCGAAGCACCTCATCTTCGCCGTTCAGACGACGCATCACAATGGAAGGATGAGAGATGCCGTTGAACATGGTTGTCTTCACCGTGGTGTAATGGTTCATATCCTCCAGATGGAGCGTCTCCCCCACTCTGAGTTCGTGATCGAAGAGGAAACCCTCCATGAAGTCGCCGCTGAGACAGGAATTACCGCCGAGACGGTATTCGTACACCTTGCCGGGAAAGTCTTCCTCCACACACTCACGCACAGCGGGCTTGTAGGGCATCTCCAGACAGTCGGGCATGTGACAGGTGAACGACACATCGAGAATAGCCGTGCGGATGCCGTGATTCTCCACAATATCGACAACAGACGTCACCAGCGGACCCGTCTGCCAACCGAAAGCACTGCCCGGTTCGAGAATGATATGAAGATGAGGATAGCGCTCACGCAGGCCGGAGAGGATGCGCACAAGACGCTCCACATCGTAGCCGGCACGCGTCATGAGATGACCGCCGCCGAGATTGAGCCACTTGATATGCGGAAACCACTCGCCGAAATTGCGCTCAATATAGATGAGGTTGTCCTCCAGGTCCTCCGCTGACGACTCGCAATGGCAATGACAGTGGAAACCCTCGATATAAGTTGAGAGTTGAGAGGTGAAAGTTGAGAGGTCGTCGCGCAGCACACCGAAGCGCGAACCCGGAGCACAGGGGTCGTAGAGAGCCGTCTCAATGTGGGAATGTTCCGGATTGATTCTCACGCCGGGCGACACACGCAGGTCGGGATGCTCCTCATTGTAAGTCTGAAGCTGCGGCATGAAACGGCGCAACTGACTGAGGGAATTGAACGTGATATGCGAAGAGCAGCGCAGCAGAGCGGGGAAGTCATCCTCCGTGTAGGCCGGAGAGAAGGTGTGGGTGCGTGCCCCGAACTCCTCATAACCCAGACGGGCCTCCCAGAGACTGGATGCCGTGGTGGAGGATATGTACTCGCGAAACACCGGAAACGTGCGCCACAGGGCGTAGGCCTTGAAGGCAAGGATAATCTCCACGCCGGCACGCTCGGCCACAGAACGGATGAGCGAGAGATTGCGCCGGAGAAGGCGCTCTTCGATGAGATAACAGGGAGTCTTCATCGCCATCAGTACACCCAGCGCACATTATCTATCCAGAGAGTGCTGCCCGCCGTGCCGATGTAGGCCCCTCCGTGGGACGAATCAAACTTCACGATGGCATGCGTGGGAGCGTCGGAAGCGGCAGCCCACCCTATCTCGTTGCAGCGCACGAGTTTACCTTTGGAATTCCTGGCATAGAGAGCCTTGTCGTCGGAGCAGAGACCCATATAGTCGCGATACCACGACTCGTGGGAGATGTCGCCGTAGTGGATAGCGTATTCCTTGTCGTTGACCCAGGATGAGGTGGACTTGCCGTAGTGCACAATCATAGTACCTACGCGGTAAGCCACAATATTTCCCTTGGCATCTTCCTCTCTCTTCTGGAGAATGACGATGGCCTGGCACATGTCGGGGCCTGCCACCTTGGAGGCTTTGGAGAAACCCGTCTCACGGACGCGGTCGGGACTGTCGGTAAGATGCACTTTATAGTCGTATTTGATGGCCCGGGGACGACGTGTGAACGGTATGCCGAAATCGATATTTGCAACACCATTCTTGGAGGAGGTGATGGGCTCCTTGATTTCTCCCGTGAAGAGCGAACCGGTGGCTATGACACGTATGTTGATGAGACCTATCACCTTGACCGACTCCACATGAGTGACGAGTTTTGCACAGAAACCGTGACCCTCGTGAGTGTCCTTATAGACACTGGAATTGGTCTTCACCACACCGGCCACCTTGGCGTACACATTGCTGGTACCCCAGGGACTGCCGCCCGTGTTGGAGTAAGCCTTTCCTTCCGGCCAGTGGGCCGTAGGACCCACCTCAAGAAGCGTCTTACGATTGCCTCCGATGATGGCGCTCTCCTTGTAGCTGCGTTCAATCCACTGCTCAAAATCACCGAACTTAATCAATTCATCTTCAGCGGAAAGCATTCCAACGGAGAGGAACACCAACAGCAAAGCAGAAACGCGTTTTATCATAGCCATACAGTTTTAGAATGCTTCGTTGATATTAAACACCACACCACCCTCGTCACGTGTAAAACCATAGTCGATACGTATATTCACGCGGGGTTTGAACTCCCAGCGCAGACCCAGTCCGTAACTGGGAAGCGTCTTGTGCCAGGCGATGGTCTTGAAGTCGGAGAAAACATTGGCGCATCCCACCCAGGCCACAACGCCCAGACGCCATTTGATGCGCTGGCGGAACTCTATCTGACCCTCCATGATGTTGTTGTCGCGATAGCGTCCGCGGTAGTAGCCGCGCAGGCGTCCGTCCACACCCGACATACCCATCAGCGTCCAGGGCACGGTGCCGCCGTAGTTGAAGAGACCGTGCACCTCCATAGCAAATACGCACTTCGTCCACAGGGGGACGTAGGTGCGATAAGTGACATCCGTGGACCAGAAGGTATAGGTGGTGATGCCGGGAGCATAATAGAGTTGCTGGATGCTGAGATAGTGACCCTTGTAGGCATTCAGGCCGAAGTCGCGAGAATCGTAGAGCAATTCGCCGCCGAATCCCGTGGCGGTGATGTCCTTGTCCTGCCCGTTGAGAAGATCCACATATTGCAGGTTGCGTACGGGGAAATTGAAGTCGCGGGTCTTGCTGTACATGAAATTCATCCTGACACCGGCATACAGGTTGTCGGCAATGCGGAAGAGATAATTAGGACTGAAGGTCAGTTGGAACTGCTTGTAGTTGCCTTTGTTACGGTCGTCGCTGCACATATCCCAGCCTATGCCCCAGATGTCGTTGGGGATGTTGCGGAAAGTAAAATCGTAAGTCCAGCGCTGGCGATCCTTGGGCATGTAGTTGTTGCCCCTGACACCCACCTCAACATAGCCTTTGATGCCGAAGTTGAAGTAGAGACTCATGTCCGACTTCTGCAGCGAGCGGTCTTCCCTGTCCCAACGATACAGGCCGCTCACGACACCACCGATGGCGAAGGAACTGTTGGGATTGTAGCTGGGACCGGCGGCAATACTCCAGTCGAAGGGTTTGTCGGTAGCTTTGTTGGTGTTGGCAAGATAGTTGAGAAGCATGTAGACGGGACGCATGATACCCTTCTTGTTGCGATAGTCATAGCGACGGTTTCTCACCGTATCGCCCTCAAGACCCTCTATGGTGTCGGCCGGAGCAACCAGGCTGTCACGCAAAGCAACAACGCTGTCTGCCGGAGTCACAACACTGTCGACAATAAGACTGTCCACAGACACCGTCCCACGTCCGAGGGCGGAGAGACACGCGCAGACAACGCATGCCAGAATCAGAGTACGTTTCATCATACGGGTACAAAGGTAAGAATTTTTCCCGAGATATAAAACAATGAAAATTGAAAAACATCCCTCTTCATTCCTTAATCATCAATTTTATTATCATAATTTACACATTCTTCAATAAAAATTCGTATTTTTGCACACAAAAAGGATACAAAATCACGACTCAGACATGGTCATTTCCGCACAACAGATAGAACAGGACCGCCGCGTCCTCGAACTGCTCTCGCAGAGTTTCCCCAACGCAGGGGCAGCCAGCACCGAAATCATCAATCTGGAGGCTATACTCAACCTGCCGAAAGGCACAGAACATTTCGTGGCCGACATACACGGAGAGCACGAGGCCTTCCAGCACATACTGAAGAACGCGTCGGGAAGCATCAAAAGAAAAATCAAGGAACGCTACGCAGACACCCTCTCCAAGGAGGAGATAAGGGAACTGTGCACACTCATCTACTATCCGGAAGAAAAACTGGAACTCATCACCGCAGCGGAAAAAGACCTCACACCATGGTATGAGACCACGCTGTACAGGCTTATCGAGGTGTGCCGCATCGTATCATCGAAATACACGCGCAGCAAAGTGCGCAAAGCCCTGCCCAAAGAGTTTGCATACATACTGGAGGAACTGCTGCACGAGAATGCCGAGGACAAGGACAAAGGCGACTACATACACCGTATCGTGGAGACCATCATATCCACAGAGCAGGCAGGCAACTTCATCAAGGCACTGTCGCATGTGATACAGCATCTGGCCATCGACCAGCTGCACATCCTGGGCGACATCTTCGACCGCGGACCCGGAGCACACATCATCATGGACACACTCGTCGACTACAAGAATTTCGACATACAATGGGGCAACCACGATGCCCTGTGGATGGGTGCCGCCGCCGGTAACGACTGCTGTATCATGAACGTACTGAGACTCTCGCTGCGTTTCGGCAACATGGCCACACTGGAGGACGGATACGGTATCAACCTCGTACCGCTGGCCACATTCGCAATGGAACACTACGGAGACGACCCCTGCAGGGAATTCATGCCCAAATTGGCAGAACACCAGCGGGCCATGGACGAAAAAGAGCAACTGTTGCTGGCAAGAATGCACAAAGCGGTCTCCGTGCTGCAGTTCAAACTGGAGGAACAGATGACCAGGGCACATGACGACTGGGTGATATCACGCGTGGGCACACTGCACCACATCAATCCCGAAAAGGGTGTGTACGAACTGGACGGAAAGACCTACAGCATGACATCGTGCCACTTCCCCACCGTGGACTGGAACGACCCCTACAAACTCACTCCCGAAGAAGAAGAACTGACACGGCAGCTGCACCACAGCTTCCGCGTGAGCGAGAAACTGCAGAGACACATCAAATGCCTGTTCGACCACGGATGCATGTACGCCGTGTTCAACTCCAACCTGCTCTTCCACGCCTCCGTGCCCATGAACGAAGACGGCACACTCAAGGAAGTAACACTGAAAGGAGAGAAACTGAAAGGCATGGCACTGATGACACGCACGGGAATGATTATGCGCTCGGCATTCACGACAGACACACCGGAGACCGACAAGAAATGGGCGAAGGACTATTTCTGGTATCTGTGGTGCGGCCCCGAAAGTCCTCTCTTCGACAAGAGCCGGATGACCACATTCGAGCGCTATTTCCTCGTGGATAAGACACTGCACGAAGAAAAGAAAGGTGCATACTACCGTCTGCGCAACAATCCAGACGTGTGTCGCAGCATACTGGACGCATTCGGAGTGAAAGGCACTCACCGGCATATCATCAACGGACACGTGCCCGTACACGTGGCTGCGGGAGAAAGCCCCATCAGAGCCGACGGACAACTGATGGTTATCGACGGAGGATTTGCCGAACCGTATCACAAGACAACGGGCATCGCCGGATATACGCTCGTTTACCACTCCAGAGGATTCCAGCTCATACAGCACGAACCCTTCAAGAGCACAAAAGATGCCATCGTGAGCGGTACGGACATCAAGAGCGAAGTGCAAATCGTGGAGATGATGGGACAGCGCATGAAAGTGAGAGACACCGACAGAGGGCAGCATCTGATGAGACAGATAGAGGAACTCAGGGAACTGCTCTACGCCTATCGTCACGGACTGCTTAAATCCAGAGGATAATGAACGAATACGCTTCAAAAAAATATATCGAAATACCCGTCAGGGAGGACACCGTACTCATCGACTTCCTCCTCAAACAGATGGGACTCACACACACGAGAGTGAAGAATCTGCTCTCGGGCGGAGCTGTCACGGTGAACAGAAAGGCTGTGAGCCGCCACGACACACCTCTTAGGAGAGGCGACGTGGTGAACGTAATGAGACACAAGAAATCCACAGCACTTGAAAACCGCTACGTAAAAATCATCTACGAGGACAAGAATCTCGTGGTGATAGAAAAGAGCGAGGGCATACTCTCAATGGCCTCGTCGGCAAAGCAGTACTGCGTGAAGACCGTGCTGGACGAATACTTCGAAAAGAGACACTTCAAATGCCGCGCCCACGTGGTGCACCGTCTCGACAGGGACACCTCCGGTCTCATGATATATGCAAAGGACATTGAGACTGCGCAGACGCTGGAACACAACTGGAAGGAACTCGTCTACGACCGCCGCTACGTGGCACTTCTCTCCGGTGCGATGGAACAGGAAGGCGGCACTGTGCACAGCTGGCTGAAAGACAACAAAGCATACGTCACCTACTCCTCTCCCACCGACAATGGAGGCAAGGAGGCCGTCACTCACTACCGGCGTCTGAAAGTGAGCGGCGACCTGACACTGTGCGAGATGAAACTGGAGACCGGACGCAAAAACCAGATTCGCGTACACATGGCAGACTTAGGATATCCCGTGTGCGGAGACGACAAATACGGCAACGGACGCAATCCCGCAAGACGACTGGCACTGCATGCCTACAGACTCTTCTTCACCCATCCTGTGACGGGAGAAGACATGCGCTTCGAGACTCCGTTCCCGAGAGCCTTTACAAAATTCTTCGAGGATTAGAAGGACATTCCTATCAGCGTCAGCAGAAACGCTACTGAGACAAAATCCATATCCGACATCAGGAAACCCGAAGAGGTGTAGGATGTGGAATAATATCCGTGAGTGTATTTCTGCAGACGTTTCTTGACTGTCAGGCGGTAAAGGTAATAAGTGAGCGCACCCGTCAAAACACCTAGCACGGCACCGCACAGGATGTCGGAAGGATAGTGAACCCCCAGATACACACGGCTGTAACTGCACATCACAGCCCACAGGAAACACAGCATCGTCATACGCCAATAGTGCACCAGCAGAGACAGGAACGTTGCCACGGCGAAAGTGTTGGCCGCGTGGCTGCTGGGGAAACTGTACAGTCCGCCCACATATCCTCTCACAATCTGGATCTGACCAACGAGAGACGGTTCGTGCGTAGGACGCAGACGACCGACAAGCGGCTTTATCAGAGTGGCACTTATCTGGTCGGCAAGGAGCACCGTGAGAGCCACAAAGACCACTATCGAGAGCGACATCTCCACTTTGTTGTTCTTGAACACCAGCCACAGTATCGAAACATAGAACAGCATCCAGGGCAGAATACCCGTCACATTCCACATGAAATCATTCAGCCACGTGGTGTGGTAACCGTTCACCAGCAAAAGAATCTTTTCGTCCATATCCTTTCCGCCACTGTGTTATATCTGCTCCAGTTGCTCTCTCTCCATCCAGCCCACCTTACCGTCGGCTATCTGCACCTCGACCCACTCCTTCATCGAGTTGTCGAGTATCTCCACACGGGTGCCCTCGTGAAGGACGAAGAGTTCCGTGCCGCTCTTCGAAGGCGTGCTCTTCACCGTCACAGCAGGAGTCATCACGATGGCACCGCTGCGCTCCACCTGCATCTGACGCTGACCGTAAGCCAGTGCATTTGTCAGTATCACGACAACGAGAGACATCAGGGCTCCGAAGAAACCTATCTTGCGCACCACGATGTCGGCCGAGAAGAAATACATGATGAAGAACAGCAGCATTCCCACGAAGAAGGCGACTGCCCACTTTCCCCACTCGTCGGCACTGAGCCATGATATCATGGAATGCCAGGCCGCAGTGAAGAACATCTCGTGACAGGGTGTGATATGGTCTATCGTCTTCGAACGGGCCATATCGAGATTGAAACGGATGTCCTCATCGGAGGGGTCGAGCAAAGCCGCTCTCTCAAACCACAGCACACTGCGTGCCATATCGTCCAGACGATAGTAGCAGCAACCCAGATTGTAGCACACCGCCGCACTCTCTCCCAGTTCCGCAACGGCTTTGTAGTGCGTCACAGCCGTCTTGAAATCCTCCTTCGCAAAAGCACTGTCGCCGAGCACCTTGAGAGAATCCGCATCCGCAGCAGAGACATACGTCGCTGCCATCAGCATTATCATTATGGTGAGTCTCTTCATCGTATTATTCCATTTCGTTTATCACATCCGTTGCCTCGGAGAATATCTTGTCCATCGTCTCTTCCGGATTTCCGGGGGCAAAACGGGCAAACTCGCAGTCGTTCATCACTCTGATATACCGCTCCACAAGAGCCTCCGACACACCCTTGGAGAGCATCTCCTCGGAGATTCTTTCCTTGGAGAGTTCCTCAGTGGGCAGTGACAGCTTGTCGCCGGCATAGCCTATCAGCGCACGCAGGGTCTCGTCGTAGAAAGCTCCCGCGTCGTGTGCTTTGAGCAGTTTGGCAGCCATCTTCAGACGCTTGGACGCAGCCTTTCCGGCACGCTTGCGACGCACACCGGCGATATTGGCGTTCTCCTTGGCTTTGCGGTAGAATATGCCGAGTATTCCGAGGAAGGCCACCAGACTGATTCCATAGGCCATACCGTATTTCTCCGTCATGAAGAAGTTCACCGACTGACTCTTCACCTTCGCCTCCCCGGTCTTGATATAGTGTATGTCGCTGGAGAGCACTTTCAGTTCTTCCTTGTGCTGCACTGCCGCAGAGTGGGTCTCCTTACCCTTTGCCACGGCGATGTGGAAGGAATCCGTCCTCACCGTCTGATACGCTTCCTTGTCCGGGTCGAAATATACGAACTCCACGGGAGGAATCGAGTATCTGCCGCCGTGACGGGGCACCACGACATAGTCGAACAGCACATTACCCTTTGCTCCCGACGCCGTCATCACCGTCTTGTTGTTCTCCTTGGGGTCGTACACCTCGAAGTCCTTGGGGAACGACACCACCGGAGCTTTCATCAGTTTCATGTTGCCCTGACCGCTCACCACGAGTCTCAGCGTGGCTGCATCGTTGGCATTGAGCTGCTCGGGAGTCAGGGTGCCCGACATGGTGAAATGCCCCACAGCACCCGTAAAATGCTCCGGACGCGGTGTCGGCAGTGCCTGCACGTCTATCTCCACAGCGGGAGCCGTAATGGTCTTCTTCACCATCTGTGTAAGAGCTCCGCCGCCGAAGAATATGTCAAAGGGATCTGCCGAGGCGTTCGTCAGTTCCACTTCCGCATCAAAGTTCACAGAGGGAATGGATATCTTGCCCGTCTTTTGGGGGAAGAGCACATACTGGCGCCACACAGCCGTGCCGTAGTTGCGTCCGTTGTATCTCTCGTATTTCAGCGACATCTGGGCCTTCGAGTCCAGTTCCTGAACGTGGCAGTTGTCCAGTTCCGGCATTTCGCCCGCCAACTGACGTATGTTGACAAGGGTGTACAGCTTGTAGGTCACCACCACGGCTTCCTGTTCATACACCTTCTTCTTGTTGGCCGTCACAGCGATAAACAGGTCGTCCTTCCCCACTCCGCCCTGTCCGCCGCGATGCTGCGACACACTCGGACGTCCGCCGCCGGAACTGCTCCCCTGCGAGTGACTGCTGCCGGAATTTCCTGACGACGGGAGCACCTCGATGCTCGAACCCGCACTCTTGTAGGTCTTCCCTCCGCTCCTGATTGTGGCGGCCGGCACCTGAAACTTGCCTTCCTGCTTTGCCAGCAGTGTGTAGGAGAATGTCATCGAACTGCTGCTCGTACTCCTGCCGTTCACTATGCTGTAGCTGCTCTGCGTGCTTGTCGAGGGACCGTAGAGCAAATCAAATCCGGGGAAGTCTCCCACCTGGATATCGTCCACATCCGCCGTGTTCACCACATAGCTCACACGCACCCTCTGTCCCACTTCACACTGGGGCTGCACCTGTATCTTCACCGTCACCTGACACATCCCCGCAAGGGACACTATCAGGCACACAAACGTAAGAATATACCTCTTCATCACCATTGTTTCTCTAATCTGCGACGCTCGTGCTGTTGCTGCTGACGCTGCATCTTTTCCTGTGTATTCTTCTCGTCCTGCATAGCCGCCTTCAACAGTTGCTCCGCATTCTCTTTGGACATCTCGTCAGGTTTGGGTTTCTCCTCCTGCTGCTGGCCGTCGTCCTTCTTTTCCTGCTGCTGTTGTTGCTGCTGCTGTTGTTGCTGTTGCTGCTGCTGCTGCTGTTGTTGCTGTTGTTGCTGCTGATCCTGATTCTGCTGCTGGTCCTGCGGCTGATTCTTCAACTGACGCTGGCAGAGCACGTAGTTGTAGCGCGTCTCATCGTTGGAGGGGTCGTTGCGCAGCGACTGTTTGTAGCACATTATCGCCTTGTCATACTGCTTTGCGGCCTGCAACACCACACCCATATTGTGCCAGATGGACGACAGTCTCTTCTTGTCCTTTTCCACCTTCGAGGCCATCTCGTATTCCTTCATGGCGTCCTCGGCCTTCGACTGCATGATGAGCGCATTGCCCAGATTGTAGCGGGCTATACCGTTGCTCGGATTCTGCTCTATTGCCTTGTGATACTGCACCTGGGCTTTTTCCGCCTGCACTTTGCCGTCCACCGTGTCCCTCATCAGACGGTTGCCCCTGCGGATGAATGCACGGTCGTTTTCTGCCGACACGCCAGCCACCGTCATTGCGGCCACGAGCATCACGGCCGTGCGCCTGAACACGTTCCAGCGCCTTATCACGTGGTTCTCCCTCTCCAGTATCACTATCTCTATCACCAGCAGGAGCATAGCCACCAGCATAAATCCCTGATACTGCTCGTCAAATTCGCTGTACATCTGACTCTCCATCTTCGACTTGGCCAGACTGTCCACATACTTCGACAGCTTGCTCTGCGCCGAACTGCTGTTGTCCACATATATATACGCACCGTTGCCGGCCTGGGCTATCTCCTGACACATCTGCTCGTTCAGCCTCGACATCACGGTGTTGCCCTCGTTGTCTATCATATACTGGCTGCTGCCCGGTATGGGAATCGGTGCTCCGTCCACGCTGCCCACTCCCAGCACATAGACGTGTATGCCCTGCTTGGCGGCCTGCTTGGCAGCCTCCACGGCCCCGCCCTCGTTATCCTCACCGTCGGTGATGACGAATATGGCGCGCGACACGTCTTCCTGATTGGTGAAGCTCCTCATACCCATCGTGATGGCGGCCGCGATGTCCGTGCCCTGCATCTCTATCATCTTGGGAGATATCGTGCTGAGAAACATCTTGGCACTCACATAGTCGCTCGTGATGGGCAACTGTGTGAAAGCCTGTCCGGCATAGACGATGAGTCCCACCTTGTCGTCGTTCATTTCGTCCACCATGCTCGATATCAGCATCTTCGACTTCTCCAGACGGTTCGGTCGCACATCCTCCGCCAGCATCGAGTTCGACACGTCGAGGGCTATGATGGCCTCTATGCCGCTGCGTTCACGGGTTTCCACCTTGGTGCCGAACTGCGGACGGGCCAGCGCTATGATGAAGAAGAGCAGGCTCACTTCCAGCAGTGCGAACTTCAGTTGCGGTCGCAGGGCCGAGTAGTCTATCATCATGCTCTTCACCAGCGTCTTGTCTCCATATTCCTTCAGACGTCTCTTCTGACGCATCCAGAAGAGCACGTGCAGCACGGCAAACACTCCCAGCAGGAGTATCAGATAAAGATATTGCGGATTTTCAAATCTAAACATGTCCTTCCTTTTACGGTATACGTTTCAGTATCGTGGCGCGCAGCAGCACTTCCAGCATCAGTGCTATGACACATATCCAGAGGAATGCTCCGAATGCCTCGTAGTGCTTGGAATAGCTCTGCACCTTCATCTTTGTCTTCTCCAGTTTGTCTATCTCCTGATACACCTCGCGCAGTTTCGACGTGTTTGTGGCGCGGTAGAATTCCCCGTCGGTCTTTCCTGCTATGGCGGCGAGGGTCTTGGTGTCTATCTCCACGGGGATGTTGACATATTCGGTCCTGCCTCCCACCCTCATGGGATAAGGTGCCGTTCCGTTGGTACCCACACCGATGGTGTATACTCTGATGCCGAAGCTGTGTGCTATGTCGGCGGCCGTGCCGGGCGATATGTCGCCGCGGTTGTTCGAACCGTCCGTCAGCATTATTATCACCTTCGACTTGGCCTTCGAGTCCTTCAGCCTGGTCACTGCGTTGGCAATGCCCATACCTATTGCCGTGCCGTCCTCCAGCAGACCCTTCTCCACCATGTCGCAGCTCAGTCCGCTCAGCAGATTGAGCAGCACGGCGTGGTCCACCGTCATCGGACACTGCGTGTATGCCTCTCCGGCAAACACCGTCAGACCTATGTTGTCGTTGGGGCGTCCCTTGATGAAGTCCACCGCCACGTCGCGCGCTGCCACCACGCGGTTGGGCTTCAGGTCTTCTGCCAGCATCGACGTGGACACGTCCATACACAGCATGATATCAATGCCTTCCACGCTCTTGCTCGACCATGAGTTGGATGTCTGCGGACGTGCCAGTGCCAGACAGGCTGCCGTCCATGCTATGCAGTTGAGCACAAACGGGGCGTGCACCAGATACGTGCGCCATGTGGGTCTCACACCGCGGAAGGCGTCCATCGAACTCACCTTCAGGGCCGGTGTGGCCTGCTTCTGCTTCATCACGTACCACACCACATAGGGCACCAGCAGTGTCAGCAGCGATAAATATCCTATATCATGAAATTCCATTGTCTTTCTGTCAACTCAACAAGTCCCACATCGTGTATGCTATATATGCCACCAGTCCTGCGCACACCAGTGCTGCAACGGCCATTGCCACCCGGGATGCTATCACCTGGTTCAGCCTCTCCTTGTCCGTCTCCCTGATCACCTCGGGTTCCGGTTTCGCATTCTCGTCCGTTTCCTGCTTTGTCTCCTCCACGTAGGCTATTGCCGCCACGAGGTTGGCATCGTTCTCGCCCAGCAGTGTGGTCCATTTCGCGAACTTCACCAGGTCGGCCGTGCGGAATATCTCGCGCAGTTCGTCCAGTTTCTTCTGGTCGCCCTCCTCCATCAGCCTCTCGATGATTTCCGAGGATGTCATCTCCATGGCGGAGAATCCGTAGCGGTCCTGTATGTAGGTGCGCAGTGTGTCGGTCAGCTGTGTGTAGTATTCCTTGCTGTCCTCCTCGGCCCATTTGCGCTCCTCCTTTATCTTGAGTATGCTGCTCATGGCCACCTGGTGTGCAGGCAGTTTCACCTTCCTTCTTATCATGCGGAATATCGGGCGTCCTGTCCTGATTCTCCACCACAGCCATGCTATCATGGCTCCCAGCAGCACTATTGTCAGCAGGCTCCACATCACGCCCTTCCAGTCTTCCCACGAGAAGGGGTTGTCCATTATCTCACGCGGGGGGAAGAACTGGTCTGCGTGCAGTGTGTCCACATCCACGGTGTACACCTTCAGTGCCAACTGTTTGGATTCGTACTGTTTTCCCTCCACCTTGACGGGTATCGGTGGCAGGTAGTAGAAACTGCTGTCCCATGCCGTGATGATGTATCTCTGGTGCACCTGCATACGTCTGCCCTCGTCGAGCATCTCTGTGTCGGGTTTCAGCACCTCCACCACTTCCACGTCGGGCATCAGTTCGTCTCCGGCTTTTATGGGGGGCAGTTCCAGTTTGTGCTTTGCGGGCAGTGTCACTGTCAGGTCGAGTCCGTCCTGCTGTCCCACCCAGAACTGCACGCTGTCGAGCCTCACGTCCACGGTCACCTGTGCCGCTGCGCTCAGCACTCCTGCCGCCAGTGCAGTTATGATTGTTATGATTGCTTTTATCTTCACTCTTCGTTCTTCGTTATCGTTCTTCGTTCTTCGTTATCGTTTTTCGTTCTTCGTTATCGTTTTCGTTTTTCGTCAGTTTCTCTTCGCAAACAGCGCCATCAGCGCAGCCACGTAGTCTCCGTCGGTGCGCACGCTCACGTTGTCCACGCTGCTGTGTGCGAATGTCTCTCTCAGGCGTTCCTTCTGTTCGCGCCACCATCGTGCCTGTGCATTGCGCACGGCCTTGCTCGATGTGTCTATGACGGCTTCGTGTCCGGTCTCTGCGTCGTGCATCTTGATGAGTCCCACGTCGGGCAGTTCGGCTATACGGCGGTCGTACACCTGCACGGCCACCACGTCGTGTTTCCTGTTGGCTATTGTCAGGGGCTGCTTGAAGTCCTTCCCGTCGATGAAGTCGCTCAGCATGAAGCATGTGCATCTGCGCTTTATGGCTCCGGTGAAGTATTCCAGTGCGGCTCCGATGTCGGTGCGCGAGCTTTCGGGCTTGAATTCCAGCAGTTCGCGTATGATGTAGAGTATGTGTTTGCGTCCTTTCTTCGGCGGTATGAATTTCTCTATCCTGTCGGAGAAGAATATCACGCCTATCTTGTCGTTGTTCTGTATGGCTGAGAATGCCAGTGTGGCTGCTATTTCGGTTTGCATTTCGCGTTTTGTCTGGCATTGTGTACCGAATTCCAGCGAACCGCTCACATCCACCAGCAGCATCACCGTCAGTTCTCTCTCCTCTTCAAACACCTTGATATAGGGCTTTCCGAAGCGTGCTGTCACGTTCCATTCTATGTCGCGTATATCGTCCCCGTACTGGTATTCTCTCACCTCTGCGAAGGCCATTCCCCTGCCTTTGAAAGCGGAGTGGTATTCTCCCGCGAAGATGTTCGACGACAGTCCCCGGGTCTTTATCTCTATCTTGCGAACGCGCTTTAAAATCTCAGATGTCTCCACCTTTCAACTTTCAATTTTCAAGTTTCAAGTTTCAAGTTTCAGGTTTTAAGTTTCAAGTTTTCGTTATCGTTTTTCGTTTTTCGTTTTTCCCGTTAACCCTTAACCTTTAACCCTTAACCATTAACCATTTTGATTATCTTGGATATGATTTCCTCTGCCGTCACGTTGTTTGCTTCGGCCTCGTAGGTGAGTCCCACGCGGTGGCGCATCACGTCGTGTGCTATGGCTCTCACGTCTTCGGGTATCACGTATCCGCGGTGTTTGATGAATGCGTATGCCCTTGCTGCTATTGCCAGGTTGATTGATGCACGGGGGCTGCCACCGAATTCGATGTAGTCCTTCAGTTCCTCCACGCCGTATTTCTCGGGGAAACGTGTTGCGAACACTATGTCGGTGATGTATTGTTCTATCTTTTCGTCGATGTACACCTGGCGCACCACGCTTCTTGCCTCGAATATCTCCTTTGTGGTGATGAGCGGCTTCACGTCGTTTTTCTCGCCGTTGATGTTCATGCGTATGATGTTCTTTTCCTCATCCTGCTTGGGGTAGTCGATGATCACTTTTAGCATGAATCGGTCCACCTGTGCTTCGGGCAGCGGGTATGTACCTTCCTGTTCTATGGGGTTTTGTGTTGCCAGCACGAGGAAGGGGCTTGGCAGCTCGAATGTCTCCTTGCCTATTGTCACCTGTCTTTCCTGCATTGCTTCGAGCAGTGCGGACTGCACCTTTGCCGGTGCTCGGTTTATTTCGTCTGCCAGCACGAAGTTGGCGAACACGGGTCCGCGCTCCACCTGAAACCGTTCCTCCTTCTGTGAGTATATCATTGTACCCACTACGTCTGCGGGCAGCAGGTCGGGTGTGAACTGTATTCTGGAGAACTTGGCGTCCACGAGTTTTGCCAGTGTTTTGATGGCTTGTGTTTTAGCCAGTCCCGGCACTCCTTCCAGCAGCACGTGTCCGTCGGAGAGCAGTCCGATGAGCAGTGATTCCACCAGGTGTTTTTGTCCCACAATCACTTGCGACATTCCTGTCTGCAGGTTTGTCACGAATGAGCTTTGTTTTTCGATGAGTTCGTTCAGTGCACGAATATCAACTGATTCTGCCATATTATGTTGTTGTTTTTTTGAATTTCGGGTGCAAAAGTACGAAAAAAGCGTCATACGCGGCGCATGTTTTTCCTTAAAAAAAACTACCCACTCTTAAAGTTCGTTAAAATGTAACACCTCCCCTGTATATTTCACGTTTTTTTACGTACTTTGTGCCACATAAATAGACTCAGCAGAAATATCAAATGATAAGTCACATACAACAAATCGCAAACAATAAATCGTCAAAACAAATTACTTCAACAATAATAATCATATTGTACACTCTATGTCAAAATCTTAGACCCTACAACATAAATCTTTACTTTAAAACTCTCCGCGTGCATATTCTAAGATATAACACGTTGCTCTTACCAATATTATTCTACTCTATTGAAGCACACAGTCAACTTCAGCAGATATCCTGGGACGAATATGTACAAAGCATATACGAAGAAGTCCAGGAAAACGAAGGGAATCTTGATGAAATCAGTTCTCTGTTATATGAGTTAGAGAAATTACACCAGAACCCTATAGATATCAACACTGCAACACAAAAAGATCTAGCGTCCCTGCCCTTTCTTGATAATGAAGAAATCGACCAGATACTTCTATATATTTATCGCCACGAACGTATAGACACATGGGGAGAACTTCTTCTCATTCCGGGACTACACACTGAAAGTATCCGAGTTCTACCTCTTTTCTGCACAATATCAGAAAACACAAACAAGCAACAAAGAATCCCAAAAGGTGTAAATCAGTCTTTTGACACTCGCATTGATATTCCGCTATATTCGCGCAAAGGATATATTAGCAATGGAAACGCACCTACCGCATATGCAGGTAATAAGCTATATCACCGAATGCGGTATACTATAGATACAAGACGGGTAAAAGCTTCCATCTATGCAGAAAAAGATGGCGGTGAACGATTTTATGATTTTTATGGTGGATATGTTGAAGCCAAAAACCTTGGAATAGTCGACCATCTCGTTATCGGTGATTATCGCATTGGCTATGGAGAGGGGCTTGTCATTGGTCGATATCGTGTGAGTAAATCATCAACAAACACCCGATCACCACAGGGTATATTACCACAACAAGGTACCACTGAAACAAATATATTACGAGGCGCGGCCATCACAATAAGTCAACGTAATTTTAAAGCATCTGTTTTTGGATCTTACTCTGCACTCGACGCAACACTGTCAGGAACCGGCAATAGAGTTCAAACTATTATTAATACTGGACTTCACAGGACAGAAAGTGAACGCGAAAAAAAACATAATCTGTATGAGACGTTCATTGGCAGTCATCTGGAGTGGAGTAGAAATCTTGATAAAAATTATCTGAATATAGGCATTACCGGCACATGGCGTCATACATCGATTACGCTTGACCCACGGCCGAAGAAGACACGTTCCACAATATACCGGGACATCTATCCCAAAGGGAAAGATTGGGGAGTGTTTGGTATAAACTATGAATGGTCATCATACCGATGGGAAGTTTCAGGTGAGACCGCGACATCACTGTCCGGATGGGGCACCGTAGGACGTTTAAGCTATAAAGCATCAAAACGGTTTGAAACAAGCGCCGTGGGACGATATTACAGCGATCGCTACTATTCAGCTCACTCCACAGCATTTAGCGAAAGTTCCAGATGCCAAAACGAAACAGGAGTGCTTTTCCGCTTTATAGCAAGACCCTGGGATATGGTCGTCATGGAAGGATTTGCCGACTTCTTCTATTTCCACTGGCCACGATATAGAATGAGCGCAAGTGACAGCGGACAAGATATTATGGGACAAATCACTATAGAACCTAACACTATCCATAGTTTAATTATACGTTATAACCTCACACGTAAGGCAACTAATGACATAATGAATGAGAGCCATCGCATAAAGCTACAGCACACTTGCTCACCAAATAAAAAAATACAATTACAAACAACAGTTACAACCCGTTACCTTTTTATCAATGACTACAGTCAAACCCGTCACCTCGGATGCGGAGCAATGCAACATCTCAAACTTCATCTCCTAAATAACCGACTTCTCCCCACTCTTTCCTTTGGATATTTCAATACGCCAGTATCACAGAATGCCATATATATGTATGAACCCACCATGTGGAACACATCACAATACAACAAGTATTACGGGCACGGAATACGTTTAGCTTTGCTCATGCGCTATACTGGAACACTTTCCAGGCATAAGACAACACGCAAAAGACAATGGATGGCAGAAATGAAATACGGAATGACACATTATTTCGACCGTATCACCATATCCACGGGTTTACAGGCAATACCATCATCGTACCAGCAGGACATCAGTCTGCAAGTCAGGCTGCAATTATAGCCCCTTCTCCAATTTGCGGAGGTGTTCGGAGAGAGCCTGAACGGGAAGACCCATGACATTATAGTAAGAACCCTCTATCCTCCTGACAGCAACATAACCTATCCACTCCTGAATGCCATAAGCACCCGCCTTGTCCATGGGATTGTACCGCTCCACATAATAGTCTATCTGCTCATCAGACAACTCAGCAAAAAAAACCTTGGTGCAAGAAGTGAAAGTGAACATGTCGTCTTTCGACTCTTGACCCTCGACGCTCGACTCTTGACCATTCAGCATTCGCCTCACCAACGCACCACGCAGCGTGACACCCGTGATAACCTCATGACCGCGACCCGAGAGAATGCGAAGCATGGCACGAGCCTCAGAAGCATCATACGGTTTGCCGAGAACCATACCGTCAATAGCCACAACAGTGTCGGCCGTGATGAGCACCTCGTCGGCATCATCCAGGACATAAGCCTCCGCCTTCTTGCGCGACAGGAAAGCAGGCACATCCCTGGCAGCAGTGCCCAGAGGACACGACTCGTCAATACCGTCGATGACACGCACCTCAAAAGGTATGTCGAGACCCGCAAGAAGCTGACGGCGGCGGGGACTGTTGGAAGCGAGAATGAGTTTCATTGAAACTTGAAAGGTGAAAATTGAAAGTTGAAAGGTGAAAATTGAAAGTTGAAAGGTGAAAATTGAAAGTTGAAAGGTGAAAATTGAAACCTGAAACCTGAAACTATCTCCCCGACCTTTCCACCATCATCCTTATCTTGTCGTTGAAATCCCCGGCACGGAGCAGCTGCTCGATGGTGAGATGCATGCGATAGCGCCAGTAGTGGCGCGACACGGCGGGGATGTTGATACGCTCGGCACTGGCATCCTCAAGACGCAGCGTCTCGTCCATGGCAAGCCAGTCCTGCAGCGAGATGAGACACAGCATGGAGGGGCAGAACATGTGGCGCGAGACAATCTCCTCGGCAAGCCACCCCGGCATGACACGCGGAGGCTCACCGTCCTTGCCGAGAGCCTCGTGCCAGTAGGCCTGGGCACGCTCCTCATCCTCTTCCCACCACTGACGCAGCGTGGGCATATCGTGCGTGAATATCGTAGCAACACTGCGGTAAGGATTGTCCTCCAGACGGCCGAAGCGCACAAAGGCTTTCGGCATGGCCTGTATCTCAAGGGAAAGCATGCGCAGACTCTCCATCACAGGACCCACACAACTGGGCACCATGCCCAGATCCTCGGCGCAGACAAGCATCTGCGTGGCCTCCACAAGGGCCGGAAGCTTCTTCATGGCCTCGGCAGCCCAGAAATCATTGTGGCGATGGAAGAAATACTGCTCGTAGAGGCGGTCGAAGGCGCGCTGCTCCGAGGGGGAGAGCTGTGCGTAGTGGCTGTCGTCCCTGGCAGAGATGCGGGGATGGTAGAGACCCTTGTCGCGATAGTCCTCAACAAAAAGCTGGGGAAGGAACCTGAGACCGTAGCTCTCTATCTCGCCCACCGACATAGGGAGCGAAGGCACAAACTGGCCCAGCAGCGCCGTGGGACAATCGACAGGTATCTGCCAGATGCGGAAGAAGCCCAGCACGTGGTCGATGCGGTAGGCATCGAAATACTCAGCCATCTTGCGGAAGCGGCGTATCCACCACTGGTAACCGTCGAGACGCATGGCATCCCAGTTGTAGGTGGGGAATCCCCAGTTCTGCCCGTCGCGCGTGAACTCGTCGGGAGGAGCGCCCGCCGAACCGTCCAGATTGAACAGCCGGGGCTGCGACCACGCCTCGACGCTGGTGCGCGAGATGCCGATGGGTATGTCGCCCTTGAGGATGACACCGTGGCACCGCGCATAGCGGGATGCCTGCGAGAGCTGGCGGTCGAGAAGATACTGCACCCAGATATAGTAGCACACCTCCTCCAGATGCGTCTCATAGTAGCGGTGCACCTCCTTCTCGTCATAGGCGGAGAGCGTCTGCCAGTCGCCGAAGCAGGATGTGTTGTATGTGTCGCGCAGATGGCAGAAGACGGCATAGGTGACAAGCCAGTCCTCATTGGCCTTGAAGAACGTGCGGAAAGGCGCTGACTGCAGCACGGAATCGCCCTCCTGGGCATAGAGGCGGCGCAGATAGCCGGTCTTGAGGCGCTCCACGGCCTCGTAGTCCTGCTGCGGGAGCTTGTTGAGGCGCACGCGCTCGCTCTCGTAGGCCGTCATATAAGCCCCGTCGAGGATGACGGGAAGCTGCGAGAGGTCGATATACTGCGGATGCAGCGCGAAGATGGATATGGCGTTGTAGGGGTAGCAGTCCTGCCAGGTGTGGCTCTGCTGCGTGTCGTTGATGGGCAGCACCTGTATGCAGCGCAGTCCGGCCTGCGAGGCCCAGTCCACCATGCGCTTGAGGTCGCCGAAGTCGCCCACGCCCTGACTCGTCTCACTGCGCAGGGAAAACACCGGAATCACCACACCGGAAGCCTTCCAGCGGGGCTCGGCAAGGCGCACGCGGCGGTCCCACACCACGATGATGTCACCCGTGCGCCCGGAGAGCGTGAAAGAGCGGTTGTCGCCCTCCTCCCAGGCTGCGAGGTCGCCCGTGCGCTCGTCCATGACAACGTATTTGTATTCGAAATAGGATGCGAGGAACTCGGCATTCATGCTGATGACCCACTCGTGGGCTCCCGCCCTCGACATCACCAGGGCACGCTCCGTGGACCACTGGCCCAGAGAGGGAAGACTGCCCAAAAGAGCCAGACACTGATGCTCCCTGAGCTGGGGAGCCTGCACACGGAATATCAGCGTGCGCGGATAGAAGATGAAATCGGCAGGCTGAGGCTGCGTGTGGGTGATGCAGTTGAGATAGGCCGAGGAATAGAGATGCTGGAGAGTGGGGATGTCCTTCCAGTAGTCGTGCAGCACGAAACTGCGCTCCGCAGCGGGAAAGTCGCGCTTCACGCCGTCCCACTCCTGACGGTAGACGAGGTCGCCCTCGTACACCGCATAGCGATAGACGAAGCGCGTGATGTCCTTCTCGGAGATGACCGCCTCGCCGCTCCATGTCTCACCGTCGTTGGTGCGGAGAGGGAATATCTGCGTGATGTCGGCACCGCGCCTGCGATGCAAAGTGATCTGTACGCGCACGTCCTGCCCCCACTTCGTGCGATATTTTAAGGAAAACTGAAGCTTCATTGTGCTGTAAAAAGGCCTATTTAAGTACAAAGATACTAAAAAAAAATGAAAAACGCCCTACGATTCAAGAAAAATACGCATTTGGGCAAAAAAAGATGGGGTCTGCTCTTGCAGAAGAGAAAAAAAGCCTACCTTTGCATCAGACCGCGCGGGTTAGATTGGGATTCTCATCAATAATATCACTGAAACGAGACAAGTTTTGTCCTACAATGGCGGGCCGCCACTCTCCGGAGCGCAGCGGATTACAAAGTGGACAAACCCTCAAATCCTATCATGTCGGAGTTTCATCACATCATCCGCGCGGTCTGTTTTTTTTTAAAGTTGACAAGTTGTTAGTTTAAGTTGACGAGTAGACAAGTTGACGAGTTGACAAGTTGTTAGTTTTCGTTTTCGTCTTCGTTTTCGTCTTCGTTTTCGTCTTCGTTTTCGTTATCGTCTTTCGTTATCGTCTTTCGTTATCGTCTTTCGTCCTTCGTCATCAATGGTCAATTACAGCAGCGTGAGAAGGAAATCCATCACATAGACTATCACGCAACAGAGAGCAGCCACGGGAAACAGTCCCAGACCGCGCCATGCCGCCACCACACCCGCCGCAAAGGCCACCAGACCGGAAAGAGGCGACACGGTGGTCTCCACAATGCTCGGGAACGTCATCACGGAAAGAGTGACGTAGGGCACGTAGTAGAGGAAACTGCGTATGAAGCGATGGCGTATGTGACCCCTGATCAGCACGACGGGAAGCACACGGATGAGATTCGTGGTGACCACGGCAAGAGCTATGCATATGACAATATCACGCGTCTCCATCTGCATCAACATCAATGGGTCGGAGCCAAGCCACCAGTGTGGAAAGGACGATGGTGAGAACTATAGTGCGCGTGCCGGCACTCCACTCACGCACCAGGGGAGCCACAGCACAGAGACCGCTCGTGAGGAAACTGGCCGTGACAGCCAGCAGGACATTGCCGTCGCGACGCGAAGGAGGCATGACAATGGCGAGGAACATGCCATAGAGAGCCACACTGAGAGCCGAGACAACAGACACGGGAAGCATGCCCCCCGCCACAATGCCCGCAGCACAACCGGAAGCCCAGAACACAGTGGATATCAGCGCAGCACTGTAGGTGTAGGCCGGCGGAGTGTAGCCGCGGTGGGCAATGGAGATGCCGAAGACCTCGTCGGTGATGCAGCAAGCCATGAGGAGACGATGGAGACGCGACGTGTCCGGAGCTATCTTCTGCGAGAGAGCCGCGCCCATGAGCATGTAGCGGAGGTTGGTGACAAGGCACATCACCACAATCTCCGTGTAGGGAGCGGAGGCGGCCATCAGGGTATATACACCGTATTCCCCGGCAGAAGCCCGCGTGAAGAAACTGCTCACGAAACCCGCGACCGCAGTGAGGCCCGCTCCCCCGGCAATGATGCCCAGCGAGAAAGCCACCGCAAAATAGCCCAGAGCTATGGGAGTGCCGTCGCGAAGTCCCTCGAAAATGTCGTTACGCTGCATAAACGGGTGCAAAGGTACGAAAAGTTTTCGGTATAAACAAAAAGATAGCGCAAAACCTTTCGGCAATGCGCTATCTGAGTGTCGCTCCGGACATCATGCGACGATGCCCGGACTGTGTGTTTAACCCTTATTTCTTGTTCAGGAAGAGGTCGGCCTGCACGGCACATGCAACGGAGCAGCCCACCATGGGGTTGTTGCCGATGCCCAGGAAGCCCATCATCTCAACGTGGGCGGGCACTGAGCTGGAACCGGCGAACTGAGCGTCGGAGTGCATACGGCCCAGAGTGTCGGTCATGCCGTAGGAAGCGGGACCGGCAGCCATGTTGTCGGGATGCAAAGTGCGGCCCGTGCCACCACCGCTGGCTACGCTGAAGTATGCTTTGCCGGCGCGGATGCGCTCCTTCTTGTAGGTGCCTGCAACAGGATGCTGGAAACGCGTGGGATTCGTGGAGTTACCGGTGATGGACACATCAACGTCCTCCTTCCACAGGATGGCAACGCCCTCGCGGACATCGTCGGCACCGTAGCAGTTGACAGCAGCGCGGGGACCCTTGGAGTAAGCAATGCGCTTAACCTCCTTCAGTTCACCGGTGAAATAGTCGAACTGTGTCTGCACGTATGTGAAACCGTTGATACGGCTGATAATCATGGCAGCGTCCTTGCCCAGACCGTTCAGGATGCAGCGCAGGGGCTTGTCGGCTGGACGGGACTTGTTGGCCATCTGGGCAATCTTGATGGCACCCTCTGCGGCAGCGAAACTCTCGTGACCGGCCAGGAAGGCGAAGCACTTGGTCTCGGGAGAGAGCAGACGGGCTGCCAGTTCACCGTGGCCGATACCCACCTTGCGGTCGTCGGCAACAGAACCGGGAATGCAGAAGCTCTGAAGACCCTCGCCGATGTAGTTGGCAGCCTCCACAGCGTCCTTAGCCTTCTCCTTGAGAGCGATGGCGGTGCCTACAACGTAAGCCCACTTGGCGTTCTCGAAACATATCATCTGAGTCTCCTCACAGGTCTTGTAAGGATCAAGACCGGCCTTGTCGCAAATCTCATTGGCCTCTTCGATGGAGGCAATACCGTGCTTATTCAGACAAGCAAGAATCTGCTTGATACGACGGTCCTGACTTTCGAACTTTACTTCTCTAATCATAGTTTGTTTCCTCCTAATCTTTTATTCCTTACGGGGGTCAATACACTTAACAGCACCGTCCTCAGGCTTCGTGCGGCCGTAGGTACCGGTGACACTCTTGAGGGCCTCGTTGGCATCCATGCCCTTCTTCACGGCATCCATGAACTTGCCCATGTGAACAAACTCATAACCGCACACCTGGTCGTTCTCGTCGAGATACATCTTGTTGATGTAGCCCTCAGTGAGCTGCAGATAACGGGTACCCTTGGCCTTCGTGCCATAGAGTGTACCTGTCTGGGAAATGAGACCCTTGCCCAGATCCTCCATACCGGCACCGATGGTCAGACCGCCCTCGGAGAAGGCACTCTGGGTGCGGCCATAGACAATCTGCAGGAAGAGCTCACGCATGGCTGTGTTGATAGCGTCGCATACGAGGTCGGTGTTGAGAGCCTCGAGAATAGTCTTGCCGGGGAGAATCTCACTGGCCATGGCGGCAGAGTGAGTCATGCCGGAGCAACCGATCGTCTCAACGAGACATTCCTCAATGACACCTTCCTTGACATTCAGAGTCAGCTTGCAGGCACCCTGCTGGGGAGCGCACCATCCCACACCGTGGGTGAGACCGGAGATGTCCTTGATTTCCTTTGCCTGAACCCACTTGCCCTCTTCGGGAATAGGAGCAGGACCATGATTGGGGCCTTTGGCCACGCAACACATGTTTTGAACTTCTTGTGTGTAAACCATATTTTTTAACGTTTTAGGTTGTATGTTACAGTACTTATTCACCGATTTTGCGTACAAATATACTCAATAGTGGGTATTTAATGAAATTTTTCGCGATTTTTTTGTACCTTTGCAGGCAAAATTGTGTGAGAAGTGTCTAAGAAAGCCAATAAATCAAAGGTCATCAACATCAAAAACAAGCGAGCAGAGTTCGATTACCTGCTCCTGGACGACTATACTGCCGGCATCGTGCTGACAGGGACTGAGATAAAGAGCATACGCCAGGGAAAAGCATCGCTGGTGGACACGTTCTGTTTCATACACAACGGCGAAATGTGGGTGAAAAATATGTATGTGGCCCAATACAAAGAGGGGTCGTACAACAACCATATGGAGCGACGCGACAGAAAACTGCTGCTGAACCGGCGTGAGATAAACAAACTGCAGAATGCCGTGAAGAGCCCCGGATTCTCCATCATCCCCACCCTGCTGTGGATAGACGACAACGGACGAGCAAAACTCGACATATCACTCTGCCGGGGCAAAAAGGAATACGACAAACGCAACGCAGAGAAGGAGAAAGAACTCAACGCTGCGGTGCGGATAGCAAAATACAGATAAATTTATGGAGCAGGAACTTCAGGCTTTCAGGCAACAGGTGCTCGACAAAGTGGGCGGCGAGCTCACAGGAGAAAGCATGGCTATGCTCACATCCGACGAAATCACACTGCTGGCCTACTGTATCATGAGGGAGGAAGTGATGGACGGAGGACTCGTGCAACTCATCTACAACGGCTACGGAGCCTTCATCTTCCTCAACCCCTTCGCCAAGGCAATGCGTATGTGGGGGCTCAGGGACTTCTCCAAACTCATCTACGAGGGACGGGCCTTCTACGAGGCACACCATGAGGAAATCGAACGGGAAATGAGCGACGAGGAGTTTATGGCACTGTTTGAGCAGTTTCCGGAAGCGGACGACTTCGACGACACCTTCATCGAACACGAAGAGGAAATCACAGCAGAGGTGACAGCACATGCCAGAAACATAGGACTTATCTGACACTCCGCTCTCCCACCCGTCCACCGAAACAATCAAAAAAAAGAAAAGCGCCAGACTAATGTCCGGCGCTTTTATTATATTATATAAGGTAACCGCTGCGATTAACGGAAGTCCTTAACAATGTAAACCTTGGTGTTGTTCTTGTCAGCATCGCTGGAATCAGCCATCTTGCTGGTGTCGTGAACAATGATCTGGTTCTTGTCTACACCGTACTCAATCAGCTTGTTGACAATAGCGTCACCGTCACCGTACTTAACAACGAAGGCAACACGATCCTTGTTGTTCTTCAGGTAGGTAGCCATAGCCTTCAGGTTGTCAGCCTCGTTGTTGCTAACACCCTCTGTACCCTCGGGAGTAGCGTAATTGTAGCTAACTCTCTCAGGATCAGCTGTGCGAACGATCTTCTTGTAGATAGTGTCGTGCTTGAAGGTGATCTCGTCGTTGTAGGTCTTGGTAACCTTCTTCGTGTTCTTGGAGATGTTGAAGTGGAAACCGATACCAGCGTTGATACGACCGTCAAGAGGGAACTCTGTGTCGATAGCGTTGAACTTGTCGTTGAAAAATGTGACATCAGCATACATGCTCAAGCCAACCCACTTGGAGAAGCTCCAGATGTACTGCAGACCGATACGACCACCGTAGCAAACCTCATCGGGATAGATAGGATATCCGACGGAAGCAGCAGATACGATGAAGTTGTCATCGAAGTCACGGGTGATACCCAGCACGAAACCTGCATAAGCATACAAGTTGTGACGACGATTGGGCTTGTAACCTACGAAACCGTTAGTGAGGTTGTACATTACGTTCAAACTGGGCTCCCAGCTAGTGAACTTTGTGGTATTGCGGAAGGTGGTACGGTTCTGATTCCAACCGAAAGCACCGAAGAGGCCCCAATAATCATTGAAGTTGTAACCAATCTGGATGTTTGCACCAGGAGCAAGCCACTTACCGAAACTGGGGCGGTCAAAACTCTCGTTCAGACTCATGCCGATGTTAGCGTGAGCATTGATGAACCAACGGTAACCGTTGTCATACTCAAAATTATTCTCCTCTGCCTGTACGCCAGCTGCGCCAAGAACCATCACGAGGAATGCAAATATAATCTTTTTCATAGTCTCTTATATCCTTAATATTATACAGACTTGTTCTCTCTCTTACTCTGTAACGAGCATGATAGCTGCACGGTTCTTCTCAAACACAGCTTCGGGATAGGGCTGAACCTTGTCACCCTCATCGTAGCAGCTGATACGATCCTCGCTAACACCCTCGGCAACCAAAGCCTCCTTAACGACGCGGGCACGGTTGCTGGCCAACCAAGCGTTGCGCTTTGCAGTACCGGTGTTCTTATCGGCATAACCGAAGATAGTAACCTTCTTACCGGGATTAGCCTTCAGATAGTCAGCGCACTGCTTGATAGCGTTCTGAGAATCCTCATTCAGGTCAATCTTGTTGATAGTGAAGAAGCAGGAATAAGTGGGCTGGGGCTTGGCAGCAACTTCCTCCACCTGGTTGACAACTGTGGTGTCGCGGCGGGTGATGTAGTTGGTGTAGCTCTCGGAAGCGTAGTACTTGGCAGTCTTACGGTTGAGACCGAAGTACTTACGGATACCTACCTGCACGTTGATGTGCTTCTCCATGTTGTCATTAACATCGGTGATGCAGTCCATCTTGTCGCTCAGCATTGTCCAGCTGGCATCAGCAAGGAAAGCCCAACCGCGCTTGAACATACGCTCGTACTGGAGACCTGCCTTGAAGCCATAAGAGAACTGATGGGTGTTGGGCTCGTAAGCAACAGTGAAGCCCATAGAAGGACCGGCATACAGGTAGAAGTTGTTCTTGCGATCAGCCTTGTAACCACCAAAGGTGTTCACCAGGTTCCAGTAGAGCTGGAAAGAAGGCTCGATAACATTCAGACCGCGATACTGCTTGACGTAGGCTTGACGTAAACCTGTGTAGCGCAGGCTATAAGAACCGAGACGGTTGTACTGTGCCTCGAAAGCAAGGCTCAAATACGGATTGAAGCGATAACCGATCTCAAAAGTTCCAACGCCATGAATGTTGTCGTCGAAATCACCCAAATCGAGAACGTCTGTACCGGCGTGGTTCACACCACCCATAATGCTTATAAACCAAGCACTCTTGGGAGCCACATACTCTTTCTCGTTCTTAACCGTCACAACGGTCTCTTCAGCATAGGCGGACATTGTCAGCGCCAATACCGAAAGGAAAACAAAAATTCTTTTCATATGGTTAAACATTTAAAAATATTTTCTACTTTTTACACTCTTTGAATGCAAAGGTACTGCATTTTTACCTTATAACATCAAAAAAATGTAAAAAAAACACTTTATTTTCTTAAAAATCCACATTTTTTCCGAGAAATTCGGGCTAACAAACAATAAAATGTAAAAAACACGTATTTTTTAATTCGCGTTTCCGGCACAGATTTCAGCTCCTAACGGGCATCGAAATATTTGGATTTCGGGTGGCCGATATAGAACCCGGCAACAGAGGACTGGGGATACATCGCTCCGTTTTCAGTAAGTGAAATTCCAAGCCCTTTCATATCCAGCACATTCTCCAGAAGGAATATCGTTTTCTGTTCGGGCAGAACAGGATATCCTATTGCCGGGCGAATACCTCCCCACCCCTTTTTCTTCAGCTCCGCAGACAGGTATTCCGCAGCGGCTTCCACAAGACGGTCGCCAAGAGTCTGCAAGAGCAAACTCCTGTAAGGATCGGAGTCCTCGGTCTTGAGTTGCTCCAGTCTCTGCACAAAAGCCCTGTTCACCGTCACAGCAAATGCACCGACAACGTCTCCTTCCTCACTCACGAAATCCGACAATGCCAGTTTTTCTCCGGACTTCTGCCGGGGAGTAGGAATAAACACATCCTTCCCGTCTTCCCCTTTTATCCGGAAACCGCCCGGCTCCCCTTTCGCCTCGTAGAAGGCCTGCACAGCTTCAAGTGCAAACCCGTCATCGTGAAATTCATCCAGCAGCTGCAGGGCATCACGTCTGAGCTGTTCAGTCTCTTTGCTGTCGTTTTTCACCATCCAGGCATGATAGAGGTATCTCCAGTCAACAAGGGGCAACACATCCTCAACGGTAATCGTCTCGTGTCTCTTTTCTCCCATGAACGGCGGTACGGGGTGCGACTGCAGGAGTTTTCTCGCCACAACGGGGTTCTCCGTTGCGTCTTTCATATGATAGACACCGCCACTGTACAAGGGTGCGATGCGCAGACGGGTGTGCTGCTCAGATGTCGTGGCACCGCCGACAAACAGCGGAATTCTCAGTCCGGCTCTTTCCATAGCTTCCGCCACATTGCACATTTCCTCAAGTGAGGGTGTTATCAGACCGGAAAGACACACGATGTCGACATTCTCCTTTATTGCCGTGTCCACGATGGTCTCAGCCTGCACCATCACACCGAGGTCTATCACACGGAAACCGTTGCACTGAAGCACCACCTTGACAATATTCTTGCCTATATCGTGCACATCGCCCTTTACCGTGGCAATGAGTATTTTACCTGCATGAGCAGCGGATTCCATTCCTCCGTCCATATACGGTTCGAGAAAGGCACATGCCTCTTTCATCGTTCTTGCTGTCTTCACCACCTGAGGAAGGAACATCTTACCCTCTCCGAAGAGACGCCCCACTTCCATCATACCGTCCATGAGAGGTCCGCTGATGATGTCAAGTGCACTGTGTCCTTCGTCTATCAGTTTCCCGAGCGATTCCGTCAGACCATCGTTTCTTCCCTGATGAAGACATATCTTCACCACCTCGGCCGGCGTCATCACATCTTTTTTTACCGACAGGCTGCTTTTCTCCTTCCCCTGGGACGAATATCTGGGCACAAGGGCAAGAAGCCGTTCAGTGGCATCTTCCCGAGTATTGAATATGACATCCTCTATAGCCTGCCGCAAGTCATCATCAAGAGATTCGTACGTAACTGTTGTCGCAGGATTCATTATCGCCATGTTCATACCTCTTCTGATGGCATGATAGAGGAACACGGCGTGCATAGCTTCGCGCATGTAGTTCTGCCCGCGAAGAGCAAAACTCAGGTTGGATATACCGCCGCTTATTCTTGAAAGCGGCATGTGAGCGTGTATCCACTCCGTAGCACGCAGGAAATCCAGGGCATAGAGATTGTGCTCCTCCATTCCCGTTGCTACAGTCAGGACATTGGGGTCGAAGATTATATCCTCGGGAAGGAATCCCACTTTCTCTGTCAGCAGACGATATGCCCTGTCAGCTATCTCGATACGTCGCTCATAGTCTGTAGCCTGCCCCTTTTCGTCAAAGAGCATTACAACCACTGCGGCTCCCATATCACGCACAAAACGGGCTTCGCGCAGGAATTCCTCCTCACCCTGTTTCAGTGAGATGGAATTTACGATAGCCTTACCTTGTATATTTTTAAGAGCACACTCTATCACCTCAAAATGGGAAGAGTCCACCATCACCGGAACGCGTGCAATGTCCGGTTCCGCACTTGCCAGACGAAGGAAGTTCTGCATCTCTTTCTTCGCATCCAACAAGCCGTCGTCCATATTCACATCGAGCACCATAGCTCCGTCCTCCACCTGCTTCCTTGCAATGGCGAGAGCCTCATCATAATGCTTTTCCGATATCAGTCTGAGAAACTTACGGCTGCCGGCAACGTTGCACCGCTCTCCAACGTTGCAGAATGTTCCGGGAGTCAGTTTCAAGACCTCCAGACCGGCATACACAGCACCTTCTTCTGCATCTTTTGTCTTATGGGAACTGCTGCGTGGCATTTCTTCGCAGAGCGAGCGCATAGCCCTTATATGCTCGGGAGTGGTGCCACAACATCCTCCGATGACATTCACCAGTCCTTCCTGCACCATCGGACTCATCATACGCACCATATCCTCCGGCATGTCATCATAGCCTCCGTAAGCATTCGGAAGACCGGCATTCGGATGACAGGTCAGATAACAGCGGCCGTTCACAGCCTTGTACATGTCACGCAACCAGGGCAATATCTTATCTGCCCCGAAACCGCAGTTGAGACCCACCGAAAGAGGACGGGCATACATCACAGTCTCCACAAACGCCTCTATCGTCTGTCCCGAAAGAATGCGTCCGGAAGCATCGCTGACAGTCATACTTATCATCAGGGGTATATCCAGACCCTCCAATGCCGACACAGCTGCCTTGACATTAAGGACATCTGTACACGTCTCAAGAAGGATTGCATCCACACCGCCTTCCTTCAGCGCCACGGCCTGTTCCCTGTATATGTCGCGCAACTGGTTAAATTCCAAATCGCGGAAACTCGGCAGCGCAATATCGGGAGAAAGCGACAACATTTTCGATGTCGGTCCTATATCCCCTACTACATATCTCTTCCGACCCGTCCTTCTGGTGTATTCATCTGCCATATTCCTGGCCAGGCGGGAAGCTGCGATATTGATGTCTCTTACCAGAGTGTCGCTATATTCCGGTGCGTTTTTCAGGCTAAGACGTTGGGCATTGAACGTACATGTCGTAATGATGTCGGCTCCAGCTTCAAGATATTGCCTGTGTATCTCACTCACCACTTCAGGATGACTCAACACCAGCAAATCAGGCATACCCTTGTAGCCTCTCATCATCTGCTGCACCAGGGAGCCCATCGCTCCGTCCAGCAGCAAAACACGTTCTCCTAATGCCTCGCGGAGTGTCATTTCCACACTTCTTTTGCTATCTGTTCGATACTTCCTGCAGCATTCATAGTATAGAAATGTATGCACGGAGCTCCCTCTTTCCTGAGTCGCTCACACTGTGCAATGCACCACTCTATACCCACCTTCTTCACATCATCATCCGACTTCACTCCGGAAAGCTTTTCCGCCAGTTCCACAGGAAAATCCACATGAAACACTCTCGGGAGCATCGTACAGTGATTCAACGTGCCCAAAGGTTTGAGTCCCGGTACAATAGGCATTGTGATACCGCTGGCTCTGCACTTGTCCACGAAACGCAGGTATGCATCCGTGTCGAAGAACATCTGCGTCACAGCATACCCGGCACCCAAGTCCTGCTTTTCCCTTAGACGTTCTATATCCTGCTGCAGATTCATCGCTTCCTCATGCTTCTCCGGATAGGCAGCCACACCGTAGGTAAACGGACGGTTTACACAGAACTCATGTCTGTCGCCGTATTCCAGCAGTCCCTTATTGAACTGCTCCACCTGCTCTATCAGTTCCGTTGCATGCGACAAGCCGCCTGTTTTCGGTACGAACCGGGCATCCTGCTTGGCTTTGTCTCCGCGGAGAACCAACAGGTCCTTGATATCCAGAAACGAATAGTCGATGAGTTCGTTCTCCGTATCCTGTCTGCTGTATCCGGAACATATTATGTGCGGCACCACAGGCACATGATAGCGCTGCTTGATTGCTGATGCTATAGCCACAGTGCCGGGACGCAGTCTCTGCTCCACACGCTCGTAAGTGCCGTCGCCCTTATCCCTGTAGACATAGTCGCTCCTGTGTGTCGTCACTTCTACGAAAAGCGGCCGGAACGGCATCAGAATATCTATTGTGCGGAAAACCGAATCTATCGTCTTGCCACGCAACGGCGGCAACACCTCAAACGAGAATGCTGTCTTCTCACTTTTCTGTATAAGTTCTGCGACACTCGTAGCCATAGTCCTGCAACAGTTTGGTTCATTGCCGCAAAGGTACGTCTTTTTCTTGAAACAGCAAAGAATCAGGGCATTTTTTCTTCCCCAATCTCCGTCAACGTCGCCTCATAACACCGGAAAACCCCGGGCTGCTGTTTTCTACAGCTACCCGGGGCTCTCATAATATCCTAATACCGACCGGATTCAGAGATTACCTCTCTCCTTGTCCAGATAGTACTTGTAGGTGCCCACAGTCAACTCGTCGCAAGCCGGCTCGTCGCACACCACGATAGCATGGGGATGCATCTGCAGCATGGAAGCCGTCCACATGTGACTTACGTTTCCGTCCACGATGTGCTGGAGAGCACGTGCCTTGTGGTGTCCGTTGCAGACGAGGAGAACCTCCTTGGCTGCCATCACGGTGCCGATACCAACTGTCAGAGCCTGCTTCGGCACGAGGTTCATGTCATTGTCGAAGAAACGTGAGTTGGCAATGATAGTATCCGTAGTCAGGGTCTTGACACGGGTCTTGCTGGACAGGCTTGAACCGGGCTCATTGAAAGCCAGGTGTCCGTCGGGACCCACACCGCCCATGAAGAGGTCGATACCGCCGGCTGCCTCGATAGCCTTCTCATAGTCCTCGCACTCTTTTGCAAGATCAGGAGCGTTTCCGTCAAGGATATGCACGTTTTCCTTCTTGATATCAATATGGGAGAAGAAGTTCTTCCACATAAAAGAGTGATAGCTTTCGGGATGATCCTCAGGAATCTTCACATACTCGTCCATGTTGAACGTGATGACGTTCTTGAAGGAAATTTCCCCTTTCTCATACTTCTTGATGAGTTCCTTGTAAAGGCCCAGAGGACTGGAACCCGTAGGGCAGCCCAGTTTGAAGGGCTTCTCAGGAGTTGGATTAGCCTCGATTATACGCTTTGCAACATAGTCGGCGGCCCACTTGGACATTCTATCGTAGTCCGGTTCAATAATAACTCTCATACTTTTAATGTTATTAAATTTATACTTATAATATTAAGTAGTTCCAGAGACCTGCTACCAAAAGTATGAAACGGAGGGGTTTCCCTGGAACTGTTATTTTTAATAGTTGGGCAAAGTCAGCCACTTAACGTAGCAGAAGTCCTGACGGTGTGGCAACTTGTCGTTCTTGGGATACATACGCACAGCCGACTTGTACTGACCGGCCTGCTTGGGAGAGTGCATCACCTCGAATGTGTAGTTGTTGCCTTCCTTCTTCACCATCTTCAGGGGCTCTACGGAGAACACATAGTCCTCACCGGCCTCGTTGGTGGCCACGTTGACCTTCTCCAGAGCTACAGCGTCGTCCAGTCCGGCCTCGTTGATGACATATCTCAGGAGATATTCCTTGCCGACCTCATGTTCTCCGCTCGCTGCAGCAGAAGACTCAGAACTTACAACGCCGATAGCATCCCAGCGCTCTGCCACGCTCTCCTTCCACATGGCGATCTCCTTGGCAAGACGGTTGCCGTCCTTCGAGAGTTCCTTGAAACGCTTGGCCTGCTTCTCGTAGAACTTTGAATAGTAGTCGTCGAGCTGACGCTTCATCGTGTAGTGAGGAGCAATCTTGGCGATAGAGTTCTTCACCACCTGAATCCAGCCTTTGGAGATACCCTTCTTGTCCTTGTCGAAGTAGAGAGGCACGATTTCGTGCTCCAGCAGAGAGTAGATGGTAGCAGCGTCGAGCTGATCCTGATAACCCTGGTTCTGGTATGTACGCTTCTCGGTCAGAGCCCATCCGGCACCCTCGCGATAGCCTTCCAGCCACCATCCGTCCTTCACAGAAAGGTTGACAACACCGTTCATCTCAGCCTTCTCGCCGGATGTACCGGAAGCCTCGAGAGGACGTGTGGGAGTGTTCATCCAGATATCCACACCCGACACGAGACGGCGGGCCAGCAGGAAGTCGTAGTCCTCAAGGAAGATGATTCTGCCCTGGAACTGAGGCATTTGGCTGATTTCGAAAATTCTCTTGATAAGACCCTGGCCTGCACCGTCGGCGGGATGAGCCTTACCTGCAAAGATAAAGATTACAGGACGTTCGGGATTGTTGACGATTCTGTCGAGACGATCCAGGTCGGTAAACAGCAGGTGAGCACGCTTATAGGTAGCGAAACGACGGCAGAAACCGATAACCAGTGATTTGGGGTCGAAACGCTCCATCAGCTTCACCACACGCTGGGGATCGCCCTGATTCTTGAGCCATGTCTCCTGGAACTGAATCTTGATATAGTCGAAGAGCTTAGCCTTCAGAGCCTCACGTGTTGCCCAGATTTCCTCATCGGGACAGTTGTAGATGCCGTGCCAGATTTCCTCGTTGGACTGGTCGCTCATGAACTTCTCGTCGAAGTACTTTGCATAGAGATCGCGCCACTCGGCAGCTGCCCATGTGGGGAAGTGCACACCGTTGGTCACGTAGCCCACGTGGTTTTCCTCCGGATAGTAGCCCTGCCAGATGGGTGCGAACATCTTCTTAGACACCTCTCCGTGCAGCCAGCTCACACCGTTTACCTCCTGACAGGTGTTGCAGGCGAAGGTTGACATACAGAACTTCTCGCCCTTGTCCTCGGGGTTGGTACGGCCCATACCGATGAACTCGTCCCATGTGATACCCAGCTTCTGGGGATAGCCGCCCATGTACTTGCCGAAGAGACCCTCCTCGAAGTAGTCGTGACCTGCGGGCACGGGAGTGTGCACAGTATAAAGACCGCTGGCGCGCACTAGCTCGAGAGCCTCGTTGAATGTCAGACCGTCCTCGCTGATATAGTCGCACAGACGCTGCAGGTTGCAGAGCGCGGCATGGCCCTCGTTGCAGTGATAGATATCCTTCTTGATGCCCAGTTTCTTCAGCAGCAGCATACCGCCGATACCCAGCAGGATCTCCTGCTTGAGACGGTTCTCCCAATCGCCGCCGTAGAGAGCGTGTGTGATGGGCTTGTCAAACTCCGAGTTCAATTCGTTGTCGGTATCCAGGAGATACAGCTTGACACGACCTACGTCCACGCGCCATACGTATGCGTGCACCTGATAGTTGTTATAAGGAACGTCAACCACCATGGGATTGCCCTCCTTGTCGAGCTGGCGCACAATAGGCAGCGAACCGAAGTTCTGCACATCGTAGTTGGCAATCTGCTGTCCGTCCATTGAGAGGCTCTGTGTGAAGTAGCCGAAACGATACAGGAAACCTACAGCACACATATCCACGTTGGAGTCGGAAGCCTCCTTCACGTAGTCGCCGGCCAGCATACCCAGACCGCCGCTGTAGATCTTCAGGGCAGAGTGGATACCGTATTCCATACAGAAATAAGCCACAGAAGGACGCTTGCTGTCGGGCTTCACGTCCATGTAAGCGCGGAACTTGGCGTAAACATCCTTCACGCGCTTCATCAGCGCCTTGTCCTTCAGAATCTCCTCTTTGCGTCCGTAGCTCAGACGCTCCAGCAGCATCACGGGATTGTGCTTCACATCGTGGTACACCTGGGGATCGATGTCACGGAACAGGTCTCTGGCCTCAAAGTTCCACACCCACCACATGTTGTGAGCAATCTCATCCAGACACTTCAGTTGCTCGGGAAGACTCGACTTCACAGTCAATATTTTCCACTGAGGAGCATTTGCATAATCAGATTTAATCTTCATAATTTGGTATATAAGAATTATTTGTTTGTTCTTTCCTGGGCCTTACGCAGAGCTATGTCGTAAGCCTTGTGGTAGTACTTGATAAAATGTTTCCACAGCGCTTTCTCCGACAGCTTCTGTGCTGCCTTGCGTGCTGCGGCCACCTCTTTGTCTGCGAGCGTCATATAGCGCTTCACCGTTGCGGCAATCGTGTCGGCCACTTCCGAGTAGTTGTAGTCGGTGCGTGTCACCACCTCCACTCCGTCGGTTATCTCCGAGCGCTCTCCCTTGACGGCATTTGCCCACATACCGAAGCCTGAGAGCGATGTCGTGACGCAAGGCACGTGGAATGCCACCGACTCCAGCGGGGTGTATCCCCACGGTTCATAGTAGGAAGGATATACCGACAGGTCGTTACCTATCAGCATGTCGTAGTAGTGCCTGTTGAACACACCGTCGCTGCCGTCCAAATAGCAGGGCACAAAGATTATCTTCACGCGGTCGTCGGCACCGTTCCAGAAGTCGAAATAGCGCAGCTGACCCATCACGTTGTCTTCGTCGAAATTGTGCAGTTCGTGGGTGATCACAGGACACTCCAGTGCTGTGTCATACACCTTTGCGCGTCCCTTCAGACGGGCCTTCAGGTCTTCGCGGGCCTCACCGCTCCACGCGGGCACTTCCACCAGGGCCAGCACCTGTCTTCCCTCTCCTTCTGCATTCAGCATGTGACGGAGCCTGTTCATTGCATCCACAAAGACGTCGATACCCTTGTTCTTGAATTCGTAGCGTCCCGATGTGGCCACTACGAGGGTGTCGTCGGCAAAAGTGCATCCCGTGAGGGCGTTTGCCACACGGAAGATGCGCGCTCTGGCCTCCTTGCGCACTTTTTCGAAGTCTGCGCCGGCAGGCACGAAGTCGGCCTCAAAACCGTTCATCAGCACCTCGTCGCACGGGCGGTCGAGCAGTTCCGCACATTCCTTTGCCGTCACGTCCGACACGGTGGTGAAGCAATCCACGTTGTGTGCAGTCTGTCTCTCTACGGAGTGCTTGGCAGCCACATTCAGTTCGTGCGACATCTGCGTGCCGTTGTATGCCCACAGATAGTCGTAGAGAGGCTTGCCGTTGCCGGCGATGGAGCGGCCTACGGTAGTGGCGTGAGTGGTGAATATCGTAGCTATTTCCGGCACGTGCTTTCTCAGATAGAGCGCACCCAGACCGGTCATCCATTCATGGGCCTGATACACCACGTTCTTCGTTCCCTGCAGGTAGTAGCCGTAGAAGCTCTCTATCACGCGTGCTGCCGCATACGAAAACATGGAAGCCTCGTCATAGTCTCCGTAGGCATTCAGGGAGTCCACCTGGAAGTCCATCCACGCTGCTCCGTAGAGTTCATTTTTTATGTCAAAGAAAGGCTTGAAGTCAACAAGGATAACACACGGATTTCCAGGAATGTTCCACCTGCCTGTCCTCACCTTGAGGCCTTCTTTCCCAGCCTCGGCAGCCCACTCCTTGAAGAGCTGCTTCTCCTCGCTGAAAAGAGGGTTCTTCTTGTTCTGCCAGAAGTCAGGACCGATGAATATCAGCTTGTCCTGCATTTCCTGCTGTAAAGTCTTGGCACGAGTGGAGAGAACGGTGTAGATACCTCCCACCTTGTTGCACACCTCCCAACTGCTTTCAAATATAAAATCGGGGCAAAGAGTCTTTCTTTTTGTCGCCATATATTGAAATGTAAACTAAAAGTAAATTTTTACGGGCGCAAAGGTACAAAAAACTTTTTTCTTAGCTCTGCATTTTTTTTACATTTTTTTGCTTATTTTTCCATTTTTTAATTTTAAAAGGCTATAAGCAAAGCAACGTAAATCAAATATGCCGATATCAAAACAGCTGCATTCGCACGTCCGAGGCGCCTTCCCATCAGCGAAAGAACAAACAGCAGCGCCACGCTGCCTATGAAGTAACAGAAGTCCGCTGTCTTCAGTCCGTCCATGCTCAACGGACGTATCACGGCGCAGGGACCCAGAGCGAACAGTATATTGAAGATATTGCTGCCCAGCACGTTACCTATCGCCAGTCCTTCCCTGCCCTTGTATGCGGCCACTAAACTGGTGGCAAATTCCGGCAGCGACGTACCTGTGGCGAGCACCGTGATGGCAATCACCCTCTCCGACACTCCCAGCGCGCCGGCCAGCTTCACGGCATTGTCCACCATCAGCCTGGCTCCGGCCACGAGACACAGCACACCTATCACCAGAAACAGCGCGATGCGTGCCAGACTCATTATCTTTTCCTCGGGACACAGCTCCTGCGTCCTGTGATGGCGTGCGTAGTATGTGGTCCATGCCAGATAGGCCGAGAAGATGAGCACCAGCCCCACTCCGTCCCAGCGCGAGAGGCCGTCCTGGCATCCCATTATCACCAGTATTACGGACACGCCGAGGGTGACCGGCATGTCGGTGAACAGAGCGCGCCTGGATATCGCCATCGGCAGTATCAGGCTGGAGGCTCCCGTTATCATCAGGGCGTTGAATATGTTCGAACCCATGATGTTACCCACACTCATATCCGCGCTGCCTCGCAGGGCGCTGAAGAGGCTCACCATGAATTCCGGCAGGGAGGTGCCAATTGCCACCACGGTGAGGCCTATTATCAGTTCGTTTATCCTATAGCGCCTGGCTATGGCCGTGGATGCGTCCGTAAAGCGGTCTGCGCCCCACAAAACAAGGGCCATTCCTGTTACTATAAGTGCTATTTGGATAAATATCATGCCGCAAAAGTACAAAAAAAACTTAAATTACTAAAATAATCGCCGCCTGCAAACAGGCATACTGCAACTTTTTACTACCTTTGCTTACGAAAAACGACAAAACGAACATAAACGAACAATGAAACTGAAGAATCTATTGGCACTTGGAGCATTTGCTTGCTGTGGTGCCGCAAGTGCTCAAATCAACGACTGGCAGAACATCGACGAGCGTATTGCCTACACCTGTCCCGACAGCGTGCAGGAGGCCCGCGGACACGTGTCCACCTATCAGATGGCTCTGCAGAATCAGGATTGGAACGAGGCTTATATCTCATGGAAGTGGCTCATGGAGAAGGCTCCCTACTCCATCACAGGCATCTACAAGGGCTACGCTCCCCTGATGCTCTACAATCTGATCAACACCTCCACCGACGAGGCTAAGAAAAAGCAGTATTTCGACGACCTGATGAACATGTTCGATGCCCGTCAGGAGCGTCTCGACAACCTCAACAAGATGGAGAAGAACGACGCTCTCCGCAGCACTCTGGGCGATGTGCTTGCCGTGAAGGCCGAGTACTACAACTGGACGGCTCCCAAAGTGGCCGAATCCGGCTACACCCTCAACAAGGCATGGGACAATTTCGCTACGGCCATCAAGATGGTCAACGAGCAGGGCGGCCGTGAAATCACGGGCGGCTGTCTGCAGACCTTCTTCATGGTGTCCGACGCCATCTACAAGTACTATGTAGGCCAGGGCACTCCCGACGTATGGCGCGAGCAGTATCTGCAGGACTATCTCGACTCCAAGGACGCCTGCGAGAAGATGCTGCAGCTGGCCAAGGAGGCTCAGGAGCAGGGCGACACGGAGAAGGCAGAGAAGCTCGTTGCCACCTACGACGGTCCTCTGGCATTCATCGACCAGACCTTCGCCGCTTCCGGTGCCGCCGACAGGGATCAGATCATCGCCATCTACACCAAGAAGTTCGACAGCTACAAGGAGGACATCAACAAGCTCAACAACGCTATCAACCTGATGGCTCAGAACAACTGCGACGACTCCGACATCTACTACGAGTACGCTGTGGCTGCCTACAATATCAAGCCCACCTTCACCTCCAGCATCGGTTTTGCCCAGAAGCTGCAGAAGGAAGGCAAGGCTCAGGAGTGTCTCACCTATTATAATAAGGCTCTGGAACTGGCTCCCAGCGACGATGTGCGCGGCAACATCTGTCTGCGTGTAGCACGAGCTCTTGCTTCATCCGGCGCCGTCACCAAGAGCGGCGAATATGTTGAGAAGGCCATCAGCTACAATCCCAATATTGTGGGCAAGGCATACTATCAGCAGGCTGTCAACCTCACCAAGGCTCACGACTTCCAGACGGCTGTCACCTACTGTGAGAAGGCTGCCGAGGCCGACATCACGGTGGCTCCCGCTGCCGAGCGTCTGAAGGCCAACCTGAAGCAGGCCATTGCCGCCAATGCTGCCAATGCCAAGGCTCAGGCTGAGTATCAGGAGTATCTCCGCAAGAAGAAGGCTGAGGAAGACTTCTGGAAGGGCAGCGGCAAGTAAGTCATACATTGTTGCAATAAACACATCCAACAATAAACACACGCAACTAAACACACACGACAAATAACTAATTAACGGACGGCAGCTACAAGGCTGCCGTCTTGCTTTTATGGGGGATAGTTGCATCAGTTTTATCTAGTATAACTAGTTAAAGCTAGTTTAAACTAGTTTCTAGCCTTTACTTCTTTCTCTCCTGCTCCAGCAACACTTCCAAATGTCGCTTCTCGCGGTCTATCAGCCATGTATTTGTCAGTATTGTCGTTTAAATTTCTTTTCCGCTACAAAGGTACGAAAAAATCCCGACATAAATCTCATTTATCATTTGTCATTTATCATTTAGGGCGCAGCCCGCTGCCCTCTTCCCTCTTACTTCTTACTTCTTACTTCCTCCTTGCCAACTACTAGCCAGCTCCCAGGCAGCTCCTTCTCTCGTCCTTCGCATACTGTTGGCAAGGAGTTGGCAAGCACAAATAGCTTGCCTGAGTTTGCCTACACCTTGCCAACACCTTGCCAACACCTTGCCTAAGGTTTACCTGGTATATAGGTAGTAGATAGGTAGTAGATAGGTAGTAGATAGGTAGTAGGTAGGTCTAAGATCAAATAAAAGCGCCCGCAGGTTTTGTCTGCGGGCGCCGGGATGTATTTGTCGTACAGAATTTATCTGTAATTCCACACATAAGTGCCTGTATATGAGGATGAGGTTCCGTATTGATTGCTGGTCTCCGTAGTAATCGTGACACACTTTGTGGGACGTCCCACAGCATCAAGAGTCCACGTGTTTTCGCCGGATTTTGAATAGCCATAGTATGAAGAACTATTGGAAACATAGGTCTTTACAAGGTTTTGTGTACCCTTACCGAGCAGACCTATATAATAGAAAATATCATCATAGAAGTCACCCATATCACCTCCAATGCTTGCTTTGATATAGAGTCCCGCAACATTACCAAGTGAGGAATAAGTGAAGGTTCTTGATGTACTAGAATCGTTATCACCTTGCTCAACGATGTTACCATTCTGCCACGTAAACCAACCGCGAAATCCTCCAGAACGAAGGCGGGTAAGATGCCCCTCAGAGTCATATTCATATTCTTGTGTCATGTCCCCATCAAGTCCTGTCGACTTACTTGCAAATCCGTTGCTGCCAATAGTGAATGTTATATGCTTCACCTTTCCGTTTGAATTACGTTGAGCCACGATTACGTTATTGTCGGAATAGGTTACGTCGTACTCTCGATAAATTTCTCCATCTTTTTCCTTTACTATAATTTTTTTCACAAAATCATCCGAGTTATAGACCAATTCGTATCTATTGCCGTATTCCGCTCCATATGACTTCAACAAGTTGTTACCAAAGACACGCTTGGGCCCTTGAAATTTTACTGCAATGCCACTATCTGGTCCACCACCAGGCTTTACATCATCATCGTCATCGCCACAAGATGCGAAACCCACACACACTGCTGCCATAACGAAAATTGACAGCCATCTAAAAATATTCTTTTTCATAACTTTACCATTGATTATATTTGTTGTTACAAACGTATAGTTTGTGTTTCTATTTCATGGAGCACGTCTTCCCGTTTTGTTTAAAGTTTTCGACTTTAATTCACAAAGAAGATATTGTCCCAAAGTCTTTCCATTGATCTGCAGCTTTATAAGCATTAACGGAAGACGCAGGCACATAAAGTGTCGCAGTACTTTGAGGCGTTCTCCCGAAGGCTATACGTCCCGTTACTGGCACGGCATTGGATAAGCATTTAACAGACGTAAGGTTGGTACAACCATAAAAGACTTCACTGTCAATATTCGTCACGCTGCCTGGAATGGTAATAGACGTAAGGCCGGTACAACCACTGAAAGCACCTTGTTTAATGTTCGTCACACTATTAGGAATCGTAACAGATGTAAGATTTTTACAATTTGAAAAAGTTCCGGTTTCTATAGTTGTTATATTCCCTAAAATAGTGACAGTTTTAAGTTGGGGGCAAGCCAAAAAAACTTGAAACCCAATACTTGTCACACTCGCAGGAATTGTGATGTGTCTAAGAGATTGACACTGCTGAAAAACACTATTCCCTATTTTCGTCACACTATTGGGAATAGTAATGGAAGTGAGGCTGTTGCAAAACATGAAAGCTGTAGCCCCAATGCTTTTCACAGTATTGGGGATGGTAATAGAAGTGAGGCCTCTACAACTTCTGAAGACATCATCTTTTATAACCGTCACACTACTTGGAATTTTTATGGATGTAAGCCCATAACACCCCACAAAAGCACCTTCTTCAATGTCCGTCACACTTTCTGGAATAGTGATAGATGATATTTTAGAATTACCACCAGCAAAAGCATAACGACCAATTCTTTTCAAATTGTTGGGCAATGTAATCGAGGTAAGATTGAGGCAGTAATAGAATGCATTGTCACCAATACCTGTCACATTAAAGGTTATTCCATTATATGCGACAGTATTTGGAATTCTTATATCTCCTTCATATTTACCCCCGTCTACGTCTTTCCGCGCGATGACCGTTGCATTACCGTTCGTAAACGTTTGGTATGCCAAACCATCTACAACGATATAATCATAGACTATCTTTTGTTGCTTATCCGGTTGTTCGTCAGATTGTTCGTCAGATTGTTCGTCAGATTGTTCGTCAGATGCAGAAGAATTGCCGGGATTGACAGACGATGGTAAAACTTCTTCGTCATCATCACCACAAGATGCAAAACCAACACACACTACTGCCAGAAAAAAAATTGACAGCCATCTAAAAATGTTCTTTTTCATACTTTTGTTTTAAAGGTTAATAAATATGTTTGTTGACAATTTAACAATTATACGATTAATTTGACACACAAAAAACGTGGACTTTAACTTCGTCTACGTTCTTCGAGGTATCGCCAAACACCTAACAATCCTAAACGAGTAAAAGCCCACGCCATCGCGTGAGCATCCGTACTTTTACTCTTGGATTGTTCCTAATTTTGGCGAAATTTCGAAGAACAAGAATCTAAGCGGACGCTTCTATTTCAATGTATTTTGTCTGTCTATTTTCCTATAGGCGGTTTGGTTTAAGATGAAACTTGTATATATCAATTTACTACGCAGCAGCAAAAACCTGCATTCTGCGTTTTAAGGCAAGAGCTATGTTTTTGCGAGCAAAATCATTAAGACCGCAGAAAGTCGTACGACGCTTCAACTCATCCAATGAAATTGTCATCAGAATCTTTGCTATACATTCATCTGCGAAAGAATTCGACACAACATCTACACCCTCGAAGTCGAGACATACCTTCTCATCACCCAGAATCAAAGGCCATAGTTGCTCGCGCACTTTCTCACCCAACTGGCGAGTGCCAAGATGTTCTCCGAAATCCCTAAAACTAAATTTTATCATAGTCTAATCCTCCATTATCACCATAGTTGATCCAAATCGGATGTATCTATGAATTCTTCGTTAAACTCAGATTCTGCATCGGTTCTATTCTCCAAAATGCTATTGGGATCAATATCCTTATCTGCATGCAATTCGAAATAAATAATGGTACCTTGCCAGAACGGTGCAGAATGAACATCCTCTTTCACTCCGTCTGTGTGGAGCAGA
>CADCNQ010000016.1 GCA_902802815.1 uncultured Bacteroidales bacterium | reverse complement strand
AGCAGTATATCTGTGTGAAATCACAGCCACACCTCCGCATCCTGAAATACACAAGACGGCTCTAGGAGCAGAAGATACAGTTGAATGGAAATACTTCCAACATACTCTCGATGCTGTAAAGGAACTCAGGGAAAGAGGTTATGAAATATGGAGTGTGGAACAGTGTGAAGGAAGCACAGCTCTGCAAAACGTCGAATACAAAGTAAATACAAAGCAGAATATTGCCATCATACTCGGAAACGAAGTGAAAGGTGTGCAGCAGGAAGTTATCAACAGCTCCGACGGATGTATTGAGATACCGCAGTTCGGAACAAAGCACTCTATGAACGTGAGTGTGACAGCCGGAATGGTGATCTGGCATTTGTGTTGTAAACAAGTTGTAGATAAGTGTTAATAGTAAAAACATATATACACATACAAAATACAATAACGCAATAAAGCATTGAGAGCTCTGTAATACTAAAAACAAGTAAAACAACTTATATACAATTATTAATATATCAAAAATACTAATAATTAAGTACTTATACATATTATCAACATATTTGTAACCATTATAATTATTACCATTACATTCTATTTTTAAAAAAGAAAAAATAAAAATTTATAATTATGGATATAAAGGAGCAGATAAAGAAGTTGGCAAAAGAAAAAAATGCTGTGATACTGGCTCACTATTATGTAGACGGAGCCATACAGGATATAGCCGACTTTGTTGGCGACTCTCTGGCATTGGCTCAGAAGGCTGCCCAGACAACAGCTGACATCATTGTGATGTGCGGAGTGAACTTCATGGGTGAAACGTGTAAGATACTCTGTCCTGAGAAAAAGGTTCTCATTCCCGACGCTACGGCCACATGCTCCTTGGCCGAAAGTTGTCCTGCAAAGGAATTCGAAGCTTTTGTGAAAGCACATCCGGGACATACTGTGATATCATACGTGAACACCTCTGCAGAGATAAAGGCTCTCACGGATGTTGTTGTGACATCCAGCAACGCACGTCAGATAGTGGAATACTTCCCCAAGGATACTCCTATCATATTCGGTCCCGACCAGAACCTCGGAGGATATATCAACAGTATCACCGGTCGTGAAATGCTGCTTTGGAACGGTGCCTGTCACGTGCATGAGAAATTCTCTGTAGAAAAGATAGTGGCTCTCAAGAAGCAGTATCCTGAAGCAAAAGTGCTGGTGCATCCTGAGTGTAAAGGTGCTGTGGTGAAACTTGCAGACAAGGTGGGCAGCACGGCAGCTCTTCTTAAATACAGCATTGAAGACAGTGCAGACACCTTTATAGTAGCTACGGAAAGCGGTATTCTTCATGAGATGCAGAAGAAAGCTCCGCACAAGACCTTCATTCCCGCACCTCCCGACGACAGCACCTGTGCATGCAATGAGTGCAACTATATGAAACTTGTCACTCTCGAGAAGGTTTATAACTGTCTCAGGGATGAAACTCCTGAGATAAATGTGGATATGGAAATAAGCAAACGTGCTCTTTCCCCTATAAAGAAGATGCTTGAAATAAGTGAAAGCCTTGGACTTTAAAAAGTAGAAAATGGGAGGACTTCCTATTATAATAAGTGACCTTGCGTATATCCTGATTGTAGCAGGTATCACTACCATTATATTCAAGCGACTCAAGCAACCGCTTGTTTTGGGATATATTGTGGCAGGTTTCCTCACTGGCCCCCATATGATATTTATGCCCACCATCACAAATATGGACAGCATAGAGGATTGGGGTCAGATAGGTGTTATTTTTCTGATGTTCGCTCTCGGTCTTGAATTTTCTTTCAAGAAGATTGTGAAGATGGGAATAAGTCCTATCATGTGTGCCTGCCTGGTGATGGGCAGTATGATGGGTGTGGGCAGTTATGTGGGCAATCTGTTCGGATGGGGAGATATGGATCAGCTCTTCCTTGGCGGTATGCTTGCTATGTCGTCGACGACCATCATATATAAGGCTTTCGACGATATGGGAATGAGGCACAGAAAATTTGCATCCAACGTGCTCTCCGTACTCATCCTTGAAGACATACTCGGCATTCTGCTCATGGTGGTGTTGAGTGCGGTGGCTGCCACAAGAAAATTTGAAGGTGGGGCTCTTCTCAATTCCCTCATACAGTTGGGCAGCGTGCTCATTCTGTGGTTCCTTGTGGGAATATATATACTGCCGCTTTTCCTGAAGAAAAACAAAAAGTATATAAATAAGGAAACGCTTCTCATCGTTTCAAGTGCATTCTGTTTCCTTCTGGTTGTAATTTCTTCGGAAGTGGGATATTCTCCGGCTTTCGGTGCTTTCATGATGGGCAGTATTCTTTCCGAGACCATTGAGGCAGAAGATATCGAACACACCATCGGACCTGTGAAGGATCTCTTCGGAGCAATATTCTTTGTGAGTGTGGGTATGATGGTTTCTCCCAGTGTCCTCATAGAGCATTGGACGGCTATTATTTCCATCACAATAGCTATCCTGGTGGGTCAGATGACTCTTGGCAGTTTGAGTTTCTTTGTGACGGGAAGCAGTTTGAAGGATGCCATATCAAGCGGTTTCAGTATGTCACAGATAGGAGAATTTGCCTTCATCCTTGCAGCTCTTGGAGAAAAACTCGATGTGACGAGCGGTTTCATGTATCCCATCGTGGTGGCTGTGAGTATTGTCACCACATTCACCACTCCTTATATGATAAAGGCTTCGGTTCCAGCATCCGAACTTGTGGTGAAAATGTTCCGCAAACTGGATGTTTCGAAGCTTCAGAAAGTGTCTTCCGTCATAGAGGACAAGAAGATATCCCTCAGTGAGGATTCACAGAGATGGAAGCATCTGCTTGCAGTGCTGACGTATCAGACTGTGTCGTATCTTGTGCTTGCCTACACACTGATGTATCTCATGGTGTCTTTCTTCAAACCCATTTTCCACAGTTTCCTGGATTTGTGGTCGACGAATGCGATGAGCCTGGTGATATCTCTGGTGATTGCGAGTCCGTTCCTGCGCGCTATTATAATGAGGAAAAACCGTAATGAGAATATGCTGTATTTCTGGCATAAGAACTGGCGTTCGCGTCTCATGATTATAGTGCTTTTCCTCATAAGATACCACATCGTGGTGATTTCCGTATTGCGTCTTGTGGATATGCATAGTCCTCTTCGCTGGTATTGGAACTACGGCATTGCAAACCTTGCCATCATACTCATCATACTGAGTCGCGGTCTGAAATATATAAGTATCCGTCTGGAGCGCACCTTCTTCCAGAATCTGCATCGCAGGGATATGAAAAAAGAGGTTCCCGGCTACGGTCGTATGCTCAGAGGCAGCGATCTGCATCTCACTTCCCTTGTTGTGCCTGAAAACAGTATTTGGGTGGGTAAGTCGTTGTCTTCGCTCAATATTGGCAACAAGATGCAGGTGATGGTGGCTGCCATAGTAAGAGGCAGGTTGCGTATCAACATACCGGACGGACACAACAGACTGTTCCCGGGTGACATCATGGAGGTGGTGGGCGACGACGAGTCAATAGAGAATGTGAAAAATATGGTGCAGACGGAAGCCTCCGGAACGGAGTATATGGAGTTGCGCGAACAGCTCGTTCTTCAGAAACTTGTCATTGCACCCAATTCACCGCTCATAGGCAAGAAACTCATGGAAAGCGGCATAAGAAACGAATTCCATTGCAGTTTGGTAGGTGTGGAAGATAAAGACGGCGACCTTGAACGTGTGGGTGCCTATCATGTTTTCGCTGAAAACGAGATACTGTGGATTGTGGGAGAATACGAGCAGGTGGAACTCCTTCGCCTGGTGACTCATCCGGAATTCAGCATAAAGGACGGTGAGATAAAATTCGAGTGATAAAGAATAATTGTGTATATAATAATAAAGGAATATAGAAGATAGATGAAAGCAGGTATTGTAGGACTTCCCAACGTGGGAAAATCCACTCTTTTCAATTGTCTCTCGAGCGCAAAGGCTCAGGCAGCCAATTTTCCTTTCTGCACCATTGATGCGCAGATGGGACAGGTGAGCGTTCCCGATGAGAGACTTACCAAACTGGCGGAAATAGTGCATCCGGGACGTATCGTTCCCGCTGTGTGCGACATCGTGGATATTGCAGGTCTCGTGAAAGGTGCCTCCAAGGGTGAGGGTCTGGGCAATCAGTTTCTTGCCAACATACGCGAATGTGATGCCATAATTCATGTGCTCCGTTGCTTCGACGACGGTAATATAGTGCATGTGGACGGTTCGGTGGACCCTGTGCGCGACAAGGAAATTATCGATATGGAGCTCCAGATAAAGGACCTCGAGACACTTGAAAACCGTCTCAAGCGTGTGGAAAAGGCTGCACGTGTGGGTGGAGACAAGCAGGCAAAGATAGAACTTGATGTCATCGAGGCTTACAAGAAAGCCATCGAGGCAGGTAACAGTGCCCGCACCGTGCAGTTTGAGACGGAGGACGAACAGAATGCTGCCAAAGGTCTTTTCCTTCTCACAGCAAAACCCGTTCTCTATGTCTGCAATGTGGACGACAAATCCGCTTCCACAGGCAATGACTACACACGCGCTGTGGAGAAAGCCATCGAGGGTGAGGATGCCGAGATGCTCATCATCTCTGCGCAGACGGAGGCTGATATTGCGGAACTCGACACCTACGAGGAGAAACAGATGTTCCTCGAGGACATGGGACTCAAGGAGAGCGGTTGCAACCGTCTCATCAAGGCCATCTACCATCTTCTCACTCTTCAGACATTCATCACGGCGGGCGAGATGGAGGTGAAGGCCTGGACGTTCCGCAAGGGATGGAAGGCTCCCCAGTGTGCCGGCGTCATCCATACGGATTTCGAGAAGGGTTTCATCCGTGCTGAGGTGATAAAATACGATGACTATATCAAATACGGCAGTGAAGCTGCTGTGCGCGAAGCCGGTAAGATGGGCGTAGAGGGAAAGGAATATGTCGTTCAGGACGGTGATATAATGCATTTCAGATTCAATGTTTAGCAGTCTCTTCATAAATTGGAATCCTGACATCGTAGCCTTCCACATCGGATTCTTTGCCGTCAGGTGGTATTCGCTCTGCTGGTGTGTAGGTCTGCTGAGTGTATATTTCCTGATGCATCGCATGTTTCGCGAGCAGCATCTCACGGAGGAGCAGTTCGACCCGATGTTTCTCTATTGTTTCGTGGGTATTCTGGTGGGTGCCCGTCTTGGGCATTGCCTGTTCTACGAACCCGAATATTTCCTGGCTCATCCTCTGGAGATGATACTTCCCATCAAGTTCGACGGTTCGGGTTCATGGCATTTCACCGGTTACGAGGGACTTGCCTCCCACGGCGGCACGATAGGTATCATTCTGGCTCTCTGGTTCTTTGGCCGCAAAGTGGGGCTCACATATCTCCATGTGCTCGACAACGTGGCTATCGTGACACCCATCACGGCGATGTTCATACGTTTGGGTAATCTGATGAACAGCGAGATAATAGGCCGTCCGACGGATGTTCCCTGGGCTTTCATCTTCGAGCGTGTGGATATGGTGCCCCGTCATCCGGGCCAGCTCTACGAGGCCGTCTGCTACGGCATCTTCTTCCTCATCCACTGGTGGTGCTACCGTCGCTGGCCGGAAAAGGTGGGCACGGGCTTCTTCTTCGGACTCTGCATCTTCCTCATCTTCCTAAGTCGCATCTTCATCGAATATACCAAGGAGAATCAGGTGGCTTTTGAGAGCGGTATGCTGATGAATATGGGTCAGCTGCTCTCCATCCCGTTTGTTCTCCTGGGCGGATTCTTTATACTCAGAGCAATATGGCATCGTTGAAATCTTTGGCTAAGGACACAGCCATCTACGGGTTGTCGAGCATAGTGGGACGTTTCCTCAACTATCTGCTCGTGCCCCTCTACACGAATGTGATATCCGTTGAGAGCGGCGGCTACGGTGTTGTCACCAATCTGTATGCCTACACGGCTCTGCTGCTCGTCATACTGACCTTCGGCATGGAGACCACTTTCTTCCGCTTTACGAGTAAGGAGAATGAAGACCGTGATTCCGTATTCGCCACATCGTTTTCCGTGATTTTTGCACTGACGGCTGTGTTTCTGCTCTTGGTGTTCGGCCTTTCCGCTCAGATAAGCGGTGCTCTCGGATATGCCGACCATCCGGAATATCTCCAGCTCATGGCCTGCGTGGTGTCGCTCGACGCTCTGCAGGCGCTTCCTTTCTGCCATCTGCGCTATGAGCACAGAGCTGTGCGTTTCGCCTCGCTCAAACTGCTCTTCATCGCAATGAACATAGGACTCAACCTGCTCTTCTTCGTTGTGCTCGGCTATCGCGATGTGTTGTGGGTGTTCCTGCTCAATCTTGTGTGCACAGGCATCATCACTTTCTTCTTCATTCCCGACCTGCTGCGCATCCGTTGGCACGTGGATACGGGTATGCTGCGTCGCATGCTGTCATATTCGTGGCCGCTACTCATTCTCGGTGTGGCAGGCATCCTCAATCAGGCCTTCGATAAGATAGCATTTCCGCTTGCCGGTGGCACCACAAGGGATCTCGGCATCTACGGCGCTTGCGTCAAGGTGGCGATGATAATGGCGATGATTACGCAGGCTTTCCGCTACGCATACGAACCGATGGTGTTTGCCGCCTCCAAGGAAAAGGATGCCAAGGCGACGTATGCTCTCGGCATGAAGTATTTCATTATCTTCACGCTGTTGGCCTTCCTCTGTGTGGTGGGATACCTTGACATACTGAAATACCTCATCGGTTCCGGCTATTGGGAGGGCCTCCGTGTGGTGCCCATCGTGATGGTGGCGGAAATCATGATGGGAGTGTATTTCAATCTCTCCTTCTGGTACAAACTTATTGACAAGACCATCTACGGAGCATGGTTCTCGCTGGCCGGTTGTGCCACACTCATCGCCGTCAACCTTATCTTCATACCTCACTACAGTTATATGGCCTGTGCGTGGGGCGGTGTGGCCGGCTACGGCACTTCTATGGTGCTCTCCTACGTGGTGGGTCAGCGCAAGAATCCAATCGACTATCCAATGGGTTCCATCTTCGTCTATGTGGCGATGACGGCCCTCTTCTATGCAGCGATGAGCTTTGAACCCGAGACCTGGAGCGTTGTGCTCCGTCTGGGCGTCAACACCCTTCTCATCCTGCTTTTCTGCGCATACATATATATATTCGAAATAAAAAGGAAAAGAAAATGAAATTCGCACTTATTGGTTACGGCAAAATGGGCCGTATGATAGAGGAAATAGCAAAGTCCCGCGGTCACGAGATAGTATCCATTATTGATATAGACAATCAGGACGACTTCGACAGCGATGCCTTCCGTTCGGCAGATGTTGCAATAGAGTTCACGGCTCCCCACGTGGCCTACGACAACTATCTCAAGGCCTTTGCCCAGGGAGTGAAGGTGGTGAGCGGTTCCACCGGATGGCTCAAGGAGCACGGAGAGGATATGAAGCGCATGTGTGAAAAGGAGGGTAAGACACTCTTCTGGAGCAGCAACTTCTCCCTCGGAGTCACCATCTTCCGTGCTGTAAACCGCTATCTGGCGCGCATCATGAACCAGTTCCCGCAGTACGATGTCGAACTGGAGGAAACCCATCATGTGCACAAACTCGACCACCCTTCCGGCACAGCCATCACTTTGGGTGAGGAGATTGTTGCCGAACTGGATCGCAAGAACGCCTGGGCAGAGGACACCACCGACCCCCAGCTCCTGCGCATCGACCACATACGTCGCGGCGAGGTGCCCGGCATACACACAGTGCGCTATGATTCCGATGCCGACTGCATCACTATCACCCATGATGCCCATTCCCGTCGCGGGTTTGCCCTGGGTGCCGTGCTGGCTGCCGAATACACAGCCACTCACGAGGGTCTGCTCACTATGTCCGACCTTTTCAAATTCTAAGAAAACACATCATTTCTCCCGACAATGAAGAAAATACAACCGGCACTCACATGGAAGGACAAACTGAAGTGTGCAGTCATCATCCTGCTCTACATCGCGTTTCTCGTATGGATTAAGTCGTGGTGGGGCGTTGTGGTCATTCCCTTTATCTTCGATGCCTACATCACACGCAAGATAAACTGGGGTTGGTGGAAAGACCTTGAGAATCCTGTCCTGCGCTTCGTGATGTCGTGGATGGATGCTATCGTCTTTGCCCTGACGGCGGTGTATTTCATCAACATCTATTTCTTCCAGAACTACACCATTCCGTCCTCTTCCCTCGAGAAGAGCCTGCTCGTGGGCGACTATCTCTTTGTCTCCAAAATGAGCTACGGTCCCCGCGTGCCTCAGACGCCTCTCCACATGCCTCTCTGCCAGCACACGCTTCCTTGGGGCGGGAAGAGTTATCTGGAGTGGATTAAATGGGATTACAAGCGCGTCACACCCCGTCCTGTGAAGCGGGGCGACATCGTGGTGTTCAACTATCCTTCCGGCGACACCATTCTCACCTCTCCCCGCTATGCGGCAGCCGACTTCACGATGCTCTGCTATCTCTACGGGGCACAGATCACCAGAGAGATGGGTGCAGAACCCGAGATGGATTCCCTCACGGCTCTTCAGCGCTATCGTATCTATGAGAGCTATTACGCTCTCGGACGCGAGTTTGTGGAGCGCAATTCGCAGGAGTTCGGCAATATCGACTATCGTCCTGTAGACCGCCGCGAGAACTATGTGAAGCGCTGTGTCGGCCTGCCCGGTCAGACGCTCGAGATACGCGACTGCGAAATATATATCGATGGCGAGAAGACGGAGCAGCCGAAGGATGTGCAGTTCGACTACAATGTGGAGTGGCTTATGCGCCCCGACAAGGACGACCCCATCGTCTCCGAGGCATCGCTCTCCTACGACGACCTCTACGGGCCGGATATGAATCCCGACAACGCCGCACCGCAGGACATCATCCCTCTCACGTCGGAGGCTGTCGAGGCGCTGAAGAAGCGACCGGACCTCGTTGGACGCATCGATTTCATCGTCGACAAGACCACAGCCGAACTCTTCCCTCTCAACCTCTATAAGACCTGGACGCGCGACAACTACGGTCCCGTGTGGATACCGAAGAAGGGCGAGACCATCACTCTCACGCTGGACAATCTGCCGCTCTACGAGCGTGTCATCCGTGCCTACGAGGGTCATTCCCTTTCTGTCACCGACGAGGGCACAATACTCATCGACGGCGCTCCCGCCACATCCTACACCTTCCAGATGGACTACTACTGGATGATGGGCGACAACCGTCACAATTCAGCCGACTCGCGCTACTGGGGCTTTGTGCCCGAGGACCATATTGTGGGTAAGCCCATCTTCGTCTGGCTCTCCACCGACAAGGACCACCCGGGTCTCTACAATCCCCGTCACTATCGCTGGAGTCGCATGTTCAGATGGGTTAAGAGCTTGATTTGAGTGAGATCTAGCCCAACTAGCCCAACTAGAATAACAAGAACCGATGATAGAGTTTCACACCGACCAGGTCTCCTTTCCCGCCATCGACGCCGCCAAGGTGACATCGTGGATAGAGCGCGTGGCTGCCGGCTACGGTAAGCGGGTGGGGGAGGTCAACTACATCTTCTGCAGCGACGAGCGCATCCTGGAGGTGAACCGTGAGTTTCTCCATCACGACTACTACACCGACCATATCGGTTTCGACTATTCTGTGGACAACATCCTCTCGGGCGACCTCTTCCTGTCCCTTGACACCATACGCTCCAATGCTGAGCAGTTGGGCGAAAAGTACGAGCGCGAACTTCATCGTGTCATCATTCACGGCATACTCCACCTCTGCGGCCTCAAGGACAAGACGCCCTCTGAGCGCCGTGAGATGGAATCAGCCGAAGATGCCGCCTTGGATATTCTGTTTTAAGTATTATTCCGGTCACATAAGTCGGAATAAGGGCCGTCGGAAAACTCCCGGCGGCCCTAATGTTTCACTTTTATTTTTAGTGTTTCGCTTTACCAGCCCTCGTCTACCTCTTCGTATTCGTCATCTATCAGTTCGTCATTCACACCATAATTGTAGTTTGAGCCGCCGACCTGTAAGCAGTCTTCACGACACATGGTATGTATGGCCAGCACTTCTGGTTTAACGTATTTCTTTTTTACAGTTATATCTTTCATAGTTGTGTCCTCCGTTGCTTTAGTTGACGAATACCTTTTGACCGTTCACAATGTAGAATCCGCGTTTGGTGGGCCTGTCGTTCAGTTTTCTGCCGCTCATGTCGTACCAGACTTCATCACCTTCCTCTTCCGTCATACTTCTTCCGTCTTCCATCGTTTTGATGCCTGTCGGATCTTCATTGAACGGGAGTAACTCTCGTGCGCCGCTGCCGCCGTCGTATGTCAGGTAGGACTTTCCCGCCGTGATGGTGCCTGTGTCGCTAAGTTTGTAGAAGCCCACGATGCCTTTTTTCTTGTTGAGTACGTAGGCATTGCCCGGATTGGTGATAGTGGATGACGTACCCTGAAGGCTGTTGTTCTCGTATCCGCCTTCGCTCGTTGTGCCGTTGTCTGTTGAGGTCAGGAAGAAGTACGGCGAATTGCTCTTGAGTATTGTGCCTTGTTCGCTGTTCACCACGCGGTCGCTGATGGGCGACAGTGTGAGTGAGGTGCCGTCGAGGGCGGCTTTGAACACCTGTGTTCCCTCAGGAGCTTGGAAATGGTTGGCGTCATAATAGAATGTCGTCCAGTATTCACCCGTTGCTCCTTCGTTGCCTTTCAGATGGGCCAGAGCGCCTTTTTCCAGATATTGACGGCCTCCGTTCACGTAATCTTCTCCGTCCCAATATTCGACGCCGTTTATGGTCACACTGCCGCAGGAGCCGTTATAGATACTTCTTCCGATGCAGTCCTGATAGCAGTCAGTCCCTCTCTTGGCAACCAGATGGGTCACTCCGTTGGCGACGGTGATGTTGCCGCAGGAACCGCTAGGAGCTGCACCAATGGCAGTAGAGTATGTACCGCCTCTTGCATCGATGATACCGCTTTCAAAGACTATGTTGCCACACTCTCTGTCATAGAGGCCTCCTCCGCCGATTGCCGGACTCGTTGCACCGCCCAAAGCTTTCAGGGCACCCTTGCCTTTAACGGTGAGCGTAGTGCCAGTACCGCCTGCCAGGAGGGCAGGATAGATGGATTGCGTGCCGGACAGTGTGTTCATCGTCTTGTCGGCAAGGATGATGGTGGCATCGCCTTCGCACTTGACACAGTAGTCGCCGCTGGCATTGGCGATATTTACGCCGTTAAGCATTGTCCAGCCATCGTCTCCTATGAGAATGTTGTTGGATGTCTCTTCCCCGGTGCCGTTGATGAGTCCTCTGCCGCCGGCAGGAACCGTCACCGCACTTTTGTTGATATTGCCGAAGACGAATTTAGTATGGGGGATGTATTCTTCACCGCTGTTCTTGTATTCCGATCCGTCCCAGCGTTCAATGCCGTCAATATACACTCCCGGGCAGTAGTGGTTACTGCCTAAGCAGACAACGGCATCGTCGCTTGTGACAGCTGTGACGCAAGCCACGTTGCTGCCAATCGTGACGGTGCCGCAATCGTAGCCGAAGTCGCTGCCGATGGCTGCACTTTTCGAAGCACCAACAGCTGTGACATGTCCGCCGTTAATCGTGATATTGCCACATGTGTTGTAGAGATTGCCATATCCGCCGCCGATACCGGGATAGGAATACCGGCTCGTTGCATTCAGTGTGCCGCTGCCGTCGATGGTCAGTGTCGTACCGCTGTCGCCGGCCCGGAGAGCAATGGAATGCATATTTTCGGTCAGCAGGGTGTTTGTTGTGCCGCTGAGCAAATCGACTGTAGCCGAACCCAGGCACTTGATGCAATAGCTGTCCGTTTCGGTTTTGCGGATGTTCACGCCGCTCAGACCCACAAAGGCTCCGTCGCCGATGGTGATGCTGTTGCCAGTTTCTTCGCCGCTACCCATGATGAGGGCATTCTCTTCGGCAGGAACCGTCACATCACCGTTGTTGATGTTGGCAAACACCAAACTGTTCAGAGGAAGGTATTTGTCGCCGTCGTTCACGTAGTTGTCTCCGTCCCAATAGAGTGTGCCTCCGATGGTGACAAGATTCTTGTCGAAGTCGTCGTCGTTGCCTCTTCCGATACAGTTTTTAGCTCCGGCGCCCTTAATGGCGGTCAGGCTTTTCACGTTGGCAGAGATGGTGATGTCGCCGCATCTTTCGTCAAGGTTACCTGTACCGATACCTGCAGCTCCCACGCCACCTATGGCTGTGATGATGCCGCTCTGTATCTCTACGCCGCCGCAGTCGTTAACGGTATTGTGGAGACCTCCGCCGATACCGGCGCAACCGGTGCCTCCCTGTGCAATCAGTGTGCCTGTGCCCAGTGTTTCGCCTTTGATGATGAGGTTGCTATGTCCTCTGGTACCCACCCAGAGTGCAGGGTATGCATCCTCTCCCGATGTGCCTGTGCAGGTGACGGTGTTCGTCGTGCCGTCTTTCAGGATGACGGTGGGGTAGCCATTGCAGTTTACGGGACAGCCTATAGTGCTGATATTCACGTTGTCAAGCGTCGTCTCGGATGTGCCTCCGAAGGTTATCCTGTTGGATGTCGTTTCTCCGGTGCCCTTGATGAGTCCTCTGGCATCGATGACCGTCACAGGACCTTTGTTGATGTTGCCGAAGACGAATTTATTCTGATTGAGATATGTAGCGCCATTGTTCTTATAGCTGGTGCCGTCGTAATACTCCACAGCGTCGATTGTCACCTGTGCGCCTTGTTCCAGATTGCTGCTACCGACGCATTGGTCGGCATCCGAACCTCTGAATGCCGTCATCTGGGTCACACCGTCGGTAATAGAAACGGCTGTGCATTTGCCGTCTTTGTCGGCACCGATGGCTGCAGCTCCCTCGCCACCGGTGGCTGTGATGATGCCGCCGCAGACGTTGATGCTGCCGCAGGTGCTGCTGGTGTTGTGGTATCCGCCGCCGATAGCTGCCGAGTTGGCTCCTCCCTGTGCAATCAGTGTGCCGGTGCCCAGAGGTTCGCCCAGGATGGTAAGGTTGCAGCCATCGTCACCGACCCAGATGGCCGGGTATGCCACTTCGTGTGATGTGCCTGTACTGGTGACGGTGTTCGTCGTGCCGTCTTTCAGGATGACTGTGCTGTTGCTGTTGCCGCGTATGCACCATCCTTCATTGCTGATTTTCACATTGTCGAGCGTCACTCCGGATGTGCCTTCGAGGGTGATTCGGTTGGATGTCACCTCACCGTTGCCCTTGATGACATAGTGTGCACCGTCGGGAACGGTGAACGGGGTGCTGTTGATGCTGCCCAGGATAAACTGATCCTGATCCAGATAGCCCTCGCCCTCATTCCGATAGGCTGTGCCGTCCCAATATTCGGCGCCGGCGATGGTCACGCTGCTGCAGCTTGTTGATGCGCCGCCCCTTCCTATGCAGTTTGTGGCACCAGTACCTCTTGTCGCCGTCAGGCTGTTCACATCGTCGGTGATGGTGATGTTGCCGTAAGAGCCGCTGCTGCTACCGCCGCCTATGCCGGCAGCTCCCTCGCCGCCGGTAGCCGTTATGGTGCCGCCGGAGATGGTGATGTTGCCGCAAGAGCCCGTATGAGATGTTCCGATACCGGCTGCGCCCACAGCACCCGTAGCATTGATGATGCCGCCACGGATGAGAATGTTGGCAAATGAGGATCCGCCGATGCCGGGATTGTAGTCACGACCCTGAGTGTTCAGTGTGCCGGTGCCGCCTTCCTGTCCCTCGATGACAAGTGTCTTTCCACCGCCGGCAGCTTTGATACCGGGTTTTCCTCCCACGAAATTGGTCGATCCGTCCTTCAGGACGATAGTGGCATCACCCTGGCAGACGATACCGCTTTGTGTGAGGCCGTCAACATGGAAGTCGTGCAGCATCACCTTGGCACCGTCACCGATAGTGAGGTTGTTATATGCCGGATGGACGACAAGCGGGGCCTTGACGATGGCGTGTGCATTGGCAGGCACAGTTGCTGAGCTGGGTTGGACGTTCGCAAAGAAGAACTTGTCTGCCTTGAGATATTCCTCACCGCCGTTATGGTAACCTTTCTCAATGCCCGGCACAGTGCCGTACCAATAATACTCATCGCCGATGTTCACAAAGCGGCATTCGAAGCCGGGACCTATTCCGATGCAATCGACAGCCCCTTCGCCCTTTACGGCAGTCAGGCCCTTCACACCGTCGGTGATGGTGATGCCATCGAAGGATCCCCCTTCACAGTCGCAGCCGATGGCACCCATGCCGCTGCCACCGTAAGCGTTGATGTATCCGCCCTCGAAGGTGACTCTGCCACAAAGATGGTTTTCGTTATGACGTCCGCCTCCGATGGCCACGCTGCCGTCTGCACCCGTGACATTCAGTGTGCCCGCGTTTTCTGCTCCGCCGCGTATGGTGAGTGTCTTGCCGTAATTGTCCATCATGATGCCTGGATAATTGTTTTGGGCAGTCAGCCAGTTCGTCGTATGGTCCTTCGGTATGATGACTGCATCACCTTCACACTTGATGGCATAATCCTCACTGTTGATGGTAGCTTCGTCGAGCAGCAATGTGCCGTCGTCGTAGACGACAATATGATTGGACGCTGTCTCTCCGGCGCTTGTCACCATCCAGTACTCTTCGCCGGGAACCGTCACTTCTGCCTTGCAGACGTTGGCAACAGCAAGTTTTTCCTGTTTGAGATAGTCTTCGCCATTGTTCCGGTAGTAGCTGCCGTTATAATACTCCGTGCCGTTGATGGTAATCGAGCCGCAGGAGCTGTCGCTGCCTCTTCCGATGCTGTTGACGGCACCGCTGCCCTTCCACGCTCTCACACGTGTCACGCCGCCCGAGATGGTGATGTTGCCGCAAGAACCGCTGTTGTCGCCGCCGATACCCGCAGCTCCTATGCCGCCAAAAGCAGTGACTATGCCTCCCTGTATCTCTATGTCGCCACATCCGCCGGCACCGTTGTGGTATCCGCCGCCGATACCCGCACAGTTGTCTCCGCCCAGCGCCACCAGTGCACCGGTGCCCAGTGTTTCGCCCTTGATGGTGACTTTGTATTCCTTGCTCTTGTCGCCCACCCACAGAGCGGGATATGCCCCTGTGCTGGACAGTGAGTTCTCCGAGCCGTCGGCCAGGATGACGGTGGCATCGGCATTGCAGAGCATACACCATGAATCCTTCATGATTTTCACACCGCGCAGCGTCACCGTAGATGCGCCTTCCATAGTAATATGGTTGGATGTCGTCTCGCCTGTGCCCGCTACGAGCCAATGCTGATCGCCAGGCACTGTTACCGATTCGTAGTTGATATTGGCAAAGTTGCATTTATCCTGCCTAAGATAGGCTGCGCCGTTGTTCTTATAGTCGGTGCCGTCAAAATACTCCACACCATAGACGGTCACTCTGCCGCAACCTTTGGATGTGCTTCTTCCGATGCAGTCAGTATTGTAGCCGCCCTTTATTGCCAGTACGTGACCCACACCGTTGCTGATGACTATGTCACCGCAATCGGCAAATGTGCTGCATCCGATGGCTGCGCAGTTTGTTCCGCCATCAGCCTTCAGCGTGCCTGCGCCCTGAATGGTGAGTGTCGTACCTGGGCCGCCTGCCAGGAGGGTGGGATAGTCGGTGCCGCCCATGCTTATCAGCACGTTCAGCGATGTCTCCTTCAGTTCGATGATGGCATCGCCCTCGCACTTCACGCAGTACTCATCGCTTTTGATATTCACGCCTTTAAGGGTCACCTTGGCATCGTCGCCGATGTCGATTCTGTTCCAACATTCGCCCGTACCTCCTACTATGGCACGCGAAGCGGCCGGCACTGTCACATGGGTGTTGTTGACGTTAGCAAAGTAGAACTTGTCTGCCTGGAGATATTCCTCGCCGCCGTTGCGGTAGCTGTTCTCCAAGTTGCCGTACCAGTATACTATATCGTCGACAATTACTGCTGTGCAGGCTCCGTCGTTTCTTCCTATACACTCTGTCGCACCAGCGCCCTTCACGGCGGTCACACTCCTCACGCCGCCGGTGATGTTGATTATATCGCAGGTGCCTCCTGACTCGTCGCAACCGATGGCCGGTTTGCCGCTTCCTCCGACAGCGTTGATCACACCGCCTTGGATGGTGATGTTGCCGCAGCGGTTATCGCTGTTGTAGTGTCCGCCACCGATGGCCACACCTTTGTCACCGCCCGTGACATTCAGTACGCCCGTGTTTCCTGCCTCGCCCGTGATGGTGAGTGAGTAGCCAAGGTCGCCCACCCAGAGTGCGGGGTATGCCGGGTCTGCTGATGTGTTGGTGCAGGTGATGGTGTTTGTGGTGCCGTCTTTCAGTATGACGGTACATGTGCCGTTGAAGAGCATACACCAGTTGTCATTACTGATTTTCACACCGCTGAGCGTCACTGTGGATGCGCCCAGGAGGGTGATTTGGTGGGATGTCACCTCGCCGTTGCCTGTTACGAGCCAGTGTTGTCCGTCCGGCACTGTTACAGACCCGTCGTTGATACATACCTCTTGGTCATACGCCCACACGCAGGTCACTGCGGTGCAGAGCAGTATGAATACAGAAAGGAACTTTTTCATGGTTGTTCAATATTTCAAGTTTCAGGTTTCAGGTCTCAAATCTCAATTCTCAAATCTCAATTCTCACTCCGCAGTGTAGAAGTCTGTGACGCGTCGTATGGCTCGGTCGCACACGGGGCAGAAGTCGGGTGCTGCATTCGTGCGCATGCGACAGTCCTCGCAGGGGCGCCAGCATCCCTTCGACTGGTAGCCCGCACCCTCGTAGAGTCCCACACCCGGCACACCGGCCTCGATGAGGTCCTGCCACTTCTCGGAGAAGCGGTGCTGCGTGGTGAGATTGGGCTCCCATGGCTCCGTACCCTTTGGATACCACACTGTGGGCATGTCGTCGTAGGCGTATTCGTCGCCCAGACCTGCGTAGCTGTGACCGAATTCATGCACGAAGACCTGAGCGAAGGAGGGGTGGTCGCTGGTGGAGGTGGTCACCTGGTTGTAGATGCCCCCGCCTCCGTAGGTTGATGTGTTGGCCAGCACCATGATGTGCTCGAAGGGCACGCCGTCCAGAAGGTCGTAGACGCGGTGCATCTCCTGAGTGATGAAATAGCGGTCGATGTAGAACATGTCGTAGCGCACCCCGCTGGTGGTTTCGCGCCAGTCGTGGAGATGGGGCACGGAGACACCTGTGTCACGACAGGGAGGTGCCACGGCAACCACATTGAAGCGCGTCTTCAGCGAGCGGAACGGTTCGCGGGCAAAGAGCACTTCGACGGCGCGGCGGCAGTCGGTGTAGAATTTGCCCATCTCCTCCTGCGTGTAGCCGTCGGCCACGATGGCCAGATCCACGTTGTGCACGATGTCCACACCCTCCAGCGGTGAGAATGGAATCTGCGTGTAGTCGCGCCCTGTGCCGCCGCTGATGCTGTCCTTGTCGCGCTCGGGTGTGGACACCATCGGTGTGAGGCAGCGGCCCTTCCAGATATAGTGGTAGGGATTGCGTGCACGTGCTACGGAACGGATGAGTATGTCGGCGGGATCCACGCGATGGGTCAGCGATGCCGTTGTGCGGCCCTGTGTGTCGGTGAGCTCCAGTGTGATGTCCACGGGGCGCTTGGGGAAGGGCACGTTGTAGCTTGTCTCGAAGGCGCGGCGCACACGTTCAGCCTCCCGGCTCTGCAGCCACTCGTGATAGAGGGTGGAGAAGTTGGTGACGTAGATGACGGTGCCGCTCTCGGCATCACGCATGGTGAGCTGTCCGTAGCCTTTGAGGAACACCTCGGAGAGGCGGCTGCGGCGGCCTGCCCAGAATGACTGGCGGCGCATGTCGGAGAAGTAGATGTCGGTCTTCTTCCTGTCTCCTGCCAACACGTAGTCGAGGCGCAGCGTGGCTTCGTCGAAGTATTGTTCGAAGCTCTGTCCCCAGCTGTTTACTGCCGCTGTGATGACCATTATGAGTGCAATGATTTGTTTCATGGTATTATGTGTTTATGTGTTTTATTCAGCAAAGGTAATAAAAAAAGTTTATATTTGGGGCAAGTGACGGTGGAAAATTGTAAAATTTTCAGGTTTTAAGTGTTACTTTACACTCTTCACTCCCAGCCGTGCGGCAGGGTTGTGTCAAGGATATTTGCAGCAGAAATTCGACTTCAACCTCACTTTCAAGGTCTCACCTCGGTCTCTGCAAGGTATCACTTTGATGCTGCAAAAGTACCATCACATCTTAGTCACTAATCGTTCATCAGTCGAGGTTTCTCGATAGATGCCCGATACATCCTCGATAGATGCCCGATAGATGAAAAGTGTCTGCCCGATAGATGAAGGGTGATTTTCAAATTGAAAGTTGAAAATTGAAAGTTGAAAATTAGGGATTAAAGTGATCTAAGGCAGAAGGCCTTCACAGACGATACCGGCGGAGTGGCAGCAATGTTGCTCTGTCTTTTTTTTGTGCACGTCTGCGCCAGAATGTTCGCAATGTCCGTCTCATTTTATAGCATCATATGTAGTAAAAACAGGCATAAAAATGAAAAAACGGCTTTTTTTTGCAAAAAAATTAAAAAAAGTTGGGCAATATATATCGTAAAAGGTGTATCTTTGGCTTTGCTAAGCGCATAAAACGTCGCGTTAACGTATGTTTCTGCGGCATATTTTTGGCGCGAATGCATTTAGCAGCTACAGCGGTAGTGTCACACTTTTGAGGACAAACAAATTAACAAATTAACAAATTAACAAATTAACTAATTACTATTTATCATGAAAAGAAAATTATTTCTTTTATTGTGTGCATTGCTGACATCCGTCGGGATGTGGGCACAAGATTGGACAGGAAGTGAGGTTGGAGAAGGATACGCCCTCCTGTACAATGTGGGTACTGGTAAATATTTCACCAGAGGTAATGGATGGAACACTCAAGCCAGTATTGGTGATGAGTGCGCAGCAATGACTGTCAAATTGGAGCTCTCTAGCGGTAAGTATAAAATCCGCACATTAACGTCTAACGGCTTAGAGTGTCTCGATGGTGGAACCGTTTATACAGACCAATCAGATAAAAAGAACTCTACGTGGACATTTACAGAAATTGACGCAGAAAATCATGTGTATAACATTATATCTGCTGACAATCATGGTGGTGGTTCTGGCAAATATCTTACAGCAGAGGGCGGTTCAAGCACTATAGTTGGGCCTGGTAATGATGGCACTTCTGACAATGCCAAGTGGAAAGTGTATCTTTATTCTGACCAGCAAGCCAAACTGGCGGATGCAATGTCAAGCGCAACATCAAGTAATCCTGTAAACGTTACGGCATTTATAAAGGATGCAAGCTTTGGCGCCTACCAAGATGTAGCTTTGGAATGCTGGACCGTAACAGCTTCTAACAAAAATATGAATGGAGGTAATTTAGCAAACCCTTGTGCAGAAACCTTTCAGAATGGTGGTGGAAAGATATACCAAACCATCAGCGAACTTCCAAATGGCAAATACGAGGTAAAATGCCAGGGATTCTATCGCAAGGATTCAGGAAGCACTCCCTCTTATCTTTATGCCAACAGTAATCAGGTGGCTCTCAAGATACTTAACGGTGAGGGTGAGGGAACGGCTGAAAGCATGGTCGGTGCATCAAATTCTTTCACTGCGGGATACTATGAAGTTAGTCTGCAGGTTATCGTGACCGATGGTTCTTTGACTGTCGGAATACAGGGACAGCCTGGAAACTGGACATGTTTCGATAACTTTCGTCTGAATTATCTTGGTGAGGCGAGCGTTTCAGAACTTCAATCATTATTTGGCGACTTGCAAGGCGAAGCATCTAACACTTTGACAAATAACACATATGACAATGTAACAGGTTCAGAAAGAACGAATTTGCAGACATTATCCGTTGCTGCTGCAACAGCAACGGTTGATGAACTCAACGAACAAATCAATAATATCAAGGCTGCGATAAATGATTTTATTTCTTCAAAATCCAGTTATGATAGTTTTGACGTAGAAAAAGCGTCAGCAATGGATATGGGCGTAGCAGAAGGTGATATCGTTCGTCCTACCAGTGCTAGCAATCTGCAGGATGCGCTACATGCTCTATATGTACAAGAAGATGCTGCGTCAAAAGCGGGCTATACAGTAGATGCCACAGGCATTTTTGGTACTTGGACTCCGCAAAACATTGATATAATAGCAGGCGAACATTGGGATGGTACAGCCACCACACAGTATTACGACCGCTATCAAACCAGTGGATATACCGCATCTATTACTAATACCGTGACACTTCCTGCCGGAAAGTACGTATTTAAGGCTGCAGCACGAGCTTCAACAGGAGTAAATGGTGCTTTCAACATGAGTGTCAAGATCGGTGATAGTGATGCAACATATAAACACTATCAAGCCAATGGAAACTCCGGCAAGGGTATTGACAAATCTGGTGCTGCAAATTATGGGGCAGGTGAATTTGCCAACAACAATAACGGTCGCGGCTGGGAATGGCGTTTTATTTCCTTCGAATTAGACGCGGAGACTTCTGTACGAATGCAGATATATGCTCAGATGTTGAAAAACAACTGGGTTGGGTTCTCTGATATCACACTGCTAACCACCGAGGACAATATTGAAATTTGTCGTCAGATATATGTGGGCAGAAAGGATGTGGCAGAGGATTTATACGAGGAAATAATGAACGCCGATGTCTTGCAGGCATTAAAGGATGCTGTTGTAGATGAGGCAACCTTAACAACCGCAGATGAATTCAAGGCTGCCACCAGCGCGTTGAACACAGCAATAGACAATGCCAATACTAGCATTAACAACTATGTTGATGCCAAAGCTGTTATAGATGCAGCCTCTTCTCTTGATGCTGCCGGCAAAGCATCCTACGCCGCAAATGAGAACGTTATAGCACTTAAGGACGAATACGATGACAAGACCTTGGTTTCCGTTTCCTCTGCACAAAGAACCGCCTGTGAAGAGGCTTTGCGTACAGCCGCTAAGGCCCAAACGACAGAAAATGCTGACATGACGTTGGCAATTGTTAACTGGGACTTCTTGAACTGTCAAAATAACAATTTCCCAGGTTGGACTATTGAGGCTGCTGCTGGTAGTAACACTTGGGCAAATGGCAATACTAAGGTGGAGTATTGGAAACAAAAGGCTGTAGATGGAAGATTTGATTACTATCAAACGATTTCTGGTCTTCCCAATGGCAAATATACTTTGTCCGCATCAATGTGGAATACAACAAACGGTCAAACAGAGGAACCTTTACCCACTGGAGTGGAAGGACAGGCTGGTGTATATGGCACCAGTGGCGAATATAACGTGTTCGCAGGTGTAACAGATGATTGTGATGCAGCCAACCTTCACACGTATTCAACCAGTCAAATTACCGTTGCTAATGGCACGTTGCGTCTCGGCGTTAAGAATAAGGAGACGATGGGTGGCCGCTGGTTTGGCGTAGATTGGATAAAGCTGACTTTCGTGAGAGCCCTCACACCCGCTGAAGAAGCAGAGGAGAATTACAAGGAGGCTTTGAACGCAGCCCAAGCTGCTGTTACTGCAGTTGGCACAAACTACGGCGGTGTGTTCCAGCATACAACCGCAACTTATAATGCACTGAGTAACGCTGTTGACACATACGGTGATGTTACTGGGGACGAAGAAGCTTATACCGAAGCATATAATGCTTTGAGTTCTGCTTTGACAAACTTCAACAACTCTGTAAACTTGCCCGATGAAAATCTGTGCTATCGGATGTATATTGCAGAGAATGGTGTAAGTACCGGATTGAATCTCAATGCAACAAACGCAGCTACAGAAACGGCGAAGATAACCGAGTCTGTTTACTACGTCAGATTTACTGCCGATGGAAATACCGGACGCTATAATATTAAAGATGCAGAAGGTCATGTGCTTAGCAGAAGTACAGGCTCCACTCGCGCATTCAAGTATTACGAAGAGAATGCTAGAGGTGCCTCGTTGTATTATATCTTAAATGACAATGGAACAGTGTCGTTTGACGGCTACATGAAGTCAGATCAAAGGTATGCAATGGGCGCAGAAGGTAAGGTGGCAAATTCAGTCACATGTATACATCCAGATTATGCGGCTTACAGAGAATGGCTCATAGAGCCTTATGCTTCCGTTGAGTTCGGTGCCAGTGGTTTTGCCACCTTTGCCTGCGACTATCCCGTTGCTTTGCCTGATGACGAAAGTGTAAAAGGTTACACCGCTTCCATTGAAGACGCCACTATCAACTTCAATAAGTTGACAGACAAGCTCGTTCCGGCAAATACTGGTGTAATGCTTTCTGGTACAGCTAATACCACTATGTATCTTCCCGTTGTAGCCGAGGCAGAAGCACAGAGCAGCGACTTCATCAGAGGTACTGGTGTAACTCCCGGCGAAGATGATGATTATTATTTCTTCGCCATCAAGAAGAGCGCAGCAGAACTGACCTTTGGTACATTCGATCCTGCATCTATTGCAATTGCTAAAAACAAGGCTTATTTCAAGATTAACAAGGGCGTATTCAGTGCACCCGGAGCCCGTCTCGTTATCTCCTTCGACGATGAAGATCCTACTGCAATCAATGCTATTGAAGCAGCAGATGCTGAGGCTGAGGGTCTGAAGGACGGCAAGTATCTCATCGACAATAAGATTGTTCTCGTGAAGAACGGCGTGAAGTACAGTGCTAACGGCCAGAAGTTGAACTAATATTAACCAATCCTCTTCACTCCCCTAAAGGGGGAGTTGGAGGGGGCTTAAGATAATAAAACAATGAAAAAGACATATATTGAACCCAAGAACACTGTCGTTGCGCTGAATATTCGTGACAATATTATGCAGGCAGGTTCTGCACCAGATAAATATAACATTGTCGACCCCGCATCTGGGCCTGATATTACGGAGGGAAGTGATGTTGGTGCCCGCGAGGTAATTGACGTTCCCGATGTGTGGGAAGAATGGTAAGCGTGCAGAGCACGAAGTAAGAAGTAAGAGGTAAGAAGGCCGAGGTCTGATACCTGTTACAGATACAATACCGGCGGAGTGGCAGAAATGTCGCTCCGCTGTTTTGTATTTCGACAAATAAGAAAAATAGCGGATTCATCGAGTATTATGAAAAAAAACGTGTGATTGTGGGTGCTCTGCATTAAGAGTTGACATTTTGGTAAAAACGCAAATTTTACCGAAATGTCTCACACGCGTGTACAAAAATATGTACTTTTGTATGTCATTGGTCGTAAAATGTGACTGAGAAATTGTGTCAAAGTCACGGGGTTGCTGCAGCGGTAGCACTCAAAAAGACCGAAAAAACGAATTAACAAATTAACTAATTAACGAATAAAGCTATGAAAAGAAAATTACTCATTTTGTGTGCGTGCCTCTTCAGCGCCCTCACTGGCGTGAAGGCATACACAACGGCGGATCTGACCGCAGCAGGTTGGACTCAAGTTTCTGCCATTAGCAACGATGCAAGTAACGAGAACTATGTAGGAAACTTCGTCTATGTTCTTGTAGATGCAGGCTCCAGCAATTATGCATTTTCAGGTCTTACCAACAGTCCTGGTTGGAAAAAAGAGGAGCCGGCATATCGTACACTCGCCAATCCTTTCACTACTCCATACGAAGTTTGGACAATAGAGATTCGAAATGATGGTTATGCTTTGCGTAATATAGAGAGCCAAAAGTACTTTAATAGCAATGATGGTGGAACGGGAGAAGGTTGGTTAGATCATATGGCTGACACTTACGAGAACGGTTCTCTCACAATTGGTAAAGACGGTTCAAAGTACAATATTTATGGCGTCTCAAGCCAGGGGTATGTTGGTCCTTGGAATGGTGATGGCGCTGTTGCATCTGACGGAGAATCTATAGCCTCTAATAAAGGAGAAGGTGAGCATCCAGATTTTTATTTTTATAGAATGGCGAAAGCTACTTATCTGCGGAATTATCTGAAGCAAGTCCCCAATCTGATGTCTCCTGTAGATGCTTCTTATCTTATTGTCAATCCTACAATTTATCAAGGTGGCGCTGCCACAAATAAGCCCTGGGGATGGGATAACTGGGGAGATCATGAGACTGATGATGGTAAATATACAGAGTCAATCGGAAATACAAGACTGCAGGCATGGGCTAAAACCACTTGGTTTGATGATAAAACTCTTGATTTTGACTATTATCAGCGAGTTTCAGACCTTCCTGGAGGAAAATATAAGATAAGCAGTTATGTCTATGCGACACAGCACATCAATATTTATTTGTATTTTAGCGATGCAGATAAAAATATAAAGAATCAAAAGGATGTCCGTGCCACTACGGACGATAAAGATATTGTCGATGGAAGCACTACCACTTTTGGTGTTAAAGCAGATGAAAAGGAAACTGACGCAGATCACACATTGGATCTTTATGCCGACGATTTTCAGATGCAAATCGACCCCTACCTCAGCTCAATGGCAACGGGACTTCCGGCTAACGGTGCAATGACTGCTGGTTTGTGGTATCACTTCAATGTGGCTTCTGCTGGCAAATATGTCATCGCAGCAACAACTCTGAATGACATCATCTATGCAACGGGCAGCACCACTACACTCAGCGCTGCCGGTAGCAATAAGTTCACGGATGTTCAGAATCTCTCAGCAGGCGACTACTATGTACGTTCCTCTTCAGCCAACACGCTGACGGTTACGTCCTGCATCAGCACTGTAGCAGCAGAGCTGCCCACTAACGGCGAAATGACGGCAAACGACTGGTACTACTTCGACATTGCCACTGCTGGTCATTACGATGTCGTCGCAGGCTCTATAACCAACATCGTGTACACCACTAACGGTGATCTCGCTGAAGATGCCAGCGTTGCAAGTAAGTTCTATGTTAAGGACAACAACCTGACGGCAACGCGCTACTATGTGAAGTCTTCTTCTGCTCAGACGCTCCAGTGGTTCCTCACTGATGAGCAGAATTACGATAGCAAGATGTCTTCTGCTGTAGCAGATTGGACCGGTGTTGGAACGCAGACGCCTAAACAGGCATATCCCCAAAACACAACAGAGGGCGTAGAAACATATAATGGCAATGATGTCGGATTTAATGCAGGAAATGTTCTTTATCAGACGATTAATGACCTTCCCAACGGCAACTATGAGGTTTCTTTCTACGCATGGGAGAATTTCTGTGATTGGAATCCCCAAGCCTCCATCCCCTATGGGGACAACATTGCTCAGGTGTTTGCCAATACTGCAACAAAAGATATAAACGTACAAAACAGCAGAGTTAGCAGCGGATGGGTTGACGCCAACAAATACACCCTCAATTGCCACGTGACGAACGGCACACTGACCTACGGCGTGAAGAACATCGCCACAGGTGGCAACTGGGCCGTATGTCGTCCCATCAGCCTGACCTACACCGGTCCTTATAACGAGGTTGTTGAAAGTGGTAAGACCCAGACCTACGAAGGCGCCTTCACGGAAAACACGGTAGTGACTCCCACCGTAGAATATCCCATTGTGAACATCTCCGGCGCATCGTTCACGGGCACATTGACCGCAAACTTCACCTCTGACCAGAACGGCTTCATCATTGCTACAGCAGAGCAGAAAGCTGCTTTGGGTGATATTAAGAATGTCGTTGTCGGAAACACTTGTGACAACCTTGTGCTGACCGATGGCGTGAAAGCAGTCATTCCTACTGCTTTGACAACAGCTACAACAGCCACTTACAGCCGCACCATCGGTGCATCAACTAATTTTGGTACCATCTGTGTACCCTTCGCTTTGGAGAGCAACGATGATATCCAGTACTACACCGTGAAGTCCATATCGGACGGTGTGTTGACTCTTGTAGAAACATCAACAGTTGATGCCGGTGTTCCTGCCGTTTATAAGAAGAAGGGAGCATATGCCGAGGCAACAAATATCGTAATAGAGTCTTCGGATGCCGATGTTGAAGATGAGGCAGGCACTCAAGGCGCGACGGTACAACTTATCGGCACATTCACTGGTCTTACCGTTGGTGACAAGGATGGCACTGCAGGTACTGCAGCTAATGGAAATTACTACATTGGCACAGACAACAGGTTCTATCAAGGTGCAAACTACATAACAGTGAATCCCTTCCGTGCCTACATTACGGGAAGTGGTGAGAATGCCGCTCGTCTTACAATTCAGATTGAAGACGAAAACGGAACAACGTCGATTGTCGCACTTGAAGAATTTGAGAACGAGAATAATCTGAAGGACGGCAAGTATCTCATTGACGGTAAAATTGTCATCGTGAAGAATGGTGTGATGTACAGCGCTAATGGTCAGAAATTGAACTAATATTAACCAATCCTCTTCACTCCCCCAAAGGGGGAGCTGGAGGGGGCTTAAGATAATAAAAAAATGAAAAAGATATATATTGAGCCCAAGAACACGGTCGTAAGTATCGAGACAGAGACACTGATTGCGAATTCATCTCTCCAACTCGGTGGCACGCAAGATGGTATCGCTGGTGCTCGCGAAATAATAGAGGAGGATATCAATATATCTTCTCCCGACGCTTGGGAAGAATGGTAAGCGTGCAGAGCACGATGTAAGAAGTAAGAGGTAAGAAGGCCGAGGTCTGATACCTGTTACAGATACAATACCGGCGGAGTGGCAGAAATATCGCTCCGTCTTTTTTGTGCACAAAAACGTGGGTGAGAAAATAAGAAAATGAGAAAAAAGTTTGCTTGAATCGGAAAAATATCGTACTTTTGCGGTGAGAAAGGAGAGAAAAAGCTATGAAATCGAAAAGTGAGATTTTGAGTTTGCTTACTTCATACAAAGCCATTGCGGCCAAAAGGTATGGGGTGACCCGAATCGGTATTTTCGGTTCTGTAGCCCGAGACGAGCAAACAGATAATAGTGATGTGGATGTCTGCGTCAGCCTGAAGGAACCCAAATTGTTCACTCTGGTGCATATACGGGAAGAACTGAAAGAGCTCTTCGGACGTCCCGTTGATGTGGTGCGTCTGCGCGACGATATGGACCAGCTCCTTCTGCGTAATATCAATCGTGATGGCGTTTATGTATAGCGACGAGACACATTCCCTGTTGGACAAGACCATTACCACTGTTACCCGGATTATCAGTCAATCCGAGCCAGTATCGTGTGTCAACGATTATTTGGAAACGCCTTGGGGTATGGAGAGGCTCGAAAGCACCAGTATGCTGCTTATTGTGATGGGTGAGAGTCTGAAGGGCTTGGACAAATTAACAGACGGCACCTTGCTTTCGCGTTATCCTAACATTGACTGGAAAGGAGCCAAGGGCCTGCGCGATGTTATCGCACATAACTATTTTGACTTGGATGCCGAGGTCATTTTTGAGGTCGTAAAGAATGAACTACCGCCAATGTTGGCCACACTACATAAGATGAAGTCAGATATCTTGTAAGTGCTCCGCTGACAATACCGGCGGAGTGGCAGCAATGTCGCTCCGTCTTTTTTGTGCTTACTTATAGCAGGAAGGTATCAATAATGTGCATTTAGTATGCCACCAAAAAGCCACCAAAGAGCAAGCTGATTCCACATTTCTCCGTTAGTTCTTCGATAGTTGTTCGATAGTTCTCCGTTAGTTGTTCGATTTTCTATCGAACATATAACGAAAAAGTAAGGATGAAATAACAAACAAATAGTGAGCCTGCGACCTGCTTGATATGGTGCAAATGTATATTTTGTGTGTGTTTGCGAGTTTTTGTCGGAGTCACATTTTTGCATGATATGTCAGTCATTTGCTAAAAAGTAACAACTTGTTTACTTGTCAACTCGTCAACTTGTCAACTAATTTTCGTATCTTTGCACCCGATATGGTACTGAACTACATTTGGATTTGTTTCTTCCTCACGGCAATGGTGTTTGCCGTGGGAGCTGCACTAATGGGAGATCTCACGGTCTTTCCCGCCATCGTGGACGCTACGTTCGACAGCGCAAAGACTGGTTTCGAGATATCACTCGGACTCACGGGAGTGCTCTCGCTGTGGATGGGATTCATGAACATAGGAGAGAAAAGCGGCCTCGTGGGAGTGATATCCAAGGCGCTGACGCCCCTCTTCTCGCGTCTCTTCCCAGATGTGCCCAAAGGACACCCCGCCTTCGGACATATCTTCATGAACATATCGGCCAACATGCTGGGTCTGGACAACGCAGCCACACCGCTCGGTCTCAAGGCGATGGAATCACTGCAGGAACTCAATCCAAAGAAGGATACGGCAACGAATCCGATGATAATGTTCCTTGTGCTCAACACCAGCGGACTCACACTCATCCCCGTGAGCATACTCGTCTATAGGGCACAGCTCGGGGCTGCACATCCCACCGACATATTCATACCCATACTTCTTGCCACAACCGTTGCAACGCTGTCGGGCATCGTCATCACAAGTCTCTATCAGAAGATAAATCTCATGAACCGCGTGCTGATGGGTACGATGCTGGGGCTCTGTCTGCTGGTGAGCGGATGTGTGTGGCTCTCGACACAGGTGGACCGCGAGACGATGAACCAGTGGAGCACACTGGTGAGCAACGTGGTGCTGTTCGGCATCATGTGCCTCTTCATCGTGTCGGGAATGCGCAAGCGCATCAATGTCTATGAGGTTTTCGTGGAGGGCGCCAAGGGAGGTTTTGAGACCGCTGTGCGCATCATTCCATATCTGGTGGCAATACTGGTGGCAATAGGCGTGTTTCGCGCCTCTGGGGCGATGACGCTGTGTGTGGACGCTCTGGAGAAGGCTGTCGCATGGCTGGGATGCCGCACCGACTGGGTGGCCGCACTCCCGACGGCGCTGATGAAACCCCTCTCGGGAAGCGGTGCAAGAGGATTGATGGTGGACGCAATGACCACCTACGGAGCCGACTCCTTCGTGGGCCGTCTCTCGTGCATCTTCCAGGGAGCCACAGATACGACGTTCTATATCCTGGCCGTGTATTTCGGCAGCGTGGGAGTGCGCCACACACGTCATGCTGTGGCAGCAGGACTGCTCACCGACCTCTGCGGTGTGGTGGCAGCCATCGTAATAGCATACTTATTCTTCGGATAAACCGCGCACAAGAGCCTCGACGGCACGCGCGCGGTGGCTGATGCGGTTTTTCTCGTCAGGCCCCATTTCAGCAAAGGTGATATCCCTGTCGAGAGGAGAGAAGACGGGGTCGTAGCCGAAACCGTCGGTGCCTCGCAGTTCAGTGGTGATATTACCCTCCACGACACCTTCGAAGAGGCGTTCGCGTCCGTCCCTGATGAGGGCGATGGCTGTGCGGAAACGAGCACGGCGGTTGTTCTCGCCCTGCAGACGCTCCAGCAGCAGACGTATGTTGGCCGAGCTGTCGTGACCGTCGCCATAACCGTTGACGGCAGCGTAGCGCGCCGTGAAGATGCCGGGTTCGCCTCCGAGGGCGTCCACCTCAAGTCCGCTGTCGTCGGCAAAGCAGTCGACACCGTAGTGCTCGTGCACGTAGCGTGCCTTTTGGAGCGCGTTCTCCTCAAACGTGCTGCCGTTCTCGGGAATGTCCTCATGACAGCCGATATCGGCAAGTCCCTTGATGTCGTATCTGTCTCCAAGTATCTGACGAACCTCGCGCAACTTGTGCTCGTTGTTCGTCGCCATAATCAGTGTGTGCATAGTGCAATGAGTTGTTTGACGGCATCCGGTCCTTCAAGGCGGTGCTCCTGCTCCACATTGTTGTAGGTGCCGGTGATGAGAGTGATATGCCCGCCGTCCTCCTGGAAGGCGTTGAAGGCATAGAAGCGTTTGATATAGCGGGCGTCCTTGATGTCACATCCGATGTCCTCAGTGCTGCGAAGATCGAAGAAGTCGTCGAGGGCATTGTGCATCTTCTCCAGACGGCGTTCGTCGGAGGTGACGAAAACGAGGATGGGTTTCTGGTTGTCGAGGCGCGTCTTGACGGTGTCGAAGCCCTCGCCGTAGACGCTCTGCACACGGGTGACGGAGAAGAAGGCGTAGGGGTCTATCTTCTTGATGTAGCGCATCACCTCGCGGGTGTGACTCTTGCGCACGATGCAGATGAGCACCTTGCGCTCCGTCTGTGTCCACCAGCCCTTGCCATCAAGCACTGTGACACCGAAACCGTGACGGGTTATCTCAGCGGCGATGCCGGCATGATTGCGCGAGAATATCTTGAACTCCACCGACTGGTGCTGGCGACGCACACAGTAGTCGAGAGTGATGCTGGAGAGGATGAGGAAGACGAAACCGAAGATGACTCTCTGCCAGTCGTTGAACACGAAATAGCAGGAGGAGATGATGATGATGTCGCACGACATAATCATCTGGCCGAGACTCACATCCTTGTATTTGTTCACCATCGCGGCAATGATGTCCGTACCGCCCATGCTTCCGTTGGCCAAAAAGCAGAAACTGAGGCCCACGCCCATGATGATACTGCCCAGGACACACGCCATGAAGAGTTCGTCGCCCACCAGATGAGGCAGAGCGTGCGTCACCGGGTCGCGTGCCAGAAACTGGAACAGCCACAGCCACAATGTGGACATTGAGACGGCGAAGATGGTCTTGACGCAGAAGCGCCATCCCAGCACCTTGACGGCAGCGAGAAGGAAGACAACATTGATGGCAGCGTAGGTGAGCTGCACGGGAATGCCCGAACAGTAGTAGACGACCAGCGACACACCCGACACACCTCCTGTGGTGAGTTCGTAGGGCAGCATGAAGAAAGTCACTGCGGCGCAATAGAGTGCCGAACCGATGGATATCATGATGAAATCGCGCAGTTCGGCCCACACCTCCTTGTAGTCGATGATGATGTGCCTGGACATCGTATAGGAAGCGACGGGTTACTTTATCACGATGTTCACGATGCGGCCGGGCACAGCGATGGTCTTCACTATCTCGTGACCCTCGAGGTAGCGCTTTGCCTCTTCGGAATTCACCACCTGAGCCACCATCTCGTCGGACTTGGCATCGGCGGGGAAAGCCATAGAGAAGCGCACCTTGCCGTTGAACTGCACGCCGAGTGTGACGGTGCTCTCCACGAGATACTTCTCGTCGAAAACTGGCCAGGAGGCATCGCACACGCTGCTGTTGTTGCCCAGAGCGCTCCACAGTTCCTCTGCGATGTGAGGAGCGAAGGGAGCGATGACAACGGGCAGCTGGGACAGCACCTGACGGCTGCGGCACTTCTGGCTGTAGAGTTCGTTCACAGCTACCATGAAGGCAGAGATGCTGGTGTTGTAGGAGAATTCCTCAATATCCGACGTCACCTTCTTGATGAGTTTGTGCAAGGTCTTCATATTGTCGGCGGTAGGCTCCGAATCGTCTGCTGTCAGATTGCCGTCCTTGTCCCAATAGAGGCTCCAGAACTTCTTGAGGAAGCGGAAACAGCCGTCGATACCGGCTACGTCCCAGGGCTTCGACTGCTCGATGGGGCCGAGGAACATCTCATAGAGACGCAAGGTGTCGGCACCGTATTTTTCGCAGATGTCGTCGGGATTCACCACGTTGTATTTCGATTTGGACATTTTCTCAATGGCCTGATTCACGATATACTGGCCGTTTTGGTTCAGGATGAACTCAGCATCGCGGAACTCGACCGTCCACTCACGGATTTTAGCCACATCCAGCACGTTGCCGCTCACCATACTGATGTCGGCATATACGGGGTCGGCCTCAGTGCCCTGATAGTAGTAGAGGCTCTTCTTCTTCGCGTCGTCGTACTGCTCGTCCAGGAGATCGAAGCTGACAAACTTGTTGGTGTTTCTCAGGCGATATACGAAGCTCGACCAGCCCTGAATCATACCCTGATTGATGAGTTTCTGGAAGGGTTCGTCCTTCTTGCTGATACCGAGGTCGAAGAGGAATTTGTTCCAGAAACGGCTGTATATCAGGTGGCCTGTAGCGTGCTCGCTACCACCCACGTAAAGGTCTACGTTCTGCCAGTAGGATGCAGCCTTCTCGCTCACCAGAGCCTTGTCGTTGTGAGGATCCATGTAGCGCAGATAGTAGGCACTGCTGCCCGCAAAACCGGGCATAGTGTAGAGTTCGATGGGGAAGACGGTCTTTCCGTCGATGAGGCTCTTGTCCACAATCTTGCGGTTTTGCTCGTCCCAAGCCCATACCTGGGCATTGCCCAAAGGAGGCTCGCCCGTTTCGGTGGGCAGGAACTTGTCAACCTGAGGCAGCTCAATGGGAAGGCACTCCTCGGGAATCATCCGGGGAATACCGTTCTTGTAGTAAACGGGGAAGGGTTCGCCCCAATAGCGCTGGCGGCTGAAGATGGCATCACGCAGACGGTAGTTCACCTTCACACGGCCCAGACGGTGAGCCTTCACAAAGCGTTTGGTCTCTGCGATGGCTTCTTTGATGGTCTTTCCGTTGAGATTCAGGCTCTCGCCGTCGTAGTTCACACTCTTGTCCGGACTTACGGGAGAATTCATCACAATGCCTTCCTTGGCATCATAGCTCTCCTCGCTGACATCAGCACCTTCCACAAGAGGGATGATGGGCAGGTTGAAGTGTTTGGCAAAAGCGTAGTCGCGGCTGTCGTGGGCAGGCACGGCCATAATGGCACCCGTTCCGTAGCCGGCCAGTACGTATTCTGCCACATATATGGGGCACTTGTCGCCCGTGATGGGATTTATACCGTAGGCACCGGAGAAAACACCCGTGACGGTGTGGTCGATCATGCGCTCGCGTTCGGTGCGGCTCTTAACATATTTGACGTATTCGTCAACGGCAGCGCGCTGTTCGGGTGTCGTCACCTTATCCACCAATTCACTCTCTGGAGCCAACACGAAGAAGGTGACACCGAACATGGTGTCGGCACGGGTGGTGAAGATGGTGAAGGCCACATCGCTGTCGGCCACCTTTATCTCCACCTCAGTACCCTCTGAGCGTCCTATCCAGTTCTTCTGCGTCTCCTTGATGCTCTCGCTCCACTGGATGGTGTCCAGGCCGTCCAGCAGGCGCTGGCTGTAAGCGCTGACGCGCAGGCACCATTGGCGCATCTTCTTTTGCTCCACAGGGAAACCGCCGCGTTCGCTCACGCCGTTGACCACCTCGTCGTTGGCCAGAACGGTGCCAAGCGCAGGACACCAGTTCACCATCGTCTCGCCCAGATAGGCGATGCGGTATTGCATCAGCAGGTCGCTCTGTGACTTCTCGTCAGAGGGCCACTTGCCTTCTGCCTTGAACTTTTCAATGAGTCGCTCTATGGGCTGTGCCTTCTGCAGTTCCTCATCGAAATACGAGTTGTACATTTTCTGGAATGCCCACTGTGTCCACTTGTAGTAGTCGGGGGTGCAGGTGCGCACCTCGCGATCCCAGTCGAAACTGAAGCCGATTTTGTCCAACTGCTCGCGATAGCGGTCGATGTTGGCAAATGTGGTCTTCTCGGGATGCTGACCAGTCTTGATGGCATACTGCTCGGCAGGCAGGCCGTAAGCATCGTAGCCCATCGGGTTGAGCACGTTGAAACCCTGCAGACGTTTGTAGCGGGCGTAGATGTCGGAAGCAATATACCCCAGAGGATGACCCACATGAAGACCCGCACCGCTGGGGTAGGGGAACATGTTGAGAACATAGTATTTCGGGGCATTGGCATTCTCTGTCACCTGATACGTTTTCTGTTCCGTCCAGATACGATGCCACTTCTGTTCAATCTCTCTAAAATTATATTCTTTTGCCATAATAATGTATAAATTCGCCCGCAAAAGTACAAAAAAAAAAGATGAGAAAAAGAAAAGGAAAAGTTTTTTATTACCTTTGTAGCCAAATATAGAAGAAACATGGCAGAACTAACCCCTATGATGCGGCAGTTTTACGACCTCAAGGCCAAGCACCCTGATGCCTTGCTGCTGTTCCGATGCGGGGATTTTTATGAGACATACGCAGAGGATGCCGTGACCGCCTCAGAGGTGTTGGGCATCACTCTCACACGACGCAATAACGGTAAGGAGAACATGCCGTCAACGGAGATGGCGGGATTCCCGTATCATGCTCTGGAGACATATCTTCCGAAACTTGTGAGGGCAGGAATGCGGGTGGCCATCTGCGACCAGCTGGAAGACCCCAAACTGACGAAGAAACTCGTGAAGCGGGGTATCACCGAACTGGTGACTCCGGGTGTGGTGCAAAGCGATATAGTGCTGGAGGCCGGGAAGAACAATTTCCTGGCAGCGGTGCATTTCGGGGGCAACGCTATCGGAGTGTCGTTCTTCGATATTTCCACGGGCGAATTTCTCGTTTCGGAGGGCACTCCGGAGCACGTACGTTCCCTCTTGTCCGGATACAATCCCAAAGAAGTGCTTTTTGAGCGTGGAAGGCGCGACAAGCTCGCCTCCCTTCACTATCAGTCGGCCACATTCGAGATGGACGACTGGGCATTCTCCGAGCAGACAGCAAAGGAGACGCTGTGCAAGCATTTCAAGGTGAAAAACCTCAAAGGATTCGGCATTGACCACATGAAGGCCGGCATTGTGGCTGCGGGAGTGGTGTTGCAGTATATGGAGATGACGCAGCACACGCAACTGCGGCACGTCACACATATCAGCCGCATCGAGACGGATAAGTATGTGCGTCTGGACAAGTTCACCATACGCAGCCTCGAACTTGTCTCCACTATGGCTGAGGGCGGTATATCGCTCAGGGAGATTATCGATCAGACTGTGACCCCGATGGGCGGACGCATGCTGGTGCGCTGGATACTTTTCCCCCTGAAAGACCCCAAGGCCATTGACGAGCGACTGGATGTGGTGGAGGAACTGTTCCGTAACCCCGACTTGCGCGACGAGATATACGATGAGATGCGGCGCGTAAGCGATATGGAGCGCATAGTAGGCAAGATAAATACGGGACGCGTGACTCCGCGCGACCTCCTGGCTCTCGCCTCGTCGCTGGAAGCGTGGGATGTAGTGCTGCGATTGTCTGAAGGACGCTTCGGACTGAATGATGATGACGGAGCGGAGGCATTGAAGGAGGTGAGCCAGATGATACGCCAGCAGATTGTGCCGGAGCCTCCGGGAATGATGGCTAAGAGCGGATTCATACGTGACGGTGTGGACAAGGAACTGGACACTTGCCGCCAAATAGCCTTCCATGGGAAGGAGTATCTTCTGGAGATGCAGCAGCGTGAGATAGAGAAGACGGGAATACAGAGCCTGAAAGTGGGATTCAACAATGTTTTCGGCTATTATCTTGAGGTGCGCAACACATACCGTTCCCAGGTGCCGGCAGATTGGATACGCAAGCAGACTCTGGTTTCGGCAGAACGCTACATCACAGAGGAACTGAAGTCGTATGAGGAGAAGATTGTGACGGCGCAGGACAAGATGGAAAGCATCGAAGCCCGTATATTCATGGCCCTCGTGAACCGTCTTTCACAATACACCGAACAGATTCAGCACAGCGCCAATGAGATAGCGCGCCTGGATTGCCTTCTCTCGTTTGCCCTCACGGCGGGAAGAAACAGATACGTGCGTCCCGTTGTGGAGACAAGTGATGTGCTTGATATACACGGAGGCCGTCATCCCGTCATAGAACAGCAGTTGCCCGCAGGTGAGCGATATGTGGCAAACGACACATACCTGAGCAGCAGCGACCAGCAGATAATAATCATCACCGGACCGAATATGGCCGGTAAGAGTGCTCTGCTGCGTCAGACGGCTCTCATCACGCTGATGGCTCAGATGGGTTCGTTTGTCCCTGCGGAGTCGGCACGTATAGGAGTGGTGGATAAGATATTCACCCGTGTCGGAGCCTCTGACAATATATCATTGGGTGAGAGCACTTTCATGGTGGAAATGACAGAGGCTGCCAACATCCTCAATAATCTGTCACCGAAATCATTGGTGCTTTTCGACGAACTCGGACGCGGCACATCCACCTACGACGGAATCTCCATAGCGTGGGCTATAGTGGAATACATTCACGAGAATCCGAAAGCGCACGCCCGCACCCTCTTCGCCACACATTATCACGAGTTGAACGAGATGGCATCGAAATTCCCGCGTGTGCGTAATTTCAATGTATCAGTGAAGGAAATGGACGGCAAGGTGGTGTTCCTGCGCAAACTGCAGGAGGGCGGTTCGGAACACTCGTTCGGTATTCATGTGGCCCGATTGGCAGGTATGCCCTCTGGTATTGTGAAGAGAGCGGAGGTGATTCTAAAGCAGCTTGAACAGTCGATGACACGTGATGATTTGGGCAAAGGACTCGTTGCTGCTCCTTCGGGTGGCGACGGTGTGCAGATGTCGTTCTTCAAACTGGACGATCCGGTGCTCATTGCCATTCGCGATGAGTTCCTGGGATTGGATATCAACAGTCTCACACCCCTGGAGGCATTGAATAAACTCAACAGTATACAAAAGCTCGTCAAGGGCGTAAAACACTAATCACATGACACAGATTTTCCGTAAAGAGGGATGGATACTTAATCCGAGCGACAAAGTGGTGAACGCGATTCTCAAAGGTGTGGAACGCAACGGTGGCGAGTGCCCTTGCCATAATGATAGCGTGGACAAACATTGTCCCTGCAGTGACTACCGCGAAAAGGACGTTTGTCACTGCAACCTGTATTTAAAGGTAGAGGGCTGAAAGACAGCTTTCTTATTCTGAAAGTTTCTCTATGGCCTTGAGGACGATGGGATCGTCTTCATAGATGATGGAGAAATATTCGCTCATATCCCAGATGTCTCGTGCAATAAGTGCCTTCAGCATTTGTGTGAGACGCGATACAGTCTGTTCGCGCTCTTCCTTGGGACATTCTATTTTCTGCTTTTCCGCTTCCTTGTAGATACCGTCTATGAGAGATGCGGGTACGGTGAAATTTTTGCGGAAAGTTTCGAAATCGGGATATTTTGCCTTGAGTGATGCACGGTTGTGATCCAAATAGCGCAGATTCTGATTAATGATGATGCTCTTTGCCATTATCTGGCGATATGTCTTCGTGTAGCGCGTCGTGTCGAGCGGCACGAAAATATCCGGCATCACACCGCCACCGCCATACACAACGCGTCCCTTGCGCAGGGTGTGGTATTTCAGGGAGTCGGGGAAATGGATAGAATCTGCGTTGGTCAGTTCGCCGTTGTTATAGCGATGGATGACATCCATGTGATATTCCTTCTGCTTACCTTTCTCGTAGGGTTTCTGTATGCAGCGTCCGGAGGGAGTGTAGTAGCGCGACACGGTGAGACGTATCATACTGCCGTCTGGCATTTCGATAGGCCATTGCACGAGTCCTTTGCCGAATGTGCGGCGTCCGATGACGAGACCGCGGTCCTGATCCTGTATGGCACCGGAAAGTATCTCAGCGGCAGAAGCGGAATATTCGTCCACGAGTACGGCAATGCGTCCTGTCTGGAAAGCCTGTCCGCCAGTACTGCGGAAGGAACGGGATGGTATGCTGCGTCCCTCTGTGTATACAATCATATCGCCTTCCGGCAGGAATTCGCTGGCAATTTCTGCTGCGGCATTGAGATAACCGCCGCCGTTCTGTGTAAGGTCGAGAATGAGCGACTGCATTCCCTGCGCCTTAAGTCGGGCGATGGCATCGATAATTTCGCGGTGTGTGGTTTGTGCAAAGTTGTTGAAACGTATGAGTCCTATAGTCGGGGTCACCATGAATGCAGCGTCGACGGAATTAACGGGTATCTTGTCGCGACGGACATCAAAATAGAGCAGTTCCTTGATACCTTCCCGTTTCACTCCGAGACGTGCGAGACTGCCGCGTGGGCCGCGCAGATGGCGCATGATTTCGTCCCGGCTCATCTTCACGCCGGCCAGTATGGTGTCGTTGCACGAAATGATGCGGTCTCCGGCCATAATACCAACGCGTTCGGATGGACCTTTCGTAATGGGTTGTATTACAAGCACCGTATCCTCCAGCATATTGAACTGTACGCCGATACCGTCGAAGGAACCCTGAAGAGGCTCGTTGAGTTTCTTGGTTTCCTGTGCATCGCTGTAAGCGGAATGCGGGTCGAGGTGCTCCAGCATCCCGCGAATGGCATCCTCTACGAGTTTCTTACCATCCACGGTATCTACGTAGAGCCCGTAGATATTCTGCGCGGCTGCAAAGAGTTTGCGCATTTGTGTCTCTGTAAGTCCCTGAGAGTGGCTCATCAGCGACAGCGAGAGAACAGATATTAGGAGAAAGATGCGTTTCATGGCAAATAAATAGATTAAATAATCATTGAACTGACATCCTTGCCATAGTGGGCAAGTTCACGTACCATACTGCTCGAAAGACTTTCGTATGCAGGATTGGCAAAAAGCAGAAGTGTTTCCACGCCGGTGAGCTGGCGGTTGATATCTGCCATCTGTTTCTCGTACTCGTAGTCCTTCATGGAGCGTACACCGCGGATGATGGCCTTTATCTGCAACTTCTTGCAGAGGTCTGCAGTGAGTCCGGAATATTCTATGACGCGTACTTTGGGATTGTCTGCATAATGTGCTTTCAATCGGTGATGGGCCTCTGCAGCATCAGACTGTGGGGCCGTTTTTTCTACGTTGACACCGATGGCAATGACCACCTCGTCGAACAGTTCGAGGGCGCGCTCCACGATGTCGGCGTGACCTTTTGTGAACGGATGGAACGAACCGGGAAAGAGTACCGTCATGCTACGCCCTCCTCTTCTTCCGGCAAATCCTCCTCAATGACGAGGTTGTCGATGATGAAATTCTGGCGGTCCATAGTGTTGTCGCCCATGTAGAAATTAAGGAGTTCTGCCACTTGGTCGGACTTGTGCAGCATGACCTGGTCGAGTCGGATGTCGGGACCGATGAAGTGTTTGAACTCTTCCGGAGAAATCTCACCTAATCCCTTGAATCGCGTGATTTCCGGTTCCGGTCCGAGGTCTTCGATGGCCTGCAGGCGCTCTTCTTCGTTGTAGCAGTATTGCGTCACAAAGTCCTTCGAAACACTGAGGTGGCGGGGGCGCTTGTCTTCGCTGATATCGTTGTCCGAACTGTTGCGGGCAGCGAGTTCCGCTTCAATTTCACTCAGTTTTGCCTTATTGATTTTTGTTTTGCGCCCGCGGACTCTGAACAGCGGTGTCTGCAGGATATATACATGTCCTTTCTTCACCAATTCGGGGAAGAACTTCAGGAAGAAGGTGAGCATGAGCAGGCGGATGTGCATACCATCGTCATCGGCATCGGTGGCCACGATGACTTTGTTGTAGCGCAGTCCCTCGAGTCCGTCCTCAATATTAAGTGCAGCTTGCAGGAGGTTGAATTCCTCGTTCTCGTACACTACCTTTTTGGTCAGTTTGTAGCAGTTGAGCGGTTTGCCTCGCAGCGAGAATACCGCCTGCGTATTGACATCGCGGCTCTTGGTGATGCTGCCGCTGGCAGAGTCACCCTCGGTGATGAAGATGCAGCTTTCTTCGCGCAGTTCGCCTTTTGGGTCGGTGAGATGTATGCGGCAGTCGCGCAACTTACGGTTGTGCAGATTCGCCTTCTTTGCCATCTCACGTGCCTTTTTTGCTACGCCAGCCATTTCCTTGCGTATCTTCTCGCTCTCTGCCACCTTCTGCAGTATGATATCCGCCACATCGGTGTTCTTATGGAGATAGTTGTCCACTTGGCTCCTGACGAAGTCTCCCACGAATTTGTCAATGGATATGCCGCCGTCGGGTATGGTGGTGAGCGAACCGAGTTTCACCTTCGTCTGACTCTCAAAGAGAGGTTCCTGTATGTTGATGGATATCGCAGCCACGAGTCCGTTGCGTATATCGGTGAAATCATGCGGTTTGCCGGAATAGTCGCGTATCACTTCCGCAATGTATTTCTTGAATGCAGCCTGATGAGTGCCGCCAAGCGTGGTGTGCTGACCGTTGACGAAACTATAGTATTCCTCACCGTTCTGCTTTGTGTGGGTGAAGGCGATTTCGATATCTTCTCCCTTGAGATGCACAATAGGGTAAAGGGCATCGTAGTCCATACGGTCGTTGAGCAGGTCGGACAGTCCTTCTCTTGATACGATGCGCCTGCCGCCCAGCATGATTGTGAGCCCGGTGTTCAGATATGTATAGTTGCGCAGCATCGTCTCCACGAACTCATCCTGGAAATGATAGTGCTTGAAGAGTGTATCATCGGGTTCGAAGAAGACATATGTACCGTTTTCCTCATCGGTTTTCTCGGTGATGTCGCTTTTCAGTATGCCTTTTTCAAATACAGTGCGTCTCACTTCTCCGTCGCGGAAAGAGTGTGCTTCGAAACGGCTGGAGAGGGCGTTCACCGCTTTGAGTCCCACACCGTTCAGTCCCACGCTTTTCTTAAAAGCCTTGGAGTCGTATTTACCTCCGGTGTTGAGCATTGATACAGCCTCCACGAGTTTGCCGAGGGGAATGCCTCTTCCATAGTCTCTGATGCTGGCGCGCAGATGGTCTTCAATGTCTATCTCAATACGCTTGCCGGCGTTCATCTTGAATTCGTCGATACTGTTGTCGATAACCTCTTTTAGCAACACGTAGACACCGTCCTCTGTCTGACTGCCGTCACCCAGACGACCGATATACATGCCGGGCCTGGTGCGCACATGCTCCATATCGGAGAGGTGGCGTATGTTTTCATCACTGTACGCCACTGTTTCGCCGGAAGCGGAGATGTCCTGTGTCTTTATATCGTTTTCTTCCATGCTCTACGACGTTTGTGTATGGTGTTTTCGAAAACATCCCAAATACCCAGGCCGCGTGTATTGTCTTCCAGCTGCGGATGCACCTCGCCCCATTTGAATCCCAGTTTGAGTATTTGCGGTATGAGGTCGGCAAAGATAAGTGTCACAGCCCCCTTGTCCTGATATTCCGGCACCACCCCGATGAGCAGCATGTCGAGCGTTTCGTCATGCTTGATATAGAGAGCCTTCAGGATGTGCCACCATCCCCAGGGGAACAGGCGTCCCCTTGCTTTCTGCATTGCACGCGACAGCGACGGCATACATGCAGCCGCAGCTACCACTTCTCCCTTGCTGTTTTCTATGATGCTCAGCAGCCGCAGGTCAACGAAACGCAGATAGCGCTCCGCGTAACTCCTCATCTGGCGGTCTGTCATTTCGCTGTAGCCGAACAGGGAGGCATAACTCTTATTTATTGTCTCAAAGAACTTGAAATCATACCTGCCTTCCCAGATTTCCTTTTTCGACTTGAATTTATGCACACTCAGCCCATAGCGCTTGCTTGCCATGCTTGCCACACGGGCATAGCGTTCCCATCCGGCGTTGCCCTTGCTCGGCATGGCGATATGGCGCTGCACCCAGTCCGTCTCCTTCTGCATACCATAGTGCTCGAAGTGAACGGGGTAGTAGGGATAGTTGTAGATAGTGGATATCGTGCTGAGCTGGTCGAAACCCTCTATCAGCATGCCTTCCGGGTCCATATCGGTAAAACCGAGCGGTCCGTGCATCTCTGTCATACCGTGTTCCCGTCCCCAATTTGCCACAGCGTCCAACAGTGCACGGCTCACGTTCTCATCGTCGATAAAGTCAATCCATCCGAAGCGCACACTCTTGCGGTTCCAGCGGGCATTGGCGCGCTCGTTGATGAAAGCCACCACGCGACCCACCACACGGTTGTCCTTGTAGGCGAGAAACCACTCCGCGCGGCAGAACTCAAACGCAGCATTATCCTTCAGGGAGAATGTCTCGAGGGTATCTTCCATAAAGTCGGGCACCGCCCATGGGCAGTCCCGATACAGGTCGGCATTGAATCGCACAAAACGCTTCAAATCCCGTTTTCCGTTAACTTTCTGAATTAAAACCTCGGACATATCGGGCGCAAAGATACGAAAAAAAGTTCAAAGTTTAAAGTTTAAAGTTTAAAGTTGAGAGATTTTGGGTAAAAAAACGCTTTTTTTTCGAAAAAGACTGTTTTTTTTCCTACTTTTGCCCGGAAAACAGGCCTACCGGTCAACTCTCACCTGTCAATGCACACAGCTTATCTTGCCCCCGTCTCCCACTACCGACAGATGCTCCGCACCCGTCCCCTTTCTTTCGTGTGTGATGCAGACGACCGCTGGCAGAAACAGACGTTGCGCAACCGCTGTTATATCGACTCGCCGTCCGGAGCGTTGACGCTCACCATACCGGTGGTGCATCCCGTTCCCGGTGCCCTCACCCGCGACATTGTCATTTCGGAGCACGGCTCGTGGCGTCACCAGCATTGGAATGCTCTGTGTTCTTCCTATCGGCAGACTCCGTTCTTCGACTATTACGAGGAGGATTTCCGTCCGTTTTACGATGAGGGTAACTATCGTTTTTTGACAGATTTCAACGCAGCTTTACAGGACACAGTGTTGTCTCTGCTGGGTATTTCTCCGGAGTCGGGTGCGGTCTTGGAGAACTGCGCCCGCCGTGAAGGGGCATATTATCAGCAGTTTGCCTCGCGTCATGGATTCCTGGATGATTTAAGCATCGTGGATCTGCTGTTCAATATGGGGCCGGAGTCTGTTTTCTACTTATGAAGATTTTTACGTTTGACGAGGCTTGCCGTCCTGCGATGGAGTCGGTGATGAGACGCTTGCGTGCCAACCCCCGGTGGCAGGTGGAGCTCCGGCAGGGTAAGACGCTCGGTGTGCTGTTATACGACGGAGGCTTTCTGGCGGCCTTTTCCGGAACTCTTGGGGGCAGCACCATTCAGGAGGGATTTGTTCCTCCTGTCTTTGACGTCATGCATCCCGGTTCGTATTTCCTGCAGGAAGAAGCAGAGATTTCCGCTATAAACAGACGGCTTGCGGTGTTGAAGGAAGACACTTCGCACTGCAGTGAGGAGGGTTGCCGTTTGCGTCACGAGCGCAAAGTCCGTTCGCAGGCATTGCAGCGATGGCTTTTCAGTCAGTACCGTTTCCTCAATGCCCGCGGTGAGGAGCGTTCGCTTCCCGACATTGTTCCGTTCTCAAAATGTATGAGCGGACAGGGAGACTGCTGCGCGCCCAAACTTCTCCAGGAGGCCTATCGTCGCGGCCTCACACCCCTTGCGGTTGCAGAGTGGGATGCTGCGACGGGAGAATTCTGCCCGCCCTGTACGATGCGCTGCCGTCCGATACTGGAATTCATGCTACAGGGTTTGAATGTGGAGAGCGACCCCCGCATGGTTTCCTACGAAGCCCTTGTGCCGCAGCTGTTGACCGTTTATGAAGACGAACGTGTTCTTCTTGTGGACAAGCCGAGCGGTCTTCTCTCCGTTCCGGGCAAGGAATTTCTTCCGTCGGTGGAGAGCCTCACAGGACTTCTGCCGGTGCACCGGCTGGATCAGGACACTTCCGGACTGATGCTGCTTGCCAAAGATGCGAAGGAACAGAGTGCTCTGCACCGTCTTTTTGAGAGCCGTCAGGTGGAGAAGCGCTACGAGGCCTTTTTGGAGCACGAGATGCCCGTGGGTGAGGAATACGATATAAACCTTCCTCTTTGCCCGGACATCACAAACCGTCCCCGTCAGATGGTTTCGGAGCAGTTCGGCAAGAAGGCGTTTACTCATTGTCGCGTGGTGGATAATGTGCAGGGGCACGCTCTGGTGCATCTTTTTCCCTATACAGGCCGCACACATCAACTTCGTGTGCACTGCGCCCATCCCGAGGGGCTGAACAACCCGATAATAGGAGACCGCCTCTACGGCACACCGTCAGCGCGTCTCATGCTCCATGCCGCAGAACTGTCCCTGGCGGGGAAACGTTTCATTTCTCCGCGAAAACTGGACTTATCGGTTCTGTGGTAATGTGAGGGTGGGAATCCCGAAGTGGAGCTGGAGGGGATCGAACCCTCGTCCAAACAGAGACAACCAGAGCTTTCTACACGCTTATTCCAGCCTTCGTTTTTCGTGCATTGCCAAGACCTGGACCACCAAGCAACACCTTATCCTCTGAAATCTCACCCGACAAGCGAGGCCTTGACGGGCCAGCTCCGATTTTGCTGTGCCACGGTATCCGGGTGCTTCGGAGCGGTTAGTCCCGGGGTGACATCTCGTCTCAGCACCTGGTGCCGAGATTGAGCCAACCTACTATACTTCGGTTAGGCAGCGAGAGCGTATTCACGTTCGCCAGATAAATCTTTGCAAGTCATTGATTATAGAGAGCGGCCAGCAACTCTCTGCGTGCTTACACTGACTATCAGTCTGCTGTCAAATCCAGTCAGCCCCAATAGTTTTTTTATGTAAAAACAGCGACATTCCGCTGAATGTGGACGCAAATGTACGAAAAAAGTTGAGAGTTGAGAGTTGAGAGTTGAGGTTTTTAGGGGTAAAAATGTAATTTTTAACATTTTTTGTGGCGTTTTTCCCGTTTTTTTTGTTGAAGAACGGATTTTAACGTATTTTTGCACACGAATATTGAAAACAACAAACGATTCAACCATGAAGATTAAGAAGTTTTATGCCATGTTGCTCATGGCTCTCTGTGTTTCCATGACAGTTTCCGCTCAAACGGAAGACGACGGTGATTTGGATTACAAGCCCTATCCCTACATGTTTGTAGGCTTGCAGGGCGGTATGCAGACCACTCTCACCAACTATCCCCAGTCGGATATCATCACGGGTACGGCCAGTGCCAGTTTCGGTGCCATGTTCACTCGCGCCTTCGGAGCCCGTTTCCATGTGAACGGTGCTTGGAGTAAGGGAGGTCTGACACAGCCTGACAGGGAATACCGCTACGACTACAACTACATTACGGCCAACATCGACCTGATGCTCAACGTGCTGGGATTCATTCCCTCGCTGAAGACCACTCCCTGGGGTGTGTACGCCATTGCCGGTATCGGTCTGAACACAGCATGGAACAATGACGATGCCACCGATATCAACAGAGCTGTGGGCAGGGATGCTCTCACCGATGCGTGGACGGGCACCAAGTTCAGCCACAATTTGCGTTTAGGTGTCATGGTGGACTACAAGATTAACAAGCACTGGAGTATGAACATCGAAGCCGACGCCAACAGTCTGCACGACCGTTTCAACAGCAAGAGGTCTGACTGTGACGACTGGCAGATTACGGCGCAAGTCGGTTTTGCCTACCGTTTCGGTTACAAGAAGAAGCCCCACACCGAGCCCGTGGTTATTGCTCCTGTGGAGGAGTTTGAAGAGGACAGGGAAGCCGAGGTGGTAACCGACGCTCCTGTGGTGCAGCCCAAGAAGCTTGAGCAGCTGCAGAAGGATATCTTCTTCTCCATCGCCAAGACTGATGTGGAGGCCGGTGAGCGCTCCAAGATAGACGACGTCATCGCATGGATGAAGTCTCACCCCACTGCAACGGCCACCGTCACCGGACATGCTGATGCCGGTACTGGTAATGCAGAGAAGAATGCAGTGTATGCTCGCGGCAGAGCCGAAGCTGTGGCAAAGGCCCTCATCGACGGTGGCATCGACGCAAGCCGTATCACTGTGGATTCCAAGGGTGACACAGTGATGCCTTACGGTGACAACGAGAAGAGCCGCGTGGCAATTTTCGTCGGTGAGGAGAAATAGCATTTCACACGGACAGGATGAGAAAGTTCGCAAGATACGCCTGGGATCATATTGTCGATCATCTGCTGGTGACCGCGCTGGCGGTATTGCTGACGACATCGCTGATAGAGATATCCTTCAGTGTGTCGTTTCTCAACCCGATGGCGCGTTCGCTGAGCAATTTCTCCATGACCGACATCTTTTATGATATCAGTAAGACGAAGGAGCAGAAAGAGCAGAGCGACCTCATCACGCTGGTGGATATGTCGGAGGTTTACGAGCGTGGCAAACTGGCTGACATCATCACGGAAATAGACAGTTTAAATCCCGTGGTGATGGGCATCGACGTCGTCTTCGACGGTGTGCGCGGCGACACTCTCGGCAACGAACGGCTTATGGACGTTGCGCTGGGTGTGAGGAATCACGTGGTGTGGTCGTGCAAACTGACGGACTGGAGCGACGACAAGGAGCAGTTCTGTTCCACAACCCATTCCTTCTTTGCCGACCTGTGCGGTATCGACGAGGGATTCACCAACGTGCAGCGCGATGTCAACGGCGGCACGGTGAGACGTTTCGGTGTGCTGCGCCGTGCGGAGGACAAGTGGGTTTATTCCATGCCGGCCAAGATAGCGAAGATATACACAAGCGAGGAGCCCTCCAGTGATGCCGAGATGAGTTGTGCCATCAACTTCCATGCTGTGGATTTCCCTGTTGTGCCTTACGACAAAATCAAGGAGAACGCGGATCTGATAAACGGCCGCATCGTTCTTCTGGGAGCCACCGACGACGTGCGTGATATGCACTACACCCCTCTCGGACTCATCTCCGGCCTGCACGTCCTGGCCTACACTGTCAAGACGCTTGTGGATCACCAGGCCCCGACGGAACTTCCTGCGTGGCTGATAATCCTTCTGTCGCTCCTTGTGACGCTCTTCACTCAGATGGCTCAGAGTTATGCATTCGATGCCACTGTGAGACACCGTCTCGGCAGCGTGGAGTGTCTCGGACGTATGGGTGTCACTTCCAGTGTGATATTCTTTGCTGTGGTGATAATCCTTGTGGATGCCAGTTTCATGCTCTACATGCGTGACAATGTGAATCTCGACGTGAAGTGGGCAATAATGTGCACAGCACTTCTGGGCACAGCGCGACTGTTCTATTCCGTAATCATCAATCTTACCGGCGACTACGCCTGGCCGCGTTCTTTGCGGCGCGTGGCAGACAAATCGATATACCGCTACGAGAGTCGCGAAAGGACGAAAGGTAAAATAGACATACAACAATCAACACTTGAATTATGAAAAACGTAATCATTCTGATATTACTTCTGATTGCCCCCAACCTCTCTGCGCAAGATAAAGTCAGTTATCTTGTGTCGGACATTGAGGGCAACGTGCGTTTCCACAACGACAAGGAGCGTGTGGAGCTCCAGAAGGGCCAGACGCTCAGCGAGGATGACATTCTGACCATTTCGGCAAATTCATCCGTGACGTTGCTGAATCCCAGGGAGTCGAAGATGTACACGATAAAAGGTATCTATTCCGGCACTCTGGAGAAATATGTGAAGCGCAACGAGCAGACCTGTGTGACATCTGTCACAAAGCAGTACATGAGGTATCTGCTCGCCCAGATGCTCAACAGCAAGAAGAAGCGTTTGGAGCAGACAGAAGACGGCACTGCTACCGTCTTCCGCAACATCGACAGCATCATACAGACGCTCGACACCGTACCGGAAACTGAATGACATCTCTTCGTCCATACTGTCGTCGCATCGCCATCCTCGCGGTGCTGTTTCCCCTTTGTGCCCTGTTGCGTGCGGAGGGTGTTGACAGTGTGGCCTGTTGTTACGACCTCGGTTTCCAGTATCTGAAGGAGCGCCAGTATGCCAGCGCATACAAGGCTTTCCGCTATTATTTGGACAATGTCTCTCCCGATGAGAAGAACACCGACCGCTACGAGAAGGCACGCCGTGCATTCTACGGTGCCAAGAGTGAGGTGGCGGAGGAGTTGTCCCATTGCTACGAGGAGGCTGTTTCCGCTTCGCGCAGGGGAGAGCAGACGAGGGCGGAGCAGACATTCCAGAGATACCTTTCCATGTGTGTCACCGAGGAATCGCGGCAGACACACGAATACACAGTGGCTCTGACCCACTATGCCGTAGCTCTGCAACGCAAGGGCAAGCTCGATGAGGCTATGCTCCAGCTCAAGCGTGCCGAGGAGGTGCGCCGCACAGCAGCCTACATGAACAGGAGCCATGTGGCCGAGACGCTCAATCACATGGCGGCGATAGAGAATCAGCGCGGACGCTACGACGAGGCCATCGCCAAATGTACGGAGGCTTTGGAAATCTATGAGAAATATCTCGGCAAGAAACATGACCACTACGGTGTCACGCTGAGCAATCTGGCGGGCTACTACACCACCCGCAATGCTCCCGGAGACCGGGCCCATGCCGTCGAACTGGGTGAACAGGCCGTGCAGATACTTTCCAGGAACAGTCCCGCCTACGCACAGGCCATGAACAATCTCGTGCTCTACTATTCACTCTCGGGCGACAAGGTGAAGGCGCAGAAATACAGCAAAATCGCTCTGCAGTCGATGAAGAAGATGCAGACAAACACCATACACTACGCCTCTCTCCTCAGCAATCACGCAGTGCGTCTTGCCAATGCCGGCAACTACGAGCAGGCGCTGGAGTATGCCCGCGAGGCTATCGGCATCTACGAGACAAACGAGGAGACACAGAGTCTCAACTTCGCCCGTCTGCTTTCCAATGCCGCATCTTTTGAGAAACACATGGAACGCTACGAGGAGGCCATCACTTTGTGGCAGCGCGCAGCTCCCATCTACGAGAATATTGAGGGAAAGAGCAGTTCGGGCTATCTGAACTGCATGAGCGAGATATCCGCAGCCCACACCCGCACGGGCAATCTGGAGAAGGCTGCAAACATCAGCGAGCAGCTGCAGACCACCGTCTCCGAGCAGGTGAACCGCGGCGATGTGCGCTTTGCCCAGTCGCTCACCAAGCAGGCCTCCATAATGGCTGCGAACGGCAACTATACCCAGGCTCTCTCTCTGGAGCAGCAGGCTCTGGCCATCTACCGCGTGCGCAGGGACGAGGCGGGCGAGGCTTCCTGTCTGAAGGACATCTCCGGATATCTCTACCACATGAACAGGCTTCCCGAAGCCATCGACACCTGTAAACAGGCGCTCAGCATCTACGGGAAGGTTCCCGGCCATGAGGAAGACCGCGCTCTGGCACTCAACAGCCTTTCCATATATTACTATGCCAACGGGGCTTACGAGGATGCCCTCAACACCTCCCGCGAGGCTGTTGACGACTACGGGAAGACGGGCAACACCAACAGTTCCCTCTTTGCCAAGATGCTCACCAATCAGGCGCTCTACGAGGTGCGCCGCGACAGTCTCGGGCGGGCATTGGCTCTCAACCAGCGTGCCGACACCATACAGCGCCGCATCCTCGGAGACATGCATCCCGACAATGTCATGCTGATGTTCAACATGGCCAACCTCTACCTCCGCATGGACAGGAAGTATGAGGCTCAGCGTCTCTTCCACGCAGCGCTCGCCATGCAGATGCAGAATGTGAGGAGCAATTTCTCCCACCTCACCACTCGCGGCCGCGAACTCTACTGGGGCACGAAGAGTTATATTTTCCGTGCAGCGCCTGCGATGGCCTGTCTGATGGAGAATGTCGATTCCGCACTCATCGATGCCTACAACAGCCAGCTCTTCACCAAGGGACTCCTGCTCAATTCCGAGGTGGACTTCCGCAATCTCCTTGCCCGCACGGCAAGCACGGACCTCCGCGATAAGTACGACCGTCTTGTGGCCATCCGTCAGGAGATAGAGCAGGCTTGGCGCAATCCTTCCGATGACGCGCGCGCGCAGATACCTTCTCTTATGTCCAGCGCCACCCGTCTGGAGCGCGAACTGGTGCGCGGCTGCAAGGAGTACGGTGATTTCACGGAGGCGATGAGCATTGATTTCAGTCAGGTGGTGAAGGCTCTGGGCAGCGGCGATGCCGCGATAGAGTTTTTCGACCTCGACACGCCGGAGGACGGCCGCACCTACTGGGCTCTGCTTGCCCGTCACGATGCTCCGGCTCCCACGCTGATACGCCTCTTCAGTGAGGGCGAGCTCGACCGTCTGCGCTTTGGCGGTCTGCCTCTGACGCAGGCACTCACCAGGCCCGAGGGCATCAATGAGGTCTTTGAATCCACGCAGGTGGGCCAGTTTGTCTGGGGACGCCTCATTCCCTATCTGGACGGAGTGGAGAACATATGGTTTGCACCCTCCGGACTGTTCTATCAGTGGGGCATTGAATATCTGAGATACGACCACCGCCGTATCGGCGATCTCTATGCCCTGCATCGCGTGTCGTCCACCAAACTGCTTGTCCAGCAGGACAGGACGTCGCAGGCGGTCAGCCTTGCTGCCGTATTCGGCGGCATCAGATACAACGCCACTCCTGCCGAGATACAGGCTGCCAACAAGGAATACGAGGATATCTACAAGAGGGCAGACGAGTTTATGGCCGACTTCGATTCCGACCTCGAGGACTGGGCTCTTGCCGAGACGCGTACCCTGGAGGGTTTCCTGCGCGACGGACAGCGCGAAGTGGGTTTCCTTCCCGGCACCGTTGTGGAGGCTGAGAAGATATCGCAGACGCTGCTCATGCACGGTGTCGAGACGCAGAAATACGACGGCGTCTATGGCACGGAAGAGGCTTTCAAGGGTCTCAGCGGCAAGGGTGTGTCGCTCCTCCACGTTGCCACACACGGTTTCTCCCTCAGCGAGGATGCCGTGCGTCGCAGCACCAACACGATGAGCTATCTCGAGGTGAGCGGCGAGGAGTCCTCTCAGGCCGACAACAGTCTCTGCTATTCGGGTCTTCTTCTGGCCGGTGCCAACAATGTCATCACGGGAAAGAAGGTGCCTTCCGGCATTGAAAACGGCGTGCTCACAGCGCGCGAGATAGCCAAACTTGACTTCCGCGGTCTGGACCTCGCTGTGCTTTCAGCCTGTCAGACGGGTCTTGGCGAACTGAAGGAGGACGGCGTGTTCGGTTTGCAGCGCGGCTTCAAGAAGGCCGGTGCCCGCACTCTCCTGATGAGTCTCTGGAGTGTCAGCGACGGTGCCACGCAGTTGATGATGACGGAGTTCTACTCTGCTCTGGTTTCCGGACAGACGCGCCGCCAGGCGTTCCGCACGGCTCAGGAGGCTGTCCGCAACACTCCCGAATACAGTTCTCCCGTCTTCTGGGCCTCCTTCGTGATGCTGGACGATTGATGATTGAGTTGACGAGTGGGTTGTACTTTTTTTGAAATCTCACGCAGAAATATGGTTTCTGTGTGATTTTTTATTTTTTCGGATTTTCTATGTTTACGAGCTCAGTAAAAACGGCATAAAACATCACTTTTTGGGCTGAAAAACGAAAAAATATCATTTTTTTGCAAAAAAAACAAAATTTTTGGAACAACATATATAATAAAAGGTATATCTTTGTTCTCGCAAATGTGCATTCGTGCACGTTTCTGCATCAAACCTCATCCGAGCGCGGGTGAAAGTCGGTAAAACCCTCTAAGTAGGGCAAGGGTCGGCAAAAATCCTGGGGACACATCCAGGTAGACAAGGCGTTCCACGCTTTATCCTAAATACCGAAATCTGGAAAATTTCAAAAATATTTAGAGAAGGATAAAGAGTATGTAACGCCCATTTCGTGTGCATCTGTTGTTAGCACGTGGTGACTCTACGCCGCGATAGCAATTGCATACACGGCGTGGGGTTGCTATCTTTACTTATTTCTCTTATGGTTTTTCCAGAGCCTGGTATTTGATGAGTAAGGACAGGCTCTCACGCTTTTTTGTTTGAGGTTGTCGGATATCTGACTTCCCGCTTCGGACATTTCAGTGAGTTGTTTTGGCAGTTTTCTGCACGTCATTGTCTTTGATGACGATGAGATGAGATTAACAGAAAACTGATAAACAAACAAAAATTATTAACCAAAACAATTTACTATGAAAAGAAAATTATTTCTTTTGTTGTGCGCACTGCTGACAACTGTCGGTACATGGGCACAGGGAACGTGGAATGCACCAGAGGTTCCTGGCGTAGACCTCTCAACATGGGACAACTCTGCAAAGGTTTACATCTACAATGTGGAAGCAGATGCTTTTGTGGCGGCTGGTATGAATTGGAACACAAATGCTATTTCAACTCGTCTGACCAATGGCGATCTTGCAGCGTCAAGTCCGCATTCAGCATCTGTAACTGTTACAGGTTCGACCATTAAGATGGTGATGGATGCCAATACCGGAAGAGCTGTCGGAACAAACGGTGGAGATTTCGATTGTTGGATTGATTTTGATCACAACCAAGACTGGACTTTTGCCGCTTCCGCAAAATACACAAACGCCTACACACTGGTAAATACTGCATATGCCGGCAAAAAACTTGATGTTGCTGCTCTTTATGGAGGAAAATTAACCATCAGCAACGGTAAGGGCTTCTATGATTGGGCATTCATTCCCGTCACATCTATTACGGATGGTTCTTATCTGAAATTTAAAGAAAAGAAGGCCATGTATGGCGTATACCAGGCGTTAGTTTCGTCTGGTAAGACATCAACCTATGCAGAAGCATTGGAGACAGCAAATGCTGTTTACACCAACGCATCTGCGACCCCAGCAGCCCTTCGTGCCGCAACACGAGCATTGATTATTGCTGTTGCCGATGGCATCGAAAGTCGCATCGACGCAACATCCCTCTTTACTAATGCGGACATGGTAGGAGCAACATCAACTACTGACTGGGGCACAAGCATTAGTCTTTCATGGGCGACATTTGAACGTTATCATGCAACACATACCTTGACTCAAGGGCAAACAGATGTTCCCAACGGATTGTATGATGTAGATTTCCATGGATTCTACCGCCAAGACGGCAGTGATGCTGCGCCAGTTTTAACAGTTAATAACGGCTCTTCCAATCAAAGCAGCAATGTTGTTGAAATGCGAACTATGGCTTCCACATGGGCATGTAACACAAATGGAAACAACAATTGGAGAGATCAGGGTGGCAACGTTGTTCCTGACGGCCAGAAATCTGCAGGACAAGGCCTGGCATATGAGGGAACTGTTTCTTCAGTTAATGATGTTCCTGTTAAAGGCAATTCTCTGACTATAAGCACTACAGTGAATAGTACCACACAGTGGTTTATTTGGCAGGGTTATCGCATTTATTACAAAGGCCCCGTAAATGTCGCATTATACAAACAAGTTGTGGAAAAGAAAGGTATTGCAGAAGAACTTCTACCCACAGCACCCAGTGAAACTTCAGCAAATCTGTTGAACGCTGCCATTGAAGAGGCAGACCCACTCACTCCCAATTCTGATGAAGAGGATTTGACTAAGGCTTTTGAAGATTTGAACGCAGCGATATCATTTGCTAACGAAAGCGGTGAATATTACACTGCATTCAATACATTAAAGACAGCAGCAAATGCGCTCGTGGATGTGCCTAATGACAACGCTGAAGCAAACACGACGCTTGCAACAGCCATCAGCAACCAAACCACAGCTATTGGGGCTGCAACAACTATCAGTGGCCTAAATGCCGTCATTAACACACTAAAGACTGCTATGATTACTTATGCAAGCATAGCTAACCCTGTAGGCGAAGGCAACAAGTTCAATTTGACATTCATGATGGTCAATCCTGATGTAACTTCATTTGCATCTTGGACTCCTTACACAAACGTTCCTGGATGGGATTCGGATCAGGCCGACGGAAATCGTCAGGTAATGCACAATGATGGCGTAGCATGCGTAAAGGGTGACGCATTCTTTGAATATTGGTCTGAGACTCCAAAAGCGAATGGTGAGTTTGCTCTCTATAACACCGTTGAGGATCTTCCCGAAGGAACATACGAAATCAATTGCTATGCATTGGCTACAGCAAATGGCTATGCGTCGGCCACTGTAAGTAAAGTCTATTTCTATGCTAATGATACGGAGGGCTCCCTCATTTCATCTGATGTACTTACCTCGGCTAGCATATCATTCGTCAACAACGCACAGCAGGATGTCAAAATCGGTTTGAAGCCAATGACGGGAAATACATTCCGTTGGATGGGTATCGGCTACGTAGAACTGTACAAAGTGCCCGAGCAGGTGTATGAACTGAACGAGGCTACCGCATGGGATCACACACAGAGCGGTGCCGGTAATGTTGAGATTACCCGTACCATCAAGGTTGGTGTAAACACCGTAGTGTTCCCCTTCTCAATGAACCAGACCGAGGTTGAAGGCTACTTTGGTGCAGGTTCCGTAGTATACCAGTTAAGTTCATACGACAATGGAACCGTTCACTTCACGACAAAGATTGGTATTTCCGCCAACGAGCCCTGCTTGGTAAAAGCTACGTCAGCAGCCAATAGCGCAAAGGCATACACTCTCAATGACCGTACTGTTGTTGCAGCAGCAAGTGCATCTCCTTCTGTTGCAGGCACCAATGTTACTATGACAGGTACATATGCAGCATCAACGAAAGTTGCTCAAAGCAACAACTACATTGTCAGCGATGGTAATCTTTACATCGTCAACAGCGACAATGTGTATGTGAAGAACACCCGTGCGTATATTACACTTAGCACACCCGATCCCGGAGCTCGTCTCGTAATCTCCTTTGATGACGAGGATCCCACCGCCATTAACGCCATTGAGGCTGAAGATGCAGAGGATGGTGCTCTGAAGGATGGCAAATA
>CADCNQ010000015.1 GCA_902802815.1 uncultured Bacteroidales bacterium | reverse complement strand
GGGAACCGAAGGGGGTGTAGAGGGGGCTCATTATGATGAAAAAGAAAATCTCCTTACTCGCTTTTTGCTCCGCAGTGGCATTTGCTGCTGCGGGGCTTTGCCTCCCTCCGATGGGAGTGATTGACTCCACCGTACTGATGCTCGTAGCCCAGTTGCTCGTGCTCTGCGCCACACTGCTTGGCGTGGATTCCTACTTTGATAAACTAAAAGAGCTAATGAAGTAATGTCACACAGAAACCACACTTCGTGTTACCTCATTTTGCAAATCGAATTACTTATCTCCGTAGTGACCGTAAGCCGTGAGAACATCGACGTAAACCTCTTTCTCGAAGATTCGATACACCAAACGATGCTTTTTAGTAATCGCACGACTCCAACGATTTTCTGGCATGCCTTTCAACGGCTCAGGATGTCCCGTACCGGTTTTGGGATGCTCTTTCAATTCCTGAATAAACTTGTCGGCCTTCTTATATGCTGCCGGTTCAGACCTTTTCAATTTCATGAGGTCTTCAACGGCTTGGGGAGAATATATAATTTTATACATCAACCCACTCTTTCTAAAAAGTCGTCTAGGGTCTCACCAGGCAGCATCTCAAGACCTTCACCACGCTCGATTTGTTTTTCGGCTTTTTCAACGCGGGCAAAGAATTCCTCGCGAGTCATCTCTGTCGGATCGGCTTGTTTTTCGGACACAAGCTTACGCAGATACTTGGCAGCTCGCTTCAGCAACCCCTCATCTTCTGCAATAATACTCATATTGCGCAAGATCTCAGCATTAAGATGTGCTGTGCTCATGTCTTATAATTTAGAATTTCGCTGCAAAGGTATGGAAAATAATTCATATTTCAAAATAAGTAAATTCAAAATTCAAAATTTAATAAAAAAACTCAAATCTTAGGCCTCAATAACCTATAACCTATAACCACTAACCATTATGAGATTAACCGAACACTTTACTTTGGAAGAAATGCTTCACAGCGAGACCGCTGAGAAGAAAAAGATAGAAAACCGCATCACAGCGGAAGAAGTAAACAACCTCCAGAAACTCTGCCAGAAGGTGCTGGAACCTCTGCGTCAGCACTTCGGCAAACCGATACGCATCAACTCCGGTTTCCGCTGCAAGGCATTGAATGATGCCGTAGGCGGCGCAAAGAACAGCTACCACACCAAAGGTCGAGCAGTTGACATCCCTAACGTCCCAGGCTGGCTCGCCTATATCCGAGACCATCTGCCGCATACGGAATTGATAAATGAAGGTTCATGGATACACATTGCCCTGTGAGGGCAATCCCCCTGGCATTAAGGCCAGCCCCCCGCTTAACGGGGGTCTTCTAAAGGATTCATGTCGCCCTCTAAGCGGGCTTCGCCCTAATTGACAATTGATAATTGACAATTGACAATTTCAGTTGACGAGTTAACGAGTTGACAAGTTGGATGAACTTGAAACCTGAAACTTGAAACCTGAAAGTCCCTCTCCCCAAAAATGACATAAATCAAGAAAAAGACAAGATATAGCAGGTTTTGTGAATAAACACTTGCAAGTACCAAAAAAAGCCGTACCTTTGCATCGTGTTTTTCATGGTATTAGATTTAAGGTTAATGGAAGAAAGGCTGTCGTGATGACAGCCTTCTTTTTTTATCGCCTTAAAATCACCGAATTAAAGCCTCTTGGCAATGAGCGGAGCCACCACACTCATGAGAATCAGACCCGCAGCGCCCGTAACAAAGTCCTGAAAAGCATAAGCAGCACCCGCGAAAGGCCACTCCGCAAGACCTGCCACCGTCCACGACGCAACAACAGCCGTCGCCGCAGAAAGAACCCCTATGCCCCAGAGACGCACCGCACCGGCTGCAGCCGCACACAGCAGTACGCCCTTGAGCAGCATGTCGGGCAGCATGGCAGCGGCAGGAGCACCGAAGAGCAGGAAACCAACCAGGGGCGACAGGGCAGCAGCAGAGAAACCCGTAGGCAGACCATAGCGCATGACACCCACAAGAGTGAACCAATAGATGGGCAGGAAAGCTATGCCACCGCCCGGAACGAGGTGGAAGAGATGGGGCAAGGCAAGGTTTGCCGCAATGAAGAAAACACAACGCAGGCCGCTGAGACCGAGACTTAAGGACTTATACATGGTTAACGGTTAACGGTTAAAGGTTAAGGGTTAAAGATTAAGGGTGAAGGGTTAAAACTGCCAGCCGCGGAACTTGCGACCGCTACCCTGCAACTCGGCTCCGATGAAGAAACCGACACCCGTAGGCTGGTTGTAAGCCACATTCTGCGCAGCCACAGAGGCGCGATAGACGGGATCGTGGAGGAAGCAGTGGAAGCGGTAGGGCGTGGGCAGAGGAGAGATATAGACACGCAGGAACTTGTTGTCGGCAGTGCGTGTCACCACCTCTTCGCGCCAGTCGCCGATGATATCGCAGCAGAGCGAGGGATTGGACTTGGTGCCGTTGTTGAACTGGCATCCCTCCATCTTGAGCAGCGTCTCGGGACGCACGCTGGAATTGGGGTTTAGGGTGAGCTCGAGTTTGGCCTCGGGGTCTTCCTCTCCCACCCCGGCCCGGGTGGAGGCTGAGGGACGGTGGTATTTGGTGACAGCCTCGTGGTCGAGCAGTTCGCGACAGAGGTCACCGTCCCACCAGATGGAGAAGTTGATGCTCACGCGTGTGACAGAGTCGATGAGATTGCCGTGATAGTCACGTATGCCGCGGGTGTTGGACGCCCACATCTCCCAACCGGGATTCTCCGGGTCGATATCAGCAGCAAGACCGCGACCCACATCGTCGTTGTGGGGCAGTTTCCACAGCACCTCACCCGTCTGCGCATCACGGAACTCGCTCCAGTGCTGGTCCTCGTGCACATCCCACACATAGAGATGCTCGGAGAGGGGCAGCATGGGAGAGAGGTGTATGGCGTCGCCGTGACCGAGGTGAGTATTGTAAAGGCCGCGTCCGTCGTCGTCGACACACATCGAGCCGTATGTTATCTCATCACGTCCGTCACCGTCGATATCGGCCACGCGCAGGTTGTGGTTGCCCTGACCGCCCCATCCCTTCCACTCGGGAGCGGCCGAGTCGAACACCCAACGCTGCTTCAGCTGCTTGCCGTCCCAGTCCCAGGCGGCGAGCACGCTGCGCGTGTAGTAGCCGCGACACATCACTGCCGAGGGGTGCACGCCGTCGAGATAGGCCACGCAGGCCAGATAGCGCTCGGAGCGGTTGGCATAGTTGTCGCCCCAGGCCTGAAGATCGCCCTGCTGGGGCACGTAATCCACGGTGCAGAGCGCCTTGCCGGTCTTACCCTCGAAGACGGTGAGGAACTCGGGAGCGCCCTTGATGAAACCGCCGCGCCTGCCCTTCTGGTCCTTGCGGAAACGCTCTGAGGGATAGCGGTTGGCAGTGTAGTGGGAATCAGCCTTGTCGCCCATACCCACACGGTAGTCGGCATTGGCATCGCCTATCACATTGCCCACACCGTCGCGTGTGCCGTCACCGGTCTTCAACACCAGTTCGCCCTTGCCATCACCGTCGAAGTCGGCAGCCATCATCTGCGTGTAGTGCGCGCCGGAACGTATGTTGTTGCCCATGGCGATGCGCCACATGCGATGGGTGCCGTCCTTGGAGGGCTTGCCGCCCAGTTTGTAGGCATCGATGTAGGTCTGGTTGGTGACACCGCTCTGCGAGTTGTCGCGCGAATTGGAAGGGTCCCACTTGAGGATGAGTTCCATCTCGCCGTCGCCGTCGAGGTCGGCCATCGTGGCATCATTGGCATTATACACCACGGGCTTTCCGTCGTAACCCACCTCGTCGGCAGGCTGGTCGAGGGGTATGGAGAGATAACCTACAGGAGAACCCGCCTCCACCGTCCATTCACCCTTTATCTTGCCGCCCACGGGGCGCACGCTGTAGGTGGCGGTGCTCGTCACGGGGTTCTCATCGATATACATGGTGGGCTCTCCGGCTGTGCGCAGAGCTATCTTCCTGCCGTCACGCAGCACCTCGAAAGACACATCCTCGGGGTCGCTCTCCAGATAACGCCACGAGACGAGCACATGGCTCTCGTCGCTGCGCACGGCAACAACGCCGCGACCCAGCTTCTCGCGCTGCATCCTGGAATAATCGTAGGCCGTCTGAGACGATACGGACAGACTCAGCGTGACACATAACAAGGTCAGAAAGAATACATTCTTCATAGTACAAGGTTTATGTTCTGCACGACAAAGGTACAAAATAAAGTTTAAAGTTTAAGGTTTAAAGTTTAAAGATTTTTTTTATCTGCGCGATTTTGCTGCGAGATGTCACTTCCCGGCCCAGGCGAGAGTAAAAACACTGATTTTTACGTCGGGACGCACTTTTTTGAGTGCCATGGCGCAGGCAGAGAGCGTGGTGCCCGTGGTGGCTACATCATCCACAAGGAGTATGCGGCAGCCTTCGGGCAACCGCGAGACAGCGGCACCGGCAGCGAACGACATGCCCTCAAGGCGCGTGCGCTCCTCGCCGCGGGTGCGCGACTGACGGCGGCCCCTGCCGCGGCGCATCACACCGCTCTCCAACCGCAGGGAACACGTGCGGGATATCTCCGAGGAGAGCAGCATGGCGGGATTGTAACCGCGAATCCAGCGCCGCCACCATGTGGTGGGCACGGGAACCACAATGTCGCACCGCCCGAAGAAGTCCGTATAGCCGGGACGGGCCAGCAGATAGTGCATGGTGTCCAAGGCAAGCTGCGGACGACGGGAATATTTCATCTCGTAGATGACACGGGAGAAAACGGAAGAGCCACGGTGGTAAATGCCCACCATGGCTCCTTCTATATCAACACGGCTCCAGAGATTGCGGAGCAGGTCGTTGTCACTGTCGCCCGATGTCCAGCAGACAAAGGGGAAATACCTATCCCAGGAAGCTGATAAGTACACCGGCAGCTACAGCAGAACCGATTACACCGGAGATATTGCTGCTCATGCAGTAGTTCAGCACGTGATTCTTGGGATCGTACTTTGTAGAGATACCGTTGCACACGCGCGAGGCCATGGGCACCGCAGAGAGGCCGGTGGCACCGATGAGCGGATTGATCTTCTTCTTGGCGAAGAGGTTCCATATCTTCACCATGCAGATACCGCTGGTGATAGACAGTGCGAAGGCACAGAAACCGCCTGCCACGATGCCCAGAGTCTGCACATTGATGAAGGCATCCACCGTCATGGTGGCACCCACACAGAGACCAAGGAAGATGGTGGCAGCATTCATGATGCCGTTGGCAGCGGCGTCGAAGAGACGCGCGGTGTCGTTACCAATCTCCTTGAGCAGGTTGCCGAACATGAGCATACCCACAAGGCTCACTGCCGTAGGCACGAAAATGGCCACGATGGTGGTCACTGCGATGGGGAAGATAATCTTCAGGGCACGCATATTCTTTATCTCCGTAGCGTCGGGATAGAGCTTGTCCATCTCCTTCATGTTAATCATCAGTTCCTTCTTGGTGCAGGTGAGTTTCACCACAAGGGGAATGATGACAGGCACAAGCGCCATATAGCTGTAGGCAGCGATGGCGATGGGGCCCAGCAGATGGGGAGCCAGCTTGATGGTGGTGAAGATGGCCGTAGGACCGTCGGCACCGCCGATGATACCGAGAGAACCGGCCTCCTGAGGCGTGAAACCTACCAGAAGGGCCACCAACAGCACGGCGAAGATGCCCATCTGGGCAGCAGCACCGAAGATGGCGAGCTTGAGGTTGCGCAACATGGGACCGAAATCGGTGAGAGCACCCACACCCATGAAGATGATGGGAGGCAGCAGACCGCTCTTGATGAGGGCGTAGTAGAGATAGTTCATCAGACCGAGGTCGTGGGCTATCTCATGCAGGGGCATTGAGTAGATGTTCTTCCATTCCGTGACACCGTTGACGGTGACGGGAACAAGTCCCTCGGAATTGGCCTGCAGCACACCCATACCGCCGCCGGGGAAGTTGGCGATGAGTACGCCGAAAGCAATGGGCACGAGCAGGAGAGGCTCGTACTTCTTCACGATGCCCAGATAGAGCAGCACGAAGGCCAAGAGGTACATGACGATGAACAGGGGATTCTCGCCGATGGCGGAGAAGGCCGTCATGTCGTACAACTTGGACAGTATGTCGTAAAGCATTTCCATAGTTTAAGCCAGCTTCATGATAGGATCGTCTTCTTCTACACTGTCACCGCTGTTGACCAGGATGGCCGTGATGACACCGGCCTTGTCGGCACGGATGGCATTGAAGGTCTTCATTGCCTCGATATAGCCGAGAGTGTCGCCCTCCTTGACGGCATCGCCCACCTTCTTGGGGGTCTCGCTGCCGTCCTTGACGAGGTAGAACTTACCCTCCAGAGGAGCCAAAAGGTCCTCACCTTCACCCACGGGAGCGGCTGCAGCTGCAGCTGTGGGAGCGGGAGCGGCATCACCGTAGGCGATATTCACCTCGTAGGTCTGACCGTTTACACTCACGGTAATCTTGTCGGGCTGTGCAGCACCGGAAGGAGCGTTCTTCTTGGCCTTGCGCTCGGCGAGGTCCTTCTCGAAGTCGGCCTTGGCCTTACCGCTCTTATAGGCACGATACTGCTCGGGGTGCATGGCGAGCTCGAAGAGTTCCTCGTCGTCCTGACCGAGCTCCCAGCCGTTGGCTGCCATCTCCTGCCTGAATTCGTCGAGCTTGTCGGGATAGTAGCTCTGGGGGTCCTTGGTCTCAAACTCGCGACCCTCTGCCTTGGCCATATCCTTCAGTTCCTGAGCCACAGGACCGGGCAGCTGACCGCTCTTGCCGAGAATCATATCCCAGATGTTGTCGGCAATCATCGACCAGCGCTCCTTGCCCTTCTCCATCTGGATGACGTTCATCAGGGCGAGATTCTTCACATACTGGGAGAACGGAGTCACAAGGCAGGGATAACCCACCTTGGGCCATACGTAAGCCACCTCGTCGAAGAGCTTCACGAGAAGCTGGTCGGTGGTGAGCTCGGGCTGGCCGTTCTTCACCTTCCACTTGTTGAGGCTGCGGAGGTTGTCCTCGAGGTCGGTCATCAAAGAACCCATCATACCGCCGGGAAGACCGGGCTTGACGAGCAGTGAGTTGTTGATGTGGTTGAGCTCGGGGATATAGTAACCGAGGAAGTCGTCGCACATCTCCTGAATCTGGGTGCGAACTTCCATGTAGGCCTCCATATTGATGTCCTTCACCTTGAAACCGGCATCCTTCAGCATCTCCTGCACGGCGATGATGTCTGCGTGACCGGTGCCCCAGGCAAGAGGAGCCACAGCAGTGTCGATATAGTCGCAACCGGCCTCTGCCACCTCGAGGATGGAGGCCATGCAGAAACCGGGACCTGCGTGAGAGTGATACTGGATGACAATATCCTTCTTGTAGGCCTTGATGCCTGCCACAATCTTACCGAGACTTACGGGACGACCGATACCGGCCATATCCTTCAGACATATCTCGTCGGCACCGGCGTCGATGAAGCATTTGGCCAGATCAACGTAGTAGTCAACTGTGTGGATGGGACTGTAGGTGATGCAGAGAGCAGCCTGGGCAATCATGCCGGCAGCCTTGGCATACTCGATGCTGGGCAGCACGTTGCGCTTGTCGTTCAGTCCGCAGAAAATACGGGTGATGTCGGTGCCCTGAGCCTTCTTCACTTTATAGAAGAGACGACGCACGTCCTTGGGGCACGGACTCATGCGCAAACCGTTGAGAGCACGGTCGAGCATGTGTGTCTGAATGCCTGCCTCATGGAAAGGCTTCGTCCACTCGCGGACGCTCTTGTTGGGGTTCTCGCCATAGAGCAGGTTCACCTGCTCGAAGCCGCCGCCGTTTGTTTCTACACGGTCGAAGCACCCCATGCGGATGATTGCGGGTGCCACCTTTACCAACTGGTCAACACGGGGCTGGTACTTGCCAGCACTTTGCCACATGTCACGGAAGACCAGTGAAAATTTTACTTCCTTAGCCATATTCTGTTTAAATCTTTTTTGCTGATGTGATTCTTCCTTTACCTTGAGTGAGCTGTTTCACCACTTCGCTGAGCACTGCCATCGTGGAGGGGTCCACATTTCCGCTCTGCTCTGCAACTGTCTGCTTGGCGGCTTTCACCTCTTCGGGAGCAATGCGGTTGACCACTTTGATGAGCAACTTGCCACCGTTGATGACAATAAGCAGAATCAAGAAGACGGTGCACATACCCACAATCATGAGTTCGAAGCCAATACCTAAATTCTCCATAACTATCGTTTTACCTTTATTTGCACAAAAATCGCGGCAAAATTATCACTTTTTTCTCTTTTTTTCCGCAATGGAGGTTACATTTTTTTCCTTATTCCCGCGTTATGCGCACGAAAAAGTCACTTTCACACAGTAAAAGGGGTGCTTATTACGTAATTATTCGCCCCGCGACAATTCTATCTCCACACCGACGGCATCCACAAGCACGCCCATGGGAGGCATCTGTTTGTCGATACGCAAAGAGAGGTTGACGATGCGGGGCTGCTCGGCCAGAAGCCTGCGTCCGATGCGATATGCCACATGCTCCAAAAGCGCCGACGGCTGCAGCATCTCCTGACGTATGCTGTCACAGAGCGCAGCATAACTCACAGTGCCGCCGAGGTCGTCGTCCCTGAGCGCGGAGATATCCGTCTCCACCGCAGCCGAAAGACTCACAAAGAAATCGGCACCCACGGCACGCTCCTGGGGAAGCACGCCATGACGGGCATGCACCGCAAAGCGGTCAATTCGTATCCGGGTCAACATCTTGGTTAGGCAGATAACGCTTGAGGGCACGAGCCACACCGTCCGTCCAGGAATTGATGTTGTCGTTGTCGAGAGTGAGCGAAGTAATAAGTTTGATAACACTCTCCAGAGGCATACCGTAGCGCAAGACGCCGGAAATCAGTTTTGCATAGTTCCAATACTCAGGATCAAACTTGCCGGACAGACCCTCAATGGTGATTTTATAGCCGCGTTTGTTCTCAAACTGGAAATCATAGCGATGCGAACCGTCGCGGTTAGTCTGGCGTATTATACAGCCCTGGGAAATACTCTTGGGGAGCATAATACCTTCATCCTCGTCCATAAGACCTGTGAATATCTCATAGGGACGCCCTTCCCACAATCCGACGAAAGCCACCCAACGGTCTTTCTTGTTCTGAAAGCGTACGACATCGCATTCCAGAGACTCCGGACGCTTCTGCGTCATTTCAAGTCCCGGTTCGCAAAGAGAGAAGCCCTGACGGCGCAAAGCCTCGATGAAACCGTAGGAAAGCTGTTCATTGGCATCCTTGGTGTAACGGCAATCCGTAAACACCTGGGCCAAAGTCTCCTTCCCGTTGATGCGACAGTACTCCATATTCTCCTCCAATGCCTCCTTTTCACGGTAGAACGCGTCTATCCGCTCCTCTGTGTAAGGTTCGTAACGCTCCTGGTGCACAAAAGCTTCCAACGGAAGGCGGTCGGTCTCTTTTGGATTTTCATCCGGCCATCCGACAGTAAGCGTTGCCACCGGCATTGTGAGCTGAGGCAGGGAAAGCACGTCGATGATTGTCTGAGGGTTGTATATTGTGGTGCCAAGAAAGCACAGACCAAGCCCCTCTCTCTCAAGGAGAAGCGAAAGCGTCTGCGTATAGAGCAGAGCGTCGGTGGCCGCATTGAGAAACGACAGGAAATTACCGTATCCTGGTGAGGCCTTGCGCTGCAGACACCAGTCACTGGTGCGACGGAAGTCGGCCACCACAGTGAGCACCACCGGAGCCGCAGTCACCATTTCCTGATTAAAATGCGCCGGAGCCAAACGGGCTTTTTGTTCCGCATCGCGTGTCACAATGACACTGTAGAGCTGCAGATTGCCCATTGTCTGAGTGCGTGCAGCCTCATCCAGAAGACGCTGCAACAGGGATTCCGGCACCTCGCGGTCCTGATACTTTCTTATCGTCTTTCTCATAGCATTTTCTCTGCTTTGTTCTTCAGTTCCTCATTATCCTCAATCACGTCAATACCGTGAAGCACAGTGGCATGAGAACGGCCGCCCAGCAGATTACCGATGCGGGGAGTGGACAAATCCGTGTGGCGAGAAGCAAGATACATCACCATCTGACGGGCCGTTGCCACCTCTGCACGTCGCCCGCGACCGAGAATGCTGCTGACATCCACATTCATCTGCTCGGCAACGCGGTCGAGAATGTAGTCGAAAGTGGTACGCTTACTCTTCGGCTGCACCTTCGTGATAGCGTTCCTTTCCAAAACACTGCGCGCGAACTCCAATGTGATGTCCGCATTTTCAACAATGCTGTAAGCCTGCAGGGAATGAATTGCACCCTCCAACTCGCGCACATTGGTTTTTATGGTGCGGGAGATGTAGCTTATCACTTCCTCTGGAACACGCAAACCGCTCCGGCGTATCTTACTCATAAGTATGTCGTAGCGCAACTGCTCCTCCGGACGCTCCATCTCCACAGTCATACCCCAGCGGAAACGGGAAAGCATGCGCTCCTCCATTCCGCTAAGTTCCGAGGGCGGACGGTCGCAGGTGAGAATTATCTTACGACCGTTCTGATGAAGATGATTGAAAATATGAAAGAATGCCTCAAGAGTCTTCATCTGGGCAGTAAACTCATGCACGTCATCCACAATGAGCACCTCTATGGACTGATAAAACTGGATGAAATCGTTGAATTTGTTCTGACGGCGGCTGTCTGTGAACTGCACAATGAAATCATGAGCCGGAATATACAGCACACGCCTTGTGGGATACAGCTTCTGCAGTCGCACTCCAAGAGCATTTACCAGATGTGTCTTGCCGACACCGCTCGGTCCCCATATGAAGAGCGGGTTGAATGTCTGTTGCGAAGGATGATCCGCAATAGCCTGAGCAATGGCAAGGGAAAGTTTATTACTCTTACCCTCCACAAAATTCTCAAAAGTAAGTCCCGGGTTGAGTCCGGGATTATATCCGCGAGGCCTGGGATTATCCATCACAAGTTTGGGAGCCAGCGGCTTACCGCTCTTACCCTCACGCGGCTCCACACCTGTGGAAGCGGCTTCGACCGCAGCATCCTTTATCCCTTTTACAACCGATGCCTGATAGAATATCCGGGTGGGATTGTGAAACACACGGTATACCGCTGCGTGGATGAGTGTACGGAAATTCTCCTCGAGATACTCAATGAAGTACTGGGAGGGAACAGCAAGTACCAGCCTATATTCCACATCATCATAACTTTTCGGGCGAACAGGCTTGAACCACTCCATTTGCTGCGCACTCAATTTGCTGCGCAACATCTCCAGACACAGAGCCCATCGTTCTTTAAGAATGTTATCACTCATCTTTTTGGAATAAATCGTTGGCAAAATTACAAAAAAAGTCAAGAGCGAAAAGTGAAAAACAGGTTTTTATAGATAAAAAGTATGAAAATTAGTTTTTTTTGCCCGCTCTCATCATGCAACTCTCAACTTTTTTGTATCTTTGTGCCCGTATATATACGTACAACCTATGGTAAACGACATCGTACTTTCCGGTCTTATCAACCTCTTTGCCCTTTTCGGGGCCAAGGCGGGTGTGGATGAGGAGACCTCAAAAAGTGTGTTGTCTACCTATTTGAAGCGGCATTTCGGCATACGTTCTTTGGATGAATATCTCGGTCTGTATGATGACCTCGCGGGACTGTACGAAGCAGAACCGGATATTGACAAGGAAATGATTATCGAGGGCATCTGCACCAAACTGCGCAGTGAGATACCGCAAGAGGAACAATTACTGATACTCCTGCGACTGATGGAATTCTGCCACTTGGAATCCGCTTGCTTCGATGAAGATGATGAGATATTCCGGCATGCTGCCCGGCATTTCAATGTCAGGAATAAACTGATGGAGGATTTCCACACCTACGTTAAGGGTGAAACGAACAAACATGTCCTCATACAACAGTTCCACAATTGGAGGGGCGGCATCAAGACCCTATGGATGGAGGAGGAAAACATTCTCGTGTTCACGTATCTGGGTGATGACGAGGTGCTGATGAACGATATCCCCGTGGTGCCCGGCATCTTCCAGGTGTGGCAGCAAAGTGGCGTTCTGAAGTCGCACTACGGCGCAGCGCTGTATTTCCCGATGATATTGGCACCATACCGCCAGAAAAAGGACAAACGCAGCATACACTTCCAGGGACGCGGCATAAATTTCCGCTACCCCAATTCTGAAAACGGATGTCACAACTTCTCGTTCGACCTTGAAAGCGGTCAGCTCGTGGCTATCATGGGAGGCAGCGGTTCCGGAAAAACCACACTGATATCATTGCTCAACGGCAATCTGCGGCCCCACTCCGGAAGTATCACCATCGACGGGCATGATATCTCGGAGGATGCGGCAAGAAGCCTTATCGGCAACGTGCCGCAGGACGACCTGCTGGTGGAAGAGCTCACAGTATGGCAGAATCTTCTGTATACGGCCCGTTTCTGCTTCGAAGGACTCAGCGAAGATGAAATCAATGCGCGCATAGCACAGGTGCTGAAGGACCTTGACCTCTATCAGGTGAAGGATCTTGTGGTGGGAAGCCCCCTGAAGAAAACCATCTCGGGCGGACAGCGCAAACGACTTAATATCGCACTGGAACTGTTGCGCGAACCTGCTGTGCTTTTCCTTGACGAACCCACCAGCGGCCTCTCATCTGCAGACACAGAGCGGGTGGTGCTGTTGCTGAAAGAACAGGCCCAAAAAGGAAGACTCGTCATCACGAATATACACCAGCCGTCCAGCGATATATACAAACTCTTCGACCGTCTGTGGCTGTTGGACAAAGGAGGCTATCCTGTTTATGACGGCAATCCCATAGATGCCATAACAACTTTCAAGACCGCAGCCAACTATGCCGACTCCCAGATGAGTATGTGCTCCACCTGCGGTGCCGTGAATCCGGAGGTGATACTCAACATCATCGACGAAAAGGCGCTATCCAAAAGCGGCCGGCAAACGGACAAACGCAAGGTTTCGCCGAAAGAATGGCACGAAATGTATCTGTCGCGAAGAGAAAAGCTCGATGAAGTTGAAGTAAAGGAACTGCCGCCCAGCGAACAGCACAGACCGAATCTCTTCCGTCAGTTCTGTATCTTCCTCGAACGCGACCTGAGGTGCAAGTCCACCAACGCACAATACATAATTATCACACTTCTGGAGGCCCCGCTTTTGGCCCTCGTGTGTGCCTGGCTGACACACTATGCTTCGGAGACGGGTTATTCCCTGATGGACAACAAGAACTTTGTTTCCTATCTTTTCATGGCCATCATCGTGGCTACATTTGTGGGAATGAGCGGTTCGGCCGAAGAAATCATCCGGGACAGGAGTCTGCTGAAAAGGGAGAAGTTCCTGCGCCTTTCATATGGTTCATACATTTGGAGCAAGGTGGTCTATTCCGTAATGGTAAGCCTCCTCCAAACGGCATTGTTCACACTTGCAGGCGGATATGTTATGGGGATTATGGGGACCCTTTCCATTTGGTGGCTCGTACTGTTTGTCACCGCATTCCTCGCACGACTCACGGGACTGTTGCTCTCCCAATGGCTCAATTCCGTAGTGAATATATACATCAGTATTCCCATACTGCTTATCCCGCAGATTCTGCTTTGCGGACTGGTGGTATCATTCTCCGACCTCACGCCACGCAGCACAACCGGAAATGTTCCGTTGATAGGCGACGTAATACCTTCCCGATGGTCATTCGAAGCTTTGGCTGTGTCGCAATTCAGTTGCAACCGCTATGAGTCTCCACTGTTCGAGGTGCAGCGCGAACGCTATCGGCTGCAATACGAGCAATGGGGGGTCATCTATCAACTGAAAAGCGAGTTGGAAACGATGAAAGACGAACAGCAGAAGGGAAAGGATGTAAATCCCGAACATAAGAGGGTTATCTTTGCAGAGATACCCAGACTTACGACCCTCTGTAAAATGGCACCATATAGTGGTGACAGTTCCTATCAAAGCATCAAGGACTATCTCATCGCCCTGGAAGATGTTATCAAAACACGGAGCAACCGATGGACTCTGCTGGAAGACCGTATCACCACGGACAGAATCAAAGAGATTGGCAAGGAAGGACTGCGCCAACTCAAGCGGGACAACCACAATCTCGCCCTGCAGGACTTTGTGACAGGTGCCGACCAGACATCTCTGAGCAAGATTATCGACGGACATATCGTAGCAAAAGCAGGAGCCGTATGGCTTATGCCCAAAAGTCGGTGCGGCAGAGCCCCGTTCTACTCATCAGTGAAATGTGTGGGGAATTACTGTATGCCCACATTGCTCTATAACATGATAATTCTGTGCCTCATGGCATGCGCGGCAATCGTATTACTGTTGATGAATATTCCTGAAAAATTACGTAAAAATATTAACCCTTAACAAAAAACAACATGAAAAAAATTCTTTTTCTCGCTGCAGCGTTTGTTCTCACAGTAGCTTCCTGCGGCAACAAGCAACAGGCTGCATTTGAAGATCAGGACAGCGTAAAGGCATTTGAACAAAACCAGATCGAGGCCAGCATTAAGGTACAACTCGACTCTCTCGCAGCAGAGGCTCAGCGCCTCAAAGGCATCCCCGGCATCCAGAACATGAAGGACGGCATTCAGCTGACCGAAGAAGAGAAGATGGTGAAACCCACCTATCTTATGGATCCCGCAGAAGTTAGCGACCTGCAGACTTTGAGTGAGAAGTATCGTGCACTTGCTATGCTCTTCGTTGACAAGAAGGTGGCAGAAGCATATGACATGGATATCACTGCCTATGACGAGGCTATCTCAAAGCTGCTTGCAGAGGTAAACGACCCCGCTCTCGGTGCATTGAATTCCAACACCACCTACGAAGAGAACATCTCTGTTCTCTATGACGCAGAGAACGCTGCAGGTCGTATCAACCTTTTCTGGGAAATGACAACCGCATCTACTGTTGAGCAGGTTTATGTGCTCTGTCAGAACATTGACAAATACATTACCGCTATTGATGACGAAGCCGCAGAGAACATGACCTTCCGCATGATTCTGCTGACCGATGCCATGGATCGTCTCGCCAACTATGACAGCAATGTTGCTGAACTCAACGATGCCATTCAGCCCCTCAAGGTTCTGGACGCTCTGACAACTGATCAGCTCAAGGCTCAGCTTGAAGAGCTCAAGGGCGACATCGAAGTTGTTCGTACTTCTCTGTTAAAGTAAAAAACCGGCAAATACCATACAACACTCCTTTCGCACCCGGAACAGCTCCGGGCATGAAAGGAGTTGTTGTATCATATTTCAAGTGCAAATCCATGGACATAATTATAATCTGACACTATGGAAGAAAAGAAATTCATCATCACTATCAATCGCGAATACGGTACAGGAGGTCGTACAATTGCCTATAAGTTGGGCGAACTGCTGGGAGTGAAGGTTTATGACAGAGCAATACTTCAGAAACTGTCAGAACATTTTCATCTCTCTGCCGATGAGATGGAAACACTGAAGGGACGCAAGTCTCACTGGTGGGATGAATTTTTATCTGTGTACAGTCAGCACGACATTGCCGGTTGCATCACCATGGAGGTTCCCACCTATGTCACATCACAGCAACTTTATGATGCAGAAGAGCAACTGTTGCAGAGCCTTGCGTATCAGGAATCGTGCATCATTGTGGGACGCACCGGGTTTCACATCTTCAAGAACGAGCCCGCAGCATTGAAGATAATGCTTATCGCCTCAGAAGAGAAGCGCCTGAACCGTATCATGAAGAAGTTCAACATCAACAAAAAAGAGGCGCTTCAACGCATGGAGGAAATAGACAGGGCACGCGAGAACTTCACCAAAACATTTGCTGAAGTATCGCGTTACGATGCCCGCAATTACGACATTGTATGGAATGTCGGCAATTTCGAGGATATCGAATCCACCGTCAGCATACTTGCCGATATCATCCGCAAGCGTTATAATCTGAAGTAGCCTGTTCTAGAACAGCACAGCACCGCCTTGAGGGCCTACCGTCAGTTTCAGCATACCTTTCTTATCTGCTGTAACTGTTGTCTGAGACGGGGTCTTACCGTCTGCTCCATCGTTTATCATTTGCCACTGACCGGAAGCCGCAGCACCGTTTGGTGTTTGTGATGAGGCAGAACCTTTCAGGAGGTTCAGGTTCAATGTAAGTGTGCGTGCCACCTTGTCTGCATTCATCACCGCAATATACCACTTTCCGTTCATTGCCTTACGTGCCAGCACACAATACTTACCGGGATAACCATCCAGAAATTTCGTATCCTGCCATTGTGTGGGAACCTGCTTCATAAAATCAATCTCAAATGCCGGAGAGGTCTCCAGATTCATTGGAGTAAGAGCAAAGTTCTGCACTATATTCTGGAAGGCAACTGCTGTAGCCAACTCAAAGGAATCTCCCACGATACGCACTCTACCCCCCTTACCGCTGCGTGTAAGGTTGCGTTGCAGCACAGTGCCTCCAAATTCCATACTTCCTACAGCATTGCGGATGAACGGATGCAAACACGCGTTCTGTCCCTCCATATCATCAGAATGCTGAGTGAACACCAAGTTCTCAGAAGCCAGTACTGCTTCACTACCAGCGTAATTTGGATACATGCGCTCCCAGCCTCTCGGTAGCGTACAACCATGGAAAATAACCTGAAGACCATAGTCGTTGGCATCAGAGAGTATCTGCTCATAGAGTTTTATTGTCTCCTGTTTGTCCCCTGCGAAGAAATCCACTTTGATACCCTTCACCCCGTGCTTGGCGAGCCATGCCATTTCTTTCTTGCGGACGATAGGAGAATACATTCTATGCTTCGCACATTGAGGAGCATCGTTCCATCCGCCGTTGGAATTATACCACACAAACGGAGCAACTCCCTTTTCTTTTGCATACGCGAAAAGCTGTTCCATACGTTCTCTTCCGATATTGGTCTCCCAGCCACCGTCAATAAGGCAATACTCCCAACCGAGTTTTGCGGACAAATCGATGAACGTCACCTGGTCTTCATATACAATACTCTCGTCCTGCCAGATAATCCAGCTCCATGTACTGCGCCCTCCGCGATAATCCTGCGATGGCTCATACAGTTCCTCCACAACGTCCCATGTCACGGTAGACTCAACTATCGGAGCCAAATCTGGAGACAGCGTTATCGTTCGCCAAGGTGTTGTGCCAGGCAAACCGATCTGTGCGCCAGTACTTCCAAACCCATTGTTTTCTTCCGGCAGAGGAAAAGCGATTGTGAACATTCCGTCTTTAGAGCCCTCCGAAAGATGAGTTCCACAGTAACGTCCGTCAAGCCCGGTTTCCGATATTTCCACCCAACCTTTCTGGCCAACACGGAAAAGGCACGGGAAAGTCCATCCATGACCATATCTGGACGATGTTCCCATCGGGACATCCAATACATATTCTTCCTCATATGAAGGTTTGGTGCGCTTCCAACCTATAAGGGCATCGCTCTGAGGGCAGATAAATGCTGTGGCCTCATCCGGCAGATTAAAACCTGTTGCCTCACCATTCACAACCAAAGCCGCGTGCTCACCCTGTGTAGGCAGAAGATAACGGAAAGCAATCTTTCGATTACCAACCCATAGTTCCAAGGTAATATGTCTGTTGTCTTCTGCTTTCAATGGGAATAACGCTACCGTATATTCCGTCTCAACCCGTGCTTTCTTACCCTGTCGCAACGTGTACTGTACCTGACGCGTTGAGAACGTAGGAGCACCGGCAGACTCCAGGTTACGGGAGAAATCACCTTCGTTGGTATAAAGCCCCAGAGGACTCGGTTCTAAAAGCTCCACATATTGGTCGGTTTTTCCTTTCTTGACATAACCGGCCTCATAGGTTAACTGTCCTCTGTTTATGCTGACCGTAACTCTTGTTTGATTATCCGGACTTTCTACCGTCCATACGGCATCATTCAGTTCTCTTCTTTCCTGTGCTCCACAGATTGTAATAAACACAAGCAAAAAAAGGGTCGTTAACGAACCCTTAATTGCAGTCACATTGTTTTTCATAGTGTCTTCCAAAGATAATGTATTAGTCGTAATTCCTGAGTCTTATACACATCGCCCCACTCTTCTATACATAGCGACATGTTATCGCCATTTTCTTCAAAGAAGTCAAGGATTTCCTGCGTATCCTGCTGTTCTATCACCTCATCAACAAAATAACGGATATTGAAACGGTGTCCCGTCGAGAGCATCTTTTCCAGCTCATCCAATACGGTGTCAAAATCCAGATGCTCCTGTTCGGCAAACTCATCCAATGCTATCTTGCGATCAATTGCCTTAATGAGTTTTATCTGCAGTCGGGTATGCTCACTGCTTACATGTGCCAACTCACCATTGCCGCGTCTCTGAGACAACACAATGCTCAGTTTCATCGCCAATTCGTCATCTGAGTTAGCATCCTCCGGGTGAACTTCTATCGGTGTCGGCTCCTTGCGGAATTTCTTACCCATAGGAGTCACAGCAACAGTCTTGCTCTTGGCTGGTTTGGTCTTTATAAAACCATCATGAACAGCCTTTTCTGTCATCACCAACCAGAAATTATCCTCCTCTCCCGCAATGTTTGTCATTTGTGATGCCAAATCCTGACGTGATATCGGTTCTGCCGACTCCGACAGCACATCCAGAAGTTTAACTATATAGCTACTTATTTCCATTTTCTATTATTCTTGAACATACATGCCCCTTTGCTTCATCACCTCAATGTCTATTGGCTCTATGGCGTCCTCCAAAGGAGTCATCTTATTATGATCGTTAAGATAGGTGCGTTGTGTTTTCTTCTTATAATTCGCATCTGCCAATGACAGATGAGTCTGTCCGTAGTTGCACTTAATACCCATCAATGACAGCAATGTGGGGTATACACAGTCAGACTGAAGCGGATCCTGCTGACGCGAAGCCATCATACCCACACGGTCCTCATGCAACGCATTATAACTGTCGCTCGTCCAACATATCAACGGCACGTGCAGCTGATAGTATGAAGGATATGGCGACGCATGCATATACATTTTACGCGCATCGTCATAAAGGTCTTCACCATGATCGCTGATATAGAGCATCGCTGCCGGACGCCCGGTTGAATCCAACTCCGCTATAAACGACGACAGAATGCCGTCTGTCATACGTATGGAATTATCATAAGCATTTGTTATTATCTTACGGTTCTCCGCTGTTGGCTTTACCGCTAAGTCCGGTTTGAAATAGGCTTCCTCACGCGTGTAGCGATCGCTGTATGTCGGATGTGAACCATACGTATGAATCACCATAAACAAACGTTCGCCCTTGTGCTTTTCCAGTGCCTCGTGAAGCAACGGAATCAAAAGATTATCCATCGGCGAGCCGCGTAAAGAGTCACGCTGAAAGCGCACCTCCTGCGCTTGTTCCCCAATGAAATCGTTAAAAGAGTGGTTGCGAGGTTCGTTTGAAATGAACACAGTAGCCCATCCCGCCTCATCTGCTGCAGCTATAACTCCCTTGGAAGTGTATAACACATCGAAATCCTCTGCTGTTGCCCTTGTCAGAATGATGGGCACGCTCTTGTAAGTTGCATTCGACTGCGACAGACAGTCACCAAATACCAACAGATTTGACTGACGCGACAACTTCGGATTTGTATCACGGTCGTAACCGATAATGTTCCAGTTCGTACCTCTCGATGTCTCTCCCACCACCATCAGCACAACTTCCGGTATAGTGTCACTATCGGATTCCGTCACACCAAACCGGAATGACTCACATGCCTCCTTATAATTCGCGCTAGCGTGCGCACGCGCGATAGCCAACTTGAAATTATAGCAAACATTTACAGGGAAAAAATCATCCAGGAAACTGTACTTGTCGTTCCTCAACGCCATCGTTGTTGGAACAATCGCAAGAATTAACGGCAAGACACCTACGATGCACATTTTTCGTCGGAATGACTTGTCGTATGGCTGCTCGCGCTTCACATGCCAAATCGCATACCCTATTGACGGCAAATATATCAGACACACAGCGACGACGGAAGGATATATCTGCGTCAACATCTCTCCTGCCTCATTTGGCGATGTGGTCATAAGCGTAAGCCACATATCCGTTCCTATCACCCCTCGCCCGTAAAGATATCCCAATACTATTTGGAATGCGCCGAGAAAGGCAAACGGGAATGCCCACAAGAAAGCCTTCGACGGTTTCTTAAATGCCAAGAGGAAAAACCAATAGAATGCCAGCGGCAAAACTATAAGAACAACTTTACCTATATCCACCATTCGCTCCGTAACACAGACATCCACCTGCGGAATGAGCAAAATGAGGAGATAAATAAAGAAGAGTCTCCTTGCAGTCATAGACTAACTAACCGAGATAGCCTCTGAGGAGGCTGTTCTTGTTAGCTGCACGAAGTTTGCGGATGCTCTTTTCGCGTATCTGTCTTACACGCTCCCGAGTCAGTCCGAACTTGTCGCCTATCTCCTCCAGTGTGAGTTCGCTGCCATCTATACCGAAACTGAGTTCGATGATTGCACGCTCACGTTCACTCAGGCAGTCCAATGCACGACTTATCTCTTTTGACAGAGATTCACGCATCAGGATATTGTCCGCAGTGGGAGAGTCTGGATTGGTCATCACATCCAAAAGGCTATTGTCCTCACCTTCTACAAAGGGAGCGTCCACACTGACATGACGACCGCTCGCACGCAACGAGTCTGCAATCTTGTCGGGCTGCTCGTCCACCAATTCGGCAAGTTCTTCAGCAGAAGGCTTGCGCTCATGCTCCTGCTCGAATTTTGTAATCGCCTTGGAAATCTTATTCACGGCACTCACCTGATTAAGCGGCAGACGCACGATACGCGACTGCTCGGCAAGAGCTTGAAGAATTGTCTGACGAATCCACCATACAGCATAAGAGATGAATTTGAATCCTCGCGTTTCGTCAAATTTCTCAGCAGCCTTAATAAGTCCTACATTTCCCTCGTTAATTAAGTCTGGCAAGGATAGTCCCTGATTCTGGTACTGCTTCGCTACACTGACCACAAAACGCAGATTACTCTTGACCAACTGATCCTGAGCCTCACGGTCACCGCGTCGGATACGTTGTGAAAGCTCCACTTCTTCCTCCACTGTGAGCAACTGCTCACGGCCAATCATCTGAAGATAACGATCCAGAGAAGCAGAATCACGGGAGGTGATACTTTTGGTAATTTTAAGCTGTCTCATGCTCTATAATATAGTCTTCTTCTATTATTTTTTCAATTTCGCGCGGCAAATGTATAACATTTTTCTGAACCGACCAAATTTTATGCAAAAAATACACAAAAAAAGAAGGTTGTCTCACGACAACCAATCTTTTACTAACCTTAAATCTAATACCATGAAAAACACGATGCAAAGGTACGGCTTTTTTTCAAATATGCAAGCATTACACGTGTTTTTATTTTGTTATTTGTATTTTTATTGATTTATATCAATTTTCCGACCGCATGAAATCGCATTTTAGAACTCAATACCCACTTTTCCAACCACAGAAATGCTTTGTGATGGAATATAACTGTTGAGCAAACTTCCATACTTGTAGTTTCCATTTGTGACATTATATATATCCACGGAAAGCATCAGTTTCCTGTCATGCTTCGTCGGACGGTACTTGATTCTCCAGTCGGCACCGAGATTTAACATCACTTGTGGGCCATTGTCATAGAACTCATCCAGATCCGGTTTGTCTCCTATAAGTGCCTCCAGTAACTTTCCGATATTTGCTCCATCCTCCGGCATTACCGCACCCACTTCCTGTACAAGAGCACGCAAGTAAGCCTTCTCTCTGTTCGTAATGACCCTTGCAAGATCCTTTGCCGTTACTGTTTTGAACCTTTCCCAAATCATATACACCCTATTACGCACTTCCTCATCCGGGAAGGTCTCCATCACATTCTGTATGCTATAGACCGCATCCAAATAGTCTTCCGCCGTCAGTTCCATCATCGCTTTGGGCACCATAGACGAAAGATGGTTCTGCACCAACGGAGTTGATGTCATGAAATTCAGGTTACCCCTCAACCACAACTCTCCTCCGCGTTTCGAATTCACCACCCGATGACCCGCTACAAGATTAAGCATAAATTCCGGTATATTGCCGATACGCATACCTTCTGTTGAACCGTATCGCTCCAATCGAAAAGCCCTTTGGTAGGTGGCATTCATATTGACATAGGTACCTAAATCTTTCGGAGTCCATTCGCACACAAACTCCAAGCCTCCTACGTTAACATGTCCTGCATTATAGAACGGAGAACCTCCGTTCTTCAGGGTCTCCGTGGGAGAATATACCACCTGATTCCTCGACATATTGAAAAAAGCATTCAGTTCCAGGCGCAGCCCGATATCCTGACGCGTCCAAGCACCGCTCAATGAAAATGCATCCATTGTCTGCGACTCCATCTTGTCTCCACCAGTAAAGATGACGAGATTAGAAGCACGGTAGAAATACGGGGCATCCACATAGGCCCGCGAGTAGCTCAAACGCGTGCTCCATTGCGATGACGGCAGATAGATAAGCGCCGCACGCGGTGAGAAATTATTTGTTTGGTTGTCATCGAAGCGTCTCTTGTGGTCAAATCTGAGACCTCCGTTAAACACCAGTTTGTTCGGGATGAAGTAATGTTTCAACTGCACAACACCCGAAGCGGTATAGTCATTACCTCTCTCTACAATATCATTGGATGCGTAATGTATCTTATTGAAATCATAACCCAACTGAAAACGGCTGTCAGTCAGGAAAAGGTGCTCATACTGCAGACCACCCAAAACCGTTCCGTGCTGTCCCTCATCGTTGCCGTAGTTCCACGAACCGTTGGCTCCAATACCGAAGACAAAATCCTTACAGTTCAATGTCTCCCAGACGCCATTCGTTTTTACATCATCCAACCAGTTAAAATCCAACCCATCGAGATTGAGTGATTTTTGCAACAGATATGCAATGCCATACGGCACATAGTCCCCCATTACATTATATATCTGACGCCTTTCATAGTGAGCGAAAGCATTTGCAGATAAAGCGAAGCGTCCCCACGTGTGATCGTAGTCCATGTCAATGTTTATTGAGGTACGCGACAGTCCGGGCTTCTCGCCTTCATTTACCGTATAACTGTTATATGTATAAGGTGTATCAAAATTCAGGATTGTATAGAACGGCACCGGTTTCGAGTGGTTTCCCATTACGCTTATTCTTAAATCGTTCCAGCGCATTTTCAAACCCAGATCGAAAGCTGGCATTCCACCAAATCCACCGACATACTGGGTAGTCCCGTTAACATTTATCTTCTCGCCCGTGATATTAACAACGGACGCCCAGAAAGAGATATCCTTAAGCATATCACCTTGGCCGTACATATAAGAAGCGCCATAAGTTCCGAACATACCTCCCATCACTCGCAGGTCACTGCCGGAAAGTCTTGCACCGGTCTTGGTGAATATGTTCACTACGCCAGAAAGTGCCATGTTACCATACAATGCCGATGCCGGACCTCTCAACACCTCGATGTGGTCTATCTTGTCTATTGAGATGTTGTAGTCCATCGCTTCTGCATTGGTGGCTCCCGAATTGAGTCTGTGTCCGTCCTGCATCACAAGGATATTCTCCTGCGAGTTGCCGTACATTCCTCTATATGCCACATTGGACTCCATATTGTCCACTCGCGTCATACCGGGCACAAAAAGACACAGAAGGTCCCTCACCGTACGACATCCCGAGATGCGAATCATCTCCTCCGTGATGATGGTGACTGGCACCGGCGCCTCATCCAGCGACTCGGCCTGCTTTGATGCCGTTGATATCGTGGTTCCTTTGCGGAGATTGTCCAACATGTCCTGAAAGCGGGGATCCTCCCCATATGCCTTGAAATATGGATCAATGGCCAGAAGCCTCTTGCTCCATTGCTCCGCCTCGGCAAATCTGTCCTGATAGAATGCTGAGAGTGCCAGCATACGATATGCTCCCACGAGGTCCTGTCCCTTGAGTCTGGCCATTTCGCTCTTGAGCAGAGAGTCCACCTCCTCAAAACGTCCTTTGTCGAAGTTGTCCCTCGCTAACTCGTTCACCCTGTTCTGTGCCATCAGCACACAACTCTGCAAACAGATAAGATATATGATAGTCTTCAGACGCATATCTATTTCAGTCGAATGGGAATACGTATTGTAAATGTTGTGCCTTCTCCCTCCTTTGATGTGAACGACAGTTTGCCACCGTGTCTCTCCTGCACAATATCCTGCGTTATAGGCATCCCGAGTCCTGTGCCTTTTCCTATCGGTTTTGTGGTGAAGAACGCCTGATATAGGCTTTCCTGCACCTCTTGCGTCATACCCATACCGTTATCGGCTATCGACACAACGAGTTCCTCACCCTCACGATGCACGTCCACATTGATTGTCGGAGCGTAGCCGGCCTTTTCTTGCATCGCACGCTCCTCCACCGTGTAACAGGCATTGTTCATCAGATTGAGCACAGCACGCGAGAAATCCTGCGGAATCACCATCATTTTCGGCATCTGCTCCTCATATTTCTCACTGATACTGATGTTGAAGTCCTTGTTGCTGGCCCTCATGGCATGATACGAGAGCCACACATACTCATGCACCAGATTTGCTACGTCAGTGGGCAGGAACTCACCCTCCTTGCCACGACTCTGCAGAAGAATACTTCTGATTATGCCGATGGCTCGCTCTCCGTGCTCCTCAATTTTTTTGAGGTTTTCTTTGAGATCTTCCGCGATTTCCTGCATCTCTTCCGCATCCTCTTTCTCCAACCGGTCTGCAGAGTCCTCGATGATTGACATGAGGTCCCCGAGCAGTTTGCCCGACATCTTCGAGAAGTTGATGACGAAATTCAGCGGGTTCTGTATTTCGTGTGCAATACCCGCGGTGAGCATTCCGATTGAAGCCATTTTCTGCTGCTGATGCAGCTGCTCCTTGAGTTTTTCTATCTCGGTCATAGCGTTATGGTGAATTCCGTGTATTTATATTTTTCGGATGTCACGGTGATATTTCCGCCGTGATCTTGTATTATCTGTTGTGCAAGGTAGAGTCCCAATCCGGATGCTTCAGCTGTCGGTTTTGTGGTGAAGAACGGGTCGAACACCTTGTCCATCACCGCGGGCTCTATACCTATACCATTGTCCCACACACGTATGCAGGCATGCCCGTCGGGCATACTCTCCAAAATGAGTGCCAGTCGGGGCTCGTAAGTATTGGGCTTCTTTGGTGTAGCAGCCTCCTTCTCCATCTCGAAGCGACGGCGTATTGCGTATGCGGCATTTCCCAGCATCGATGTCACTACGTGCGATATCTGTTCTGCATTCACATTTGCCATTACGGGCATCTCCGGGCGCTTCCATTCGCACTGCACGTGACCCTTCTCTATATCCGTCTTGTAATAATTGTAAAGCATATCCACATCCTGCTGGCATATTACGCAGAGGTCGGTCTCCCGCCGCTCCCGGCTGCGTTCCTTCAAAACCTCCTCCATAGCCTTGAGGATACGCGTGGTAGAGAGGCCGTGCTGCTCTATCTTCTCCAGATTCTGGTCCATCATATTGAGGACATCCTCTGCGTCCTCGTAACTTTCTGCCGACATTGCTACGCGCTCTGCTTCGATGTCTTGCCTTAAATCGTTGATGAGTCCACGCGTGAGATGCGAGAAGTTGCCCACGTAGTTCATCGGGTTGAGTATGCGGTCAATAAGTCCCTTCGTCAGTTTACCCACCGTCGCCTCGCGCTCCTGTCTGATGAGCGCGTTCTGGGCTTCTCTCAAATCCCTTGTACGCTCCGACACGATTTGTTCCAATTTCAGCTGTCGTTTCATCATGACGTTCACACGCCATCTATACAGGACGTATATCAACACAAGTCCCAGCACAATATACATCGCGATGGCATATCCGCTCTCCAGGAACGGCGGACGGAGTACAATAAGCATCCTGTCGCTCTCCACCACGTTGCCATACGGAGTCTTCGCTCTCACCTGTATTGTGTGGCTGCCATATGACAGATTATAGAAATCCAGCTCCTGGTCTTCGCCCCACGGACTCCAGTTGTCTGTAAGGCTGAGCCGGTAACTGTATTGTGTCTTACCGATGAAATCTGTTTTATCCGTTGCCACAGAGATAGACAGACTGCGTCCGTGCTGCTTGTGCGTTCTTATATACACTTTCGGCATTATCGGACGCTCTTTCGCCGCCTCTCTCAAATCCAGACGTATCAGTCCGAATGCACCTCCCAGCCAGGCAACATCGCCGTTCACCATGATATTCTGCACACTCGTACTGTTAAGAGCCTCCAACCACTCCATCTGTGTAACACTCAAAGTGGAGTCTGCATCTATCAGCCCCATGTCGCTCGGCAGGCACTTCCAATGGCGTCCTGCAGCGTCGGTGTAATCAAGCAACGGTGAGATATTCTTGTTATCCTTGGCCACAAACGCAGTCCTTCCGCCCTCCGACCAATAGGTCTTTCTGTATGTATCCGTTATCCAAAGGCTGTCACCTTTTCCTTCGGTGAAACGATACACATAAGGGATGCTGTCCACCATCACGGCTCTCCTGCCGTCGAAATATCCTTTGTATATTCCGTCCGCAGCACCGAAGAGAAAACTCTCCTCGTCAAGCACGTGGAGCGAAAGCGCGTAGTGGTCGCTATACAACTGTCTTATGACTCCGTCCTCATATACGAACACACCTTCCGCAGCTGCTATCAATGGTTTGCCGTCGGGTGTCTGTACCAGTTCCTGGCACGACTGCGTTATCTGGGGCAGACGGGAGAATGTCTCCGCTTCTCTCACAAAGAGTCCCTGCAGAGTACCCACAAAAAGACGGTCCTCACTCAACAGCGCAGCGTTCACCTGCCCCTTCAGTCCGTCCTGTTCCGTGAAATGCGTATATACCTTCGATGTGGAGAAATTGAACAAACCGTTCTCCGTGGCGCCCCACACCGTACCCTTTCCATCGTAGCACAAGGCCACCACGCTGTTGGAGCAGAGTCCCGTCGACTCGTCCATCTGCCATATCTTCTCCCTCATCCTGTTGAGCGCCACCACACCACAGGTCACTGTGGCCATCAGCGTTGTGCCATCGGGCAGCACCAAACGCTCGTGCACCTCCACGTCACCCCAGCGGTTCACGGCATTCGAGGGTCGTACACCTCTGTTTTCGTGTGCCACGCGCAGCTGTCCCTTCGACATATCCACATGATATACTTCTCCGGCTGTTGTCACGAAACCCACTCCGTGCTGGTCCTCATAGAAGCGGGCCACTTCACCGAAACGCGTGCTCTCCACGCTGTCGCTCACCACATAACGCACATTGATGCCGCCGTCATGACGGTCTTCCACCCATCCCAGCAGGTTGAGTCCGCCCACCCAGATACGATTATCCTTGTCACACATAAGGCTTGTGAAGCGGCTCTTACGCGGTGAATATATCGTACTCCATTCCACACCGTCCCACACCACGAGACCTTCGAAGTTGGCAACATAGATGCGTCCCTCCTTGTCGGAGATGATATCCATGCTCTGATTGTGCGCCTTGAACGTACTGGCCGGTATATTATGGAAGAACGGCAGAGCCACAATCTCTCCCGAGACCTGCGCCACAGCCATATCTGCCTGTCTCCCGAGGAGCAGGCACACAAGGCAAAGCATCTGTATGACTCTCAATTTCTTCATTTCAGTTTCATATATTTCACGCGGGTGCCCACGTAGTGATTCCACTCGCTCTCGCTAAGTCCTTCCTTCAGTCTGTCGCGGGTGGCCTTTGCCAGTTGCTTGATAGAGAGCTCCCATTGTGTTATCTTACCTGTCGACATGCCGCACAACATCTTACTTCCTACGGCTTCGATACACATCGGCCAGACATCGAACCTATAACTTGTAGATACAACATTATTCACCTGTTCAAGCCTGTCGAGATTCCATATATGCAACTCCTTGTCGCGCCCAATCGACAGTAGCAGATTCTCCTTTACAACAAGTGTCATACCCATGATGGCAGCCTTGTGACCGGTAAGCTGTTTGTAGAGCACGCCGCCTTTCTTCATCACCTGTATCTTTCCTGAGGCAAGTCCGATGTAAAGCATATCCGTACGCCTGTCGTACTGCGCTGCCGTAACAACGTCACCGCCCAGCGACGACAAAGCCTTGTAGCGTCCGGTGGCGAGTTCCGTGATACCCACCGAACCATCGCTGAAGAAGTAAAGCACCTCCTGGTGTGTGATAGCCATCACGCTGAATCTCTTCTGAAGTTCCTCCCTCACCACAAGGGGCACACGCTTCTGCACATCGAACATCACCACCCTATGACGGGCGCAGGCCATCAGTTTGCCGTCGGGCATTTTCTTCAGCATGAAATACTCTGCTCCGGGCAGTTCGTATTCCACCATTTTGCCGGAGTAACTGATGTAGCACAGGCTGCCGTTGAAATTCAGTGCCCATACTCCGTCCGACGTCTGTACCATACCTCTCCAATCGTATTTCTTGTCGGAGAATATCATACTGAGTTTACGGTCCTTCCAACTCATTATCTCACCGTAGCCTGTGCAGATAACAAACGAATTATCGTCAGACGACACATCTATATCATACACGGCGCTGTGGCTCGGAGACATCGTCTCCACGACATCATCGCTCACCAGGGCACGGAACACCTCGGCCTGATATTTGTCGTCACCGTATTTCTCCTGGAAATACCACGATGTCAGAGCCAGTTTGCGAGCCAGCGTGAGGTTATCGTTCTCGCGCGCCAGCACCGAGGCGTTGCCCAGTGTGCGTGCCAGATTTCTGTAGCCCAGTGTGTCGGCATCGTTCTTCGAGCGCAGAGCCTCCAACTCCTTCTCCTCGGCCTTGGCCCTCTCGCGCTGTGCCTCCTGTGATGCGGCTTCCGCCTCCTGTCGCGCAGCATTGGCTTTCGCCTCTGCCTCTCGTGCCAGTTCGCTCTCACGCTGTGCCTCCCGGGCATATTCCTCAGCCAGCAGGCGCTGCTTCTCTGCGCTGTCGCGCTGGGCATCCGACATCATACGCTGATCGCGGGCGATTTCCTCCATCTGTTCGGCCACACGCTTTGCCACAGAGGCTTTCTCCTCACCTTCTTTCAGTCGCTGCAGTTCCGCCTGCATATTTACGAAGCGCTGCTCGTCAGTCTCCACACCTCTCATCATGCCTAAATAGTATGCTGCCGCGATAACAAGTCCCGCGACCACAATTCCTACCAGCACTATGAGATGTCCTCTATTCATATCTCCAAACACTCCGCTCTAAACTCTCAACCCTTTCTCTTAATCACCAGCACCGTGATATCGTCGCTCTGAGGAGCTCCGCCCACGAAGTTCTGCACCTGACTGCGGATGCCTTCCACCATTCCTGCGGCGGATGCCGTCACATAGTTGGGCAGGAGAGCCGCCAATGTCTCTTCGCCGAACTGCTCGTGCGATTCGTTCTCCGCCTCCGTCACACCGTCGGTGTATGTCACCAGCATATCGCCAGGAGCCAGCGTCAGTTCGCCGCTCTTGTATTCGAGTCCCTCAAATGCACCCAGCGCCATATTTCCCTGCGTGGGCAATGCCTCCACAGAACCGTCGGGATGCAACACATAGGGCTGGTTGTGCCCTGCGTTTGTATAGTCAACATGTCCTGTCTCCAGGTCCATCACGCCATAGAAGACGGTGACGAACATACTGTCCAGGCTCTCCGATGCCAGCATGTTATTCGCCTCGTGCATCACAGCTGCCGATGACAGGTTGTGCATCCCCGTAGCTTTGATGAGCGTACGGCTCACCGCCATGAAGATGGCAGCCGGAATACCCTTGCCGGACACATCGGCCATCGTGAATCCCATGTGTGTATCATCGATGCGGAAGAAGTCGTAGAAGTCGCCGCCCACATCCTTCGCAGCCTCCATCGAGGCATGCAAGTCTATGGTATCGGCCAGCGGCATCTTCTGCATGCGGAATTCGCGGGGCAATATGGCGTGCTGTATCTCGCGCGCCACAGAGAGGTCGCTGTGCAGGTCGCGCAGTTCGCCGCGCTCCTTCTCAGCCTCCTTCACGTAGGCAATCTGCTCCACAGCCTTGTCGATGGTGCGCTGCAGGTCGTCCAGGTCGATGGGCTTGGTGGCAAAGTCGAAGGCACCGGAGTTCATCGCCTGGCGTATGTTGTCCATATCTCCGTAGGCCGACACCATGATGCATTTGAGCCCGGGACGGCGCATCTCGTTGATGCGCGCCAGCAGAGTCAGTCCATCCATCTCCGGCATGTTGATGTCGGAGAGTATGATGTCGATATCGGGATGCTCCAGCATCACCTTGAGAGCCTCCAAACCGTTGTGGGCGAAGTAGAACTCATATTCTCCCTTGCGTATCTTACGGCGGAAATACTGCGTCAGCAGCAGTTCCAAATCCACCTCGTCATCGACAGACAATATCTTGATTGGTAAATCCATTATTTATAAATTATCTCTAAACTATCAACTCGTCAACTCGTCAACTCGTCAACTTATAAACTAAATAAGCTTCATTCCGCACTTCTCACATTCTTCCCTCATCTCAGCGGGCCAGATGGACGCCTGCGTCTCACCGATGTGTGCCTTGTGGAGCAACACCATGCAGAGACGGCTCTGACCGATACCGCCGCCGATGGTCAGGGGCAGTGAACCCTCTATCAGGCGCTTGTGGAAGTAGAGGCTCTTGCGCTCGTTCTTACCCTGCAGGGCGAGCTGATGCTCCAGAGCGTCCTTGTCCACGCGGATACCCATAGAGGAGAGTTCGATGCTGCGTCCCAGGACGGGATACCAGATGAGCAGATCGCCGTTGAGACCGCGATAGCCCTCCTCGTTCTCCGTGCTCCAGTCGTCGTAGTCCGGAGCGCGGTTGTCGTGCGGCTTTCCGTTGGACAGATTGCCGCCGATACCCATGATGAACACCGTGCCGTATTTCTCGCAGATAGCATCCTCGCGCTCCTTCTCCGTCAAGTCGGGATAGAGCTGAAGCAATTCCTGCGAGTGGATGAAATAGACATCTTCCGGCAGGAAACTCTTCAGCTGGGGGTATGTCTCGCAGATGTAGAACTCCGTGCGCAGTATGGCCGAGTATATCTGGCGCACAACCTTCTTCAGATAGTAGAGTGTGCGATCCTCGCGGCGCATCACACGCTCCCAGTCCCACTGGTCAACGTAGAGCGAGTGTATATTGTCGAGTTCCTCGTCGGCGCGGATGGCATTCATATCGGTGATGATGCCGTAGCCAGGCTCCATCTTGTAGTCGGCCAGCGTCACACGCTTCCACTTGGCCAGCGAATGCACCACTTCAGCCGTTGCCTCGTTCATATCCTTGATGGGAAACGAGACCGGACGCTCCACACCGTTGAGATCGTCGTTCAGTCCCAAGCCTTTCAACACGAAAAGAGGAGCTGTGACGCGCCTCAATCTCAGCTCCGTGCTTATGCTCTGCAGAAAGAAATCCTTTATCTTCTTGATTGCCAGTTCTGTCTGTTTTAAATCCAACTGTGCCCTGTAGCCAGCCGGTTTCATCAATTTGCTCATTTTGTATATGTCGTTTTTTCTGTTCTTCCTCTAAATCATCAACTTTACCCGCCGAACGGCGCTTGGGACATTTTATTTCGTCAGCACTCTCTGCTGATTCGGCTCACTCTGATTTCTTGCCAGTTAGGTGTTCGTCGGGAGCCACGCGGGCATGCTTCATTCCCTCTTCCGTCATGAACGTGGTGGGATCCGGCATCATACCGGCCTCACGCTGCATCTTCAGGACATGAGCTGCACGCGCACTGCCTTGGAGACCTCTGCCGCTCTTGGCCTGTATCAGGTACGACATTGTAATCTCGTACCCGCGGCGACGGTTCGTGTAAGTGACATCTTCCTGCAACTTCACGTTAGAGTGGAAAGAACGGTAGGTCATACCGAGTTTTGCCTTCCCCATGGTGTCGAACATGGCCTTAACAGACCCAAAGAAGTAGTTCTTACCGTCCATTCGGAGATGGACTACCTTTGTTTTAGACATAGTGTTGTGTATTAGAATGTCTTTTTTCGCCTTCTTGGATCACAATGTCCTTTGTGTTCATCATGACCATTATTGCTTTCCGGCTACAAAAGTAGAACTTTTTCCTCATTTAACGCGCGTATACGATTGTTTTTTACCACTTTTTTCGCTTATTTTATTGAAAATGTAGCAGAAAACGATAAAAAACGATAAAAAATGTCACTTAAATCCACATACTTTCCAAGGTGACGGATGATTCTCTCCCAACCTCCTTCCCACCAGCCTCCGACCTCGTCCCGAGTAGATAATGAGTAGTGTACGGGTAGACTACGAGTAAATAACGAGCAGTTAACGAGTTATCTCGTACACCACTCGTAGTCCACTCGTATACCACTCGTTAACTGCTCGTTATCTGATAAGGCTCTGGTAAGACTCTGAGAGGACTCTGAAGGGGTGTTGAAAGGACCTTGAAAGGGCTCTGACAACCGTCTGAAAAGTGTCTGCAAGGCATCTGAAACGCGTTTGAAATGCGTCTGAAAAGCGTCTGAAAAATTAAAATAAACAAAAAACAGGCAACTCCGAAGAGCCGCCTGTTTTCTTTACCCGCGCAGAAACGGGGGAATCGTTATTTCACTATCTCGATGAGTTCCACTGTGAAGATAAGCATCGAATAGGGAGGTATCTTCTGCTGCTCGCGGTCACCGTAAGCAATCTCCTGGGGGATGTAGAGTTCCCATTTGCTGCCGACGGGCATCAGTTGCAGAGCTTCCGTCCAACCCTTGATAACCTGCGACACACCGAAGACGGCGGGCTCACCGCGCTTGTAACTGCTGTCGAAGACAGTACCGTCGAGAAGGCGGCCTTCGTAGTTCACTTTGACGCGATCGGTGGCAGTTGGTTTATCACCCGTACCGGCAACGAGCACCTTATACTGAAGACCGCTGGCTGTGGTCTGCACGCTGTCCTTCTTGGCATTGGCCTTGAGGAATTCCTCACCGGCCTTGCGATTGGGACCGTACTTCTTCTCCATCATGATGCCGCGCCAGTACTTGAACTGCTTGTCAATAGCCTGCATCGCACTGTCATGGGAAATGGACAGAGGCTCACCGCGAAGAGCATCACCGAAACCCTTGATGAAATCCTCATCGGAGAGCACCTTGACGGAATCGCTGAGCTGTCTCGAGAAATTGGGGAGAATGCGTGATTCTACATCCTGACGTATCTCTGTGCCGACAATACGAGCCTTAAAGGCCTTGTCCTCTGGAGTGAGTTCCCTAACAGCAAAACCGTCGAGGAACTGGGCCATATACGTGGTGTCAACACCCTTCTGCTGCACGAGATAGGGCTTCAGACCCTGTGTGTTGACGTAGCCAAGGAGGTAGGCGAAGGTGCGCGAGTCGATGGTGTCCACCTTCACAACATCCGCCTTCTTGCCCTTCTTGGTCTTCTTTGCTGCCTGAGTGCCGAGACACAGGAGGGCGCAAAGGAGAATGAGAAACGACTTCTTCATATCTTACTTCTCAATACCAAGCAGTTCGACAGTGAATATGAGTGCAGAATAAGGCTTAATCATACCGCCTGTGTTGGCTGCACCGTAAGCCTGCTCCTGAGGGATGTAAAGAGTCCACTTGCTGCCGACAGGCATAGCTTGGAGAGCCTTTGCCCAACCGGGAATCACACCGCCAACGGGGAATACGGCGGGCTCGTTACGCTTGTAGCTGCTGTCGAACACTGTGCCGTCGATGAGCTTACCCTCATAGTTTACCTTCACCTTGCTGTCGGCTGTGGGCACCTCGCCCTTACCTGCAACCTCTACCTCGTAGAAGATGCCGTCGCTCAGAGCCTGTACACCTTCCTTCTTGGCAACAGATGCCATATATTCCTCATTCTTGATTTTCCACTCACCATACTCCTTCTCCATCTGCTTCTGACGGAAGCTCTGGAACTTGGCCATTGCGGTGCTGTCTGCCTCGTGGACAGTCATCAGGCCGCCCTTCTCTGTGACACCGGCAACGAAACCGGCGAGGAAGTTGTCAACACTTATAGTATTGACGCTGTCCTCGGGACCGAAGAGCTGATAGTTGATGCTGCGGACAATCTGACTGGAAATCTGATGACCAATCTGCACACCGGCATAGTATGCCTTGCTCTTGGGGTCGTCGCCAGCCTTTGCAGACTCGTTGAGACCCTTGATGAACTCATCCATGTAGGTGGTGTCAACACCCATCTGCACAGCGAGATAGTTCTTGAGACCCTGCGACTGAGTCATACCGGCGGCATAGCTCAAAGTGTCCAATTCCTCTTTCAGGTCGGCTTTGGGAGTGCCGTTACCACAGGACGAAACGATTGCAACCACAACGAGGGCTGCGATAATAGAAAACTTTTTCATGACAATCTATTTTTATAATACCTTAATCAATTCTACATCAAAGACAAGCGTAGCAAAAGGAGGAATGCTGGCACCAGCGCCGCCTTCTCCGTAAGCAAGCATGTAAGGAATGGTGAAACGGAACTTGGAACCCTCCTTCATCAGCTGCACGCCCTCAGTCCATCCGGCAATCACCTGATTGAGCCCGAAATCGGCCGGTTCGCCACGCTGGTAACTGCTGTCGAAGACGCTTCCGTCAATAAGACGGCCCTCGTAGTGACAACGAACAGTATCGGTAGCCTTGGGTGAACGGCCCGCACCCTCCTGGAGCACCTCATACTGGAGACCGCTCTTGGTTGTAACCACTCCGGCCTTCTTGCCATTTTCCTCAAGATATGCCTTGCCCTCTTCCTTTGCCTTACCGGCCTGGGCAGCTTGCTGCTTGGTGAAATAATCATTGAGCATCACCTGAGCCTCGCGGGCACTCATTTCGGTAGGACGGCCTGCCATAACATCGCTGATGCTGCGGGAAAATTCCTCAATGGAGAAATCCTCGATATTCATACTTTTGAGTTGCTGGCCAATGCCCAACCCAAGTGCATAACTAATTTTATTCATTTTTTTACACTATTTTTTCGATTTTCGGACGCAAAGGTACGGCTTTTTTTCAAAATAATGCTGATTTTTTGTTATTTTTGCATTTAGAAACCATCTTTAAACAAATATGACCAAGACAGAGCAACACAAACGGCGCTGCAAAGAGGAACAGGAAAAATGGCAGAACGTGCTGGGTATTCACACCGTGGACGACCTCAACCAGGCCATCACGGAAGGTCGCGCCACAGACATCATCAACGTGAGCGAGGCATTCCAGGACAAAAAGATATGCGAGATAGCCGATGCCATTGTGAAAAAGAAAGCGCGCCTGGTGTTGCTGGCCGGCCCTTCCAGCAGCGGTAAGACCACGACGTGCAAGCGACTCTCCATCACACTGACAGCATGCGGATTGCGCACGCACAGCATTTCCACCGACGACTTTTTCGTCAACCGCGAGGACACACCGCTGGACGAGAACGGGGAGTATGATTTCGAGTCGCTCGACTGTCTGGACACAAAGCTTTTCGGTGAGACAATGGCCGGACTGCTGAATGGCAAAGAGGTGATGATGCCACGCTTTAATTTCGCGAACGGGAAGCGCGAATGGAGAGAAAAGCCCATGCATATATCCTACTCCGATGTACTGCTGATAGAAGGGACACACGCTCTGAATCCGCAGCTCACGCAGCTTGTGGAGGACAAATACAAGTTCCGCATCTACGTCTCGCCCGTCACCACAATATCGCTGGACGGCGAGAACTATCTTTCCACAAAGGACCTGCGACTGATGCGCCGGCTCATACGCGACTCCAAATACAGAGGACAGAATGCCTCGGAGATACTGCACCGCTTCCCAAGCGTGATACGCGGAGAGGAGAAATGGATACTGCCCTTCCGTGAAGAGGCCGATGTATTCTTCAACTCGTCGCTGCTCTACGAGATATCAGTAATACGCACACAGGCTATGCCTTTGGTGGAAAGCGTAAAACCGGGCGAAGAAAGATACGAGGACGCCTGTCGTCTGAAGGATATCATGCAATACTTCCGCCGCCTGCCGTCGAAACAGGTGCCGATGGTATCGCTGCTGAGAGAATTTGCCGGAGGAAGTGCCTTCGACTATTGACGCAAGTCGTTCTCGATGAATGCCATGAGACGCTCTACAGCCTCTTCCTCGGGAATATTTTTCTCAACACACTCCCTGCCCTTGTAAAGGGATATCTTGCCGCGCGCCGCTCCCACGTAGCCGTAATCGGCATCGGCCATCTCCCCAGGACCGTTGACGATACAACCCATGATACCTATCTTGAGGAACACACGCTCACCGTTGCCGTTCACAAAGGGATGATCGGATTTCTCGCGAGCCGACACTGCGGCACGGATGCGGGCAATCGTTTCCTGCAAGCCGTAGAGCGTGCGGCCACATCCCGGACATGAGATGTACTCTGTCTTCACGAACTTCACACGGGCTGCCTGCAGGATGTTGTCGGAAAGACTCTGCAGACATTCTCCTTCAAATCCTTCGCAAACAAGACGCAACCGGGTGGCCTTTTTGTCAATAAGCAGGGCACCTACCGCCATCGCTGCCTTAAGTTGCAAGTCCTCAAGACTATCTGCCGTGAGCATAAGAGTAATGGTATCGTCCTTTATGGATTGCTCTGCGACAGCGCGCAAACGGGCGCATTCATCGATAAAACCGACAAGTTTTCGAGCCACAGGAATCTCGCATTCGGGTTCCTCGGAAAGCGATACGCGTATCGTGTCGCCGATACCCTCCGTGAGCAGGGCACCGATGCCGACAGCACTCTTAATTCGTCCGTCTTCACCCTCGCCGGCTTCCGTGACACCTAAATGAAGGGGGAAATCCATCCCTTCCCGTTCCATTTCGCGCACAAGCAAACGGACGCTCTGCACCATCACCACCGTGTTTGAGGCCTTGATACTGATGACGACATCCATAAACCGGTGTCTTACACAGATGCGCAGAAACTCCATACACGACTCCACAATACCCTCGGGAGTGTCTCCGTAGCGCGACATGATACGGTCAGAGAGGCTGCCGTGATTCACTCCGATACGTATTGCGGTATGATGTTCACGACAAGTGTTGAGAAACGGAACAAGGCGCGCCTCTATCTTGGCGAGCTCTTCTGCATATTCCTCATCAGTATAATCCAGATGCTTGAACTGACGGGCAGCATCAACGTAGTTGCCGGGATTGATGCGCACCTTCTCACAGTAGAGTGCAGCCACATCGGCAACATTGGGATTGAAATGCACATCAGCCACGAGAGGCACCTGACAGCCGGCACGACGCACACCCTCGGATATGAGACGCATATTCTCCGCTTCGCGGGTACCCTGAGTAGTAAGACGCACCAATTCACCGCCAGCTTTGGCGATACGCAGTGTTTGTGCTATACTGCCCTCGGTATCCATGGTGGAAGTGGTGCACATGGATTGCACACGGATGGGATTGCCGCCTCCGATGGCAATGCCGCCCACCCGCACCTCACGGGTTTGTCTTCTCATCAGTTTACCTTATTTTTATATTTTATCTCAGAAAGCTCCTGGTTGGCCTTTACAATCTTAACTTTAAGGCCGGTCTTATAAGTCTTCAGTTTTGCAGCTAAAGCCTCATCGGAAAGAGCTAACATCTCTGCTGCAAGGATGGCGGCATTCTGTGCACCGTTGACTCCGACTGTGGCAACAGGAATGCCGGGAGGCATCTGAATGATTGACAGCATGGCATCAAGACCGTCGAGCATACCTTTGATGGGCACACCGATGACGGGTACTGTGGTGTTGGCAGCTATTACACCGGGAAGTGCTGCTGCCATACCAGCGCCGGCAATGATGACTTTCAGACCGCGCGACTCTGCCCCCTTTGCAAAATCCTCCACCTCATCGGGAGTGCGATGGGCAGAGAGGGCATTCATCTCGAAAGGAATATCCATTTCATCGAGAAATTTAGCTGCTTTCTCCATTACGGGCAGATCGCTGGTGCTGCCCATGATAATACTGACTTTAGCGTTCATAGTATTTTGTAACGTTAAAATGTGATACTAAGCTTGTTAATCATCCACGAGACAGGCATCGAGGAGAGTGGCAATAGCTTCCTTGTCGAGATGTTGGCCGATAAAGACAAGTTTCTGCATACGGTCGCCGTAGTACTCGTCCCAGTCGCGACGCAGGTCCGGCTGGCGAGCCATCAGTTCTTCCAGTTCGTCTTCTGGCATAGTGGCATACCAGAGTCCCGCATTTTTCAGCTGCACCTGACGACCTGCCTGTTCGAAAAGATAGCAGGTGTCACGCTCCGACTTGAAATAACAGATACCCTTGCAACGGATGATATTCTTAGGCCACAGACGGGCCACGAAATGATCAAAGCGTCCCAGATCCATCGGTGCGCGGCGCTGCCATACAAAAGTGCCGATGCCGTATTCCTCCGCCTCACCTTCATCATGATGGTGATGATGGTGATGGTGGTGTTCGTGCCCCTCGTGTTCATGCTCATGTTCGTGCTCATCATGGTGATGGTGATGGTGATCGTGATCGTCGTCATCATCGTCATCGTCATCATGATGACCCTCGAGAGCCTCTATCCAAGCGGCAGAGGTGGCCACCTTCTCAAAATCGAAGAGACCCGTATAAAGGAGGTCATCGAAATCCACATCGCCGTAATCGCATTCAACGATGCGGGCGTGCGGCTGCAGATTCTCTATGACAGCACGGATGCGACCAAGCTCCTCTTTGGTCACATCGCTGGCCTTATTGAGAAGTATCAGGTTACAGAACTCTATCTGCTGAATCACGAGGTTTTCAATATCCTCCTCGTCAATAGAGGGTTTTAGCAAGTCATTGCCGCCGTTGAATTCATCCTTCATACGCATGGCATCTACAACTGTGGCTATGCAGTCGAGCTGGGGCACACCGCCTTCTGTGTATTGCGGTCCCATAGTGGGGATGGAACATATCGTTTGGGCAATGGGGGCTGGTTCGCAGATGCCACTTGCCTCAATGACGATATAGTCAAACTTGCCCGCAGACACAATGTCGTGAAGTTGCTCCACGAGGTCCATCTTTAGAGTGCAGCAGATACAGCCGTTCTGAAGCGGCACTAGGGAATCGTCTGCCTGATTCACCACACCGTCCTTCTGAATGAGGGAGGCATCGATATTAACTTCACCGATATCGTTGACAATAACGGCAAAACGTATGCCGCGACGATTGTTGAGAATACGATTGAGAAGTGTTGTCTTGCCACTGCCGAGATAACCCGTAAGAAGCAGTACCGGTACTTTTTCCATAGTTACAAATCCTTAATTCGGGCACAAAAGTACAAAATTAAAGTGAAAAGGCAAAAGTGAACGGGACTTTTTGTCCTACATATCAGGGAAAAGCAGTAAATTTGCGGCCGAATTAGCATTATTATATGGTAAAAACAACAATGAAATGCCCGTCGCTACCAGCTATACGCGAGATGGTGGACCTGTGCCGCTCGGTATTCTTCCCCGAATTCTACAGCGTGACAGGTATCCGTTGCGACGAGACGGAACTGAAACTGCAGCGCATCCGCACTCTCCTGCAGAGACAGGTAGATGCAGACACTGTGGATAAATTTATGCAATCGCTGCCGGAAATCAAGCAAATGCTGGAATACGACGCGGAGGCCGTGTACAACGGAGACCCCGCAGCAGAGAGTACGGACGAAGTAATCTTATGCTACCCGGCGATTAAGGCCCTCACCAACTACCGCGTGGCACACAGCCTGCTGTCGTTGGGAGTGGAACTCATTCCCCGCATCATCACGGAGATGGCCCACTCGGAGACCGGAATCGACATACATCCCGCAGCACAGATCGGACATCACTTTGCAATAGACCACGGTACCGGCGTGGTGATTGGTGCCACGTGTATCATCGGCAACCATGTGAAGATATACCAAGGCGTGACGCTCGGAGCAAAGAGTTTTCCCCTTGACGAGAACGGACATCCCATCAAGGGCATCCCCCGTCATCCGATTATCGAAGACAATGTCATCATATACTCCAATGCCACAGTGCTGGGACGCATCACCATTGCTCAGGGAACATCCATCGGCGGCAATCTGTGGGTGACGGAGAGTACACAACCGGGACAGATACTGACACAACGCTTGCCAAATGGAATTTGAACTGATAGCAAAAACCCTTCAGGGGTTGGAAAACGTGTTGGCCGAAGAGCTCACTCATCTGGGGGCCAACAACATAGAGATTGGACGTCGCATGGTGGCTTTCACCGGCGACAAGGAAATGATGTATCGTGCCAACATACAGCTTCGCACGGCAATACGCATCCTCAAGCCCATTATGCATTTCCGCGCCAAGACGGCAGACGAGGTGTATGATGCGGTGAAAAGTATCGACTGGACACAATACCTCACCAACCGCACCACATTCGCTGTGGACAGTGTGGTATATTCCAGCGAATTCCGCCACTCCAAGATGGTGGCCTACAAGGTGAAGGATGCCATCGTAGATCAGATGCGCGAGAAGACTGGCGACCGTCCGAATATACGTCTGAAGAATCCCGACCTGCAACTGCACATCCATGTGGCCGAATACGACTGCACTCTGGCTCTTGACTCTTCCGGAGAGAGTCTGCACCGCCGCGGCTATCGCACGGAACAGGTGGAGGCTCCGCTCAACGAGGTACTGGCGGCTGGCATCATACTCATGACGGGATGGAGGGGCGAGTGCGACTTCATCGATCCCATGTGCGGTTCCGGCACTTTCCCGATTGAAGCCGCTCTCATTGCGAGAGGAATATCACCGGGTGTGTTCCGTTCGGAATTCGCCTTTGAGAAGTGGTCCGATTTCGACCGGGAACTATTCGAGCGTGTATACAACGACGACTCAGACGAACATCCGTTCAACCACCACATCTACGGATACGATATCAACGTGCACGCCGTGGCAATCGCTACACGCAATGTGAAAGCTGCAGGACTTTCGAAAGAGATAACTATCGAACAGCGCGACATAAAGAACTTCGAAACGCCTGCCAAACCGAGTATTCTCATCACCAATCCTCCCTACGGGGAACGTATCTCCGCACCTGACCTTTTGGGACTTTACAAACTCATCGGTGCTAAACTCAAACACAACTTCACTGACGGAGAGGCTTGGATACTAAGCTATCGCGAGGAGTGTTTTGATGAAATCGGTCTCAAACCATCCAGAAGGATACCTCTCTATAACGGGTCGTTGGAATGCGAACTAAGGAAATATCAGATATTCTCCGGCAAATTCAACGATATGAGAGCCGGTGGAGGCGACATCAAGACGAGAGAAGACCGTCGCGACATGGCCCAGAGAAAATTCAAACAGCATCGCGAATTCAAGGAACGCATCGGAGAGCAGGACGAAGAGCGCCCACGCAGACACTTCGATGACGACAGGAAACCTCGCAGGCGCTTTGACGATGACGACAGGAAATCTCGCAGGCGTTTTGACGATGACGACAGGAAGCCTCGCAGACGCTTTGATGATGACGAGAAACCACGCAGACGCTTTGACGACGACAAACGTCCGCGCAGACAATTCGACGAGGACAGACGTCGACCGTTCGATAAAGACAGGAAACCACGCAAAAACTATGACGACAAGAAACCTCGTGGCGGCAGCAACCGTGGCCTTCGCTTTGAGCATCGTGACTGAGGCGCAAAAACCTTTCACGCTGGACGACCTTCTTCCCGGAGGTGACACCTATGAACAGTTGCGACCGGAAAACCGCGACTATCATTGGAACAGAAACACGTTGTTGGAGGGTAAGGAGGAAGAAGCTGAAGATGAGCGTCTCCCGAAAGATGCGAAGAATGTGGACGAATCTAAAGCAAGTGCCCACAAGGCTTTCACCGTAAAGGGTAATCTCTTCGTTCTCACCAAGGACGGCGAGACGCTCCAGGTGTCGACCGACGGCAGCACTGATGATTCCGAGAATATCGTATACGGCACTTCTGTGCATCGCGATGAATTCGGAATCTATAAAGGCACTTTCTGGAGCCCGGACGGCGAACAACTGGCCTTCTACCGCATGGATCAGTCGATGGTGCCCAACTTCCCGCTCGTAGACATCACCACACGCATCGCCACAACCAAAACCTGCCACTACCCTATGGCAGGAGAGACAAGCCATGTGGTCACTGTGGGCATATACAAGGTGAAGGAGCAACGCACTGTGTGGCTGAAGACAGACGGCGAGTATCACACCAACCTCTCATGGAGCCCGGACGGCAAGACACTTTATATCTTCCACCTGAACCGCGAACAGAATCATCTCCGCCTTGTGGCGTATGATACAGAGACTGGAGCACCTGTGACTACACTCTACGAGGAAAAGCACGAAAAATACGTGCAACCGCTGACAGGACTCTCTTTCCTGCCGTGGGATGAGACAAAGGCCGTGATGCAGAGTCAGAAAGACGGTTACAATCATCTTTATCTCATTGACGTGAAGAAGCTCTCCGAACCCGTGCAGCTGACCAAAGGAGCATGGGTGGTGCAGCACCTCCTGGGATTCAACAAGAAGAAAAAGACCGTCATCTATATTGCCAACACCAGCGACCCGCGTACTGCGACATTATACAGCGTAGACCTGAATGGGCGCACGAAATCTCTCGGCGATGAGTGTGGCGTTCACTACGATGTGCGGCTCTCCGAGGACGGCACACAGGCGCTGGACTACTACACAGCTCCGGACGTACCCCGCAGCATCAACCTCATCAACACCACCACCGGAAAGCAGAAGAATCTGCTCACGGCATCAGACCCGTGGAGCGAATTCAACGTGCCTGAGATAACATCGGGAAGCATAAAAGCCGCAGACGGACAGACGGATCTCTACTACCGCATGGTAAAACCGACAAACTTCGACCCTGCAAAACGCTACCCGACTGTGGTGTATGTCTACGGTGGTCCCCATCTCCACAACGTGGATGCCTCGTGGCATTGGGATATGCGCGGCTGGGAGGTCTACATGGCACAGAAGGGTTATCTGATATTTGTGCTTGACAATCGCGGTGCGGAATGGCGCGGAAGAGATTTCGAACAGGTCACATTCCATCAGCTTGGCATCGTGGAGAGGGAGGATCAGATGGAAGGCGTGAAATTCCTGAAAACACTCCCGTATGTGGATGCCGACCGCATCGGTGTGCACGGTTGGAGCTATGGAGGATATATGACCATTAATCTCATGCTCACTTACCCCGAGGTGTTCAAGGTGGGAGTTGCGGGAGGACCGGTCATCGACTGGAAATACTACGAGGTGATGTACGGAGAGCGTTATATGGGTACTCCGCAGTCGAATCCTGAGGGCTACAAGAAATGCGACCTCAAGGAGCGTGCCGACCAACTGAAGGGACGCCTCGAAATTATCATCGGAGGCGCAGATCCCGTGGTTGTGCCTCAGCACGCCCTGTCATTCATCAGGGAGTGTATTGATGTGGGTACACAGCCCGATTATTTCGTCTATCCGGGTGACGAACACAACATGTTCGGCAAGGACCGGATACATTTGCATGAACGTATTACAAGATACTTTGAAGACTACTTAAAATGAAGATTCTACTTTTAGGCAGCGGCGGTCGTGAGCACGCTATGGCTTGGAAAATCAGCCAGAGTCCAAAATGTGACAAACTGTATATCGCTCCGGGTAATGCCGGAACCATCGGATGCGGAGAGAATGTCCCCATAAAAGCCGATGATTTCAACGCTATACGCGAGTTCACCCTCCAGAACGGCATCGGCATGGTGGTGGTAGGTCCGGAAGACCCTTTGGTGAAAGGCATCTATGACTTTTTCAAGGCAGACCCCGATTTGTGCCGCGTACCGGTAATAGGTCCCTCCAAAGCAGGAGCCACTCTGGAAGGTTCCAAGGATTTCGCAAAAGCCTTCATGCTCCGTCACAACATCCCCACAGCAGCATACCGCACCTTCACGGGCGAAACGCTGGAAGAGGGAAAGGCATTCCTTCGCACACTGAAAGCCCCGTATGTCCTCAAGGCCGACGGTCTCTGTGCAGGCAAGGGCGTACTTATCCTGCCCACTTTGGAAGAAGCTGAGAAGGAACTTGAAGAGATGCTTTCCGGCATGTTCGGAGGCGCATCCTCACGGGTGGTCATCGAGGAATTCATGAGCGGTATCGAATGTTCCGTCTTCGTACTCACCGACGGGCGCAACTACAAGATACTTCCCGAAGCGAAAGACTATAAACGCATCGGAGAGGGAGACACCGGTCTCAACACCGGCGGCATGGGCAGCGTCTCTCCCGTACCGTTCGCCACAAAAGAGTGGATGGAGAAAGTGGAAAATCGCATCATACGTCCCACCGTGGAAGGACTTGCCGCAGAAGGAATATGCTACAAGGGATTCATCTTCTTCGGCCTCATCAATGTGGACGGCGAACCTAAGGTGATTGAATACAACTGCCGTATGGGAGACCCGGAGACAGAGACGGTGATGCTCCGCATAAAGAGCGACTTGGTGGACCTGCTGGAAGGCGTGGCAGAAGGCAATCTCAATGAGCGCACACTGACGTTCGACGAACGCAGTGCCGTATGTGTCATGCTGGTTTCCGGCGGCTATCCCGGTGCATACCAAAAAGGCTTTGAGATTACGGGAATAAGTGACATCAAGAACCCCGACTCTGTGGTGTTCCACGCCGGCACAGCACAAAAGGACGGCAAGACGGTGACAGCCGGCGGGCGCGTCATTGCTGTTTCCTCCTATGGTGCCACACAGGCAGAGGCTCTGAAAAAGAGTATGACGGAAGCCGTAAAGATAGTGTTCGAGGGCAGATATTTCCGTCATGATATCGGACAGGACCTGCTCAAATAAACGCTGAGACTACTCCGGACAGCAGATGTTGAATGCCATTATCACCATATTGATGACAGTTCTCGCTCTCACCGGGAGCGACAGTCTCTGGTTAACGCTTTTCACTGCCGGTGCCATACTCCTGGCTCACCTCTCGCTCCGGATGTGCTACAAAGTAGAGCAGCCCGTCGTCGACACATTCCATGCTTTCTTTTTTCTCGGGTTGGCATGCATCGTGACTCCGTGGCTGCTGTGTCTCATTCCCTTTTTCCTGTGTTATCTCGGTTTGGTGATGCGTAACATCACATGGCGCAGCTTTTGGGCCGGTTTCATGGGTATTACGTTACCATACGTTGCCATCACGGGCATCTGCGTATATCTCGGCAACTACGCGTATTTCGACTCGGTACGGTATGCTTTCACGGTAAGACCTCCATTGGCGGTCATCGCCACATCTGCCTACCCTCTTACGTATTTCCTGGAATACATCTGCAGCTTCTCCGTGTGGCAGGTTGTCACATGGGTGACATACACCCTTATAGGAATATTCGGAATACGCCATTTCTTCAAGACTCGCTACAGGTACAAGATACGTGAGCGTCTGCTCACAAACATCGAGGTGTACGACAGCATCGCCCTCTGGCTACTGCTTCTCGTCTTCCCTCTGCATTATCCCTCCCTCATCGGAGGACTTGCCGTAAGTCTCTCACCGCTTCTGTACAAAAGGTCTACCACATGGAAAGTGTCATAGATTTTCTCATACAATACGGCTATTGGGGCATGACGGTAAGCGCTTTCCTTGCCGGCAGCATTTTCCCCTTCTCCAGCGAGACGGTGGTGGTGGCTCTGTTGCTTGCCGGTTTGGAACCCTGGCCGCTGTTCCTGTCTGCCACAGTAGGCAACTCGCTGGGCAGCATGTTCAACTACGGCCTCGGCACTCTCGGCCGCATGGAGTGGATAGAGCGCTATGCCCATGTGAAGCGCGAGAAGGTGGAGCGCATGCAACGGTGGCTTCAGGGACGTGGAGCATGGGTGGGAGCCCTGTGTTTTCTTCCTGTCTTCGGCAGCGTGCTGTCCGTCACACTCGGATTCATGCGTGCCAATCCATATATCACAGCCGTATCCATCACCATCGGTAAGGCTGTTCGCTATGCTATACTTATAATGTTTGTTTCTGCAATATGAAAAACTTCAAACTCATCGACACACTCATGGGGTGGCTGACATTTGCCGTTGCCGCTTTCACCTACTGCACGACGGTGGAGCCTACGGCAAGTTTCTGGGACTGCCCCGAGTTTATCACTACAGCCTTTAAACTGGAAGTGGGCCACCCGCCAGGGGCACCGTTCTTCATGCTCACGGCAAACCTGTTCACACAGTTTGTCAACGACCCCACCCAGGTGGCTTACATGGTCAATATCATGAGTGCCCTGTTCTCTGCGCTCTGCATATTGTTCCTGTTCTGGAGCATCAGCCATCTTGCGCGCAAACTGGTGGGCGAAGACGGTCAGGTGAAGACCCTCACGCAGTGCATCACCATTGAGGCCTCTGCGCTCACGGGTGCACTGATATACTGCTTCTCCGACACGTTCTGGTATTCTGCTGTCGAGGGTGAGGTGTATGCATATTCCTCGCTGTTTACGGCGATTGTGTTCTGGCTGATGCTCAAGTGGGAAGACCATGCCGATGAGCCCGGTTCCGACCGCTATCTCATCCTCATCGCATACCTGACGGGTCTCTCCATCGGTGTTCACCTGCTCAACCTGCTCTGTCTGCCCGCTTTGGTACTCATCTTCTACTACAAGAAGACCCCGGTGGCAACACTCAAGGGAAGCCTCATCGCCCTCTTTGTGAGCTTCCTCCTCGTGGCAGCTGTGCTCTATGGTGTCGTGCCCGGCATCGTTAAGGTGGGCGGCTGGTTCGAACTGCTGTTTGTCAACACTCTCAACTTCCCCTTCAACACCGGTCTTGTGGTCTATATCGCCCTCCTCGTCGCAGTCATTCTGTGGGCTATCTGGGAGACACACCAGGAGAAGAGCCGCATACGCATGAACATATCGTATCTGCTTTCCGTAGGTCTGCTCGGCATACCGTTCTACAGCTACGGCATCACAAGCGTTTTCGTCGGTGTCATCGTGCTCGGTTTGCTCTATGTCCTGCTGCGTCATCGCGGCAAGGACGGCAAGATGTGGGTATCCACACGCGTCATGAACACCTCGCTGCTCTGCATGCTGATGCTGATGATAGGTTATTCGTCCTATGCCGTAATCGTCATCCGTTCCACAGCCAACACACCGATGGACCAGAACTCTCCCGAGGACATCTTCACCCTGGGGCAGTATCTGGGCCGTGAGCAGTACGGCGACCGTCCACTGCTCTACGGACAGGCATACAATTCGCAGGTGCTTCTCAAGCCCGAAGGCAACTACTGCACTCCCGTTTCCACAATGGGTGCCCCTGTCTACCAGCGCAAAGAGAAGAAGTCAGCCGATGAACCCGACCGTTACGAGATACAGCGATACAATATCGACTATGTTTACGGACAAAACATGCTCTTCCCCCGCATGTATTCCGACCGTCATGCCAAAGCCTACGAGGACTGGCTGGGCGGTGTGAAGGGCTACAACGTGTCTGCCGATCGCTGCGGAGAGCGCGTCACGGTGAAGATGCCCACGCAGTGGGAAAATCTGCGTTTCTTCATCTCCTACCAGCTGAACTTCATGTACTGGCGCTACTTCATGTGGAACTTCGCCGGTCGTCAGAACGACCTTCAAGGCAACGGCGAACCCGAGCACGGCAACTGGCTCACGGGCATTCCCTTCATCGACAACCTGCGCCTGGGCGACCAGTCTTTGATGCCCTCCGACCTCAAGGCCAACAAGGGACACAACGTCTTCTACTGCCTGCCCCTTATTCTCGGTCTCATCGGTTTCTTCTGGCAGGTATACCGCAAGGGCGACGAGAAGAATCCCGACCTCGTACCCGAAGGTGTGAAGCAGTTCTGGGTGGTCTTCTTCCTGTTCTTCATGACAGGCCTTGCCATCGTGATATACCTCAACCAGACACCGATGCAGCCCCGCGAACGCGACTATGCCTACGCCGGTTCGTTCTATGCCTTCGCCATCTGGTGCGGTCTTGGTGTGGCAGGTATCAAGGAACTCCTCTCCCGTCCTCTCAAGAACGAGCGCTATGCTGCTCTCATCAGCTGTCTTGCCGTACTCGTACCCATACAGATGGCTTCGCAAACATGGGACGACCACGACCGCTCCGGCCGCTACACCTGCCGTGATTTCGGTCAGAACTATCTCATGTCGCTGCCGGAGAAGGGATATCCCGTCATCTTCACCAACGGCGACAACGACACCTTCCCCCTGTGGTATTGTCAGGAGACGGAAGGCATCCGCACCGATGCCCGCGTCTGCAACCTCTCCTATCTGCAGACCGACTGGTATATCGACCAGATGAAGCGCCCCGCCTACAATTCGCCTTCCGTACCCATTTCGTGGAAGCGTATCGATTACGTAAGCGGTACGCGCGAGGGCATTCCCGTGCGCCCCAATCTCCTGGAGCAGGCAATACAGTACTACGAATCCGACCCCGTGGCGATGCACACAATGCTGGGCGACGACCCCTACGAACTGTCAAACATCCTGGAGCACTGGATTCTCAGCGACAATCCCGACCTTCAGGTGTTCCCCACCGACAGCATGGTGCTCACCGTAGACAAGGAGGCCGTCAAGCGCAGCGGCATGATGATGGCCGGCGACAGCATCCCCGACAAGATGGTGATTTCGCTCCAGGGCAAGCGTGCCGTCTATAAGAGTGAACTGATGATGTACGAGATGCTGGCCCGCTGCAACTGGGAGCGCCCTCTCTATGTGGCTATCACCGTTGGAAGCGACAATTTCGGACATCTCGGCCGTAATTTCGTGCAGGAGGGTCTGGCCAACCGCATCACCCCCTGGAACACTGACGAGACCGGTCGCACCATCGACGTGGACCGCATGTATGAGAATCTGATGACGAAGTTCCGTTTCGGAGGTATCGACAATCCCGACATCTATCTCGATGAGACCGTAATGCGTATGTGCTGGACACACCGCCGTCTCTTTGCCACACTCGCCATGGCACTGGCAGAGGAAGGAGATATGGAACGCGCGCGCAAGGTGGTGGAGAAGGCGGAAGAGGCCGTCCCCGAGACCACCGTGCCCCATTCCTATAACAGCGGTTCGCTCGACCTTGCCAATGTGTGGACATTCTGCGGCGACTTCAAGAAGGCCTCAGACATCTGCGAGAAGGTAGCTACCACCTGTGGAGAGTACCTCCGCTGGTATGCCAACATGTCGCCTCACATGCAGCGCCTTTCCAACCATGAGATTATGGTGGCTCTCTACTATATGAACAATGCCATCGACATCATGGAGCGTGCCCACTCCTCACGCACACAGGAGTTTGACGAGATGTTCAACCTTTACAGCTCACGCTTCCCGGGTCTCTACTGATGTTCATCGAACAACCTGCACGCTTTCTGCGTTGGCTGTATCCGCATGCCCTTTGGCGCATGGACCCGTCGGACAGGGCGGTTTATCTGACCTTCGACGACGGGCCCATCCCCGAGGCGACGCCCTTTGTGCTCGACCTCTTGGACGAACTGGGCATCAAGGCCACCTTCTTCATGGTGGGCGACAACGTGCGCAAGTATCCCGAACTGTATCTCGATGTGCTGCGTCGCGGCCATCGTGTGGGCAACCACACCTTCAACCACATCGGCGGCATACGCTGGCTCTCTTGGAAATATCTTGCCAACGTCTATCGTTGCGACCGTCTTTTCAAGACGCTCACGCCGCGCCGGAGTGTTGACCTTTTCCGGCCGCCGCACGGCTACATGGGTCTTGTGCAGTATCGCACCCTGCGTTATTCGGGCTATAAGGTGGTGATGTGGGATCTCGTCACGCGCGACTATTCCAAGCTGCTCACGGCGGAGGATGTCCTGCACAATGTGAAGCGCTATACCCGTCCGGGTTCCATCATCACCTTCCACGACTCGCTCAAGAGCATCGACAAACTGAGGGTTATGCTCCGTCCCGCTCTCGAATGGCTTCGCGATGAGGGCTACGCCTTCAAGTTGTTGTAAAGGGCATCAAGTTGTTCTTTAATTCTTCTTTAATTCTTCTCTAATTCTTCTCCAATTTTTCTCTGTCATTCCTCTTGTCTGCCTCTAAAGTTCCTCTAAGTGTTGTCCAGTTCTTGTGCTGTTCTTATTCAGTTGTTGTTCAGTCAAACACTGGACAACAACTGGACAACAACTGAACAACAAGCGGACAACAACGGGAGATGGTCAGTCGCTGCTTAGAGGTTGTCCGTTAGATGAATTGGATATGGATATGAGATTAATTGGAGGTGAACTGGAGTTCTGCCGGATATTCTGAAACAACAATCAAGAAAACGTTTCGCCTGCTCAAAAATTTCCCCAAAATACGTGCGAACTGAAGTGGCAGGAGTTATCTTAGACCTACCTACTAGCTATCTACTAGCTATCTACCAATTTCACGGATGGTTAACTTTCCGTTTTCGTCAATCATGACGAGAGCGGACAATTCAGGCATATCATCGTAGGTCAGCACAAGACCCGTAGTGAATTTCACACCCGGAATGAAGATGAGCCTCGGTGCGTCACCGCTGACATCATAGTACAGCTGTTCGCCTATCCACAACGGCTGTTCGTCGTCAAAACCGCCCATATCCCTGACGGTGTTGGCGGCTGTCGCCAACAGTTTGTCCCCATCGTAAAACGAGACGCTATCACCCACGATGGTATAACGCAAGCGCTGTAGCAATTCCTGCTGCACACGGTAGGGGTTGACAACAGTCTTTATATATGCCGACCCGTTCTCGCCGAAGCGAATCTGATAAAGCCACTCCACGCGAACTCCCGTACCCTCCATCGCCGAACTGGTCAGCCAGAGGTCGCCCGTGGATGCATTGTAGCCTGCCTGCGGGTTGCGGGTGTTGCGGATATCGGGGAAGGTGGTTGACATCGCACCTTTCGTCACCTCGATGCCGTAGCCCTCCGTTGATGTTTCGTCTATTTCATCGATACTTGATACGCTGATGTCGTTTGCCGTGTCGCTGAGCAACTCATGGCAATGGTATTTAAATGCCCTGGCCAATGCCTGCTGAACACTGTCGGGCATCATATCCGAGGGTATTGGGGCATCCATCGTACCGGACATCTGCTTTGTGTCAACACCGGCAGGCTTGCATCCTGCCACCGCCAGAACAACAGACAACAATGCTATGGCAAAAGAGACAGTGGATATTTTTTTCATCTTGTTTGTGCAGTTTTTCTTTTAACGTTTGACAGTCGAATGCTACTCGTGGTGGTAGGGCTCATTGTGGAGGATGGTGAAGGCGCGGTAGAGCTGCTCAACAAACAGCAGGCGTATCATCTGATGCGACAGCGTCATCTGCGAGAGCGAAATCTTCTCATCGGCACGGGCGTATACCGATTCAGAAAAGCCGTAAGGACCTCCCACAACAAAAAGCAGACGACGGGCACCGGAAGCCAGACGTTTTTCCAGCCACGAGGCAAAATCCACGCTGCGGCGCTCCACGCCGTGCTCGTCGAGCAAGATGACACGGTCGCCCGCCTGAATGCGACTGAGGATGAGAGAGCCCTCCTGTTCTTTCTGCTGGGAGACGGAAAGGGCGCGCGTCTGCCGCAACTCCGGTATCACATCGATTTCGAAGTTGGTATAGTGGGCAAGACGCTGGCAATATTCCTCTATTGAGGAAACGAAATGCGGATTTGTGGTCTTGCCGACAACAAGGAGAACTGTCTTCATGAGCACAAAAGTACGAAAAAAGATATACCGAAGAAGCAAGAACATGGAAAAATGAAAGAAAAATGTCAATAAAAAGAAAAGTCTCAACTCTCAACTCTCAACTTTCAACTATTTTTCGTACCTTTGCCTATCAAAATGTTATATTATGGCAGATAAAATAGATTCCTTAGACAAGAAAATCCTGGAGATTATCTCAAACAACGCACGCATCCCGTTCAAGGATGTGGCTGCAGAGTGCGGCGTCTCCCGAGCAGCTGTGCATCAGCGCGTGCAGCGCCTCATCGACATGGGTGTGATAGTGGGTAGCGGATACCATGTGAATCCTGTGAGCCTCGGTTACAACACATGCACCTACGTCGGCATCACGCTCGAGAAAGGGTCGATGTACAAGTCGGTGGTGCAGGAACTGACGAAGATAAGTGAGGTGGTGGAGTGTCATTTCACCACTGGTCCCTACACCATGCTGGTGAAACTCTATGCCCGCGACAACGCACATCTCATGGAACTGCTCAACGACCGCCTGCAGGAGATAGACGGCGTGGTGTCCACAGAGACGCTGATATCGCTCAGACAGAGCATCAAAAAGGAACTGCCCATCGGTCAGCCCCGCGCGGAGAAAGCCCCCGAGATGGAGGAAGACTGGAAAACCATTGAGGACTGATGCCTGTAATCGGAATCACGAGCAACTTCGGCGAGAAGGGAAGCCAGCTGGCGAAGGCATACTACGACTGCGTGCTGAAGGCTGGCGGTGTGCCTCTCATCATACCGCCCTATCAGCAGCGTGAAGCGCTGATGCAGACGTTGTCGCTGCTGGACGGCATACTGCTCAGCGGAGGAGGAGACATCGACCCCGTATTGCTGGGCGAGGAACCCGCTCCCAACCTGTCGGGCATATGCATCGACCGCGATATCCTGGAACTGGACCTCATCCGCGAGGCGGAGCACAGGCAGGTGCCCATGCTCGGTATCTGTCGCGGTGAGCAGATGATAGCCATCGCACTGGGCGGTACGCTTTATCAAGATCTGCCCTCGCAATACAAAGCCGGGGACGGTGTGGAGACAACAAGCGCGCTGCTGCACCACAGTCAGGAGGAGGCACGCGATGTACCCACCCACGAGGTGAAGATTGCGGAAGGAAGTCTTCTGGAGAGCATCATGGGAAAGCACGGAACGGTGGCTGTGAACAGTTTTCACCATCAGGCCGTCAGGGACTGCGGAAAGCGCCTCCGAGTGGTGGCAAGAAGCAGCGACGGTGTGGTGGAAGCCGTGGAATCGGCAGAGTGCAAGAGCATCATGGGAGTGCAGTGGCATCCCGAGTGTCTCGCATCAGGAGAAGAGGGAGAGAAGCACCGCGCGCTGTTCACCTGGTTGGTGGAAAGAGCGGCGGAGTTCAAGGCGGCAAAGGCATTCCACGCGAAGCACCTCACACTGGATTCCCATTGCGACACACCGATGGTGGGAGTGAGCGAGTTTGCCCACAGGAGCGAGAAAGCTCTGGTGGATGTAGTGAAAATGGAGGAAGGCCGGCTGGACGCATCCATAATGGTGGCATATCTGCCCCAGGGCGACCTCACCGATGAGGCGAGAGCACAGGCAGGAAGGCAGGCCGACGATATTCTCGAAAGCATCCGCACCATGGTGCGTGGCAATGCCGGCAGAGTGGCGATAGCAAAGACCCCCGACGACCTATACAGAATCAAGGAAAGCGGCAGGAAGGCCATCATGACGGGTATAGAAAACGGATATGCTATAGGTCGCGACCTGAGCCTTATCAAGCACTTCAGGGAGCAGGGCATCGTGTATATGACGCTCTGCCACAACGGCGACAACGACATCTGCGACTCAGCGCGCCTCAAGGGTGCCGAGACACATCTCCACGGAGGTGTGAGCGCCTTCGGACGCGATGTCATCAGGGAGATGAACCGTCTGGGCATGATGGTGGATATGAGTCACGCCCACGAGCGCTCATTCTACGATGCACTGGAGATATCGGAACTGCCCATCGTCTGCTCCCACAGCAGTGCAAGAGCCCTGTGCAATCATCCCCGCAATCTCACAGACGAACAGATGCGGGCGCTGGCACAGCGGGGCGGTGTGGCCCAGGTGACATTCTACGGGGGATTCCTCCGTGAAGACGGACAGGCCACGATAGAAGACGCTGTGGCGCATCTCAACCACATGGTGAAGGTGATGGGCGTGGAACACGTGGGAGTGGGCACAGACTTCGACGGCGACGGCGGGGTGCCGGGAATAGCATCCGCCTCGGACATCATCAATTTCACATGCCGGCTGCTGCGCGAGCGCTACAGCGAAGCGGACCTGCAACTGCTGTGGGGCAGGAATTTCCTGCGTGTGATGCGTGAAGTACAGAACGGAGCAAAATGAAGAAAACACTCATTATATTACTTGTTGCGGCAGGTCTGCTGTCTGCCTGCGGAGAAAAAACAAAGACCTCATCGCAGGAGACGGACACCATCGCGCTGCAGCCCTGTCCGGAATTTTCGGAGGACAGCGCATTCCTCTGGATAGAAAAGCAATGTGCCTTCGGTCCCCGCGTGACCGGGAGCGAAGCATGGAGACTGTGCGGCGACTGGCTGTGCCGGGAATTCGGACGCATGGGGTGCATCGTGGAGGAACAGCGCGGGAAAGTGACCCTGTGGGACGGAACTCCCCTGAATGCCCGCAACATAACGGCCCGCTACAACCCGGAGGAAAAGCGGCGCGTGCTCCTGTGCGCCCACTGGGACAGCCGCCCCTGGGCAGACAACGACGAAGACGAAGGGAATCACCACATACCCGTGCCTGCCGCCAACGACGGAGCCAGCGGTGTGGCTGTGATGCTGGAGATAGCGCGTCTGCTGCACGAAGCGGATTCGGCACTGTCTTACGGTATAGATTTCGTGTGCTTCGATGCAGAGGATATGGGCACCCCGGATTGGGCAGAGGACGGCGGGGGAGCAGAAACATGGTGCCTGGGCAGTCAGCTGTGGAGCAAGGAGATGGCGGGACGGGAGGATAAACCGGCCTACGGCATACTCTTCGATATGGTGGGCGGCTACGGCGCAACATTCTCAATGGAGGAGGCCAGCGTGAGATATGCAAAACCTCTTGTGGACAGACTGTGGAAGATAGCCGGCCAGATAGGCTACGGACATTATTTCCCCATGCGCGACGGAGGAGGTGTGGTGGACGACCATCTGTACGTGAACCGCGCAGGCATTCCCTGCATCGACATCATACCCTACCATGAATACGGTCCCTCCGCGTTCGGCCACACATGGCACACGCTGAGCGACACACCGGATAATATCGATCGGAAGGTGTTGAAGGCCGTAGGGCAGAGTGTGGTGCAACTGTTATACAACAACAAGTAAAAACGTGAGATATGACAATCAACGCTGTTATACAACAACAAGTAAAAACGTGAGATATGACAATCAACGAGATACAGGACGCAATCATTGAGGAGTTCGAGGACTTTGACGACTGGATGGACAAATACCAGCTGCTCATCGACCTCGGCAGCGAGCAGGCTCCGCTGGCGGAAGAGTACAAGACGCCGCAGAATCTGATAGACGGCTGTCAGAGCCGCGTGTGGCTGCAGGCCGACCTGGTGGACGGCAAGGTGCGTTTCCAGGCAGAGAGCGATGCACTCATCGTGAAGGGTATCGTGGCATTGCTCATACGCGTGCTCGACAATCAGACACCGCAGGACATCATGGCGGCCGACCTCTATTTCATCGAACGCATAGGACTGCGCGAACACCTTTCACCCACACGCTCCAACGGCCTGCTGGCAATGCTCAAGCAGATGAAAATGTATGCACTGGCTTTCTCCACAAAGTAAGTACCCCGTGTTCCTCGCCCCTATGGAAGACGTCACCGACATAGGGTTTCGCCTGCTCTGCAGAGAGATGGGGGCGGATATGGTGTACTCGGAGTTCGTCTCTTCCGATGCCCTCGTGCGCGGCGTGAACCGCAGCATAGAGAAACTGGAGGTGTCGCCCGAAGAGCGCCCTGTGGCGATACAGATATACGGACGCTTTGCGGATGCGATGCGCGATGCGGCACAGCAGGTGGTCGAACTGGCTCATCCCGATGTCCTCGACATCAACTTCGGCTGCCCGGTGAAGAAGGTGGCCGGAAAGGGTGCCGGAGCGGGAATGCTGCAGAACATACCGCTCATGCTGGAAATCACAAGAGCTGTGGTGGACGCCGTACCCGGCACACCGGTTACGGTGAAGACGCGCCTGGGATGGAACGACGAGCAGCGCATTATCGTCTCCCTGGCGGAACAGCTGCAGGACTGCGGCATACAGGCTCTCACCATACACGGACGCACAAGAGCGCAGATGTACACAGGCGAGGCCGACTGGACACTCATCGGGGAGGTGAAGAACAATCCCAGGATGCACATACCCATCATAGGCAACGGCGACATCACCACTCCGCAAAGGGCAAAGGAGTGCTTCGAGCGCTACGGTGTGGATGCCATCATGGTGGGACGCGCCACATTCGGCCGCCCCTGGATATTCAAGGAAATCAAGAACTATCTGGAGACGGGCGCGCTGACGCAGATTTCTGTGGACGAACAGCTCGACATACTCAGGCGGCAGGTGCAGAAGAGTGTGGAGCGCCTTGACGAATACAGAGGCATACTGCACGTGAGACGCCATCTGGCCGCAACACCGCTCTTCAAGGGTATTCCCAATTTCCGCGAGACACGCATCAGGATGCTCCGTGCGGAACACGTGGACGAACTCTACGCCATACTCGAAGAAATACGCCCGCTGATATACGAACACCAACAGCAGAACGCTTGCGCATGAAGACAAAGAATCCTTATGAGATAATGGCACCGGTGGGATGTGAGGAGTCGCTGGCAGCAGCACTCAGGGCCGGAGCCGACAGCATCTACTTCGGTATCGAGCGGCTCAACATGAGAGCCCACTCCGCATCCACCTTCACCATCGACGACCTGAAACGCATCGCTGAGATGTGTCGCCGCTGCAACGTGAAGAGCTACCTCACCGTCAACACCATCATCTACGGCGAAGACCTCGAAATGATGCGCCGCATACTGGATGCCGCCAAGGAGGCAGATATCTCCGCAGTGATTGCTTCCGATGTCGCCGTGATGACGTATGCAAGAAGTATAGGGCTGGAGGTGCATCTCTCGACGCAGCTCAACATCTCCAATATCGAGGCGCTGAAGTTCTACGCCCAGTTTGCCGATGTGGTGGTGCTGGCACGCGAACTCAGGATTGAGCAGGTGGAAGCCATCTACCGGGGCATAGAAGAGCAGCAGATCAAGGGTCCTTCCGGAGAACTCATCCGCATCGAGATGTTCTGTCACGGAGCTCTCTGCATGGCCGTGAGCGGCAAGTGCTATATGTCGCTCGACGCAATGAACCGTTCGGCCAACCGTGGGGAATGCATGCAGATATGCCGCAGGAAATACCGCGTGGAAGATGTGGAGACAGGCAACGAGATGGAGATAGATGGACCGTACGTGATGTCGCCCAAGGACCTCAAGACGATACGTTTCATCGACCGCCTGTGGAATGCGGGAGTGAGGGTCTTTAAAATAGAGGGACGCGCGCGCGGACCTGAATACGTCGACACTGTGGTGCGTTGCTATCACGAGGCTCTTGCATCCGTACTCGAGGGGTCGTTCACCGAGGAGAAGAAGGATGCCTGGGACGAGAGGCTCGCACAGGTGTTCAACCGCGGGTTCTGGGACGGATACTATCAGGGGCAGCGTCTGGGCGAATGGACATCACAACCGGGCAGCACGGCCCGCCAGCATAAGCAGTACTGCGGCAAGGGCGTGCGCTACTACACGCGTCTCGGAGTGGCCGAATTCAAGATAGAGGCCTGCCCGCTCAATGTGGGCGACAAGATACTGGTGACAGGCCCCACAACCGGAGCGCTCTATGCCACAGTGGAGGAGATACGCTACGACCTCAAACCCGTGCAGACGGCATTGCAGGGTCAGCACATATCGATACCACTGCCAAGGAAGATACGTCCTTCCGACAAACTGTTTATCCTTCGGGAAGAACAATAAACAAACTTACTGCCATGAAAAAACTCATTACTCTTGCTTTTCTGGCGGTTGCCGCTGCGGCATCCGCCGACACCATGGATGCCTTCATCGACTCCCTGATGTCGCGCATGACACTCACGGAGAAACTGGGTCAGATGACGCAGCTCCCCGCCGGCACCATACAGACGGGTGCGCCGCTGGAATCGGAGACAGGAAAACTCGTGAAGGAAGGCCGTCTCGGTTCGATACTCAACCTCAAGGGTGCGGAGGAAATCCTCGCCCTGCAGCGCGTGGCTGTGGAGCAGTCGCGACTGGGTATTCCCCTGCTTGTCGGTATGGACGTGATACACGGCTACGAGACTCTCTTCCCCATCCCCCTGGGTATGGCCTCCACATGGGATATGGCCGCAATAGAGGAAGCAGCGCGCATTGCTGCGACGGAGGCTACGGCAGGCGGTATTGCCTGGACTTTCTCACCGATGGTGGACATCGCCCTTGATGCCCGCTGGGGACGGCAGGCCGAGGGTGCGGGAGAGGATGTGTTTCTCGGTTGCCAGGTGGCACGCGCCATGGTGCGCGGCTACGAGAAGGGTCCCCATCCCATGCTTTCCTGCGTGAAGCACTTCGCACTGTACGGAGCTGCGGAATCGGGCCGAGACTACAACACTGTGGATATGAGCCGTCTGCGTATGTACAACCAATACCTCCCGCCCTACCGTGCTGCTGTGGAAGAGGGTGCCGGCAGCGTGATGTCGTCGTTCAACATCGTGGACGGTATACCGGCCACTGCCAACAAATGGCTGCTGACGGATGTGCTGCGCGACGAGTGGGGCTTTAAGGGTATGGTGGTGAGCGACTATTCCAGCATCAGCGAGATGACGAGGCACGGCCTCGGCAGCGTCGGGACGAACGCAGTGCGTGCTTTGGTGGCCGGCACCGACATGGATATGGCCGCAAAGGCTTTTGCACAGCTTCCCGACAGCATGATGCCCTATATCGACAGAGCCTGCCGTCGCATACTTGAAACAAAATACCGCCTGGGACTTTTTGAGAATCCTTACCGCTTCGGCGACCCTAAGCGCGTGAAAAAGGATGTTTATAGCAAGAAGCACCGCGAGGCCGCCCGCCGCATCACAGCAGAGAGTTTCGTACTGCTCAAGAACGAAGGTAACCTGCTGCCCCTGCAGCCGAAGGGTACGATAGCCCTCATCGGTCCTCTGGTGGATTCCCGCAGCGATGTCACGGGCACATGGTCGTTCTGCCAGGATGTCAGCAAATACGAGACACTGCACGAAGGTTTCGAGCGTCGTCTCAAAGGGCGTGCGCGCCTGCTGTGCGCCCACGGCAGCAATGTATTGGACAATCTCGAGACACAGAGGGAGGTGGCCCGGGGCCACGGTCTCGAACCCATCCCGCCGGTGGACAGCGAGAGCGCCCTGCAGGAGGCTCTGGCCGTAGCCAGTCAGTCGGACGTGGTGATAATGGCACTCGGCGAGACAGCATGGATGAGCGGCGAGGGAGCTGCGCGCTCCGACCTTTCCCTTCCGGCACCGCAGAAGAGGCTACTGCACGAGGTGTGCGCCACCGGCAAACCCGTCGTACTGCTCAACTTCGCAGGACGTGCCACAGAACTCTCGTGGGAGGCTGCCCACGTACCTGCCATCATGAATGTGTGGTATGGCAGCGAGGTGGCCGACGCACTGTGCGACGTGCTCTTCGGCGATGTATCTCCCTCCGGACGACTCACTGTGTCGATGCCGAAGGCTACCGGTCAGGAACCGCTCTACTACAGCATCCTGCCCACCGGCCGGCCGATGGAGGACAACGAACCCCGCTATCAGGTTTTCTCCACCAACTACGTCGATGTGACCAACGGTGCGCTGTATCCTTTCGGCTACGGACTCACCTACAGCAGTTTTGAGTACGGCAAACCCGTGCTTGATGGAATGACGCTCAGTGTTACTGTCACCAACACGGGAGAGCGCAAGGCAACGGAGGTGGTGCAGCTCTACATACACGACCGCGTGGCAACGATTTCCCGTCCCCGCAAGGAACTGAAAGGCTTCGAGCGCATCACGCTGAAAGCCGGTGAGAGCCGGCAGGTGTCGTTCACCGTCACTCCCGAACTGCTGGGCTACTACGACAGCAATCTGCGCTGGACGGTGGAAGCAGGCGAGTTCGATCTGATGGTAGGTCCCGACAGCCGTCGTCTGCAGAGTGTCACCCTGGATTTTCAACCGCAATAGCGGTTCAGATGCCGAGGAGAAAAGACATTTTGTGTCAAGAAGTAGCAAAAAAACAGCAGATATGTATCAAAAAACAGCAAAAAGTTGTACCTTTGCAGCGATAACGTAATAAAAACACACAAAACACTGACAAAATGAATAAAATTCGTGTCGCCGTTGTCGGCTATGGCAACATTGGCAAGTACACCATTCAGGCCCTTGAAGCGAGTCCTGATATGGAGATTATGGGTGTGGTGCGTCGCTCTGTTTCGGGAGAGCAGCCCGCAGAATTGAATCCTTACAAGGTGGTGACCGACATCACCGCTCTGGGCAAGGTGGATGTTGCCATTCTTGCCACCCCCACCCGTTCTGTCGAGGAGCACGCTCTCAAATGTCTGGCTCTTGGCATCAACACGGTTGACTCATTCGACATCCACGGACAGATTGTCGATTTGCGCCGTTCGCTCGACAAGGCCGCCAAGGAGACGAATGCTGTGTCTATCATCTCCGCCGGATGGGACCCGGGCAGCGACAGCATTGTGCGCACTCTGATGGAAAGCCTCGCCCCGAAGGGTTTGTCTTATACGAATTTCGGTCCCGGCCGTTCTATGGGTCACAGTGTGTGCGTGCGCTCCAAAGCCGGTGTGAAGGATGCACTCTCCATGACGATTCCCGTGGGCGAAGGCATTCATCGCCGCATGGTGTATGTGGAACTGGAGGACGGTGCCTCTCTCGAGGAAGTGACCAAGGCTATCAAGGCCGACCCCTATTTCTCAAGCGACGAGACGCATGTGTTCCAGGTGGAGAGTGTGGACGCCCTCAACGATGTGGGCCATGGTGTGAATCTCGTGCGCAAGGGTGTGAGCGGTAAGACTCACAACCAGCTGTTCGAGTTCAACATGAAAATCAACAACCCCGCCCTCACGGCTCAGGTGCTTGTGAATGCTGCTCGTGCCACGATGCGTCAGCGTCCCGGTGCCTACACGATGATTGAGATTCCCGTCATCGACTATCTCCCCGGCGACCGTGAAGGCATCATCCGCCACCTCGTATAGTCGGATTGACCATATAGGCTACGCCGATACTATTTCCTGAGTGTATCGACGATTGTATCCAGCGCCTCTGCCAGGCGCTGGTAGTCTTTTGTCTGCAGCGGGCAGGCCGACAGGCGCTCGCCCATGCCGGAAGGCACACAGGCGAAAGCCTCATCCTCCAGCGCCCTGCCCTTTGCGGTCAGACTCACTATCTGCTGGCGTTTGTCCTGCTCCCCTTTCCTGCGGGCTACGAGACCGAGTTTCTCCATGCGCTGCAGCAGCGGGGTGACGGTGTTGGTCTCCAGCAGCAGACGGCGGGCGATGTCGTTCACCGTCCGGTTGTCCTCTTCCCACAGCACCATCAGCACGAGATACTGCGGATAGGTGATGCCCAGCGCCGTCAGTATCGGCGTGTAGGCCTGCATCACCAGCCGTGCAGCCGTATAGAGACGGAAGCAGATCTGATTGTCCAGTTGTAACTCTGCGTGCATAACTCTAAACTCTAAACTAACCAAGCATTGCCTCCACGTCCTTCTCAAAGTCCTTGGGCGCTGCGGTTGGCGGATAGCGCTTGATTGTCGAACCGTCCCTGGAGATGAGGAATTTGGTGAAGTTCCACTTGATGTCGCTGTCCTTCTCCACGCTCTTGCTGATCACCTTGAAAAGGGTCTTGGCAGCCTTGGCCACCAGTCCGCTGTACTCCTCTGCGGGTGCCTGAGCCTTCAGATACTCGAAGATGGGTTCTGCTGCCGGACCGTTCACGTCCGTCTTCTTCATTATCTGGAATGTCACGCCGTAGTTCAACTGGCAGAACTCTTCTATCTGTCCGTCACTGCCCGGGTCTTGCTCCTTGAACTGGTTGCAGGGGAAACCTATGATGACCAGTCCCTTGTCCTTGTATTTCTTGTTCAACTCCTCCAGTCCTGCGAACTGTGGTGTGAATCCGCACTTGCTTGCCGTATTGACAATCAGCAGCACCTTACCCTCGAACTGTGCAAAATCCAGTTCCTTACCCTTGCTCGTGAGAGCCTTGAAATCATAAATTTTTGCCATATCCTTTTTAAATTATATCGTTTGCGATGTTTCTGGATGCAAAGGTAATAATAAAATTTTATATCGCAAGCGACATATCGGCATTTTTAAGTACATTTAACATTTTGTGTGCGTTTCTGCCTGCGTTAAAGCCGTTATTCTGCCACAAAAACGAAAAAAAAGTTCAAAAGCATACCCATATTTAACAAAATTTCAAATAAAATTTGTATCTTTGCCCCGTATATGTAACGAAATAAGTCATGAAAAAGTTCAAATTCATCACCATTTCCGTGTTTAGCCTCATCCTGTCCGCCTGCGGTGGGAAGTCCGTAGATATCACCATCCCCGACAACAACTGCCCCAACGACAAGGAGCTCGTGGAGAAGGCACTGAAAGGCGATGAGGATGCCGGACTGACGATAGCCCACATGTACTACAACGGCGACGGAGTGATACAGGACTATACGGAAGCTATCAAATGGTACAAGATATTGGCAGAAAAGGGCAACCCCTACGCACAATACTATATGGGACTCTGCCACGATGAGGGCCGCGGCCTGGAGGCCAGCCTCACCAAGGCTATGGACTACTACAAGCAGAGCTTCCTGGAGTTCAAGTCGCGCGCCGAGAAGGGCGACAAGGACGCTATGCTCTATCTGGGCAAGATGTACTCTCTGGGCAAATACGTCGCCAAGGACAAGACAGCAGCCGTGAAGTGGTATCGCGAAGCTGCCGAGCAGGGCGATGCCAAGGCTCAGTACACCATGGGAGCGTGCTACGACGAGGGCAACGGTGTGGCAAGATCATACGAAGAGGCCGTCAAGTGGTATCGTCAGGCTGCCTATCAGAACAACGCCGACGCACAGAGTGCACTGGGTGCATGCTACGAGGAAGGTCGCGGCGTGGAGAAGTCGGCCACGGAGGCCGTCAAGTGGTATCGCCTCGCTGCCGAGCAGGGCAATGCCGATGCACAGTGTAATCTGGGCTACTGCTACGACGAGGGTATCGGTGTGGAGCAGTCGCTGGGAGAAGCCGTGAACTGGTATCGTCTCGCAGCCGAACAGGGCAATGCCGTGGCACAGAACAATCTGGGCTACTGCTACGAGACGGGAAGCGGCGTGGAGCCTTCACTGGAGGAGGCCATCAAGTGGTATAAGTTCGCTGCCAAGCAGGGCAACGAGAGTGCCATCGCCACCCTGAGAGCCAAAGGCATCACGGATTACGATTAAAACTGCATATAATTAATCCTTTATAACAAACCTATTGTTTAATTCAAAAAATTACGATTATGAATTACATTAAGTTCTTAGCCGTAGCATTTGCAATGACAATTGCTATGAGCGCCAGTGCAAAAAGTTCTGCCGACGCCCTGAAAGGCTACAATCGTGTTGAACTCTCCTACGCACCTCTGTTTGTGGGTGATGTTGCCGCATCCGGAGGTTGGACGTCTTACAGTCCTTCTTCTACGATGCACGGTTTCGCTGCCGACTACACACGCGGCATACATGTCACCAAGAATCTGCCTATGTTTATCGAGGTGGGCGGCGGCATCCAGTTTAACCGCGCCAACGAATGTAACATTCTCCGTCTGAACGTACCCGCAAACTTCACCTACCGTTTCGCTGTGGGCAGTGCAAAGGTGTGGAAGATCAGCCCTTACACCGGTCTTAACTTCGGTTTCAACCTTGTAAATGACTTCTTATACGACAAGGTGTTCCAGCTCGGTTGGAATGCAGGTTGTAATTTCACCTACAAGAGATTCCTCTTAGGCATCGGATATACTGTCGACTTCATGCCTATTGCTGAATACAAATCTAGAATCATCTCCGAAGACGTATACTCCGGCACCCTGAAGGTAAAGGTGGGCTTCGAATTCTAATCCACTGCGACACATGGAGATTTCAAGCAGCATATGCTACATCGGCGTAGATGATTTGGATATCGACCTCTTCGAGAGTCAGTATGTCGTGCCCGAGGGAGTCAGCTACAACAGTTACGTCATTCTCGACGATAAGATTGCGGTGATGGACACCGCCGACTCGCGCAAGGGCGAGGCCTGGAAGCAGCGTCTCGCAGAATGCCTTGCCGGCCGCTGTCCCGACTATCTCGTGTGCCACCACATGGAGCCCGACCACGCTTCCCTCATTGGCGAGATGATGGCGCTCTATCCCGGGATGCAACTCGTGCTCTCCGCCGCCGCTGCCAAGATGCTGCCCAATTTCTTCGACGGCGTCTGTTTCGACGGACGTCTGCTCATCGTCAAGGAGGGCGACACGCTCTCTCTCGGCACTCATACACTGCACTTTGTGGCAGCACCGATGGTGCACTGGCCCGAGGTGATAATGAGCTACGAGGACAAGGAGCGCGTGCTCTTCTCTGCCGACGGCTTCGGCAAGTTCGGTGCCATCGCAAAGGAGGAGTACAATGCCGACGGCACCCTTGCCGACTGGGCTTGCGAGGCTCGCCGCTACTATTTCAACATCTGCGGCAAGTACGGCATGCAGGTGCAGAGTGTGCTCAAGAAAGCTGCTCCCCTGCAGATAGACACCATCTGCCCCCTCCACGGCCCTGTGCTCAAGGGCAGCGACCTCGCCGAGGCCGTGCGCCTCTACGGCATCTGGTCGAGCTACGAGGCTGAGAACGAAGGTGTGCTCGTGGCCTATGCCAGCATCCACGGCGGCACGAAGGCTGCGGCGGAGCATATCGGCGACATGCTGCGTATGATGGGTGCTCCCAAGGTTGTGGTGAGCGATCTCTCGCGCGACGATCTCGCCGAGGTCATCGAGGATGCTTTCCGCTATCCGCGTCTTGTGTGCTGCGCTGCCAGCTACGATGCCGGTGTATTCCCACCCATGTATGATTTCCTCCACCACCTTCTCATCAAGGGTTATCAGAAGCGTCGTGTGGCGCTCCTGGAGAACGGTTCGTGGGCACCCTCCGCAGCCAAGGTGATGCGGGGCTTGCTGGAGCAGATGAAGGATATCACCATTGTCGAACCCGCCGTCACCATCCGCTCTCGCATGAAGGCTTCCGACGTCCCCGCCATGAAGGCTCTCTGCGAAGCGATTCTTAAGTAATAAAAAGGGGGATGTGTCAAACGGCACATCCCCCTGATGAATTAAAAGATAGTTTTAGAACCTGTAACCGAACTTGAAATAATGTGCGGTGCCCCAGCCGTCAAGAGCATTGTATTCCAGGTCGTAGCCCAGATAAAAATGGTTTACAATCTGAATACCTGCGCCCCATGTGAGAGCAAAGGCATGTTGCACATCTGAACTATAGAAGGCACCTCCTGACACAATGCTGCACTCATAACCGAGAGCCAAACTGCTGTACGCACGCATCCTGCCGCCCCACCAGCGGGGAGAGAAACCCTTGGCACCGGTCTTGATGCCGGCACCATGCCAGTCGAAACCGAAGTTGGTGGCGTAGTCGATGCTGAAGAAGTCAACGGCAATGTACTTGTGGAACTCCTTTTCCAGAACGATATTTCCACCGAAACCTCCGTGAGGACCATAGAAATTACCTATCTTTGTCTCCAGCAGCAAGTGGCATCTGGGGTCGAAGTCACGCTTGTTTGAGCGAGAGGCAGAGGGTCTGTCGTAAGTAGATGTCGTTCTGGCGGTTGTCGTAGTAGTTGTCTTCTTGGGAGCAGCTGTCGTTGTGGTCTTCGCTGGAACTACACTCTTTGATTTGGCTGTGGTCTTGGATTGTGCACCGGCATTCAAAGCGATTGCCATTGCAAATACTGTGACGAAAAGCTTGATGTAATTCATAATTGTTGGTTTTTGAATTAAACAATATTTTGAACTTATTTTGTTAATTTTTCACAAAAGTACTAAAAATCCTTATCGAAAATCGTTCAAATTCACAAAAATACATTTCAAATTCACAATAACACCAAAATCCCAGCGTTTTTGTCCGAAAACAAGAAAAGGCCGCTGATTTTCAGCGGCCTAATTAGTTGACAAGTCGTTAGTAGACGAGTTGACAAGTTGGATGAAAATTGTCAATTCTCAATTATCAATTGTCAATTATCTCCAGTATTTCTTTCCCCCTTGGATATAGAATCCGCTCTTGGTCGGTCTGCCGTTGAGCTTACGACCGGTAAGGTCATACCATTCATTGGCCATTGACTCTTCCCTCTTACCTCTTACTTCTTCCCTCAGAATGATGCCAGTTTCACCGGGAGCCTGATACAGCAGCACGAACTTGTTGACGACGGTCCAGTCATCCGCCACTTCCACTGTTTTCCTCATTCCGATGGTTAGCACGTCAGGCATATCTGGCATGAAGGAACACGTGAGCGTATTAACCGTCTCCGTTGGCAGATAGCGATTGCGTATGTTGCACGCTGCTGCAGCCGCCTGCTGGTCGTCGGGCACATACTTTCCTGAGACATATGCATACCACGTTCCCTCCGACTTGAGTCTGTTGGCATCAAGAGAGATGGGAGCTATTTCCGTCTGGTCATTCTCCATGAAGAGATATGCATTCACATCCGTCGATGCAGCATTCTCTTTCGGACCGTTGCGATAGAAACCCTGCGCCTGCAACTTGTACGTGCCACGGGGCATACCGTATATCTGCTGCGTTATGTCAAATGTACGTTCCCTCAGTTCCAGACATTCGTATGCCACTGTGCCCTCATACCCGATATCACCGGTTGTCACTTTCCATCCCTGTGTGTCCCCGGTGCTGAAGTCTGCGTTGGTGATGAGATGTGTGATATCGGTAAATTTCGTTGTCTCTTGTCTGGCATCTGCCATGAGATAGCCATTCGTGAAGATACGCACGGCGATGACTGCCTCTGGGATTGCGCTATCATCAATGTCTCCTCTCCAGCATTCTTCTTCCGCCTCGCCATATTCCTGTGCGTACAGTTCCCCTGCCTCAGTGTCGTCCTGCGGGTATTCCGCCGCCATATCCTTCGACCATTCCAGAGCATCTACCAGCGGACGGTATGCCTCGACGGAAGGCTGTGCTGCCTGCATGCCTGCCGTCAGGTTGGCAATGGCCTGTGTTATTGCCGTTGCATCGCCTCCGCTGATAGCCTCGCGTGCAGCATCCAGAGCTTCCTGCAGGGCGTTGCGCATTGACTTGTTCATTGCATTTCCGAGCATCTCCACCGCTTCGTTCACCTCGTCGTAGGTGAGCGACTTTATCTCCGCAGCCGTGAGTTCGTAGTTGTAGAGGCGCACGTCCGCAAGCGAACCGTTCAGCAAAGGGTCACTGCCGAACATCGACTTGCCCAGATATGTGAGCACAGGGTGAACATCCGAAGGCCTGTATGTCACCGACGTGGAGGATGCGTTGAGCACTCCGTCCAGGTATATCTTTGCTCCTTCCTTGCCCAACGTCACAGCCACGTGTGTCCAGGTGCCCGTTGACAGGCGTTTTGTTGCATTCACACCTTGCTTCACTCCGTCCTTGCATATCTCGAAACGCAGACGGCTGCCGTTGGATGGTGTGAGCATCACATAATCCGTCTCGCTGCGTCCGAAGTCGAAGATGCGCTGCCACGCTGTGGTGGAGCCAATCCTCACCCATGCGGCGAATGTCATCTGTTCCATATCTCCCACGTTATATGGCAGGCACACCTGACTCGTAGAACCGTTGAACACCGCACACTCGTGCCCTTCCGTTGTGGCATATGTAATATTGGCTGCCACGCCGTCGAGTTTGTTTCCGCTTATGTCAGCGACGTTCGCACTTAACGGCCAGTGACCTATGAGGGCGTTGCCCACCACTGTTGTCGCCGTCACATCCGATGATGCCTCTCCTATGTTCCATGCTGCATCCACGGCACGCACCCGGTAGCGGTATGTGCGTCCCTTCACGCAGTAGTTGTCAATGAACTGCGCTCCCTTCACCTGCCGTCCCACGGTCTCCCACACTCCTGTCTCCTCGTCGCAGCGGTACACCATATATCCGAGCAGGTCATCGTCCGTGCATTCCTGCCATTTCAGGCTGATACTGCCGGGAAGCCCCTGTGCGCGGAGCTTTGTCGGGGCACCAGGTGCCCGGGTCTCCACTGTGGCATCGGCTGGAACGAAGCGCCACAACTGGCGGTCGCTTCCCGTGCGCTCCCACTGCACCACACCTGTGGTGTTACCGCTGGTGCCGTTGCTGCTTCCCTCCAATGAGAGACCGCTGTCGTAGTTGGTAATGACGTAGTATCCGTTGCCCTTATAGTGCAGATGCCAGCGTTCACACTCATTGCCGTTGCCTGCATACATTTGCACTTTCGCACCGTTGTCTGCATCATATTTCAGAGCATCCAGATAATATGTCTCGTTAGTCGCTGCTGTAATGGTGACGTGTGCCATGTCGGCTGCCTGGCGCGGAGCTATGGCCTTCACCACCCATGTCTGCAGTGCTGTCTTCGATTCTTTGGCTTGCGAGATACCGGCTCCCCCGGCGAGGGATGCCGCAGTGAGCAGTTTGCCGGTAGCTTTGTTCACTATCTTGAACGTACCGCTCACGGGTCCCACCTGCACGTCCTCTCCGTGTGTTATCTCCACCACGCACTCGGCGTTTGTCTGTCCGCTCTGATAACCAGTGCCGCCGGGTGTCGCCTTGGTGTACTCATAATAGGGGCCGTATCCGTCGTAGTATGCCAGACGGTCCTGCGACACGAAGGTGTATGCCGACTCTGCGGCCTGTCGCTCCGAGGTGCCGAGGAAGGCTTCTACCAGCGGTTCTGACTTGCGGCGGAATACGGCAGCCGATGTCCATGCCGCCCGGTTTTCGGCATAGCCGATACGCTCTCCGTCGTTGGAGGCACGCCCCAACTCGGCGCGGGTGTAGCTTCCAAAGTCCGACCACCATATGCCATCCGTCATGCCGTAGTTCATGCCTATGAGGGCATCATTCACATTGTGCATCTCATCGCCTGCGCCCTTTTTCCCCGCAGCCTTCACTGCAGCATAAAAGTTCGCAAAGTTGTCGAATGTGCCTGCCAACTGGTGGGTGTTGCCTATTTGCACGGAACCCTTCATCGTATCCCACCATGCTGCAGCGTAGTCCGGATTCAGACAGTTGGGGCCGGCTACGTCAATACTGCTCATCACGGAATTTTGGCGTACCAATCTGGCTACTGTGGCCATCTCGGTGGCGTTGGGCGCATTGTTGGCAGAATAGTCCGATTCATTGAAAAGGACAATGGCTGTGACCTCATAGCCCTTCTCCTGAAGATACGTCACGCCCAGTTCGATGTCCTTGATGAACGGTGTGCGGTAGCTTGTCTGCCAAGGCGTGCCGCTGGCGTTGCCAGTGAGCAGATAGAGTAGTTTTACGCCAGACTTCTCCAGCCACGACAGTTGTTCGTCGAAGTGTGCCTTCTGCTCGTCCGACAGGCTTGTGTACGTCCCCGATGTGCGCGGATCTATCGTCACACGGCCCAGCGACACGCACTCCCTCATGTGGTTTGTAGCTCTCAGCGGCCACCACGACCACATCCATGCTGTGTCGATACCCCATCGCACGGGCATACTCACACCCGGAGCCGATATGTCGTAGGGTAGTATGTTTGCTTTGTCGAACGCCACAAGTGCATCCGATGCCATCTGTGCTCGTCCTTGCGTCATTGCGCCAAACAATGCCACGATGCATAGTATCCACTTCCCGAATTTACAAGCTAACGTATCCATTTTGTTCATGATATTATATTTTTCGCTGGCAAATATATGAAATTATATTTAAAGTTGACAAGTTGTTAGTTGACAAGTTGACAAGTTGATACCATCAGTAAACGGTAAACAGTAAACCAATTGTCAATTGTCAATTGTCAATTGTCAATTATCTCCAGTATTTCTTTCCCCCTTGGATGTAATATCCGCTCTTGGGCTTCTCTGTCAGTCTGCGTCCGTTGAGGTCATACAATTGACCCTCACTTTGAACCTTGAACCTTGAACCTTGAACTTCTTCAATGCCCGTCGGGTCGTAAGGCAGGATGGAGCCGAAATCCTTCCACTGATCTGCTGTCTTGTAAGCATTCACAGAGGACTCCGGCACATATAGCGTGGCATCACTTTGGGGAACATTATAAAAGACATAATCTGCTGTTTCAGGCACGCTCTCCGCCAGGCAAGTAACTGACGTGAGGCCGGAGCAATTGTAGAAGGCATAGCCGCCGATGCTCGTCACACCGCTGCCGATACTGACAGACGTGAGGCTGGAACAATTATAGAAGGCATAGCCGCCGATGCTTGTCACACCGTTGGGAATGGTGACAGACGTTAGGCCGGAACAACTAAGAAAGGCCGCATAGCCAATACTCATCACGCTGTTGGGAATGTTAATAGATGTGACGCCGGTGCAACCCTCGAAGGCTCGTTCTCCGATACTTGTCACATTGTTGCCTATAGTAACGGATGTGAGGTTGGAGCAACCGTAGAAGATATATTTGCCGATACTTGTCACATCATCACCAATAATATATTCTGTCACCTGCTCACCAAAGCTGTAACTTATACTGTTAAAACTATTGTATGTCCGTGAAACTATAGCATTGGAGTTCAACGTAACAGATGTGAGGTTGGGGCAATCATTTAACCCCCAGATTTCCGTCACACTGTTACCAATAGTAATAGACGTGAGGTTAGAACACCCCCAGAAAGCCTTCGACTCGATGCGCGTCACCTGGTTGGGAATCTCGATAGACGTGAGGCCTGTGCAATCCTTAAACGTTTCCATTTCGATGCTCGTCAAGCTCTCAGGAAGAGTGATGGAGGTGAGACCGGAGCAGCCTCTGAAGGCACCCCAGCCAATAGTCGACACACTGTTTCCAATGGTGACAGACGTGAGGTTGGTGCAACCGTCGAAGGCACGTTCTCCTATGTTCGTCACACCCTCTCCGATGATATATTCTTCCACTTGGTTTCCAAAAGCGCTTTTTTGTGAAGCCCAAGAGGCAATGGCCGTAGAGTTTATTGTGACCGACTTTATGTTTTCACAATATTTGAAAGCATTATTGTATAAGCTCGTCAGGCCGCTGCCCAAAATGACGGATGTGAGACCGGTACAATACCAGAAAGCACCTTCTTCGATGGTTTCCACGTTGTCAGGAATGTTGATGGAGGTGAGGCCGGAGCATCCATAGAAGGCATATTCGCCAATAGTCGTTACACTTTCTGAGAATTTAATTGAGGTGAGACCGGTGCGACCATGAAAGGCATAAATAGCAATGCTCACCACGCTATTGGGAATAATCGTATTTTTACCGCCCGTTATCAAGGTGTTGCTCTCCGTTTCTATGATGGCATTGCAGTTGTTGCGACTGTCGTATTTTGTATTATCTGGTGCCACACTTATAGATGCGAGACTGGAACAACCGTTGAAGGCATCTTTATAAATACTTGTCACACCGCTGCCGATAATGACAGATGTAAGGGCGGAACATTCTTCGAAGGCAGATTGGCCGATGCCCGTCACGCTGTTCGGAATGGTAACAGACTTGAGACTGGAACATCCTTGGAAGGTCCTACCGTCTATGCTTGTCACACCGTTGGGAATGGTGATAGAAGTGAGGCCGGAACAATCCCTAAAAGCATTTCCATCAATGTTCGTCACACTGTTGGGAATGGTGATAGATGTGAGGCCGGAGCATCTGTTGAACGCCCATGCGCCGATTTTCGTCACGTTATATACGACATCATCGTACGTCACAGTAGAGGGGATGACGACATCGCCAGAATAACTATTGTAATCGTAATCCCTATATGTCACAATGGCATTTGATTCATTTTTGTTGTAGTAAATCCCATCCACCATAAAATCATACGCCCAGGAAGTAGCTGATGCTAACATCAACAATATGGAACACAGAATCCGCATAAAAGAATGTTGTTTCATAGTTCTTTGTCTTTTCTGCCGCAAATATAGAGTTTTTTCTCTAAACCACCACCATCCCTCCCCACTTTTTCATCTTCGAATTCACAATAACACCAAAATCCCAGCGTTTTTGTCCGAAAACAAGAAAAGGCCGCTGATTTTTTCAGCGACCTTTCTTCTTACATCTTACTTCTTACATCTTACATCTCTCACGGTTCTCCAAGCCGCTTTTCTATCACCTTCCTCATTGCGGCGGTGAGGCGGCGACCGCGATACCATCCCATTCGCTTGAGCAATACCGCGAGAGGCACTTCACCCTTCCTTGCCGTATGCAATTCCTGCCAGAAGGCTCTTATCGACTGACGTTTACCCACTTTCCTGTTTCCGGTCTGCCCCCATGGGCAATACAGGCTGGCGAGCGACACAAAAGTGTTTGTCGGCTTGCGCTTTGACTGATTGCTTTTCATCGCTCACCTCCTTTCCCGTTGGCATAAATACCGCTCTTAATAAAACTGTGCTCTGTGCTCTGTGCGCAGTAGCCTCTGCCTTTCCACGTTCTAATCATGTGGGCAGCATCCTTGTCGCTCGCACTCAGTCCCTGCTGTCTGCGCACTCGCTTGGCATCTTCCAGTGTGAATTCGTCGGGCAGCAGTTCCAGCAGGTTCTTGGGGCCCCGTCTGCCGGTCAGCTCGCTGCCGCTGTTAGCCTTCTCGATGTCTTCTCCGAAGAATCGCATCTTGCACCACAGGTCGTAGTTCAGGCTCCAGCGCACGAAGTCCTCGATGCATCTTTCCCATTTGCAGCCGTTTGCCACATAGAGCACACAGGCTTTCAGCCATGCGATGACGCATGCGCGGTGCGACAGATTCCAGTACACTTCATTCTGGCTCAGCCTTGCGAACTCTGCGCATTCATCCTGCAGTTTCCTTGCCAGACGATATGCCTTCGGGCAGTCCGTCAGACCGCGTGCTCCTACCAGATTGTCGATGTAGGGTTTCAGAGCTTCGTCAAACTCCAGATCGTAGCATCCGTATATGGGCTGCTCGCCTCCTATTTCCTGTTCAGGGATTGTGCAGAAGTTGATGCGCGATATAGGTCCGTCGGTCAGCACGCGACTGAAAAACCTTCGTCCTTTCAGTATGGTGGTGCAGGCGTTCCAGTTGAAGCGGCACACGGGACGGGCTGTCACCGACTGCGTTCCTACGCGCGTCTGTCCGTATTCCGCACCTGGGTCGAATGCCAGGCACATCAGCTGGAAGTGCTGCTTGCCCGTCTGACCCTTCAGTTGCTCGAAGAGGTCTAACTCATTCAGTTTCACATAGACGAAATGCCCTTCTGCCTCATCCATGCGGGTCACCAGTGCAGGCTTCGTCATATCGGGGTCGATAATCTGTATCACAAGTCCTTCGGGTCTCACCATCTTGTCCTTGTTGGCTCCCTTCTTCTGGCAGTCTTTCTTCCACTCCTTTTCGCGCTCCTCGTTCTCCTTGTCGCGCCGTTTGATGTCGGCCATGATGTGACGTATGGGTTCGTCTATGCAGCCCTTACCGGCTCCCGTACCTGCCATCAGCACGTTCATCAGCGTTGCCTCGTGCTCCACATTGTCTGTGTATGTGAAGCGCACGCCGCACAGGTGTGTTGCCAGCGCAGGGAACACTGCGTGTGCCACAGCGGGCTTGTACATACCAGGCGTCTTCGACACCAGCAGTTGTACGAGTTTCGGCAGCTTCTCGGGCATCGTCGGGGGCTGAGCCTCGCCGTTTTCCATTGACCATTGACCATTGACCATTGAGCATTCGCCATTGAGGGCAGTGAGGGTTTCGCGCATTGTCTTGCTGATACCCTTTGGCGTTTCCTTGCATGCGGAGTCAACGATGCTCTTCAATTCCTGTTCGCTGAGACCCATGCGCGGCATTATCTGCATCAGGAGCGTGCGGTTGTTGTCACAGATGGCACGCAGATTCACAGCCAGTTGATACAGCTTCACGTTGCGCTCACCTTCCTGCGGTTCGCCCCCGTTGCGCTGCCACCATTCCTTTATTATTTCGCTGTACGGAGTGCCGCGAAAAGAAAGTTTACAAGTAGTTAGTAGACAAGTTGACGAGTCGTTAGTATCGGCTGTTGGCTCTTGACTCTCGACCCTCGGCTCTTGACTCTCTATTGTCACTACAGTCGGATGCAGTTCGTCTCCAAACATAAGCTCTTCGTCTATGTAGAGGATATACTCGCGGCAGGGTATGTAGATGGCACGTTCGAGGTCGTGCACGGCCTTGTCGTATGCCACATCGCCCATGATGTGCGACATCCACTGCTGCGCCTCTTCGCGCGACAGCCCTTCTGGTATGTCGAAGAGCACATGACCGCCCGTGCTGCTCACGGATATATTCACCATGTTGATGCCCAGTTCCTTTTCGCGCCCTTTCAGATACTGTTCGTATCGCTGCGCGAAATCCTCACAGCCGTCCATATCGATGACTGCCTTGCCCGAATCCACGGGGTCGCCGTCGCTGCGCTTGTAGCCATTGTTGAAGTGGGCGTGAGGAGTGTAGAAGCGGCAGCCGCGCTTCTTCTTGTTCTTTGCCTCTCCGTACTCATCCTCAGTCAGTTCGCCGCGCTGTTTCTGCTCCAGCAGGTCTGCCAGTTCTGCGCATATGCGTCCTGTCTTACGGTCGTCGGCGGCTTGGAGGAAGCCCTCGGCGGTGGCTGGCACCACCTGGGGCTTCATGATATTCTGTCCTATATCTATTCTTGCCATAGCTGTCGTTTTTTAACGGAAATGAACCTTTTCGCGCTCTATCAGCACATCCTCCGATTCTCTTATCTCGCGCTCGAACACAGCCATGATGCGCTCTGCTCCCAAACCCTTGGGCACGCTCTCGAAGAGCTTGATGCGCTGCTTGGACTCTTTCAGCCAGCCGTGTTCCATCTGGTAGAGCATACGGTCTTTGGGCCGCGTGTGGGGCTGACGGTTGTATGCCCTGAAGGTCAACTTACCTGTGTTATTGTCGAGAAACAAAACACCTTCCACTCTCTTGCCGCTCTTGATACGCTTCTGCAGTTCTGCGGCATCTGTTACAAATACTGTCTTATTCATTTGTTGTTGAAATTACGAGCTTTGGAAAAGCGAAGTTTTAGTTTGAGCTCAATTACATCCGGATACTTTTCTCCGCTCGTCTTTCAACTCAGTTAAGGCCCCCTCTCCGCTCCCCCTTTAGGGGAGTACTATTTATTCTGGGGGCAATTTGGTTTTTTCTTGTTTGTCCTCGCACTCCCCCAAAGGGGGAGATGGAGGGGGCTTTAAATAGCAACAATATCCGTTGCCAGTACTTCCTGAAATGTCTGTCCCTGATACTCGTGGGTAGAGAAACGGAGCGTGGCAAGGACCACATCGCCGTCGGAAAACCTGCACGATGCCAGTGTGCCTAGCATGGCACACACATACTCGTTCTCGAACTTGGAGCCGCCCAGTTCGCGCAACACGATGTTGCACTTCTGCATCTGACCCCCTTCTGCCTTTTGGCTTGGTACGCTGAAGGCCTCGCCCTGGCGCACCACTTTTAGAATTCTTGTTTCCATAATTTTGTTCTTTTCTTTTTATTTATTAATAATGTGTAGGGTTGTTCTTTAGAAAAAACTGCCGTGCTGTCGCAGCAGGGCAGGTTGTGGCAGTCCGAAGACCGCCGGATTTACCAAGTGAAGTTTTTGGCTTCTCTCGCAAAACTCAACATATGACTAATAACCAAATATATTTCGTAATCCAATAAGTCAAAGAGCGAAGTCGTTTTTAACTTTCGACGGTGCAAAGGTAGAGTCCGATTATCCGATTGAGAAAACAAAAAAATCCGATTGAACAATCGGACTCATTCTGGTGCAGCAAAGCACCTGTAAATCAAAAAGAAAAAAAATTTTCAAAAAAATCCGACTGACTATGCCTCTCTAGTCAATCGGACGTTTTCAATCGGATAATGCAGGATTTGTGTACTCCGTAATCCAATCCGCATAGGCCTGCTTCTTACCCAAGCCGAGGTATTTTGCCAACGTGTCGGCATTCTCGCCGTCCATGTTGAGAAGTTTTGCTATCTGGCTGTAACTGCCTCGAAGCACTCCGGCATCCTTCAGCATACCCACTATCATACATTTCAGCGTCAGCCGCTTGTCCTTCACTGCCCAGTCGCGTGCTATCTGCTCACCCCATGCAGAAGCCATCAGTGCATCCACGAAACACTCTGCCCAGGCACCGTTGTAGCGTTTGTCGTCGGTGGTGAGTACGGCAAACCATTCCTCTTGCAGAAGCCGTTTCAAGTGCTTCGCGGGAGCAAACAGGTTGAGAACTTCCTCTGCCTCCTCCAGACGGGCCGACTCTGCCCGAGCCGCCAGATTCCTGAGTTCCTGCTGCGCCATATCCACCTTGTGCATATATTTAAGGAACGCATTGCGGTGCGCCTTGGCATTCTCGTTGTGACGGTTGACGTAGAAATGACGTCCTGCGCTCGCAGGATTCACCACCAAAGAACCGTCCTTGAAATCGACGATTCTGCGCAGCGCGGCATAGTGATGGAAGACTGTCTTGCTGATTTTTGTCTGATCGCCCGGCAGGTCGAAATCCAGTTCGCCCGGATAACGTCTGGCACGCTGTATGTGCTCCACCTGCGAATCGAACACACCCTTACTGAACATCTGCAGCACCTTCTCCAGCCGGTAGTCCTCGATGTCCTCCCGTGAGGGATGCCCTCCGCATTCGTTGTCTCTCCACTCTTCAAACGTCTGGCGGGAGCGCCTTGCTGCGCTGGAAGTCATATAGCGGCGGTACTCCGTCTCGTAGAGTTTCGCGTATTCCTCATCGTGGCGATGGCGCGTCAGCTGCGTGGCAATCTTATCCATCATATCGCTCAGCGCCGCCAGCGCCTGATTCACCACCCCTTGCTGCACTCTTATCTCATCTTGAACGGCGTTTTCCTCCAGTTCCTTCGTCAGTATATGTTGCGACATCTCGCCATAGTCGATGTCGGCATCTGCGTCCAGAACTATCTCGCGGCTCACCTTCTCAAGTACCTCATCCTTCATCTGTTGCGTCAGTTCCCCGATGTCCAGCGCAATGCCCATCAGACGGTATTTAGTGCCCGCCGACGGTCTCTCAATCCTCACCTGCTCCAGCCTTTCGAGCAGAGCATCAACAATTTTCGATAAGTCAATCATAAATGTGCTTTTCAATTTTAATAAAGCGGGCACAAAGGTACATAATTTTCGTCACATGACAAGCGTCGGAGCACAACTATTTTTGAGGTTTTTTTGGGGTGCTTCCACGCGGCATCCGAAGATTTTTTACATCCTGTTTTGCAGACCTCGGATATACAAAGGAACTGCGCCCGTTTGGCACCATAAAAAATATTTATAACGTTTGAGGGAGAGTTTAACGCGTCAAATAAGCGCCTTATCTCTTCATGCTCCAATTGACAGAAGCGGTCTATATTCAACCCCTTTCTTAGAAACGAATAATGGAGAGACCCCTTTTATATAACTTAAAGTGTAGAGACAGTTTTTGAGCAATCTCTCATTCTTCACTCTTCACTCTTCGTTCTTCACTCGGAGCTTGCTCCGCATCACCATTCTTCCCAAGGGTCTGGAGCCTGGATGACTTCGCGGGCAAAGCCGTCGCCGCCGTTCAGCGACTGATATGTGTCTTGTTCGTACGCCTGCGATTCGGCGCTGTAGCTGCTCATGCACATGATATTCTCTGCGTTCAATACCATTACGACGCAGGAGGGAGCTATATATGTCTTTTTCATGGTTTCTGTTACTTTAAGATTTGTCCGTTGATGCCATATTTCATGCCGCCTTTCACGATCTCAATTTTGCCGTTGACGAAGTATATGCCGTCTTTCGGGCTGTCCTGCTCCGTCTCTTCGAGCGTTGTCACTCCGGTGAAGTCATCTTCGTCGAAGAAGAATGAGGGACGTGCGTTGTTGTTAGAGAGAATGCTGAGGTAGCAGCGATTGTAGCCTATCGTACGGCCACTCGTGCTCACTTTGTAGAAGCCGACCTTGTCATCCTGCTTCTGCAGGAGGTAGTTGTCTCCTGCGGGAACGTCCTTGGCCCCCGTTCCCACATTGCCCACGAGGAGATTGCCCGTTGTGGTGACGAGATCATCCTGACTGTTCGGGACATGCAACCCGATGAGATGAGTTCTCGGGTATCCGTTCTTTGCATAGAGAATCACCGGAGTGTTGGCGGGAATATTGTTGCTCAGGGGCGCCATTTCCAACACGCCTCCCGTTGTCCCCGTGCATGTTGAGGCGGTTACACCGTCCGGAATGGCCACCTCAAAAGGAGCGCAGAAGGTGCCGTATTGCACGTCTTGGCGCACTTCCATCACTGCCACGCTGAGGTGTGTGGTCTCCTCTGTGAGGCGATACAGTCTGAAGTTGTCAATCTTGAACCATGTCTGATGGGGAGCTGAGCTCGTTGCCACGCCGATATTTATGGACGTGTTGTCGACCGCCTGCTCGAAGACCACGCTGATGGTCTGCATGGGATATGTGTCACCCACTCCGGCCGTGCTATGCTGGTCGGCGAAATAGCCGCAGTTGTTACCCGCGAAAACGTGTTGGTTGCCGACACGGACGCCGTCGTTGTTTTCGCTGGGGGGCATGTTGCTGGCCTGCATGTCCACGGAGAGAAGATAGCGGCCCTTGGGCAGCGTGATGCTTTGCGAGATGGATGCGGACATCACGCCTCCGTCCCACACGCCGAAGATGTACGTGCCGTCAGTGGCCTGCGGATCGCCTCCTCCGCTCCCCACGTTGACGCCCCACCAGGCGGTTTCGCTGTTCACGGTCCAGCCAGTGGGCCTCTGCTTGTAAAGGGTGCTGCCGTCGGCTTCAAAGCTGGGGTTGGTGATATATGTGGCGGTCACATCCTCGCCATCGGGACATTGGTTTCCGAGCAGGTATTTGGCCAGTCCGTTGTATTTGTCGTTGATTTCCTTGTCGCTGTAGAAGCCGATGTCGCTGATGGTTCCGCCATTTCCATCGAGAGCGGTGAGACCCGCTGCCGTCACCAGCTTCCAGTCGGCATCACGACCGTCCAATGTGATTTTCTCTTCCGTGTTGTCCAGGAACCAGCTGAAAACGCCGCTGTTGATGCTGTTGATGCATTCCATATTCCATATATAATACTGACTCCCGCCGTAGGAACAGATGTAGGAGGGAGGCACCTGCCCGTTGTTGTGTCCGTTTATCCACCAGAGGTAGGTGTGTCCGTCTGCCGTCGATAAATTGGAGCCTTTTATTAAAAACCAGCGTTCGTCGCCTGTGATGTAATACTCGCCGTTGTGGCTTTCGGCCATCTTGAAGGCCACATTGTTTGGCCCTGTGGCTTCAATCCTGAAGTAGTCGTCGCCATAGAAGAAGCGATCCTGTGGAGCCCTGTTGTTGTCAGTGGAGATGTAATCTTCCGGTTTAAAGGCATAGCGTCGTGTCTGCCCCGTTGCTTGTGCTGTTCCATAGAGCATCAGCGCAAGCGTTAAATAAAGAATGTTTTTTTTCATAGTAGTTAGTATTTAAAAACCGTTTGCGCCGCAAAGTTCTTTATTTTTAGTTGTTTTGTCGCAAAAGAATTGTTGATTCAGACATAACATTTGAAGAAAACTGTCTTTTTGGGGCATTTCATCGGATGTTTTTCATAATGAGATTATTGGAAAAAAAAGACATTCCTAAGCGCACAGAGCACAGAGCACAGTTATTTTGGCGAGGGTATGAGAAGAAAAGTAAGAAATGATAAATAATAATTACTATATAATATATATTATATATATTATATAGTAAATTTTCTGCTCCAATATTTAGGTTGCTCCCTGAGAAAACTGTGCTCTGTGCTCTGTGCGC
>CADCNQ010000014.1 GCA_902802815.1 uncultured Bacteroidales bacterium | reverse complement strand
AACTTATCCCAGAGAGGAGAGTCAACTTTTTCCGTATGGATATGCAAACGTTAATTATCAAGGCCTAAAGGGGAGTCAACCTTTTTCAGGAAAAGACACGGATATTTATCTCTGTACAGCAGAGAACAATTGCAAGATTGTAGTCAACGGAAAAGGAGAGAGGGTTAAGTGATAATGTAAAATCCCTTGGCAAACCTGCCAAGGGATTTTCCTTTTGGTAACCCGCTCGGGGTTCGAACCCGAGACCCCATCATTAAAAGTGATGTGCTCTACCAACTGAGCTAGCGAGTCAACCTCAAAACAACTAATGTTTTTGCATTAGCGGGCGCAAAGGTACGAAAAAAAGTTCAAAGTTTAGTGTTTAAAGTTTAAAGTTTTTTGCTAAAGAGAACTTTTTGTCGCTTTTTTAGAGTATTGTGCAGCCGGAACAGGGCTTAAGCTGCTTGAAGAAGTCGTTGCCCTTGTCGTCCACGAGGATGAATGCGGGGAAGTCTTCCACCTTGATTTTCCAGATGGCTTCCATACCCAGTTCGGGATATTCCACACACTCGATACTCTTGATGCTCGACTGGGACAGTACGGCAGCGACACCGCCGATGGTGCCCAGATAGAAACCGCCGTGCTTTTGGCAGGCATCTGTCACCTGCTGGGTACGGTTGCCCTTGGCAATCATCACCAGGGAAGCACCGTTCTGCATGAACTCGTCAACGTAGGGGTCCATACGGTTGGCTGTGGTGGGACCCATGGAACCGCAGGGATAGCCCTCGGGAGTCTTGGCAGGTCCGGCATAGAGCACGGGGTAGTCCTTGAAATACTGGGGCAGACCCTCACCGGCATCCAAACGCGCTTTGAGTTTGGCATGGGCAATGTCGCGGGCCACAATGATGGTACCTTTAAGGTTCACGCGTGTGGAGACGGGATACTTGGTGAGCTCCTTGCGTACGGCATCAATACCTTTGTCGAGGTCTATCTCGATACCCTTTCCGCCTTCACCCGGTTTGCGTAGCGATTCGGGGATGAGTTCGGAGGGATTGGTGTCCATCTTCTCCAGCCAGATGCCGTCGCGGTTGATCTTGGCCTTGATATTGCGGTCGGCAGAGCAGGAAACACCCATACCGATGGGGCAGCTGGCACCGTGACGGGGCAGACGGATGACACGGATGTCGTGAGCCAGATACTTGCCTCCGAACTGAGCTCCAAGACCGATCTTATATGCCTCCTTGAGCAGTTTCTGCTCGAGGTCGATGTCGCGGAAGGCGCGACCAGTCTCGTCGCCTGTGGTGGGGAGGTCGTCGTAGTATTTGATGGAAGCGAGTTTCACCGTGAGGAGGTTCTTCTCAGCTGATGTGCCACCGATGACGAAGGCGATGTGGTAGGGGGGACAGGCAGCTGTGCCCAGATGCTTCATTTCCTCAACGAGGAAGGGAAGAAGAGTGCCCTCGTTCTGAATAGTAGCCTTGGTCATGGGGTAGAAGTATGTCTTGTTGGCAGAACCGCCGCCCTTTGCCACCATGACGAAGCGGTATTCAGCACCTTCAGTAGCCTCAATGTCAATCTGGGCGGGTAGGTTGCACTTGGTGTTCACCTCATCGTACATATTGAGGGGAGCGTTCTGGGAGTAGCGCAGGTTGTCCTCGGTGTAGGTGTTGTACACACCGCGAGAGAGTGCCTCCTCATCCTCGAAACCGGTCCACACCTGCTGACCCTTCTCACCGTGGATGATGGCCGTACCAGTGTCCTGACAGAAGGGGAGGATGCCCTTGGCTGCCGTCTCCGCATTGCGCAGGAACTGGAGAGCTACGTACTTGTCGTTTTCCGAAGCTTCGGGGTCGGTGAGTATCTTTGCCACCTGCAGGTTGTGCTCGCGGCGCAGGGTGAACTCCACATCGTGGAAAGCCTGCTGAGCCAGGAGGGTGAGAGCCTCGGGAGACACCTTGACAATCTCCTTGCCCTCGAAACTGCTTACTGTGACGCCTTCTTTAGTGAGAAGACGATACTCGGTCTTGTCTTCGCCCTTCTGGAACATCGGGGCGTACTTGAAAGGAACGTTTGCCATAATTGATGTATGATGTTAGATGTTAGATGTAAGATGTTAAATGTAGGTTAATAGAGAAAATCATTATAGGGATATTTCTGCACGTGGAGCTGGCGCACCTTGTTGTAGAGCACCTGCTTGAGAGTGTCTATGTTGGTTTTCTCGCGTGCGGAAATGAAAAGGCAGTCGCCGTAGGTGCGTGCCATCCAGGTGTGGATGAGGCGTGAGAGCGGTATGTTCTCGGGAGTCTCGGGTGTGAGGTCGTCCTCGTCTTTTTCCACCCAATGGTAGGCATCCGTCTTGTTGAAGATAATCATCGAGGGTTTCTCGGAGCAACCGAGGTCGGAGAGCGTCTTCTCCACCACTTCAATCTGATTCTCGAAGTCGGGATGCGAGATGTCCACGATGTGGAGCAGGAGGTCTGCCTCGCGCACTTCGTCAAGTGTGGATTTGAACGATTCCACCAGATCGTGGGGCAGTTTGCGTATGAATCCCACGGTGTCGGAGAGCAGAAACGGCAGATTGTCGATGATGACCTTGCGCACGGTGGTGTCGAGTGTTGCGAAGAGTTTGTTCTCGGCAAACACCTCGCTCTTGGAGAGCAGATTCATCAGTGTGGACTTGCCCACGTTGGTATAGCCCACGAGGGCCACGCGTATCATGCGGCCGCGTCCCTGCCGCTGTGTTGTCTTCTGACGGTCGATATCTGCCAGCCGCTGTTTGAGAAGCGCCATGCGGTTGAGGATGATGCGGCGGTCCATCTCGAGCTGTGTCTCACCGGGACCCCGCAGTCCCACGCTGCCGCCCCGCTGCCGCTCGAGGTGAGTCCACAGACGCTGCAGACGTGGCAGCATGTAGCGGTACTGCGCCAGTTCGACCTGCGTCTTGGCATGAGCCGTCTGGGCCCTCATGGCAAAGATGTCGAGGATGAGATTGGTGCGGTCGAGCACCTTCACACGGAGCTCCTTCTCAATGTTGCGCAGCTGCTTTGCGGAGAGCTCATCGTCGAAAATCACCATATCGACGCAGCGCTCCGCCTCTTCCTCTGCCTCGATGTAACGGCGTATCTCCTGCAGTTTGCCTATACCCAGATAGGTGACTGAGGAAGGTCCGTTGAGACGCTGTGTGAAACGCTTCACGGCAACGGCACCTGCCGTTTCGGCAAGAAAGGCCAATTCATCAAGATATTCCTTTGTGTGGCGCTCATCCTGCTGGGGGGTGATGATGCCCACCAGAACGGCACGCTCGACACTCTCTTCGGTGACCTCGCGTGAGACCACCTGACTCATTCCGTCCTCAAAGGGTAGGGCACTTCGACTGGAGTTGTAACGACGCATATGTATGTTTTATGCTGCAAAAATAGTGAAAAAGTTCAAAAATCGGGAGTGTTATGCTAAAAAAGTTGTTCTTATATCACTCTTATCATCAAAATGTCGTACTTTTGCATTTGGAAATGTTGTACCTCGTACCTACTCCGGTCGGAAATATGGAAGATATCACCATGAGGGCTCTCCGCATTTTGAGAGAGGCTGACCTCATTCTGGCGGAGGACACACGAACGAGTGGTAACCTGTTGCGTCACTTCGATATCCGCAAGCCGATGCTGTCCTACCACAAGTTCAATGAGCATCAGACGGTGGCTTCCGTCGTGGAGAGGCTCAAGGCGGGTGAGACCATAGCGGTGGTTTCCGATGCAGGTACTCCGGGTATTTCCGATCCTGGATTTCTTGTTGTCCGCGAGGCGGTGAAAGCGGGTGTTGAAGTGCAGACGCTGCCGGGAGCAACGGCTTTCGTTCCGGCACTGGTGTCGAGCGGACTGCCTTGCGACAGATTCTGCTTCGAGGGTTTCCTGCCCCAGAAGAAAGGACGCCAGACGCGGCTGAATGCCCTGCGGGAGGAGACACGTACGATGATATTCTACGAAAGTCCACACCGCGTGGTGAAGGCTCTGGAGCAGATGAAGGACGTGTTCGGTGAGGAGCGCAGATGCTCTGTGTGCCGCGAGATATCCAAGGTGTATGAAGAGAGTGTAAGAGGCACCATAAGCGAGGTGCTGGAACATTTTAAGGAAAACGAACCGAAAGGTGAATTTGTAATAGTAATAGAAGGAATATGAAGAAGTTTCTAGTGTTGGCAGGTTTTGCCATGGCGATGGCCTCTTGCGGCCATAAGGCAGGGACTGACTCTGCTCTGGAGATGCAGCGCGACTCGTTGCAGGCTATCATAGATTCGAAGGATGCAGAACTGAACGATCTGATGACGACGTTCACAGAGATACAGGAAGGCGTGTCGCGTATATCGCAGGCAGAAGGACGTGTCACTGTGGCTGACGGCAATGTTGAGGCTCCGGGCAATAAGGCCATCATACAGGAGAATATGCAGTATATCGAGGAGACGATGACACGTCAAAAGGAACTCATCGCCCAACTCAAGCAGAAACTGAATGCATCCACCGTGAATGTGGAGAAACTGCAGCAGGCCATCGCAGGGCTGGAGAAGCAGGTGGAGGCGCAGGCCGCGCGCATCCAGGAACTGGAGGCGCAGTTGGCAGAAAGGGACATACAGATAACCCATCAGGGTGAGCAGATAGTGGCACTCAACAGCAATGTGAGTGAACTTACGCTCCAAAACCGCCAGCAGGCAGCCACCATGGAGGAGCAGGAGAAGGATCTCAATGCTGCATGGTTTGTGTTCGGGACGAAGACAGAACTCAGTGAGCAGAAGATACTCAATAAGGGTGAGGTGCTGCGTTCCGACGAGTTCGCAAAGGATTATTTCACGAAGATAGACATCCGTGAGACAAAGGATATTAAGTTCTACTCCAAGAGTGCCAAGGTGCTCACCAACCATCCGGCTGGTGCTTATCGCCTGACAAAGAACGAGAAAGGCGAATACGAATTGCATATCACAGATGCCCAGAAGTTCTGGAGCGTGAGCAAGTTCCTCGTGGTGCAGGTGAAATAACCGGTTTTAACGCATAAAATCAGGGTCAACATCATGTTGCAGGGCAAGATAACTTTCGACAGAGTGATGCGTTGGGTGCTGGCAGCGCTCGGCTTTGTCATTGTTCTGACTTTGCTCGATGTGCTGAGCGGCGTGCTGTGGCAGTTCTTCCTGGCTTGGGCACTGGCTTATTTCACTTATCCGCTGGTCCTTTTCCTGGAGCGTCGCTGTTATATCCGCTGGCGTGTCGTGAGCATTCTGGTGTCCATGCTGATAGTACTCTCGGTAGTAGCGCTGCTCGTGGTCCTCACCGTGCCGCCTATGGTGCGTGAGGTTTCGCGCCTGACTGACGATGTCCTGCTTTTTGTGCAGAAGTGGATTGGCGAGAACAATGTATATGAGCAGATTCAGGCTGTGGTGCAAAACGAGGAGATGCAGCGCAAGATGCTGAAAGTCCTGGAGCACGAAGGCACTTTGGATGTTTTCCGCTACATCGCGCTGCAGGTATGGGAACTGGTGTCGCAGACGGCGCAAATCCTCGTCGGCATCCTCAATATTTTCGTGGTGTTCCTTTATTTCTTCTTCATTCTCCTGGACTACGAGACCTTTTCCGAGAGTTGGCAGCGCCTCATCCCCAAGGGCAACCGTCCTGCTGTCGTACAGCTCATGAAGGAGGTGGAGGACAGCATGAACCGCTATTTCCGCGGTCAGGGTCTGATAGCTCTCCTTGTGGGTATCGGCTTTGCTATTGGTTTCTCCATTGTCGGGTTGCCTATGGCGGTCGGCGTGGGGCTGTTTATCGGCTTGCTTAATATGGTGCCTTATCTGCAGATGCTCGGAATCTTCCCTGTCACGGTGCTGGCGCTCCTCAAGGCGTCGGATACGGGCGAAAGTTTCTGGGTCATCATTGGCCTTTGCGCCATAGTTTTCGTTATTGTTCAGTCGATTCAGGATTTGGTGCTCACACCGAAAATTATGGGCAGCGCCATGGGTATGAACCCCGCGGTCATCCTGCTCTCGCTTTCGGTGTGGGGCTGCCTGCTTGGCTTCATCGGCCTGGTGATAGCCTTACCCCTGACGATGTTGTGTTTCACATATTATAAACGGATTGTGCTGAAAGAGGAATGACGGTGCGCAGCAGTGCTGTGCTTCTGCCCTGATGGTGGAATTGGTAGACACGAGGGACTTAAAATCCCTTGACTATTGCAGTCGTACGGGTTCGAGTCCCGTTCTGGGCACATCCTTTCAGCAATCCGTCTACAGAGGGTTTCCTTGGGAGACCCTCTTTTTTTACATCAACCATTTGAGGAAGGCCTCCGCATCCTCGTCATAACTGCGGGCAGGTGCAAGCATTCTGCCCTCGGCATCCGTTATGATATAGAAAGGCTGAGTCTGGGCTCCGTAGCGTGATGCCTGCAAATAGCTCCATTTGTCGCCGACGGTGCGCAGAGTGCGTATTTTCCCGTTCTGCTCCACACGGAGGGGAGTGTCAAGTGCGGTCTTGTCGTCCACGTAGAGACGTATGATGATATAGTCTTTTTCCAGTTTTTCTATAATTCGCGGATCTTGAAAAACTGTGGCTTCCATCTTGCGGCAATTGACACAGCCATATCCGGTGAAATCTATGAAAACGCGTTTTCCTTCCTTGTCGGCAAGTGTCAGTCCCTCTTCGTAGTCGGATATGATGCGACCTGTTTCCGCCATGGGAGGTGCAAAGGCACTGACAGCTTTTACGGGTGCTCCCCAGAGCCCGGGTGCAAGATATGCGGCAAAACAGGCTGCGAGGATGCAAAGTGCAAGCCGCAGTTTGATGGCATTGCGGAATTGTAGCAGTAATTGCACAATCAGACCGATGGAGAGAAAAATCCATACGGCAATGAAGAGAGTTCGCGGCAGGATGCCCCATCCGTAGGTCAGGTCTGCAACAGAGAGAAATTTAAGGGAGAAAGCGAGTTCGATATATCCCAGTGTAATCTTTACAATCTGCATCCAGCTCCCGCTCTTGGGTGCAGACTTCAGCCAACCGGGGAAAAGGGCAAATAATGTGAACGGAAGGGCCAATGCCAGAGAAAATCCGAGCATGCCCACGACAGGACCTGCTATGTTTGATGTGACAACCTCCACGAGGAGGAAACCGATGATGGGGCCGGTGCATGAGAAACTCACGAGTACAAGTGTGAATGCCATCAGGAAGATAGAGAGAAAACCTGTGGCCTGTGTTGCTTTGCTATCCACCGTTCCCGCCCACGAAGAGGGGAGTGAAAGGTCGAACCCTCCGATGAACGAGATGCCGAATATGACGAGCATCAGGAAGAACAGTATATTGAAAAATGCATTCGTGGACAGGTCGTTAAGCGCAGAGGCTCCGAAGGCGGCCGTAACGGCAAGCCCGAGTGTGACATATATGATAATGATGCTTATGCCGTAGAGCAGTGCGGCGCGCGTGCCCTTGCGTCCGCCCGCGCCTCTTTTAAGAAAGAAACTCACGGTGAGCGGTATGATAGGCCATACGCAGGGTGTGAACAGTGCCACGAGTCCTCCGGCAAAACCAAGTGCGAAAAGCCATAGTAATGATGTGTAATCGTCATTGGACTCTGTTCCGGAGAACGTGTATGTCCCGGTAAGTGTGTCGGTGCTGCTGATTTCTGGCTCCGTGTTTTCTTCTGGGACTGTGTCCGCATCCTCAATATCGCAGACAAAGGTGACATCTTCCGTTTGTTCCTCCGAATTCTTTTTCGCGGTGTAATCGCCGGAAAAGGAGAACTCTTCGTCGGTGGGCGGAGTGCAACTTTCGTTGTTGCAGGCTCCGTAGGTGAGGTATCCGGTGAGTTCGTAGTGGCCACCGAGAAATTTAACTCTTTGCTGAAAGACGACGTTGTTCTCAAAATAAAACACTTCGCTGGAAAACATCTCCTCGTATTGCTTTTGCGGTTTGGTAGTGGGAGTGAGAGTCCCGATGAGTCGGGCTCCCATAACGGTTTCAAAGGTGATGGATGCCTGTGTGGGACCGTTCATCTCCTCTACACTGTAAACGTGCCATCCGGGTGAGATGCTGGCATTGAAGGATATGACAGCCTCGCCGTCAGCTGCCTCGGTAATGGAAGTTTTCACGGAGACAGGGTTGAGGAAACTCTGTGCAGATGATGCAACGCTGAGGAAGAGAAACAGAAAAAGAAAAATGCGATGTTTCATGCGTATCTTTATTTCTTGGCACTGCAAAAATAGTGAAAAAGAATGTCTTTTGATACAAAACGCGGAAATGTAAGCAGAAAAATATTGACATTGTGCCCGGTATAGATTAAAAATTGCTATATTTGCACTCGCAAACGCAATAAAACGTGCTTTGGGATAATACGGTGGCCGGTATGTGGACAAAACCTTGGAAATATAAAGAGGGTACGGTAATCTGCCTCACAATTCTTTGTGTGGGCTTGTTGCTTCAGTTCACAGTGGGCCCGATTGACTGGGGGCAGCTGGGGCGTCCGTTGAACTGGGTACTGCTTATCGTCTTCTCGGCACTGATAATATTGGGACATGTGCTGTCCAGCCAGTATTATGTGTTTGAATGGTTGGGCAAGGCTACTGCTGCAGTGCCTACGATAAATACTGCCGTGGTCTTTATGGCAGTGATGGGCGTGACAGTGCAGGTGCCTTCGGGTATGCCCCCTACGGATGCTGTCGGTGTGACGCGTATGCTGGGTTTCTGGCCCTTTGTGCTGATTCAGGTGTATGCGATGTATCAGGTGGGGCTTGCGGTGATGACCACAATGAGTCGTTGGCGTATGGGTGCTCCTCTCTGGAGAGCACTTCTGTTTGGCAGTTTCCATCTTGGACTGTGGATAGCCCTTGTCTGTGCAACGCTAGGAAGCGGGGAGATGCGAAGGCTGAGGATGACGGCGTTGAAGAATAACGTGGAATGGCGTGCGGTGGATGAAAGACAGCGTATTGTGGGACTTCCGATATCAGTGGAACTGCATAAGTTCGGCATAGAGGAATACCCGCCGGAAATCACGGTTATCAATAAGAATACAGGCGAAATATGTGTAGCTGCGGATTGGGAGATAGCTGCGTTTGACACTCTCGAATATGCCAGCCGGGTAAATGAGGATTCCGTGGTGAGATATGTTCCGGACAACTCTTACGGTGCCACTTCCGCGGTGCTTGTGGGAGCAAGAAGAGACGGACAGAAACGGGCGGGATGGATATCATGCGGTAATTTCATGTATCCGTTCCAGACTTTAAGCCTTGACGACAGTCTGATTGTGGCCATGCCTCAGCGTGCGCACAAACAGTATTACAGTGTTGTGGATGTCTATACGCAGGACGATCGTTCAGTACATGATACGGTAAGAGTGAATCATCCGCTAATTGTTGATGACTGGTGGATATATCAGCTTTCCTACGATACGGTCAAAGGTCGCTGGAGTGATATTTCTGTCCTGGAAATAGTGAGAGACCCGTGGCTGCCGGCAGTTTATGTCGGCTTTGCAATGATGCTGTTTGCAGCAATGATGCTCTTCATTCCGAAGAACCATGTGGGCATCTGGCGCAGTGGCATCAGCGTTTCCATTATTGTCATTGTGACCTTTATATTCCTCTATTGCACTCTTATCAGCATGGGTTATTTTGAACGCAAGATGATGCCGGCCTTGCGGAGTGTGTGGTTTGCACCTCATGTTGTTGTCTACATGGTGGGATATTCTTGTCTGGCTATAACAACTGTTGCTGCCTTAATGCGTCGTTATGCATTGGCAGACATACTGGTGCGTCCCGGGCTGGCACTCCTGACTGTAGGCATGCTGTTCGGAGCGTTTTGGGCAAAGGAGGCATGGGGTACATATTGGAGTTGGGATCCGAAGGAGACATGGGCGGCTATCACCTGGACGCTGTACATCCTTTATTTCCACTTGCGCGCATCCCGTCCAAAATCATACGGCTTGATGAAAGTGCTTCTTGTCGTGGCGTTCATTTCTCTGCAGATGTGCTGGTGGGGAATCAATTATCTCCCTTCTGCTTTGGCTACGAGCGTCCACACCTATAATACGTAATTAAAATAACTCTGCGATGGATTCATTTATGCTCCGTAGCTTCCTTGTGAAGTACGTAAATGCAAGTGTTCTGCTTATTATTGCTACAGTCCTGGCACTCTTTGTTGCCAACACCCCGGAGGTGAAGGATGTTTATAAGGGTCTTTGGGAATTGCCGGTAGCATTGAGTATAGGCAGTTTTAATCTGTTTTCACATTCGGGACACACACTGACATTGGGAGCATTCATCAATGACTTCCTGATGGCAATCTTCTTCTTTTCCGTCGGATTGGAGATAAAACGCGAGCTTCTTTGCGGAGAATTGTCTTCGCCCAAAAAGGCTCTTTTGCCGGTTATCGGTGCCTGTGGAGGCATGCTGGTACCAGTCATTGTGTTCTTTATCATATGTTCCGGTAATCCGGTTATGGAGCGGGGTATGGCAATTCCGATGGCTACGGATATAGCGTTCTCATTGGGTGTTCTCAGTGTCTTTTCCCGCCGTGTGCCGGTTGGTTTGAAGATTTTCCTTGCTGCGCTTGCCGTAGCTGATGATTTGGGAGGTATCGTGGTGATTGCCATAAAGTATACAGACCACTTGGATGTGCAGGCCGTCCTCGGTGCGGTGTTGTGCATCATTGTGTTGGGCCTCGGCAACTTGCGAATGGTGAGAAACAAGATGTTCTACGTACTCGTTGGTCTTGTACTGTGGTATTTCGTGCTTAATACGGGTATTCATGCCACGATTGCCGGTGTCGTTCTGGCTTTCTGCGTTCCTGCCAACCTTACCGAAAGCAGTACATACTGGATAGAAAAGATACGTGCAAACGTGGAGAAATTCCCTCATATCAAGGTGACAAAGGCGGATATCCGCAAACCGAATATGCTGGAACCAAACGATGTTGCTTTACTGAAACGTATTGAAAGTGCTTCCGATCACCTTATCTCTCCTTTACAGGATATGGAAGATTCACTCAAGAATCCCATCGAGTTTGTCATCATACCTCTCTTTGCTTTTGCAAATGCGGGTGTTGACATGACGGGAATGAGTATAGGTAATATCTTCTCCGGTGTGGGATTAGGTGTGATGCTCGGATTGCTCGTGGGTAAATTCTGCGGTGTGTTCTCGTTCTCGTGGATAGCCATTAAGCTTCGCATCGTTGAGATGCCTGCTCACACCACTTGGCCTGCTTTTGCATCAGTGGCAATGCTGTGTGGTATCGGATTCACGGTATCCATGTTTATGGCTAGTCTCTCATATCCGTTGGAACTTGCGGGTCAGACTCCGGAATATATGCAGGCTTTGCTTAATGATGCAAAACTGGGAATCCTCTGCGGTACAGTGCTCAGTGCCCTTGTGGGCAGCCTGATGCTCAATTTTACGCTCCCTAAACACTCTGCTATATGAAAAGCCCCCGTTCCCTGTTAATCCTTGTAATGTCCTTATCTCTGCTTACCGTGCAGGGACAGACATCGATGGAAGCACCGGACTTGGGCGAGGCGACCCTGATAAATCCCGGTCACTTCGGACCTAATGCATTTCCCATACCGGATATGTTGGACGGTACGGTGAGCAGTGAACTTCGTGCAGAAGTGTCTCTGTCTCATTATTGGGGGAAGCGTGGAGATAACGCCTCCGACGTCTTTATGCGTCTCAATATCCCATTGTTCACTCCTCGTGTGAATCTGAGTTTATGGATGGTACCGGTTGAACGCTGGCATCAGAGTACGGAGAATATAATAGCATGCCGTCTGGTAGAAAACAGTCTTAAATACAAGAAGGTGCGCAGCGGGGCGGCTACGGGCGATGTATATATCAGTGCAGACATACATGTGATAAAGGCTCGTGACCGTGGTTGGAGACCTGATTGGACAATACGGGCCGCATTGAAGACAGCTTCCGGCAACGACCATTACCTGGGCCGTTATTACGATGCTCCCGGATACTTCTTCGACACATCTGTTGCAGAAAGTTTTTCTCTGGGTAAGAGCAGTGTGTGGCAGCATCGCTTGAGAGTGGCTCTCTCTACGGGTTTCCTGTGCTGGCAATCAGGCACGGGACGCCAGAACGATGCGGTGATGTATGGAGTGATGCTAAAGTGGGAGAACAGGTATTTCAGTGTTGAGGAAACGTTTGGCGGATATTGCGGTTGGGAAGGTCAGGGTGATAAACCGATGACCTTGAAGACTCAGATGCTCTACCATATAGGACGTTTCGATATTCTTGGTGCCTGTCAGTTTGGATTCAAGGACTGGAACTACAGACAACTTCGTCTTGGTGCGGTTTATCGTTTTGATATACTGAAAAAGAAACAACCTAAATAGGATCTTAAGGGATAAAAGAAAAACTCCAACTAATCATAAGGAAAAGTTGGAGTTTTTTTTGTTGGGCTACCCGGACTCGAACCAGGAAAGGCAGGACCAGAATCTGCAGTGTTACCATTACACCATAGCCCAATTGCGGTGCAAAGGTAATGCGTTTTTGCGAAATGACAAAGACTTTTTCCTAAAAAAATAAAAAAAATAAGAGTTTTCGGTAAAAAATGCGTATCTTTGCGCCCGAAATGTACAAGAAAGAAGAAAAAAATCAACGACAGGCGCCCAGGAAACAGCCTGTGCGCAAGGCTCCCCAAAAGAAAAAGGGCGGGTTCAATCCCATGTGGATTTATGTCATCGTGGCCATAATACTTGGCTATCTCTATACTCAAGGCGGAAGTGTATGGAATAATGTGACATCCAAGCAAGTGCCTTACAGCCGCTTTAAAACATATGTGGAAAAGGGGTATGCCCGGGAGATAACAGCCAACAAGGACGAAGGCAAATTGTCAATGCAAGTGGTGCCGGGACGGGTGAAAGAAGTGTTTGGTACGATACCTGCAGAAGTGAAAGAGCAGAAACTGGAGGTTGTGACGGAATTCCCCAGCAACGACAAACTGGAGGATTTTATCGTTGAGCAGCAGCGTCTCGGTAACTTCAGGGGGGATGTGAAGTATGTCCATTCAGACGACGGATTTGAGCGTTTCCTTTGGAATTTTGGCCCTTTGCTCTTCTTCGTCTTCCTTTGGATTTTCATCATGAGGCGAGCTGGTGGCGGCGGAGACAGCGTGTCTGGCCCGCTGGGTATTTTCAATGTGGGTAAGAGTCGTGCCCGGCTCCAGGAAAAGGGTGACGGCGAGAGTGATAAGAACCGTGTGACGTTCAAGGATGTTGCCGGTCAGGAAAGTGCCAAGATGGAGGTTCAGGAGATAGTGGAGTTTCTCAAGAACCCGAAGAAATATACTGATTTGGGTGGTAAGATTCCTAAGGGTGCCCTGCTTGTAGGACCTCCGGGCACGGGCAAGACTCTTCTTGCCAAGGCTGTTGCCGGTGAGGCGAATGTGCCGTTTTTCTCGATGTCGGGTAGCGATTTTGTAGAGATGTTTGTGGGAGTAGGTGCTTCGCGCGTGAGAGATTTGTTCCGTCAGGCTCAGGAAAAAGCTCCCTGCATAGTGTTTATTGATGAAATCGATGCAGTAGGTCGTGCCCGTAGCAAAAGTATGGCCATGGGCGGAAATGATGAGAGGGAGAATACGCTCAATCAACTGCTGACAGAGATGGACGGGTTCGGAACAAACAGTGGTGTGATTGTTCTGGCTGCGACAAACAGGGCAGATGTATTGGACAAGGCACTTCTGAGAGCAGGCCGTTTTGATCGCCAGATATATGTGGATCTACCGGATGTGCACGAACGTAAGGCTATCTTCAATGTACATATGCGTCCTTTGAAGTTGGATGACAGTGTTGATGTTGATTTCCTTTCACGCCAGACACCGGGATTCTCCGGAGCAGATATTGCAAATGTATGCAACGAGGCTGCTCTTATCGCGGCCCGCAGCGGCCATAAGAAAGTGGGTAAGGAAGACTTCCTTGCTGCGGTGGACCGTATCATTGGAGGCCTGGAGAAGAAAACCAAGGTGATGACGGAGGAAGAAAAGCGCACAATTGCGCTGCATGAAGCCGGACATGCTACGGTGAGCTGGCATCTGGAATATGCCAATCCTTTGGTGAAGGTGACAATAGTGCCGCGAGGCAGAGCTCTCGGGGCGGCTTGGTATCTGCCGGAGGAGCGACAGATAACCACTAAGGAGCAGATGCTCGATGAGGTTTGTGCATTGCTGGGTGGACGTGCTGCAGAGGAACTCTTCACCGGACATGTGTCCTCCGGCGCGATGAACGACCTGGAACGTGTGTCACATCAGGTATATGCCATGATTGCATATATGGGTATGGGCGAGTCGCTACCTAATATATCATTCTATAATATGGGTGGGGAATATCAGGTGACAAAGCCCTATAGCGAAAAGACAGCAGAAAAAATGGACGAGGAGGTTAAGAAGATTATTGCTGAGCAATACGAACGGGCCAAATCGATTCTGACTAAATATAAAGAAGGACATGGCGAACTGGCTCAGATTCTGGTGGACCGGGAGGTAATCTTTGCAGAGGATGTGAAGAGAATTTTCGGAGAACGTCCCTGGAAGAGTAGAGCCGATGAACTGAACATGGAAAACAACGCACAAGAAAGTGATGAAAAATCTGGTGATTAGAACGCTGACCGGTATTATCTTTGTGATAGTGCTTGTCGGTGGAATATTATGGAGCCCGTTGACGATGGGAGTGTTGTTCGTACTTATAACAGCTCTCTCTGTATGGGAATTCACAGGACTGGTGAATCAGCAGACTGCGGTGACGGTAAACAGAATGATATCTACAGTGGCTGCGGTGTATCTGTTTATGGCCTTCTGGGCATATTCCAGCGGCATAGTTCCCACGATGGGGGTTTTTGTTCCTTATTTGCTGAGCTTGATGTATATGCTGATTTCAGAGTTGTATCAGGAGAGAGACCATTCCGTGAATAACTGGGCTTTCACCATGTTCGGACAGGTGTATGTGGCTCTGCCCTTCAGTCTCCTTCCTACATTGGCTTTCATGACAAATCCCGTATATCCGGCAGAGGTGAACTATCGATGGATTTTCCCATTGATGCTGTTTGTCTTGCTGTGGTGCAGCGACACCGGGGCATACTGTGTAGGTTCCCTTTTTGGCAAGAAGATACCTTACCGCCTGTTTCCCAGTGTGTCGCCGCATAAGTCGTGGGTTGGAAGCATCGGAGGTGGCGTGCTGGCAATGATTGTTGCTACTCTTGTTGCCCAATGGGATAATAGCTTGACACTGACACAATGGTTGGGATTTGCTTTGGTTGTTGTAGTATTTGGCACATGGGGCGACCTTGTGGAGAGTCTCCTGAAGAGGCAGTTGGGTATTAAGGATTCCGGTAATATCTTGCCTGGACACGGAGGTATGCTCGACCGTTTTGATTCAAGTTTGCTGGCTATTCCGGCAACGGTGGTGTATCTTTACACCCTGATGATGCTCTGACAGTCGTACTAACAACTGACATTTTGTCACAAGACGGCTCTTTGGCACGATATTGGCTGAAGAGGTGTGTGGAAACGTTTAACAAATAAAAAGGAATATACTATGAACATTCAACCTTTAGCAGACCGTGTACTCATCGAGCCTGCAGCTGCTGAGACAAAGACAGCGAGTGGTATCATCATTCCCGACACTGCCAAGGAGAAACCTTTGCAGGGTAAGGTTATTGCCGTTGGTGGCGGAACAAAAGACGAAGAGATGGTGCTCAAGGAGGGTGACCAGGTGCTCTACGGCAAATACAGTGGTACGGAAGTGGAGTTTGAGGGTGTGAAATATCTCATCATGCGTCAGTCTGACGTTATGGCCATTCTGAAGTAAGTGAGTTGGTAACGTAATTAGTAATCAAAAAAAAGAAAGTCATTATGGCAAAGGAAATAAAATACAGTTTGGATGCCCGCGATGAGATGAAGAAGGGCGTAGATGCATTGGCCGACGCAGTGAAGGTGACACTTGGTCCTAAGGGTCGCAATGTCATTATCGAAAAGAAGTTTGGTGCTCCCCACATCACTAAGGACGGTGTGACGGTTGCCAAGGAGGTGGAGCTGGCAGATGCTTTCCAGAACTGTGGCGCTCAATTGGTAAAGAGTGTTGCTTCCAAGACAGGTGATGATGCCGGTGACGGAACAACCACAGCGACTGTTCTGGCACAGGCTATTGTGCGTGAGGGCTTGAAGAATGTTACTGCTGGTGCCAATCCGATGGATCTCAAGCGCGGTATTGATAAGGCTGTCAAGGTTGTTGTTGACGACATCAAGGCTCAGGCAGAGCAGGTAGGCAGCGACTATCAGAAGATAGAACAGGTGGCTACCGTAAGTGCCAATAACGATCCTGAAATCGGTAAGTTGCTGGCCGATGCCATGCAGAAGGTTTCCAAGGACGGTGTTATCACTATCGAAGAGGCCAAAGGCCGTGACACTACAATCGGTGTTGTAGAGGGAATGCAGTTCGACAGAGGTTATCTCTCTGCATATTTCGTGACCGACACCGAGAAGATGGAGTGTGTGATGGAATCTCCTTATATCCTTATTTATGATAAGAAAATAAGCAATCTGAAGGATTTCCTTCCTATTTTGGAACCTGCAGTACAGAGCGGTCGTCCTCTTCTTGTTATTGCCGAAGATGTTGATTCTGAAGCTCTGACAACGCTTGTCGTCAACCGTCTTCGTGGTCAGTTGAAGATATGTGCAGTGAAGGCTCCCGGTTTCGGTGACCGTCGCAAGGCTATGCTGCAGGATATCGCAACTCTGACAGGCGGTGTGGTAATATCTGAAGAGACCGGTCTCAAACTGGAACAGGCAACACTTGATATGCTGGGTTCTGCCGACAAGGTGATTGTTACGAAGGACAACACCACCATCGCAGGCGGTAAGGGCGACAAGCAGAATATAGCTGACCGTGTAGCCCAGATTAAGAGTGAGATAGCCAACACAAAGAGCGACTATGACAAGGAGAAACTGCAGGAGCGTCTGGCTAAGTTGGCCGGTGGCGTAGCTGTACTCTATGTCGGTGCTCCCAGTGAAGTTGAGATGAAGGAGAAGAAAGACCGTGTGGACGACGCTCTGTGTGCAACGCGTGCTGCTATAGAAGAGGGTATTATACCCGGTGGTGGTGTGGCTTACATTCGTGCTCAGGAGAAACTGAGCAACGTGAAGGGCGACAACGCAGACGAGGAGACAGGTATCAGTATCGTGCGCCGTGCTATCGAAGAGCCTCTGCGCCAGATAGTGGAGAATGCCGGTCGCGAAGGTAGCGTTGTGGTCAACGAGGTGCGTAACGGAAAGGGTGATTACGGTTACAATGCCCGTGAGGACAAGTACGAGAACCTGAAAGCTTCTGGTATTATCGACCCAGCCAAAGTGACCCGTGTGGCTCTAGAGAATGCCGCTTCCATCGCTGGAATGTTCCTTACCACCGAGGCAGTCATCTGTGATAAGAAGGAGGATAAGCCTGAGATGCCTATGGGAGGCGCTCCCGGTATGGGCGGTATGATGTAATACAGTAAATCCTATATTCGATGATACTGGATAATTTGAGCGGATTGAGTGCCTATGTGGCGCTCAATCCGTTATTTGAAGAGGTAGTGAAGTTCCTTAAGGACAACGATCTTGCAGCCTTGCCGTTGGGCAAGCATTCCATCAAGGGTGATGATGTGTTTGTCAACGTTATGGAATCAAAGGGAAAGACGGTGGACGAGGCCCGTGTGGAATCGCATCAAAAGATGATAGATATTCAAGTGCTGCTTGCCGGACGTGAGCGTCAGGGATATGTGTCAGGGGAGACTTTGTCTCAGGCGGAATACGATGCCGCAAAGGACATTTGTTTCCATACTGAGAAGGCAACTTCGTTCGTTGATCTTCTGCCAGGACAGATGGCAATATATTTTCCGTTGGAGGGACATCAACCATGCATTTCGGATGTGCCAATGAGGAAAGCGGTTTTCAAAGTTAGAAAATAGGAGAAGAAAAAGACAGTGCCGGGCAATAAAGTTCGGCACTGTCACGTTATGGCGAGAGATGAAAAGGCTGATATGGATGATTGTGGCGGCGATTATGGTGCTCCCTGCGAGTGCTCAGTTCGACCCGGCGTTCACTAATTCATGGGCTTTGCAGTCGTTCTACAACCCTGCAGCGGCAGGTGTTGACGGCCATTTGAATATACAAGGTGGCTACAGTATGCAAATGACAGGTTATGAAGGGGCCCCTAAGACAATGCTCGTTTCAGCCGATTTGCCACTTACTTTTTGGAGTCCTAAACACGCAGTAGGTGCTGCTTTTATGAACGATGCCATAGGTCTCTTCTCAAACAAGAAGATATACGTGCAGTACGCTCTGCATTTGCCGATAGGGTGGCATAAAAAAGGAAAACTCTCCATTGGAGCACGATTAGTCATCATCAGTGAGAAGTTCGACGGTTCTGGTGTGGACACGGATGAATCCGGTGATAAGGCTTTTCCTACATCTGAGGTGTCGGGTTACGCAATAGACGGAGAGTTTGGCGTGAGATTTACATGGCGTGATATATGGTATGCAGGTGTGTCGGCAATGCATCTTACAAGTCCCACTATAGAACTCGGGGACGACAAGGTGAACCAAATGAGCATCGACCCGATGTATTACCTCATGGGAGGCTACAAACTCCTGTTCAGGGATAAGCGCTACTGCTTGGATATGCATGGCATTGTACGCACCGATTTCCAGAATATACGAGGCGATGTCACAGCTCGTTTGGCTTATGAAGGAAGGAAGAACAAACTCTATGGCGGAGTGCTCTATTCTCCGACTAATTCGGTGGGATTCCTGTTCGGTATAAACTTCCATGGTGTGAACGTTGGCTACAGCTATGAAATGTACACCGGAGGAGTGGGGCTTCAAAACGGTACGCACGAAATCATTCTGGGCTACCAGATGGATATGAATAAAGGAAAGAAAGGAAAAAATCTGCATAAGAGTGTGAGATACCTCTAACAGATATTTAAATAGAATAACGGATAATAAAGAGATAATGAAGAAGATCTTTGTTTTGACGGCTGTCGCAGCCGTGACACTGACGCTGACAGCGTGCTTTGGCTCTCAGGGAGCAGCAATGTCTGACGGAGGCGAAGTGACAGGCGTGCGTGGTAGCGGTTATGGTGAACCTACCCCATATGGTATGGTGGCTGTCCGTAAGGGCAGTCTCAAAGTGGGCCTGGAGGAGAATGATACCCTTTGGGGTGCGGAATTCCCGAAACGTGATATCAGTGTGGACGGTTTCTGGATTGATGCCCAGGAGGTGTCGAATGCTAAGTATCGCCAGTTTGTACAGTGGGTAAGGGACAGTATCATCCGAGAGCGTCTTGCAGACCCGGCTTTCGGTGGTGATGAGACCTATAAGATTGAAGAGGATAAGTTCGGAGAGCCCGTCACTCCTCATTTGAACTGGAAAAAGCCTATTCCCAACGAACGTAAGGCTACAGAGGATGAAATGCGTGCTATAGAGAGTGTCTACCGCTATCATCCTATTGACGGTACTAAGATGCTGGACGCATCGCAAATGAATTTCCGTTACGAAATATACGATTATGCAGCGGCTGCTCAGCGTAGGTATCGTCTTAACGCAGAGGAGCGTGACCTCAATACAGATCACGCTGTCAGTACGTCTGATGTGATGATATCCAAGGATACGGCCTGGATTGATGACGACGGTAAAATCGTGCGTCAGACCATCACTCGTCCTCTTTCTGGAGAGTGGGATTTCCTCAATACCTATATCGTGAATATCTATCCCGATACCACATGTTGGGTGAATGACTTTCAGAATGCTGACAACGAGCGCTATATGAAACTCTATTTCAACAATCCCGCCTATGATGATTATCCTGTGGTGGGTATCAGTTGGGAGCAGGCAAATGCTTTCTGTGCATGGCGCACACTATTCCTCAAGAGAGGTTTGGGAGGATATGCGCAGCAGTTACAGCGTTATCGTCTGCCCTCAGAGATAGAGTGGGAGTACGCGGCACGTGGTAAGGAGGGCAATCCTTTCCCGTGGGAAGCAAAGGAGGTGAAGAGTGATAAGGGCTGCTACTACGCCAACTTCAAACCCGATCAGGGTAACTATACTAAGGACGGTAGCCTGATTACCTCGAAGTGCGGTATCTTCTCAGCCAATTCAAACGGAATTTACGATATGGCTGGTAATGTGGCAGAATGGACCAGCACCACGTATACAGAGGCAGGAGTTGAGGCGATGAGTGACATGAACCCCGAGCTCAGATACAATGCAGCCAAAGAGGATCCCTATCGTTTGAAGAAGAAAAGCGTCAGAGGCGGTTCGTGGAAGGATCCCGAGAGTATGATACGCTCTGCGTGGCGTTCATATGAGTATCAGAACCAGCCCCGTTGCTACATCGGTTTCCGTTGTGTCCGCAGTATGGTAAGCGACGGCATGCTCAAGCAGACGAAGGCTCCTGCCGCATCCGCGAGAAAGAAATAAGGAATATTAAAGACTAAACAGATAAACGACCATGAATATAATAGCAAAAATGCAGAAGTGGATGGACTCCCCGTTCGGACAGGTGTTCATGCAGTATACCTACAGTTGGGGTGCAGCCATAGTCATATTGGGTACATTGTTCAAACTAACCCACATCCCCGGTGCCAACCTTATGTTGTTCATCGGTATGGGTACAGAGGTCTTTGTGTTCTTTATCTCAGGTTTTGAGAAGACATACACAAAAGTACCTTCCTCTGAAAATAATGCCGGTGGAGGTACAATCATAGTTGGAGGTACTGGTGCTCAGACAGCCTCCGCAGAGAGTTCTGAGATAAATCCAGCAGGTGGTACAGTTGTAATCGGTGGCGGAGCTCCTGTGTCCGGCACTGTAGTAATGGGAGGCGGTGCACCCATGAATCCGGAACAGCTGGCCCAAGGTGCTTCTCTGAGTGCAGCTGCCGCAAATCTCGCCGCTGCCGGACAGGCTGCTACACAGGCTCAACTGGCACTCTCGCAGTTGCAGAACGGTCAGGGTGGCAGTATCAATCCCGACAGTATCAAGGCCACCAATCCCGCTGCAATAGAAGAAGCTGTAAGGAACTATGCAGAGGAACTCAAGGAACTTACCGAAGTGCTTGAACGTGTTAAGGTGCAGGCTGCTCGCATGTCCACGGATTCGGAGGAGATGGAGAATCTCAACCGCACACTCACTGGTATTGCTACGGTTTATGAACTGCAGTTGCGTAATATCTCCAAGCAGGTGAACACTATCGAGCAGATTGATGAGCAGACGCGCCGCATGGCCGACCAGATTACGGAACTCAACAACGTTTACGGACGTATGATAGGCGCACTGACAATCAATATGGGCGGTGCTCCTGCCAAGAGTGCAGAAAAAAAAGATGAATAAGACAAGGTTTTGAAAGATGCCTATACAGAAGATAAGAGTTTCGCCTCGCCAGAAGATGATCAACCTCATGTACGTGGTCCTCATGGCCATGCTCGCCCTTAATGTGTCGAGCGACGTACTGAATGGTTTCTCATTGGTGAGTCAGGGACTGACGCGTTCTACTGCAAATGCTTCGCGTACCAATGAGGCTATTCTTGAGCAGTTTGAGGCGCAGATGAAGACCAACCCCCAAAAGGTTAAGGTATGGTACGACAAAGCTCATTTCGTTCAAGTGATGAGTGACAGCATCTATGACATGGCGGAGGACCTCAAGATCAGGATTGTCAAGGAGAGCGACGGTAAGGACGGTGATGTGAATAATATCCGTAACCGTGAGGACCTGGAGGCATCCACTCAGGTGATGCTGGCTCCCGGCACAGGAAAGGGTAAAGAACTTTATGAGGCCATCATTCACTATCGTGAGCGTATCCTGCGCATGGTGGAGGACAAGGGGCAGAAAGAGATTATTGCCTCCAACCTCTCCACCGATGTTCCTGTCAAGGAGCGTATGATGGGTAAGGATTGGCCCGAGTATATGTTTGAGAATATGCCTACCGCTGCAGCTGTGACGCTGCTTACCAAGCTACAGAGTGACGTGCGCTACGCGGAGGGTGAAGTGTTGCACAATTTGGTGCAGAACATCGATGTGAAAGATATCCGCGTCAATCAGCTCAATGCCTATGTGATTCCTCAAAGTCAGACAGTGGTACAGGGAGGACGCTTCTCGGCACAGATAATCATGGCTGCTGTGGACTCCACCAACAAACCTACCATATATATAGGTGGTAAGGAGTACAAGAGCGAGAACGGTCTCTATGAGACAGTCTGTTCTTCCACGGGCGACTTCACTCTTTCCGGTTATATAGAGATGCTCAACGGTGAGGGGCAGCGTGTGAAGCGCGACTTCGAACAGAAATATAGCGTAGTGGCTCCCTCTGCCACGATGTCTGCTGATATAATGAATGTCCTGTATGCCGGTTATGACAACCCGATGAGCGTATCGGTTCCGGGTGTGGCCTCCTCCAAACTTTCAGTTTCGATGACAGGTGGACAGCTGACTCCCAAGGGTGACGGACACTATATTGCACGTCCCACAAATGTGGGAGGCGATGCTGTCTTCACTGTAGTGGCTCAGAACGAGGGACGCAGTCAGGAAATGGGCAAGTTTACTTTCCGTGTGCGTAAATTGCCTGACCCAACGGCATATATCCCTGTGGGTGACGACCATTTCCTTGGCGGACGCCTGCCCAAGCAGATACTCATGAACACCGACAAGTTGGGTGCTGCTATCGATGACGGCCTGCTTAATATCCCGTTCACGGTGCACGGATTCGAGACGGTATTCTATGACAATATGGGTAATGCCGTGCCCGAGGTCAGTCAGTCGGCTTCCTTCACGGACAGACAGAAGACAATGATGCGTTCCCTCTCCAGAGGAAAGCGCTTCTACATAACAAAGATTCGCGCCACAGGTCCCGACGGTATTGAGCGAACACTCAACGGCGCAATGGAAGTAATAGTAAATTAAATATAGGCTATGAAAAAGAGTCTGTTACTAGTAATACTGATGATGGTGGTTGTGGGCATGAATGCTCAACCTACCAAGCGACGTGTCACAACAAGTAATGCTGCAGCACAGGCAGCACAGCAGAAGAAGCAGCAGACGGTCTCCGACCGTGCTTCGATGTCGTTCCCGACAGCTGCAGAGATGCCAGAGGATGTTGTGTGGAAGCGTGACATTTACCGCACTCTCGACCTCATGCAGGACAAGAATGCTCCTCTCTATTATCCTGTGGAGCCCATAGGCCGTCAGGTGAACCTTTTTACCTATCTGTTCCGTCTTATGCTTACGGGGCGTATCACAGCATATACCTACAAGCTGGATGGTGTGGAGTCTTTCGAGGCGAAGGACAAACTTGCCGTCAAGGATGTTCTCGACAGATATGGCATCTATTATGAGGAGAAGGACGGGAAGTACACGGTTGAGAACAACGACGTGCCATCTGCAGAGGTTACGCGCTACTATATCAAGGAGAGTGTCTATCTGGATCAGCGCACGGGTACTTTCTCTACGAAGGTCACTGCGATATGTCCTGTGCTGATGCGTGGTGCAGATGAGTGGGGCGGGGATGCTACACCGTATCCTCTGTTCTGGGTGAACTACGACGATGTGGCTCCCTGGCTTGCAAAACTGCCTATGATGGCGTCCAACTACAATAACGTCAACAATATGACTGCTGACGACTACTTCACGATGAACCGCTACGAAGGCCGTATCTACAAAACCAACAACATGCAGGGGCGTGCTCTTGCCAACTACTGCAAGACGGATTCCGATATGGTGAAGGAGCAGAAGAAAATTGAGAATGAAATCAGCCTTTTCCAAAACAATGTGTGGGGACATCTTTCTCACGAAGACAGCTTGAGAATTGCTCGTCAGGACAGTATTGCTGCAGCGCAGGGAAAGCAGAAGAACGTCAAGGCCAAGAGCACAACTACGGCTTCGCGCAGCAGCAGTTCAGCCCGCGCGTCCCGTTCTTCCTCTGCAGGCAAGAGCGGCGGAAGTTCCTCCAGTGCTCCCCGCGTGAGCGTACGTCGTCAGAGAAGGTAGAAAATATACGTCTGTGTATTGTGACTGTATACTTCCGCTGCCGTTAGAGAGCAGTCTCACCTATAGCGTTCCGGCCGGCTTGTTTCCGCAAGTCGGCCAACGTGTTTTTGTTCCCTTGGGGCGCTCGAAGCATTATATTGCGTTGGTGGTCAGGGTACATGATGTGAAGCCTGAGTACGCCACAAAGGATATCGTCGAGGTGATGGACGACGCTCCCATAGTGATTCAATCGCAGATGTCACTATGGAAATGGATTGCCGACTACTATGCCTGCAGTTTGGGCGAGGTGTTCAAGGCTGCCATTCCTTCCACTCTCAAGAAATATGTCAAACCCAGAGCCCGAAGGCGTTCCTCCGCTGATTTGCCCTTAGAGACATCTCCCATGCATGCCCTTTCCGATGTGCAGCAACAGGCGTTGGAACAGATAAAGTCTGTATGGCGCAGTCAGCCCACGTGTCTCCTGCACGGTGTTACGTCCAGCGGCAAGACAGAGATATACATACATCTCATTGATGAGGCTATCCGTCAGGGTCGTCAGGTACTCTATCTCCTGCCCGAAATTGTGCTCACCACACAGCTATCAGAGCGTTTGAGGAGCGTGTTCGGTTCCCGTTTGGGTATTTATCACAGTAAATACAGCGACGCGCAAAGGGTGGAGGTGTATCGCAAGCAGCTCTCCGACGAGCCCTATGACATTATCGTAGGTGTGAGAAGCAGTGTGCTGCTGCCTTTCCGCAGATTGGGACTTGTGATTGTAGATGAGGAACATGAGACGAGTTTCAAACAGCAGGATCCTGCGCCCCGTTACAATGCGCGCAATGTTGCTCTTATGATGGCAGCCTCTGCCGGTGCGAAGACACTTTTGGGTAGTGCCACACCCTCGTTGGAGAGCTACGACAACGCCCGCAGGGGCAAATACGGACTTGTGAAACTTCTTACTCGCTACGAGGGACTTGAACTGCCCGAGGTGGAGGTGGTGGATATGAAGGAGGAAATCCGCCGCAAGACGGCCACGGGACTTTTCTCGTCGCGTCTTCTGGCAGAGGTGCGCCGCACGTTGGAGGACGGTTATCAGACAATACTCTTCCAGAACCGCAGGGGCTATTCTCCGTTGGTGGAGTGCAAGACATGCGGCTGGGTGCCTCAGTGCCCCCGCTGCGATGTGTCGCTGACGTTTCACAAGCGTCTGGGCCGTCTCTCGTGTCACTATTGCGGCTACACTACGGAGGTGCCTGCGTTGTGTCCCCAGTGTGAGACGGAGAGCCTCCGCACTAAGGGATTCGGTACAGAGCGTGTGGAGGATACGCTGTCGCAGATATTCCCGGAGGCACGCATACAGCGTATGGACCTCGACACGACGCGTTCACGTTCGTCCTACGAGAAGATAATAGAGGATTTCCAGGAGGGTCGCACCGACATCCTTGTGGGTACTCAGATGGTTGCCAAAGGACTTGATTTTGCCAATGTCCGTCTGGTGGGCATTCTGGATGCCTCGGCTATGCTGCGCCTGCCGGATTTCAGGGCTCACGAACGCGGTTTCCAGTTGATGGCTCAGGTGGCAGGACGTGCGGGGAGACATGCTTTCAAGGGTAAGGTTATCTTGCAGACGAAGGAAGCCTCTTCCGATGTGATAGGGCAGGTGGTGCGTCACGACTACGAGGCGATGTTCCTCAGTCAGAGTGAAGAGCGTCAGTGCTTCTTTTTCCCGCCTTTCTGCAGACTTATGGATATCTATCTGAAGCATAAGGACGAACATGTGGTGGAACATATGGCAGAGGAGATGTCAGCTTTGCTGCGTCAGGTGTTTGGTGAGAGGGTGCTCGGTCCCATGACTCCTCCTGTGGCCCGTATGCAGTCGCTGCATATCCTCAAACTGTCGCTCAAAGTGGAACTCACGGCCAATCCCATTCTCGTTGTGGCGAGGCTCCGTGAGGTTATCGCTCACGTCAAGTCAAAGGATGCTTTCCGTTCTGCCACAGTTACTCTGGATGTTGATCCGCTTTGAGAAAATTGTTAAAATATAAAGCCAATGTATAGTTTGAAATATAAGGTGACAACAAGCACCTGCGACAGTGAGGGACGACTGAAGCTCTATTCTGCTCTCCAGATGATGCAGGACTGCTCAGAGATGTGGATAGATTCAGAGCCTGGCGTAAAGCAGTATTTTGCGGAGCAGAATATGGCGCAACTGTTGGCAACCCGTCAGGTGGAAGTGATACGTGTGCCCGAATATAAGGAAGAACTGACGGTGACATCCTCCGTCTATGGTATGAAGCCCATGTTCGGATTCCGGAATACGTTCATCTACGATGCGCAGGGAAATCCGTGCTACAAGACGTGGAGCATGGGAGCATTTGTCGATAAGGTGGCTGGCAAACTGAAGCGCGTGGACGATGCGACAATACAATCCATGAAACTGGAACCTCAGTTGGAGATGAACTATAAGGATCGTCGTATTATATTGCCCAAGACGGAGGGTGAAGTTCTGGAGCCTGTCAAAGTGCTTCGTGCCGACATTGATTATAACAGACATCTTAACAATGCCAACTATGTCCGCATGGCTATGGAACTGTTGCCGGAGGACTTTGTCGTAAGCGGTTTGCGCGTGGAATATCGGATTGCGGCAAAGTTGGGTGATATGCTCGTTCCGACTATCTATAAGAATGACGCTGTAACAATCGTCTCTCTGTCAATAGGTGAAGATGTGAGTGCAATTATTGAGTTCTGCTGAAACCGGCAAGGTTGACCTCATTAGGATGCACGATAGGGTAGAGATGGCAGGCATATCTATCGGGGTTTTCCGATAGATCCTCGATAGATCCTCGATAGATGCCCGATAGATGCTCGATAGATGCCCGATAGATGAAGGCATTCACCGTTCACTCAATATAGTCTTCACTGCGGGTGATGATCTGAGTGTTGGATGGGTCGTTGTCGGCTTCGCGGAACCAGTCGGAATATTCGATGTAATGGCGGGCATAGGTTTGATTCAATGAAGCAGCTTGCTCAGGATCCACTTTTTTGATGAACTTCGCGGGAACTCCGCCCCACAGTTCACCGTCGCCAATCTGGGTGCCTGAAAGCACAAGAGCACCCGCCGCAACAATGGCGCCGCGACCCACAACAGCATGGTCGAGCACCGTTGCACCCATACCGATGAGAGCACCGTCCTTCACCTCGCAACCGTGAAGTGTGACGCTATGGCCGATGGTAACATCGTTGCCTAAGATACAGGGAGCCTTGCCGTTGAGAGTGTGGATACAGGAGTTGTCCTGGATATTGGTGCGGTCTCCTATCTTTACGAAATGTACGTCCCCGCGCACGACAGCATTGAACCAAACGGTGCAGTCGTCGCCCATAGTGACGTCACCTACAATGACAGCACCTTCGGAGAAATAACAGTGATGCCCGAAATGCGGTGCGGGCATACCTTTGAGAGTCTTTATAATTGCCATTAATGCTACAAAAGTACCAAAAAGTATCAAAAAAAGCCATCGTTGATTTGTATTTTAGAGAAAAAACGGTATATTTGCGTATCGAATACATATAAAAAACTATAAAAATCTACACAACTATGGCTTTTTTGACAGACGAGAAGCTCCTCATTGTTGGAGCAGGTGGTATGATTGGCAGCAACATGGTGCAGAGCGCTTTGATGCTGGGTCTCACTCCTAACATTTGTTTGTATGACATCTTCGAGCCCGGCGTGCACGGTGTGGCTGACGAAATGGCGCACTGCGCCTTCCCCGGTGCCAACATCACGTGGACGACGAATCCCGAAGAGGCTTTCACCGGTGCCAAGTACATCGTGTCGAGCGGTGGCGCACCCCGTAAGGAAGGTATGACACGTGAGGATCTGCTGAAGGGCAACTGCCAGATCGCAGCAGAGTTCGGCGACTTCATCAAGAAGTATTGCCCCGACGTGAAGCACGTGGTGGTAATATCCACAGCGGTCTGAAGCCCAACCAGCTGACATCTCTGGCAGCTCTCGACTCCACACGTCTGCAGCAGCAGCTGGCTCAGGAGTTCGGTGTGAAGCAGGACAAGGTGACCGGTGCCTACACTTACGGCGGTCACGGCGAGCAGATGGCAGTATTCGCTTCCAAGGCAATGATCGACGGCAAGCCTCTCTCACAGCTTCCTCTCTCCGCAGAGCGCTGGGCTGAAATCAAGCACATGACAACTCAGGGCGGCAGCAACATCATCAAGTTGCGCGGTCGTTCTTCATTCCAGAGCCCCGCATATCAGGCTGTCAAGATGATTGAGGGTGCAATGGGCGGTGAGTCGTTCGCTTGGCCCGCAGGTTGCTATGTGAATGCATTCGGATTCAAGAACGTGATGATGGCAATGCCCACCGTTATCGACAAGGACGGCGTGCGCTTCACAGCTCCCGAAGGCACAGCAGAAGAGATGGCTGCCCTGCAGGCTTCCTACGAGCACCTGCAGAAGATGAGAGACGAGATTATCGGTCTGGGCATCATTCCTCCCGTAGATGAGTGGAGCAAGATGAATCCCAACCTCTAAAAAGGTCTTCACAGAAATCTCAGATAGGGATAAAGTGGGCTCTTTGCGTTTGGCAAGAGCCTACTTTTTTAAATTTTTATGGAAAAATGTGAAAAAAATTGCTCCGAAGTGGGTTATTTCATAAAAAATGTTGTACCTTTGCGGTCGCAAATTTAAGAACGTACATATAAAGTAATTACAAACACAGATGATTGTAGTACCTGTAAAAGACGGTGAGAACATCGAAAGAGCGTTGAAGAAGTTCAAGCGTAAGTTTGAAAAGACTGGTGTGGTCAAGGAGCTCCGCAGCCGTCAGCAATTTGACAAGCCCAGCGTCCTGAAGCGCCTGGCTATGGAGCGTGCCGTATACGTACAGCAGCTCAAGCGCGCCGAGGAGTGCTAAACCGCTTCATCGATTATCTTCGCTACGAGCGCAACGCTTCGGAGCGAACGCTTACCACGTACCGAGATTGCCTGGAAAAGTTCCAGGCTTTTTGGTTTTCCCTGGATTCGGAACTCACCTGGGAGACGATAAGTACGGATGTTATCCGCGCTTGGATTATGCAGATGATGGACAACGGGCTGAAAGCCACTACGGTGGCGAGAAATCTGAGTGGTGTGAAGTCCTTTTACCGCTATCTGCTGAAAATGGGTATAGTGGAAAAGGATCCTGCCTACAGACTTAAACCGCCCAAGCGCGAGCGCACGTTGCCGGGCTTCATTCCGGAAGGGGAGATGAACAGGCTCTTTGAGGATGTGCAGTTCTCCCCCGACTACAACGGACAGAGGGACAGGCTCATTCTGCTGATGCTCTACTCCACAGGACTGCGTGCCGCCGAACTCATATCGCTGGATGTGGAGGATGTGGACCTGAACCAGTGCCAGCTCAAAGTGACAGGTAAGCGTAACAAACAGCGTATCGTGCCCTTCGGAAACGAACTGAAGGAGGCTGTGCAGAGATATCTCGTTCTGCGTGGGGAGACGGGGGCTGAGAGAGCTTTTTTCCTAAACAGACGCAAGACGCAGAGAATCAACTACGGAGACGTAAGGCAGACAACTACGAGAAACCTTGCTTTGGTGACCGACCAGAAGAAAAAGAGTCCGCATGTGCTGCGTCACAGTTTTGCTACGGCGATGCTCAACCACGATGCCGACCTGATGAGTATCAAGGAACTGCTTGGACATGAGAGTGTGGGGACAACAGAGATATATACCCATCTGGTGTTTGAGGATTTGAAAAAAGCATACAAAAAAGCGCATCCGAGGGACTGAAAACCACCCTAAATGTAAAAAATGAGGGTCGAAAAGGAAGAAAAAACGTTTTTTTTGAAAAAAACTATATTAATTGGCATTCTCTTTCAGTAAAATGTTGTACCTTTGTGCCCGACTTAGCCCCGAGAGAGGTATGTCAGATGATGCGGAAGTAGCTCAGTCGATAGAGCACTAGCCTTCCAAGCTGGGGGTCGCGGGTTTGAGCCCCGTCTTCCGCTCAAGTTGCTCAGGGGTGCCTGAGAGGAGAGAAAAAGATGTTGCTGCTTTAGCTCAGTGGTAGAGCGCATCCTTGGTAAGGATGAGGTCCCGAGTTCAACTCTCGGAAGCAGCTCACTTTTGGAGCAACATACATTATTTATATTAATATAATTAAACGTTTAATTAAAAATTGCTATGGCAAAAGAGAAATTCGAACGTACCAAACCGCATGTAAACATTGGTACTATTGGACACGTTGACCACGGTAAGACTACTTTGACTGCTGCTATCACCACTGTGTTGGCAAAGAAGGGTCTGTCTGAGGTTAAGAGCTTCGATCAGATCGACAACGCTCCCGAGGAGAAGGAGCGCGGTATCACCATCAACACCGCTCACGTAGAGTACGAGACCGCTAAGCGTCACTATGCTCACGTTGACTGCCCGGGCCACGCCGACTATGTGAAGAACATGGTAACTGGTGCTGCTCAGATGGATGGTGCTATCATCGTAGTTGCTGCTACTGACGGTCCTATGCCTCAGACTCGTGAGCACATCCTGCTCGCTCGTCAGGTGAACGTTCCCCGTCTGGTTGTCTTCCTGAACAAGTGTGATATGGTGGACGACGAGGAGATGCTGGAACTCGTTGAGATGGAAATGGGTGAGCTGCTCGCTCAGTATGACTTCGAGGAGGATACTCCTATCATCCGCGGTTCTGCTCTCGGTGCCCTGAACGGTGTACCCGAGTGGGAGGAGAAGGTGATGGAGCTGATGGACGCTTGTGACAACTGGATCCAGGAGCCCGTTCGCGACATTGATAAGCCCTTCCTGATGCCCGTCGAGGACGTATTCTCTATCACTGGTCGTGGTACTGTTGCCACTGGTCGTGTTGAGACTGGTATCGTTAAGGTAGGTGACGAAGTTCAGATCCTCGGTCTCGGTGAGGACAAGAAGTCTGTCATCACTGGCGTTGAGATGTTCCGCAAGCTGCTCGATCAGGGTGAGGCTGGCGATAACGTAGGTCTGCTGCTCCGTGGTATCGATAAGAACGAGGTTCGTCGTGGTATGGTTATCACACACCCCGGTGCTATCACTCCTCACAAGGGCTTCAAGGCTTCTGTTTACGTGCTGAAGAAGGAAGAGGGTGGTCGTCACACTCCGTTCGGTAACAAGTATCGTCCTCAGTTCTACCTGCGCACCATGGACTGCACCGGTGAGATCAAGCTCCCCGATGGAATCGAGATGGTAATGCCCGGTGATAATGTTGAGATCACTGTAGAGCTCATCTACGCTGTGGCTCTGAACGTAGGTCTGCGCTTCGCTATCCGTGAGGGTGGTCGTACCGTAGGTTCTGGTCAGATCACTGAGGTTTTTGACTAATAAAAGTCAATTCAGCTCCCAAGCTGAAGAAAATAAAAAAGTGTGGGCGATGGCTCATCGTCCACACTAATTACGGGAATAGCTCAGTTGGTAGAGCACTGGTCTCCAAAACCAGGTGTCGGGAGTTCGAGCCTCTCTTCCCGTGCTAAGAAAAACGAAAATAGGAATATGTTACAGAATATCATCAAGTATTGCAAAGATTCCTACCAAGAACTTGTGTATAAGACCACTTGGCCTTCACGTCAGGAGCTGATGAACAGTGCAGTAGTAGTATTAACAGCTTCCCTCTGCATTGCACTGGTTATCTTCGCTATGGACTTCGTATTCCAGTCAGGAATGGAAGGCATTTATGGTTGGTTGCGCTAATAAATAGAGTACTCGAGATGGCTGAAAGCAACAAGAAGTGGTACGTGATGCGTGCCATTAGCGGCAAAGAAAGCAAGGTGAAAGAGTATATCGAGGCGCTGATAGCTCAGCATCCCGATATTGCTTGTCACGTGTCTCAGGTGCTCATCCCCACAGAAAAGGTGCTGGCCGTGCGTAACGGCAAGCGCGTTGTCAAGGAGAAGAACCGTTTTTCCGGTTATGTCTTCGTTGAAGCAGAACTTGTGGGCGAAACACAGGCCACTCTCAGGAGTGTGCCCAATGTGCTCGGCTTCCTGTCAGCTTCCAAAGGAAGTCAGATGCCAATGCCTCTTTCCGATGCAGAAGTTTCACAGATGCTTGGCACTGTGGACGAACTTCAGGAGGTGCCTGAGGATATCGTCATACCTTACGAGGTGGGCGAGAACGTCAAGGTGACCGACGGACCGTTCAAGGACTTCGATGCAGTAGTGGAAGAGGTGAACAATGAGAAGCGCAAGCTGAAGGTGAGAGTCAAGATTTTCGGGCGCAAAACGCCTTTGGAACTTGGTTTTATGCAGGTTGAAAAACTCTAAAATTGTAAAAAGAAAATGGCAAAAGAAGTTGCTGGATTTATCAAATTGCAGATAAAGGGCGGCGCAGCTAATCCTTCTCCTCCAGTAGGCCCCGCATTGGGTTCTAAGGGAATCAATATCATGGATTTCTGCAAGGCCTTCAATGCACGTACACAGGATAAGGCTGGTAAGACTCTCCCTGTTGTCATCACGTACTATGCCGACAAGTCATACGATTTCATCGTTAAGACTCCTCCCGTAGCAGTACAGCTGATGGAGATGTGCAAAATCAAGAGTGGTTCTGCAGAGCCCAACCGTAAAAAGGTGGCTGAGGTCACTTGGGATCAGGTGAGGACTATTGCAGAGGATAAGATGCCCGACCTGAACTGTTTCACTGTAGAGAGCGCTATGCGTCTCGTTGCAGGTACAGCTCGCAGCATGGGTATCAAGGTAAAGGGTGAATTCCCTGCATAACTTTTAAACTTCAATTAACTTATGAGTAAACTGACGAAAAACCAGAAGTTGGTAGCCGAGAAGATTGAAGCAGGGAAAGCTTACACTCTGAAAGAGGCTGCTGCCTTGGTAAAAGAGATTACTACTACCAAGTTTGACGCTAGCGTCGATATTGACGTGCGTCTTGGCGTAGATCCTCGTAAGGCTAACCAGATGGTACGTGGCGTTGTGTCTCTGCCCAACGGAACGGGTAAGGTGACTCGTGTGCTTTGCCTGTGTACTCCCGATGCAGAAGCAGCTGCTAAGGAGGCTGGTGCCGACTACGTAGGTCTCGACGAATATATCGAGAAAATCAAGGGTGGTTGGACAGATATCGACGTAATCATCACGATGCCCGCTATCATGGGTAAGATTGGTGCTCTGGGTCGTGTGCTCGGTCCCCGTGGCTTGATGCCCAACCCTAAGAGCGGTACTGTGACAATGGATGTCGCTAAGGCTATCCGTGAGGTCAAGGCTGGTAAGATCGACTTCAAGGTCGACAAGACTGGTATCGTGCATACCTCCATCGGTAAGGTTTCCTTCACCCCGGAGCAGATTGCAGAGAATGCAAAAGAGTTTATGGCTACTATCCAGAAACTCAAGCCCAGTGCAGCCAAGGGTACCTATGTGAAGAGTGTTTATCTTTCAAGTACAATGAGCCGTGGCATCAAGATTGATCCGAAGGCTATTGACGAAATCTAATAACTGCTACGAATCATGAGAAAGGAAGATAAGAGTGTAATCATCGCTCAATTGGGTGAATTGATTCAGAAATACCCTCACTTCTACCTGATAGACGTAGAGGGAATGGATGCAACAGCTACAAGCAATCTGCGTCGTGCATGCTTTAAGAGCAATCTTAAGATGGTGCTCGTGAAGAACACCCTTCTTGAGAAGACTCTCGAGGCTACCGGTACGGATTTCGAGGCTCTGAAGCCTGTCCTGAAGGGCACTACCGCAGTGTTGTTCACAGAGGTAGCCAACGTGCCTGCCAAGATGCTGAAGGAGATGAAGAGCAAGAAGCTCGAGAAACCCGCTCTGAAAGCAGCTTATGCTGAAGAAGGTATCTATGTGGGTGAAGGTCAGCTCGAGGCTCTCTGCGCTATCAAGAGCAAGAACGAGGTTATCGCAGATATCGTTGCTCTGCTGCAGTCTCCTGCAAAGAACGTGCTGTCAGCCCTGCAGAGTGGTCAGAATACGATTCACGGCGTGCTCCAGACGTTGGAGAAGCGTTAATCGAGAGAAAAAGAAAAACTAAAATTAACAAACAAATAAATTTATACGAAAATGGCAGATTTGAAAGCTATTGCAGAAGAGTTGGTTAACTTGACTGTGAAAGAAGTTAATGAGTTGGCAACCATCCTGAAGGATGAGTATGGAATTGAGCCCGCCGCTGCAGCTGTTGCTGTTGCTGGTCCCGCTGCTGGTCCCGCTGCTGAGGCAGCTGAGGAGAAGGACAGCTTCGACGTTGTTCTGAAGGCTGCCGGTGCTAACAAGCTCGCTGTTGTTAAGGCAGTGAAGGAAGCTTGTGGTCTTGGCCTGAAGGAGGCTAAGGATCTCGTAGATGCTGCTCCCAGCACTCTGAAGGAGGGTATCGCCAAGGCTGACGCCGAGAGCCTGAAGAAGACTCTTGAGGAGGCTGGTGCAGAGATCGAGTTGAAGTAATTCAGTTCGAAAGCCCAAAACGTAATTACCTGTAAATCAGGATATACGGTAAGGAATCCCCTGGTAGGGGGTTCTTTACCTTTTTGCGTCTAAAAAATAATACGTACACACATACGCAAAGAGAAAAGCGAAAAAGTTCATGGCTAAAATTATCAACAACCGTGTCAATTTTGCATCTATCAAGAACCCGATGCCCTATCCCGATTTCTTGGAGGTGCAGCTGAAGTCGTTTCATGACTTCCTCCAGTTGGATACCCCACCAGAACAGCGCAAGAACGACGGTCTGTATAAAGTGTTCAGTGAGAATTTCCCCATCATGGACACTAGAAACAATTTCGTTCTTGAGTTTCTGGATTACTATATCGACCCGCCTCGCTACTCCATCGAAGAGTGTCTGGAGCGCGGTCTGACCTACAGTGTGCCCCTCAAGGCAAAACTGAAACTTTACTGCACGGATCCCGAACATGTCGATTTTGACATGCAAGTTCAGGAAGTCTTCCTGGGCAACATCCCGTATATGACTCACAACGGCACGTTTGTAATCAACGGTGCTGAGCGTGTCATCGTAAGCCAATTGCACCGTTCGCCCGGTGTGTTCTTCTCAAGCTCGCTCCACACGAACGGCACGCAGCTGTATTCAGCCCGTATCATCCCGTTCAAAGGCAGCTGGATTGAGTTTGCCACGGACATCAACAATGTGATGTACGCTTATATCGACCGTAAGAAGAAGTTGCCCGTGACGACGTTGCTCCGTGCTATCGGTTACGAGAGCGACCGTGAGATTCTCGAGATATTTGACCTGGCAGAAGAGGTGAAGGTGACTCGCCAGAACCTCAAGACATATGCCGGAGAGAAACTTGCTGCCAATGTGCTGCACACCTGGCACGAAGATTTCGTGGACGAGGATACGGGTGAGGTGGTAAGTATCGAGCGTAACGAGGTGTTGCTGCCCCGTGAGAGCGAACTCAGCGATGATAACATCAATCTCATTCTGGAGAGCGGTGTGTCGAGTATTCTGGTGCACAAGCACAATGCTCTGGGAACAGACTTCAATATCATATTCAACACTCTGCAGAAGGATACGTCCAACTCAGAGCACGAGGCCATCTACTACATCTATCGCCAGCTTCGCAACGCAGAGCCTGCAGATGATGCCAGTGCACGAGAGGTAATCATCAACCTCTTCTTCTCTGACAAGCGCTACGACTTGGGTGATGTGGGCCGCTATCGTATCAACCACAAGTTGAACCTGGATATCGATGACAGCATCCGCGTGCTGACCAAGGAGGATATCATCGCCATTATCAAGTACCTCATTGAGTTGGTCAACTCAAAGGCAAACGTGGATGATATCGACCACCTGTCCAACCGCCGTGTACGTACGGTGGGTGAGCAGCTGGCCAACCAGTTCTCAATCGGTTTGACCCGCATGGCTCGCACAATCCGTGAACGTATGAATGTGCGTGACAACGAGAAGTTCTCTCCTGCTGACCTTATCAATGCCAAGACTATCGCATCGGTAATCAACTCGTTCTTCGGAACGAACGCCCTGTCGCAGTTCATGGATCAGACGAACCCTCTTGCAGAGGTGACACACAAACGTCGTCTTTCTGCCCTGGGTCCCGGCGGTCTGTCGCGTGAGAGAGCTGGTTTCGAGGTGCGTGACGTACACTACACACACTATGGACGTCTCTGTCCCATTGAGTCTCCTGAAGGACCTAACATCGGTCTTATCAGTTCACTTTGTGTGTTTGCTAAGATAAATGACCTCGGTTTCATCGAGACTCCGTATCGTAAGGTGAAGGATTCTATGGTGGATCTCACGGATGCCGGTGTTCAGTATATGACGGCAGAAGAGGAGGAGGGTCTGGTTATCGGTCAGGGTAATGCTCCCCTGAGAGATGACGGTTCATTTATCCGCAAGGTGGTAAAGTGCCGTAAGGATGACGACTATCCCGTGGTACCCCCTGCGCAGGTGAATCTGATGGACGTGGCTCCTCAGCAGATTGCCTCTATCGCCGCCAGCATGATTCCGTTCCTGGAGCACGATGACGCACACCGTGCACTGATGGGATCAAACATGATGCGTCAGGCCGTGCCCCTGGTACGTTGTGAAGCTCCTATCGTAGGTACCGGTATTGAGAAGCAGCTTTGTGAGGACTCCCGCACAATGATTACTGCTGAAGGTGACGGTATAGTGGAATATGTGGATGCTACTACAATCCGTATTCTCTATGACCGTACGGAAGAGGAGGAGTTCGTAAGCTTCGAACCCGCTCTGAAGGAATACCGTATTCCCAAGTTCCGTCGTACGAATCAGAATATGACCATCGACCTGCGTCCCATCTGCGAGAAGGGTCAGCGTGTGAAGGCCGGTGATATTCTCACAGAAGGTTACTCTACCGAGAACGGTGAGATTGCTCTGGGCCGTAACCTCCTCGTGGCATACATGCCTTGGAAGGGTTACAACTACGAGGATGCTATCGTGCTCAACGAACGTATCGTGAGGGAGGATATCCTCACGAGTATACACGTGGAGGAGTTCAGTTTGGAAGTGCGCGAGACAAAGCGTGGTATGGAGGAACTTACCAGCGACATTCCCAATGTGAGCGAAGAAGCTACCAAGGATCTTGATGAAAATGGTATCATACGTGTGGGCGCTCGCGTAGAGCCAGGTGATATCATGATTGGTAAGATTACCCCGAAGGGTGAGAGCGATCCTTCTCCTGAAGAGAAGTTGCTGCGAGCCATCTTCGGTGACAAGGCAGGTGATGTGAAGGATGCTTCACTCAAGGCAACTCCTTCGCTGTCTGGTGTGGTAATCGACAAGAAACTCTTCTCCAAGGCTGTCAAGACCCGCAAGAGCCGCGCTCAGGACAAGTTGCGTCTGGCTGCCGTTGATGAGGAATTCAACAGCAAGGTGGAAGATTTGCGCATGATTCTTGTTGACAAGCTCCTGGAGTTGACCAACGGTAAGAAGAGTGCAGGAGTGGTGGACTATAGCGGTGCAGAGATTATTCCCGCAGGCAAGGAGTTTGAGGAAGGTATGCTCATGACCATTGACTATACTGCCGTTCAGCTCAGTGGTTGGACATCAGACAAGCACACCAATGAGCTTATTCGCCAGCTCATCATGAACTTCATAAAGAAATTCAAGTTGCTGGGTGCCGAGAATCAGCGTCGTCACTTTGCTATTACTATCGGTGACGATCTGCCAAGCGGTATCATGCAGATGGCTAAGGTGTATATCGCCAAGAAGAGAAAGATCGGTGTTGGTGACAAGATGGCCGGTCGTCACGGTAATAAGGGTATCGTGTCTAAGGTGGTGCGTCAGGAGGACATGCCGTTCCTGGCTGACGGTACACCGGTGGATATCGTACTGAACCCTCTGGGCGTGCCTTCTCGTATGAATATAGGTCAGATATTTGAGACGGTGCTCGGTGCAGCCGGTAAGAAGCTCGGTGTGAAGTTTGCCACACCTATCTTCGACGGTGCTAAATTGGATGACCTCAACGAATGGACTGACAAGGCCGGTCTGCCTCGCTACTGCTCAACGCAGTTGTATGACGGTGCTACAGGCGAGCCCTTCGACCAGTTGGCTACAGTTGGTATTGCCTACATGCTTAAACTCGGTCACATGGTGGAGGACAAGATGCATGCCCGTTCAATCGGTCCGTACAGTCTCATTACACAGCAGCCTCTGGGTGGTAAAGCACAGTTTGGTGGTCAGCGTTTTGGTGAGATGGAGGTATGGGCTATCGAAGCCTTCGGAGCAAGCCACGTGCTGCAGGAAATCCTCACTATTAAGAGTGATGATGTGATGGGCAGGGCAAAGGCATACGAGGCTATCGTCAAGGGCGATCCTATGCCTACTCCCGGTATTCCGGAGTCTCTGAACGTGTTGCTGCACGAATTGAGAGGTCTCGGCTTGAGTGTTTCACTGGATTAATAACGTCAAGGAACTTATACGATATATGGCTTTCAAGAAAGAAACCAAAGTAAAGAATAACTTTACTAAGATCACAGTCGGACTGGCTTCTCCCGAGGAGATTCTCGAGAACTCTTATGGTGAAGTGTTGAAGCCCGAAACTATCAACTATCGTACGTACAAGCCAGAGCGTGACGGTCTGTTCTGCGAGCGCATTTTCGGTCCCACAAAGGATTTCGAGTGTCATTGCGGAAAATACAAGCGCATCCGTTACCGTGGTATTGTCTGCGACCGTTGCGGCGTGGAGGTAACAGAGAAGAAAGTACGCCGCGAGCGTAGCGGTCACATCAGTCTCGTTGTGCCGGTGGCTCACATCTGGTATTTCCGTTCACTGCCCAACAAGATTGGTTATCTGCTGGGTTTGCCCAGCAAGAAACTGGACTCTGTAATCTACTACGAGAGATACGTGGTGATTCAGCCCGGTGTGTTAGGCCCCAAGAATGAGAACGACGACCGCTCTATCGAGGATGGAGTATACCGTCAGTATGATGTGCTTTCCGAGGAAGAGTATCAGGCAGCAATGGACAAACTCTCAAGAGAGAATCAGATGTTGCCCGATGACGATCCTCAGAAGTTCATTGCCAAGATGGGTGCCGAGGCTATCTACGATCTGTTGGTAAGACTGGACTTGGACAGTTTGAGTTACCAGTTACGCGATATGGCAAGCGTGGAAGGTGCGCAGCAGCGTAAGAGCGATGCTTTGAAGCGTCTGCAGGTAGTGGAGAGCTTCCGTGCAAGTGCAGGACGCAACAAGCCCGAGTGGATGATTATTAAGATTCTGCCGGTGATCCCGCCTGAATTGCGTCCCCTCGTACCACTGGACGGCGGCCGTTTTGCTACGAGCGACCTGAACGATCTCTATCGTCGTGTCATAATCCGTAACAACCGCCTCAAACGTCTCATGGAGATTAAGGCTCCCGAGGTGATTCTTCGCAACGAGAAGCGCATGCTACAGGAGGCTGTAGACAGCCTGTTCGACAACAGTCGCAGAGCTTCTGCTGTGAAGAGCGAGAACAATCGTCCTCTGAAGTCTCTCAGTGACTCCCTTAAGGGTAAGCAGGGCCGCTTCCGTCAGAATCTGCTGGGTAAGCGTGTTGACTATTCAGCGCGTTCCGTTATCGTTGTCGGTCCTGAGTTGAAGATGGGCGAGTGCGGTCTGCCTAAGTTGATGGCAGCAGAGCTCTACAAGCCGTTTATCATACGTAAGCTGATAGAGCGCGGTGTGGTGAAGACGGTGAAGAGTGCAAAGAAGATTGTGGATCGCAGGGAACCTGTGATTTGGGATATATTGGAGAATGTGATGAAGGGACATCCCGTGCTCCTAAACCGTGCTCCGACACTGCACAGACTTGGTATTCAGGCCTTCCAGCCTAAGATGATCGAAGGCAAGGCAATTCAGTTGCATCCGTTGGCATGTACGGCATTCAATGCCGACTTCGACGGTGACCAGATGGCTGTGCATTTGCCTTTGTCTAATGAGGCAATTCTGGAGGCCCAGATTTTGATGCTGCAGAGCCACAATATCCTGAACCCTGCAAACGGTGATCCTATCACTGTGCCCTCTCAGGATATGGTGTTGGGTCTGTACTACATCACGAAACTCCGTCCCGGTGCCAAAGGTAGTGGTAGCACATTCTATGGTACGGAAGAAGCTATCATTGCTTACAATGAGAAGAAGGTGGATGTACATGCCCCCGTACATGTGCTGGTAGACGACATCCTTGAAGACGGCACATATGGAAAGCATCTTGTGGAGACCTCTGTAGGTCGTGTTATCGCCAACGAGGTAATCCCCAATGAAATAGGCTTCTTTAACGATATCATCTCAAAGAAGACCTTGCGTGGTATTATTACCAATGTGATAAAGAGCGTTGGTGTGGCCCGTGCGTGCGAGTTCCTCGATGGAATCAAGAACCTCGGCTACAAGATGGCATACGAAGGCGGTCTGTCCTTCAACTTGGGTGATATTATCGTGCCTGAGGAGAAGAAAGCCCTTGTGGATGCCGGAAACGAGGAAATCGAGCGTATTACCGACGACTATGCAATGGGTATCATCACCGACAAGGACCGTCACAACAAAGTGATTGAGACTTGGACCAAGGTCAACAACGACCTGACAAAGGTGTTGATGAAGGAGATGGCAGCTGCGGAAGACGGATTCAATGCCGTATATATGATGCTGGATTCCGGAGCCCGTGGTTCGTCCGGTCAGATTAGCCAGCTCTCTGGTATGCGTGGTCTGATGGCCAAGCCTCAGAAGGCCGGTGCAGAGCCAGACACCATTGAGAACCCCATTCTTTCAAACTTTAAGGAGGGTATGTCGGTGTTGGAGTACTTTATATCTACTCATGGTGCCCGTAAGGGTCTGGCTGATACCGCCTTGAAGACTGCCGATGCAGGTTACCTGACTCGTCGTCTGGTGGATGTCTCTCACGATGTCATCATCACAGAAGAGGATTGCGGCACCTTGCGTGGCTTGGAGTGCACCGCCTTGAAGGATGGCGATGAAGTGAAGGTGAGCCTGTATGATCGTATTCTCGGTCGTGTCAGTGTTCATGATGTCATAAATCCTCTTACCAGCAAGCTCATTGTAGCTGCAGGTGAAGAAATCACAGAATCTATCGCTCAGGAGATTGAAGAGAGCCCGATAGAAATGGTGGAAATCCGAAGTGTGCTTACTTGTGAGAGCCGCAAGGGTGTCTGTATGAAGTGTTACGGTCGTAACCTTGCAACACGTCGTATGGTGCAGAAAGGTGAGGCTGTTGGCGTCATTGCAGCACAAAGTATCGGTGAGCCTGGTACACAGCTTACTCTGCGTACGTTCCATGCCGGTGGTGTGGCAGGTAATGCGGCTGCAAATGCGATGATTAAGGCAAAGTACGACTGCCGTGTTGAGTTTGATGAACTGCGTACTGTGGATGTGCATGACGAAGAAGGTAAGGCTGCAATGGTTGTTATAGGACGTCTGACGGAAGTTCGCTTCATTGAGCCTAAGACCGGTATTGTGCTTTTGACTCAGAATGTGCCTTATGGTAGCACTCTTTTCAAGGGTGACAAGGAACTGGTGCAGAAAGGTGACATTATTGCTAAATGGGATCCGTTCAATGCGGTTATCGTAACGGAAGTTCCCGGTAAGATAGAATTTGTCGATGTCATCGAGAATGTTACCTATCGTGTAGAAACGGATGATGCCACAGGTCTGAGAGAACTTATTGTAATTGAGAGCAAGGACAAGACAAAGATGCCTGCAGTGCATATTGTCAGCAAAGACGGTGAGGTACTGCGCACTTACAACCTTCCCATCGGAGGCCACATAGTTGTTGAGGACGGTCAGGAAATCAGTGCCGGCGGTATTCTTGTCAAGATTCCCCGTGTCGTGGCAGGCGGTGGTGATATCACCGGTGGTCTGCCCCGTGTCACAGAGTTGTTCGAGGCCCGCAATCCGTCCAATCCCGCCATTGTTGCCGAGGTGGACGGTGAGGTTACAATGGGTAAGCTCAAGCGCGGTAACCGCGAGATTATAATTACGACTAAGGTGGGCGACCAGCGCAGGTACCTTGTGCCTCTGTCAAAACAGATTCTGGTACAGGACAACGATTATGTTCGTGCCGGCACTCCTTTGTCCGACGGTGCGGTGACTCCTGCAGACATCCTGGCCATCAAGGGTCCTACGGCTGTCCAGGAATACATTGTCAACGAGGTGCAGGATGTTTATCGCCTGCAGGGTGTTAAGATTAACGACAAGCACTTTGAGGTGATTGTGCGTCAGATGATGCGCAAGGTGCAGATTGTAGAGCCTGGTGATACTCGTTTCTTGGAGCAGCAGATGGTTGATAAACTCGAATTCAACGAGGAAAACGACCGTATCTGGGGCAAAAAGGTCGTGACGGATGCCGGAGATAGTGAGAAGTTCCAAAAGGGTCAGATCGTTAGCGCCCGTGCGCTGCGCGACGAGAATTCTCAGCTCAAGCGTCGCGACCTGCGCACTGTTCAGGTGCGTGATGCAGTGCCTGCTACATCAACGCAGATACTTCAGGGTATTACCCGTGCAGCCCTGCAGACTTCCAGCTTCATGTCGGCAGCATCCTTCCAGGAGACTACGAAGGTGCTCAACGATGCGGCTATCAACGGCAAGAGCGATATGCTTGAGGGTATGAAGGAGAACGTTATATGCGGTCACTTGATTCCTGCCGGTACCGGCCTGCGTGAGTTTGAGAAGATTGTAGTTCATACACGTGAGGAGATGGAGCGTCGTCGCCCGATTTCCCGTGCTGTATTCGACTACGATTTTGAATATTGATAATTGAAGGTGGGGGGCGTGCGGCATAATGTCGTTTCGTTTCCCCACCTTTGATAAATAAAAAAGAAAAAGTGATGAGGAGAATCTTCTTCTTTTTCCTATTCACTCTTTTGAGTTTCAATGCTCTGGCACAATACGTTCAGGGTGTTGTACTGGATGATGCGCTCAGTGAACCGTTGCCGGGCGCTCATGTCTATTATCTGGAAGATAAGTCCACCATGCAAGTGACGGACTATAATGGACATTTCAAGATACCAATCCGTAAAGGCACATTACAGGTGTCAATGATGGGTTTTGAAACGTACACCGAGAAGATTTCCGGTTCAAGGCGTATGACGGTGCGTCTGAAGGAGTCGTCTTCCCAAATGAAGGAGGTTGAGGTTAAGGTAAAAAAACAGAAATATTCCCGAAAGAATAATCCTGCGGTGGAAATGATGAAAAAGGTGATTGCCGCCAAGACGGACAATGACCTTCGCAGGAATGCGTTCTTCTCTTATCAGAAATACGAGAAAGTGACATTCTCGCTTAATGAGTTTACGGAAAAAGTGTTCGATGATGATCATTTCAAGCGCTTTCCACAGTTGAGGGAGCATGTGGAATATTGTCCGGAAACAGGTAAACTCATACTTCCCCTCATGGTGCAGGAGCAGGTAATGAGGCGCGTATACCGTAAAGAACCTAAGACAGAGAAAACCATCATTGACGGTAAACGTGACAACGGTGTGAACGAATTCTTCTCCATGGACATGTTTGAAACCATTATCGGCGATCTGTTCAGGGAGATAGACATATATCAGGATAATATACGTTTTATGCAGCATGAGTTCGTATCTCCAATCTCCACGGGACATGCAATAGCTTTCTATCGTTATTTTATTGTAGATACACTAGAAATAGCCGGGACAAAGTGTTATCAATTGGATTTCACGCCTAATAACAGTTACGATGTAGGATTTTCCGGTGCCCTGTTTATACAGGCGGATTCATCGTGGCGTGTGAAGAGAGCGGAAATTTCAATACCCAAGATGGCAAATCTTAACTATATGGACCAGTTGGATCTCCATCAAAATTTCATGACTCTGCCCACAGGCGATCAGGTGCTCTTTGATTCGAAGATGATAGCTCAGCTCAAACTGGCAAACTGGATTCAAAAGGCACAGGTGGAGCGCGTAGAGCGAATGACGGATTTCAGTTTCGATCCCATTGACAAGACCGTGTTCAAGTTCAATGGCGATACAAAGATAAATTCATCTGCTGAGATGCGTGACGAGGCCTTCTGGGAAAATGTGCGTCCCGTACCCCTTACGAAGACGGAGAGTACAATGGATTTGTTCGTAAAACGTCTGTCCAATGTGCCGGGATTCAAACAGGTGTTGTGGGTATTGAAAGCGTTCATCGAGAACTATATTGAAACGAATATGGATCCCACGAAGCCGTCCAAGTTTGACTTCGGTCCGGTGAATACGACTTTTGCATGGAATAAAGTGGAAGGATTCAAGTTGCGTCTTTCCGGTATGACAACGGCCGCATTGAATCCTCATGCTTTTGCAGAAGGATATGTGGGTTACGGTTTCTCGGATAAGCAGGTGAAGGGTATGGGTAAGTTTACATATTCTTTCAATGAGAAAAAGGCTCTTCCCTTTGAATATCCTGTGAACAATCTCTCCGCAGAATATTATTATGATGTTGTGACCCCAACAGACCGATTCATCGATACAGATAAGGATAATGTCGTTACGGCTTGGAAATGGACAAGCCTTGATCATCAGGCTTACACTCAGAGAATACATCTGCAGTATGACCGTGAGTGGGAGAACGGCTTGCGTTTTACTGTCGGATACCGTAGAGAACGTATGGAGGGAGCCAGAAACCTTTTCTATCAGGATGTACACTCTCACGGAGAAGGTCAGGACTGGACGATGCCTGAAATGGACTTTAGGTTTGACCGTCCGTTCAATCGTCGCTTTTTGACATTGAGTGAGTTCCATGTGCGTTTGGAATGGCAGCCTGGTGTGACATGGCTGAATTCCAAGCAGCGTCGTCGTAAGACAAACTACGACTCGCCTGTGGTGGCAATAGGACATATTGTAGGTGTTAAGGATTTCCTTGGCGGCAACTATAACTCAAACCAGACGTTTATCGAATTAGGTAAAAGATTCTGGATGCGTTCCTGGGGTCGTTTCGATATTAATTTCAAGGCTCAATACCAGTGGAATCAGGTGCCGTTCCCAATGCTTGTGATGCCGGCTGCCAACTTCTCATACGTCATACAGGACAATACGTTCTCGCTCATCGATAACTATGAGTTCCTTACGGATATGAATGCCACTTTGATGCTTTCATGGGAAATGAATGGTAAACTTTTCAATAGAATTCCCGGTATCCGTAAGCTGAAAATTCATGAATTCATCGGAGTCAGATTCTTCTGGGGCGACCTTTCAGAAAAGAACAACCCGTTCTCGGAAAGAAATCGTGACGGAAGTAATCTTATGTATTTCCCGGGTTATTTCCAAAGGAACGGTACATACAAAACGCTATATCAACCCCTTGATCCGTCGAGGCCATACATAGAATTAGTTGCTGGTATTCACAACATCTTTAAACTTATACATATTGAGTATGTTCACCGTATCAACTATTTGCGCCCGGGTACGCAAACTTGGGGTATTCGCTACACTTTCCGCATGTATATGTAGCGCAGCGCAGTTAAGGGCCGAGGAATTCACCGTAGCCGCTTTTAATGTGGACGGAATGCCACGCTCAATTAGTGTGGCCGGTGTCAATGTGGATTTGAATCCAGATGCGAAAGAATCGGCGGGAGCCATAGCGATTGGCAATAAACTCAAGACAGAAGATTGGGATATTGTGGCTGCTTCTGAGGATTTTAATTATCATGGTGATATATGGGATGCCGCCTGGAACGGAGGTGTGAACGGTGGAGGTTTTTCATCATTTAACTCTACTACGCACAGGGGGAATATTTCTGTCACTCCTACTGCTGTCGCTCGCTTTCTGGCTCGGCAGAGCCCGGTCTTTGATATTGACGGTTTGTGTCTGTTTTACCGATGGAATCGCGTAACTCCGTCGAATGAGTCATGGACATCGTGGAATACCCATTACGGTTATACTGGTGACGGTGCAGACGGAATGATAGACAAAGGCTATCGCTATTATCTAGTTACTCTCGCTACAGGGGAGCAGATAGATGTGTATATTCTGCATATGGATGCGGAAACTTCAGCGGAAGACAATGCTGCTCGTGACTCGCAATTGAAACAACTTGCGGATGCTATTCTGGCAAATCACAATGGCCGTCCCATCGTTGTTATGGGCGATACAAACTGCAGATATACACGCGACGAGATTGAGAAAAATTTTATGCGTCGTATTGAGGCAGATGAGCGTTTCTCTGTACACGATGCATATATTGACCTCGTGATGAATGGTGTGTGTCCTTCTGTCGGTGCGAATGCCATTATGGATCAGGGCAGTATTACTGCCAATCGTGCCCTTCACGGTTATGATTATGGTGAGGTGGTGGACAAGGTGTTCTACATCAATACTACGGAGAGTGGAAAGCGTATTTCTGCTAAGAGCTATAAGATGGAATACAGCTTTGTCAACGATGACAACGAACCCTTGGCAGACCATTGGCCCATTGTCGTAAAGTTTGACATTCATGACTACGACCCGGCTATAGACGACAAGGAAACGACGGGGGGCGGACTGTCCGGTGAATACTATATTCGTAACGTATACAGCAAACAGTATATCAAGCAAGGCGGATGGTACGGCACACAAGCTGTGCTTGGAACCTATGGTTCTTTGATGAAGCTTACGAGAATTTCCGGAAAGTATCTTATCCAGAGTCCGATTGGTTTTCTCACTCAGGGTGAAAGTATGTTTGTGGACGGTTCTTCCCAAAAGATGTGGAGTGTAAATCTCACATCCGACCGCAAAACATATAATATCAAATACGGTTCCGGTTCATCAACAAAATATCTGTGCGGTGCCACAAATAAAGATTACCCTTACGGGCCGAATAAGTGTGCTCTGAGAGAAATCACAACAGCAAGCAGTACACTTCAGCGTTGGGAACTTGTCACAAAGGAGCAGATAATGGCCGAGATGGTAGACAATGCTACGGAGTCAACACCTTTTGAATGTACATTCCTATTGTCCGGTGCCAACTTTGACAGATATGACAATACTGTTGAGGAATGGCAGGGATGGCCCTACGGTGCGACAAAGATGACGTACAATAAAGCCGGAGGTGTTACGGATATAGCCAACGGTAATCCATGCGCGGAGGTATATTGCCAGAGCTATAGCGGCTGGACGGATTACGGTACCACGTGGGAGGTAAGCCAGACTCTGCGTGGTCTTCCAAACGGCAAATACAAAGCTACGATGCAGGGATTCTATCGCGACGGGGATATGAATCAGAATAATCCCGGTGCTCAGCATGCAAGATTCTATCTCCGTTCTGGTGGGGCAGAGGAACAGATCCCGTTGATGAGTATGTACGAAGCACATTGCACGAAGGCTCCGGATGCAAGCGTAACAAATAAGGACAGAGACGGGAATTTTATTCCAAATTCGATGGAAGACGCGACTCATTTCTTCAATGCTGGTTACTATGAGAATGAGTTGACGATAGTGGTCAATGACGGTAATTTGACTATTGCTGTCGGTAAGCCGGTAACTACGAAGACTACATCAGGATGGACGTGTTTCGACAATTTCCGTCTGTTCTATCTGGGAAATCCCGATAACCCCGACGGGATTGGTGTTATCGATGCGGATGTAGAACAGATGAAAAATTCAGAGCGCAAGATCCTTGAGGACGGCCGTATCGTAATCCTTAAAGAGGGTTCGCGCTATAACACAGCAGGTCAGCAAATTCGCTGACCCGCTGCTGTGTTAGAACTGCTCCAGATATTTTATTCTGCTTTCTGTGGAAGGATGGGTGGAGAACAACCCGGAGAACCACGAGGAGAAGCCCGAAGTGAGCGCTTGCGGGTGGATGATAAAGAGCTGGGCCACATCTTCCCTGTTTATTTCTCCCAGCGCAGGATTTCCGCTTATCTTCCTGAGTGCGCTGGCCAGTGCAAGGGGATTGCCGCATAGTTCAGCACCTCCGGCATCTGCCATATATTCACGCTTTCGCGAAATGGCGAAACGGGTGAGTAGCGTGAACACATATCCGATGATGGCGAGCACAACGGCGATAGCCATCACCACAATCATCGACACTCCGTTGCCCCCCTTGCGTGAACTGCGCTGACTTCCTCCTCCGAAGAGCATCGTGTTCCACAAAAGACGGATGGCGAGCGACATGAGTGTTGACATGATGCCTACAAAGATGATGCTGATGATAAGGAGGCGTGTGTCGCGGTTGCGTATGTGCGTGAGTTCGTGCCCGATGACTCCGGCCAGTTCCTCGTCATTGAGCAGTTGGCACAATCCCGTTGTTACAGTTACGGTGTAACTGCCCTTGTCAATTCCGGAAGCGAAGGCGTTGAGTTGCGGATCGTCGATGACGTTGATTTGGGGCATATCCATATTGGCCGTCATGCAGAGGTTCTCCACGATGTTGTACACGCGCGGATTCTCGCTGCGCTTTAGAGGACGGGCTCCTGTGGCCTGTCGCACCATAGTGGTGTTGAATGCGTAGGAAATGAGAAACCAGATGCCGACGATGCCGAGTATCCAGGGTAGGAGAGTCAGCAGATTGCCGTTCACGAAGTACCAATCCACTCCGACAGCGTTGCCGTCATAGTCCTGCCCAGAAGAAAGATATGAAATGACGGCAAGAAAGACCCACACCATACCGATCAGGATGCATGGGAAGAGTGCCAGGAGAAGCAGGCTGCGTGTGTTGTTGCGCACCTGCTGCGTATAGATGCCGACGTAGCGCATTTAGAATGAGATTTCAGGAGCTTTGTTGAGGGCAGCGCGGTTGGTGGGGTCTACTTCGAACATCGGTTCCGTGTGGAATCCGAACATTCCGGCGAATAGATTATTGGGGAACGACTGGCATGCGGTGTTCAGTTCCTTTGTGGAGGAATTAAACGCGCGGCGTACGGCAGCCAGCTTGTTCTCTATGTCTGCGATCTCATTCTGCAGCTGTATGAAGTTCTGATTGGCCTTGAGGTCGGGATATGCCTCCACAGCCACTTTCAGACCACCAAGAGCCTTTGTGAGGGCGTTTTCTGCCTCAATCTTATCGTTGATGTTTGTGGCGGACATCGCAGCAGAACGCGCAGCCGTGATGCTCTCGAGCAGCGTCTTCTCGTGTGCAGCATATCCTTTGACGCATGATACCAGTTGGGGGATGAGGTCGTAGCGCTGCTGCAGCTGCACGTCAATATTGGCAAATGCGGACTCGCGGTTGTTGCGGAGATGCACCAGCGTGTTGTAGATGCTGATAATCCAGAATACGATGATAACGGCAACGACGATTGCGATAATAATACTTGTGCTCATAGTTTTTTTCTTTTTATAGTTATGTATTTCAATGCAAAGGTACAACAAAAATGTTTCGGATGAAACGTTTCCTGCGAGAAATTTACGTGACGATAAGTTTTTTTAAGTCTTGATGCATATCTGTGTGTCCTATATTAACAATTATCTCCTCCCGGCTCGGTGGCAGGAAGGAGATAACTGTTTATCTGCAAATAGTGTTGTTATTGAGCCAGATAGATCTTTCCGTCTTCGATGTAAAGTCCGCTGGTGGGCTTGCTGTTGAGTTTGCGACCGTTGAGGTCATAGCGAACAGCTTTTTTCTTGCCGTCAGCCTTCAGACTCCCCACACCGCTGGTGGACATCGAGAACTTAAAGATACTGGTTTCTTTGTTCTGCAGGAACATAATGTAGTCACCGTCGTATGTGACAATCTGATACATGATTTCCAGGTTGTAGTTTTTCTTGGGCACGAGACCGCTTGAGACGTTGAGTTCGAGGTTGTCGGCGTTGCAAGTCACTTTCGTCTCAAAGGTCTCTTTCTCCGGATTGTAGGTTTTCTCCTCTTGGATGTTTTTAATGTCGATGCGATTCCAGCCTGTGCTCTGGCCGTCTTCGTACACCTTGTACTGTAAGCTTACGTCTTTAATATACGAATTGTCGTTGCGTACGAAGCGGATGCTGGTTTCCTTGATGGTGAGAGAGGAGAGTCCGCCGGGTTGCTGACTGGTGCCGGGATCGCGTTTCCCATCGCCGTCGTAGATGTACTCCTGGTCGTTGTCGTTGAAATTGAGCGTGATGGATGCGGTGTTGTCTTTGAAGAACTTCACCTTATCATCGCCTCCTCCACCGCCACCGCCGCCGGTGCTGGGCTTGAAGATGATTTTGTAGTTCTGCCCGCCGTTGTTGTAGTAAATGGTGTTGTCGTTGCCGTCGGTGGCGCAGACATAGAACTCAAACACTCTGGGGTCATCACCCATTCCCTCCTCAATGAGTTCCTGATTCATTTCCAACCTCCAGACACCGCTTTCCTCCTCGTTGAGTGGGAATCCCATCCAGCCTTCCGGAGTTCTGCCTTGCTTGTACATAGTGCCGAAAATCTGCACGTTGCTGACGTTGCCGGCAGTTTTTGCCTTCACGCGCTCGAGAATGATCGAGGTGGTCTCTTCGTCAGTAATGTCAAGAGGCTCGAAACCGGAAGCGGGGAACGACGTCTCAAAAGAAGCTCCGTTGTTCACACGCACTCTGAGATTGAGGGATGTGATGGCATCTGAACTTCCAGCCGGAACGAAGATTACCTTGTAGTTTTGCCCACCGTTGTTGAAGTAGATGGGGTTGTCGTTGGCGTCGGTGGCACTTACGTAAAACTCAAACACTCTGGCAGATGAGCCCATGCCCTCGTCGATGAGGTCTGCGCTGATACCCGAAATGCTCCAAATGCCGTCGCCTTGGTTTTGAAGTGGGATATCCCGCCATTCCGATGGCGTATTACCCTGTTTGTAGACGGAGCCGACGGCCTTTACGTTCTTGACTGTACCTGTTGTCCCCACCTCTACTCCGTTGATAGCTAGAGATGTCATCATTTCATTGGTCAGGTCAATAACCGGCATACCTGAAGCCGGAAGTGTTTCCGTATGCGGGGTGCCGCCGTTTTCGCTAATTGTAATCTTAAGACTGGTCAGGGCATCTGATGCCTGCGTGCACAACATAGTTGCAAAGAGTGCGATGAGAAGAGTAAAGATTCTGTTGTTCATAAGTCTCTGTATTATGCTTTGTAATATGCTTTGGCGCAAAGGTAAGTCATTATCCCGAAATGACAAAGAAAATGGTAAAAAAAATACATAGGGGAGGGGTAAAACGCAAATATTTGGTCTTTTCTTGACAATTTAAGAGATAATTTCGTAAAATTGAGCAAAATCTGCCCAGCCAATACAGTTCTGTCCATACTTCCGTTCAGAGTTCGGGCAGAGTCCTTACTCGTGCCGACTGCAATACGAGCGGAATACGAGTTAATAACGAGTAGTTAACGAGCAGTTAACGAGTTTTCTCGTACACCACTCGTAGTCTGCTCGTAGTCCACTCGTACACCACTCGTTAACTGAGCGGACTCTGCTCGGTCTCTACTCGGCCTCTGAAGGCAGTATGAACGGACCATGAGACGGGGGTGTGAAGGCAAAAATAGAGTAAAATTCCGTCACTTGTTTTGCGGAGTCGTGAAAAATGCGTACCTTTGCGGCGTCAATGAGCTTCACAAGTCTTTTTTATCCTGTGTTGCGTGCCGGTTACCTGCTGAAAAACAAACGGTTGCTGGCGATTTCTTTTTCTGCGGCCGTTGCCTCCCTTGCGTGGGCCTACGACTTCAGGGAGGGTGGGATATACTATGACAAAACCTCGGAAGAAACGGTTTCCGTAACATACGGTTCTGTATATGGGAATTCGTATGCGGGGGATGTTGCGATTCCATCCTTTGTGGAGCACGACGGCATCAGCTACTATGTGACGGGCATCAGCGACTGGGCTTTCTTCCGCAGCCTCCGTCTCCACGCGGTTTCTGTTCCCGAGAGTGTGCAGCGTATAGGGAATTATGCGTTTTATTTCTGTACCGACCTGATTTCCATAACGATGGGCGACGGCGTAAAGACTGTGGGACGCTTTGCTTTTCAGGACTGCGTCTCGCTGCAGTCGCTCACCCTTTCCGGGAGTCTGACGAATATCGGCATTTCTGCTTTTCAGGGATGCTCTGCACTCACGGACATAAACATCCCGGATGGCGTGAAAATTCTGCGCGACGGACTTTTTTTCGGTTGCTCAGCTCTCACTTCAGTCACAATTCCCGACGGTGTGGAGCGTATTGACTGGTATGTGTTCCGCTACTGCGATTCGCTGGAGTCACTGCATATCGGCAGCGGTGTGACGTCCATCGGAGACGGCGCCTTCTACGATTGTCCGGCCCTCTCGTCCATCACCGTTGATGAGGAAAATGCCGTCTACGACAGTCGGGATGGGAGTAATGCTGTGATAGAGACTTATTCCGGCACGCTGCTGCTTGGATGCTTTAATACAGAGATACCCGAAAGCGTGAAAAAAATCTCACGGCTTGCGTTCTACGGGTGTGAGGAATTGACCTCGATTACTATTCCCGAGAGCATCACGAGTATAGGCCGGGAGGCGTTCTGCAATTCCGGACTTCACAGCATCACCATACCGGAAAACGTCGTTTCCATCGGGAATCTGGCGTTTTCAAACTGCGACAGTCTCAGCGAAATAAGCATCTCCTCCAAAGTGGAAAGCATTGGGAGCTGTGCTTTCAGTTTTTGCCGTAATATTTCCTCTGTCACCTGTATGGCGGAAAAGGTGCCGACCACCAGTCTGGATGCTTTCTACGGTGTTGATTGCAGCGCCGCAACACTTTACGTACCTGCTATTGCGCTGAATCGCTATCGTGCGTCGTCTCCCTGGAAGAGTTTCGGCACGATTCTGCCCGTCGAACCTTCCGGCCTTGAAGACCTTCCGGAAGAAAGGGAGCAGGAAACAGACCAGCCCATTTACGACCTTCTGGGGAGAAGACTTTCCGAGAAACCCGCTTCCGGATATTTCATTCGCGACGGAAAGAAATATCGGGTGAAATAGGGCAAACAGCAGACCTGGAATAAGGGGGCAGTTCGGCTCTGCTGCAACGGACGGAGCGTGTTGTCCGTAATGTTGCTGTCAGAGGGTGCTAAAGATGGCTTTTTGGGGTGTTCCTGTTCAAAAATGGTCCTAATCGACACAAAAATGCATTTTTTTAATAAAAAAGTTGGTAAAATGTGGCAAGTATTTGGAGAAAAAACCGTACCTTTGCCAACCGAATGCGCATAATGCGCACACAAACGCACATATATACACACAAAATAAACTAAAAATCAAACAAAATGCCTACAATCCAACAATTGGTAAGAAAAGGCCGCTCGGTGATGGCAGACAAGAGCAAGAGCCCCGCTTTGGACAGCTGTCCTCAGCGTCGCGGTGTTTGCGTTCGTGTCTACACGACCACCCCGAAGAAGCCTAATTCGGCTATGCGTAAGGTAGCCCGTGTTCGTTTGACCAACTCTAAGGAGGTCAACAGTTACATTCCCGGAGAGGGTCACAACCTGCAGGAGCACAGCATCGTGCTGGTGCGCGGCGGTCGTGTGAAGGACCTTCCCGGTGTTCGTTATCACATCGTGCGCGGCACGCTTGATACGGCAGGTGTTGCAAACCGCACACAGCGTCGTTCCAAGTACGGTGCCAAGCGTCCTAAAGGAGACAAGAAGAAGTAAAGAAATCCATCACTAACCCGTTCAGTTGCCAGGCCTGAGTAAACGCTCCAGAGGGAGAAGTTGAAGACAAGGAAATCCTACAGCCCTGAACACAAAGAACAAACGAAAGAAAATGCGTAAAGCTAAACCAAAGAAGAGAATCATCCTTCCGGATCCCGTATTCGGTGACGTGAAGGTGTCAAAGTTCGTGAACCATCTGATGTTCGATGGTAAGAAGAGTATCTCCTACGATATTTTCTACAACAGTCTTGAGATTGTCGGTGAGAAGATGAAGAGTGAGGAGAAGCCCGCCCTCCAGATCTGGAAGGAGGCTCTCGACAAGATCACTCCTCAGGTGGAGGTTAAGAGTCGCCGTATCGGTGGTGCCACTTTCCAGGTGCCCACGGAGATTCGTCCCGATCGTAAGGAGAGTGTCAGCATGAAGAACATGATTCAGTTTGCACGTAAGCGCGGCGGCAAGACAATGGCCGACAAGCTGGCTGCTGAGATCATGGACGCCTACAATGAGCAGGGCGGTGCCTTCAAGCGTAAGGAAGACATGCACCGCATGGCTGAGGCAAACCGTGCATTTGCCCACTTCCGTTTCTAATAATATATATTAAGGTAAAAGGAAATGGCAAAACAAGATCTTCATTTGACGCGCAACTTCGGTATCATGGCTCACATCGATGCCGGTAAGACAACAACGTCGGAGCGTATTCTTTTCTATACCGGTAAGACCCACAAGATCGGTGAGGTGCACGAAGGTGCAGCCACGATGGACTGGATGGAGCAGGAGCAGGAGCGTGGTATCACCATCACCTCTGCTGCTACCACAGCTTACTGGAACTGGAACGGTAACAAGTACAAGTTCAACCTGATCGACACCCCGGGACATGTGGACTTCACCGCTGAGGTGGAGCGCTCTCTGCGTGTGCTGGACGGCGCTGTGGCAACATATTGTGCCGTAGGTGGCGTAGAGCCCCAGTCAGAGACTGTATGGCGTCAGGCCGACAAGTACAACGTGCCCCGTATGGGCTATGTTAACAAGATGGACCGCTCTGGTGCCGACTTCTTTGAGGTGGTGCGCCAGATGAAGGACATCCTGGGTGCCAACCCCGCAGTAGTCGCTGTGCCCATCGGTGCAGAGGAGAACTTCAAGGGTATCTGCGACCTCATCAAGATGAAGGCCATTCTGTGGCACGACGAGACGATGGGTGCAGAGTACGACGTGGAGGAGATTCCCGCTGACCTCAAGGCTGAGTGTGACGAGTGGCGTGCCAAGCTCCTGGAGCAGGCTGCCGAGCAGGACGAGGCTCTCATGGAGAAGTTCTTCGAGGATCCCGACAGCATCACGGAGGATGAGCTCATCGCTGCTATCCGTAAGGGTACGCTGAACCTGAGCCTCGTGCCCATGACTTGCGGCTCCAGCTTCAAGAACAAGGGTGTGCAGACTCTGCTCGACTACGTATGTATGTTCCTTCCCTCTCCTCTGGATACCCCCGACATCGAGGGCACAAATCCCGAGACTGGCGAGAAGGAGGTGCGTAAGCCCAGCGAGGACGAGAAGACGAGCGCATTGGCATTCAAGATTGCCACCGACCCGTATGTAGGCCGTCTGACATTCTTCCGCGTATACAGCGGTAAGATTGCTGCCGGTTCTTATATCTACAATGTACGCAGCGGTAAGAAGGAGCGCGTAAGCCGCCTCTTCCAGATGCACTCCAATCACCAGAACCCCGTAGAGGAAATCGGTGCTGGCGATATAGGTGCAGGTGTTGGTTTCAAGGATATCCACACAGGTGATACCCTCGCCGACGAGGATGCACCCATCACACTGGAGTCTATGGACTTCCCCGATCCCGTTATCGGTATCGCCGTAGAGCCCAAGACCCAGAAGGACCTCGACAAGCTCTCCAACGGTCTTGCCAAGCTGGCTGAAGAGGATCCCACCTTCACGGTTCGCACCGACGAACAGAGCGGTCAGACTGTGATTTCCGGTATGGGTGAGCTTCACCTGGATATCATCATCGACCGTCTGAAGCGCGAGTTCAAGGTAGAGTGCAACCAGGGTAAGCCCCAGGTTAACTATAAGGAGGCTATCACTCAGACCGTTAACCACCGTGAGGTTTACAAGAAGCAGTCAGGTGGTCGTGGTAAGTTCGCTGACATCATCGTCAACGTAGGTCCCCGCGACGAAGACTATAAGGATACTCCTCTCCAGTTTATCAACAGCGTCACCGGCGGTAACATTCCCAAGGAGTTCATCCCCAGTGTGCAGAAGGGCTTCGAGGCAGCCATGAAGAATGGTGTGCTCGGCGGCTTCCCTCTCGACAGCCTGAAGGTAGAGCTCGTTGACGGTTCGTTCCACCCCGTTGACTCCGACCAGCTTTCGTTCGAAATTGCAGCCCAGCTGGCATACAAGGCTTGCTGCGCAAAGGCTAAGCCCGTACTGATGGAGCCCATCATGCGTCTCGAGGTTGTTACTCCCGAGGAGAACATGGGTGACGTCATCGGTGACTTGAACAAGCGTCGCGGTCAGGTAGAGGGTATGGATACCACCCGTACCGGTGCCCGTCTGGTGAAGGCTATGGTGCCTCTGGCAGAGATGTTCGGTTATGTTACCGCTCTGCGTACTATCACCTCCGGCCGTGCCACCAGCAGCATGACGTATGATCATCACGCTCCCGTTTCCAGCAGTATCGCCAAGAGCGTACTCGAGGAAATGAAGGGTAGAGTAGACCTCGTGTAAATCCGTAGCAAATGACTCTTACGGATTGAGAAGATAAAAAGAAACAGTAAAAACAGTAAAAAGAAGAAAATTATGAGTCAGAATCAGCCAAAGATTCGTATCAAGTTGAAGAGCTACGATCACATGCTCGTCGACAAGTCTGCAGAGCAGATCGTGAAGACCGTGAAGATCACGGGTGCTATTGTGAGCGGTCCTATTCCCTTGCCCACACACAAGCGTATCTTCACTGTGAACCGTTCCACTTTCGTCAACAAGAAGAGCCGTGAGCAGTTCCAGCTCAGCGCCTACAAGCGTCTGATTGACATCTTCAACAGCAACGAAAAGACCGTTGACGCCCTCATGAAGCTTCAGTTGCCCAGCGGCGTTGAGGTTGAGATCAAGGTGTGATGCCCTTTCTGATGTGAAAGGTAAGTTTAAAAAAAATAGTATAATAACAATAAATTCAAACTGAAATGCCAGGATTATTAGGAAAGAAAATCGGAATGACTTCCGTTTTCAGTGCCGACGGCAAGAATGTGCCGTGCACTGTTATCGAATTGGGTCCTTGCGTGGTTACTCAGCTGAAGAACGTTGAAAAAGACGGTTACGAGGCTGTTCAGCTTGGTTTTGAAGAGGCTAAGGAGAAGAACACTTCTGCTCCTATGATGGGTCACTTCAAGAAGGCAGGAACCACCGCCAAGAGACACTTGGCCGAGTTCACAGGTTTTGAAGGTGAGCTGACTTTGGGTCAGGAACTCACTGTAGAGATGTTTGCCGACACGGCGTTCGTGGATGTTATCGCCACGAGCAAGGGTCGCGGTTTCCAGGGTGTTGTGAAGCGTCACGGTTTCGGTGGCGTAGGTCAGATCACTCATGGTCAGGACGACCGTCAGAGAAAGCCGGGTTCTATCGGTGCCTGCTCGTATCCCGCGAAGGTGTTCAAGGGTATGCGTATGGGCGGCCAGATGGGCGCACAGCGTGTGACCACACACAACCTGCAAGTATTAAAGGTAATTCCCGAGCACAACCTGCTTCTTATCAAGGGTAGTGTTCCCGGTTACAAAGGTTCAATCGTTAGCGTAATCAAGTAAGATGGAAGTTAGTGTACTGAATATTCAGGGTAAGGAGACCGCCAAGAAGGCTGTTCTCAACGATGCTATCTATGCCATCGAACCCAACGACCACGCCATCTATCTCGACGTGAAGCTCATCATGGCCAATCAGCGTCAGGGTACGGCAAAGTCTAAAGAGAGAAGCGAAATCAGTGGCTCAACACGTAAGCTCGGTCGCCAGAAAGGTGGTGGCGGTGCACGTCGCGGTGACATCAACAGCCCCGTGCTGGTAGGTGGTGCCAGAGTCTTCGGTCCCAAGCCCCGTGACTACGGTTTCAAGCTGAATCTGAAGCAGCGTCAATTGGCTCGCAAGAGCGCCCTTTCCTACAAGGCTAAGGAGAATGCAATTATCGTTGTTGAGGACTTCACTTTCGAGGCTCCCAAGACAAAGAGCATGATTGAAGTGTTAAATAATCTTAAAGTCAGCGACAAGAAGGTTCTCTTCGTCACCCCAGGTGCGGATAAAGCCGTATATTTGTCGGCCCGTAACCTGCAGCGTACTGCTGTGATGGCTGCTTCTGCACTCAATACCTACAAGGTGATGGACGCAGAGGTGGTGGTCATTGCAGAGAGCGCGCTTGCGGTGATTGAGGGTAACTTAACCAAGTAAAAAGGAGCTGAAAAGTTATGTCAAATATCATCAAACCTCTGGTCACTGAGAAGATGACCTCTATCACAGAGAAGCAGAACAAGTTCGGCTTCATCGTGCGTCCTGAGGCTGGCAAGATCGAACTGAAGAAGGAGATCGAGCAGAAGTATGGCGTGACGGTAACGGATATCAACACTTGCCGCTATGCCGGTAAGAACAAGAGCCGCTACACTCGCTCCGGCCTTATCAAGGGTCGCACCAACGCTTTCAAGAAGGCTATTGTGACGCTGAAGGAAGGCGATGTAATTGATTTCTATAGCAATATTTAATAGAGAATGGCAGTACGTAAATTTAAGCCCACAACTCCGGGCCAAAGACACAAGATTATAGGTACCTTCGAAGAGATTACTGCATCGGTACCTGAGAAGTCTCTCGTTTGCGGCAAGCGTTCTACTGGTGGCCGTAATGCTACGGGCAAGATGACCATGCGCTACATTGGCGGTGGTCACAAGCAGAAGTTCCGCTTCATTGATTTCAAGCGTGAGAAGGATGGTGTTCCAGCAGTCGTTAAGAGCATTGAGTACGATCCCAATCGTTCAGCTCGTATCGCTCTGCTTTATTATGCTGACGGTGAGAAGCGTTATATCATCGCTCCCAACGGTCTGAAGGTAGGCAGCACTCTTATGAGTGGTGCTGAAGCAGCTCCCGAGGTAGGTAACGCTCTTCCTCTGCAGAATATCCCTGTAGGTACAGTGATTCACAACATTGAGTTGCGTCCCGGTCAGGGTGCTCTGCTTGTGCGCAGCGCCGGCAACTTCGCTCAGCTCACCAGCCGCGAAGGTCGCTACTGCGTCATCAAGTTGCCTTCTGGAGAGACACGTCAGATTCTTTCTGCCTGCAAGGCTACTGTTGGTAGCGTAGGTAACAGCGATCACGCTCTTGAGAGCAGTGGTAAGGCCGGTCGCACCCGCTGGTTGGGCCGTCGTCCTCACAACCGTGGCGTCGTGATGAATCCTCATGATCATCCCATGGGTGGTGGTGAAGGTCGTCAGAGCGGTGGTCACCCGCGTTCACGCAAGGGCTTGTACGCTAAGGGTCTCAAGACTCGCGCTCCGAAGAAGCAGTCCAACAAGTACATTATTGAGAGAGCTAACAAGAAGTAATAACAGACTTTAAAGACAAATACATAATATGAGTCGTTCATTGAAGAAAGGTCCGTATATTGAGGTGAGTCTTGAGAAGAAGATTCTGGCCATGAATGAGAGTGGCAAGAAGACCGTAGTCAAGACTTGGTCTCGTGCTTCTATGATTTCTCCCGATTTTGTGGGACATACAATAGGAGTTCACAACGGCAACAAGTTTATTCCCGTCTACGTAACTGAGAATATGGTAGGCCACAAGTTGGGAGAGTTCGCTCCCACACGTAAGTTTGGTGGTCATGCCGGTCAGAAGAAGAAGTAAGATGGGCATTCCAAACTTAAAATAAGAAAAATAAGATAATGGGAAAAAGAAAGAAATTAGCAGCTGATGCAAGAAAAGAGGCTCGTAAGGCTATGAGCTTCGCGAAGGCTCAGAATGTGCCCTCTTCTCCCCGCAAGATGCGATACGTTGTGGACTTGGTTCGCGGCATGGAGGTGAATCGTGCTCTCGGCACGCTGAAGTTCTGTGCCAAGGCTGCCAGTGCTGATGTAGAGAAAGTTCTGCGTAGCGCTATTGCAAACTGGGAACAGAAGAACGAGCGTAAGGCTGAAGATGGTGAATTGTTCATCACCAAGATTTTTGTTGACGAGGGTGCTACCCTCAAGCGTATGAGACCGGCTCCTCAGGGTCGTGGCTACAGAATCCGTAAGCGTTCTAACCACGTCACCCTCTTCGTTGACACTAAGAAAGATTAAAAGACATGGGACAGAAAGTTAATCCGATAAGCAACCGTCTGGGTATCGTCCGCGGTTGGGACTCCAACTGGTTTGGTGGCAATAACTATGGCGACACCATCCTTGAGGACTCTAAGATCCGCAAGTATTTGATGGCTCGTTTGGGTGATGCCAGCATCAGTCGCATTGTCATCGAGCGCACTTTGAAGATGGTGACCATCACCGTCTGCTCCGCTCGTCCAGGTCTGATTATTGGCCGTGGCGGTGAAAATGTGGATAAGCTCAAAGAGGAGCTGAAGAAGGTTACGGACAAGGAGATTCAAATCAATATCTTTGAGGTGAAGCGTCCTGAGTTGGATGCCAACATCGTTGGTAACAACATTGCCCGTCAGGTAGAAGGCAAGATTGCATATCGTCGTGCTATCAAGATGGCTATTGCCAACACGATGCGTGCCGGTGCAGAAGGCATCAAGGTGCAGATCAGCGGCCGTCTCAACGGTGCTGAAATCGCACGCAGCGAAATGTTCAAGGAGGGTCGTACTCCCCTGCATACACTTCGCGCAGATATCGACTTCTGTCAGGCTGAGGCATTGACAAAGGTAGGTCTTCTGGGTATCAAGGTGTGGATTTGCCGTGGCGAAATTTATGGCAAGAAGGATTTGACTCCTAACTTCCAGCAGCAGAAGGACAACTCCCGTGGCGGTTTCAACCGCGAGGGTGGTGATCGCAGAAACTTCCGTCGTAAGAAGGCTGGAAATCGTTAAACACTAATCTGAAAGAATAATAAAGTCATGTTACAGCCCAAAAGAACCAAATACAGAAGGCCGCAAAAAGGCCGTTGCAAGGGTAATGCCATGCGCGGCAACCAGCTGGCTTTCGGATCCTTTGGCATCAAGTCACTTGATACACACTGGATCACTGCCCGCCAGATTGAGGCAGCACGTATTGCTATGACCCGCTACATGCAGCGTGAGGGTCAGAGCTGGATTAGAATATTCCCCGATAAGCCAATTACCAAGAAGCCCGCTGACGTGCGTATGGGTAAAGGTAAGGGTGATCCCGTAGGCTACGTGTTCCCCATCACTCCGGGTCGCATTATTTTCGAGATTGAAGGCGTGAGCTATGAGGTTGCCAAGGAAGCACTTCGCCTGGCTGCCCAGAAATTGCCCGTGACCACTAAGTTTATTGTTAGACGCGATTACGATAAGAACGCTTAAAGATGAAGACAGTTGAAATTAATGAGATGACCGTTCAGGATCTCACTGAGCGCATCCAGGCTGAGGTTGCAAGTTACAATCAGTTGAAGCTCAACCATGCCGTTGCTCCCTTGGAGAACAACTCTCAGATCAAGATTGCTCGTCGTAACATCGCTCGCATGAAGACGGTGCTCCGCCAAAAAGAGTTGAATAAATAAGGTACTTCAGATATGGAAGCAAGAAATTTGAGAAAAACCCGTACGGGTGTAGTAGTAAGCGATAAAATGGACAAGACCATTGTCGTTGCTACCATGTTCAAGGAGAAGCACCCCATCTATGGTAAGTTCGTTGCTAAGACAAAGAAGTACCATGCTCACGATGAGAAGAACGAGTGCCACAAAGGCGACACCGTGCTCATCATGGAGACTCGTCCCTTGAGCAAGACTAAGAGATGGAGAGTAGTAGAAATCGTTGAAAGAGCTAAGTAAAAATGATACAAGCAGAATCTAGATTGGTCGTAGCAGACAACAGCGGTGCCAAGGAAGCATTGTGCATCCGTGTGTTGGGTGGAACCCGCCGTCGCTATGCCTCTGTTGGTGACGTGATTGTCGTTTCTGTGAAGAGCGCAATTCCCACCAGTGATGTCAAGAAAGGTGCCGTATCAAAGGCCCTGATCGTACGTACAAAGAAAGAGGTTCGTCGTCCCGACGGCTCTTATATCCGCTTTGATGACAACGCATGTGTTCTCCTGAACAATGCCGGTGAGCTTCGCGGAAGTCGTATCTTCGGTCCTGTTGCCCGTGAACTTCGTGCCACAAACATGAAGGTCGTATCTCTGGCACCTGAGGTTCTTTAATCTATCCTAAAGAAAAATAAAGAACAATGAGTAAGTTACATATTAAGAAAGGCGACACCGTTATCGTAAACGCTGGAGAGTCAAAAGGCCAGAGCGGTAAGGTGTTGAAGGTGTTCGTCAAGGAGCAGCGTGCCTTGGTTGAAGGTGTCAATAAGGTGAAGAAGAGCCAGAAGCCCAGTGCCAAGAACCCTCAGGGTGGCATTGTGGAGATGGAGGCTCCCATCCAGATTTCCAATCTGAATCCCGTTGACCCCAAGACCGGTAAGGCCACTCGCGTTGGTAGAAAGTTGAATGCAGAGGGCAAGTTGGTCCGTTATGCAAAAAAATCAGGAGAGGAGATTTAAGCTATGGCAAATACAGCAAGTCTAAAGCAAGAATACAAAGAGAGAATCGCTCCTGCTCTGATGAAGCAGTTCGGTTACTCTTCTGCCATGCAGATTCCCGTTCTGAAGAAGATTGTTATCAATCAGGGTTTGGGTATGGCCACTGCAGACAAGAAGATTATCGAAGTAGCAGTAAACGAAATTACAGCTATTACCGGTCAGAAGGCAGTTGCTACCGTCAGTAAGAAGGACGTGGCTCAGTTCAAGCTGCGTAAGAAGATGCCTATCGGTGTGATGGTAACATTGCGTCGTGAGCGCATGTATGAGTTCCTGGAGAAGCTGGTTCGCGTGGCTCTGCCCCGTATCCGTGACTTCAAGGGTATTCAGAGCAAGTTCGACGGCCGCGGCAACTATACCTTGGGTATTGAGGAGCAGATTATTTTCCCCGAAATCAACATTGATGCCATCGATCGCATCCTGGGTATGAACATTACGTTCGTTACCACAGCCAAGACCGATGAAGAAGGTTATGCACTGTTGAAGGAATTCGGCCTTCCGTTTAAGAACGCTAAAAACTAAGCAATAAGTATGGCAAAAGAATCAATGAAAGCGCGTGAGGTAAAGCGTGCCAAACTGGTAGCCCAGTATGCTGAAAAGCGTGCAGCACTGAAGAAGATCGTAAACGATCCCAACTCGGATCCCGCTGCTGCTTATGAAGCTGCTCAGAAGCTTCAGGCTATTCCCCGTAATGCAAACCCCATCCGTTTGCACAATCGCTGTAAGATTACGGGACGTCCAAAGGGCTATATCCGTTTGTTCGGCCTCAGCCGTATTCAGTTCCGCGAGATGGCCTCTCAGGGTCTCATCCCCGGTGTGAAGAAGGCAAGTTGGTAAGTTTAGCGTTCCAACAGAAGAAACAGAGTTTTTAATATTGTCGGGGAGTCCCGATCAATTAAACCAAAAAAAAGATATGACAGATCCTATTGCAGATTATTTGACTCGCCTGCGCAACGCCATCCAAGCAAAACACAGGGTGGTAGAATGCCCCGCGTCAAATTTGAAAAAGGAGATCACAAAGATCCTCTTTGAAAAAGGTTATATCCTGAACTACAAGTTCGTCGAGGACGGACCTCAGGGTACCATCAAGATTGCATTGAAGTACGATGCAGAGACTCGTAAGAATGCAATCCAGAAGTTGATTCGTGTATCTAAGCCCGGTATGCGTAAGTACACCGGTTACAAAGATATGCCAAGAGTTATTAATGGACTGGGTGTCGCATTGATTTCCACGTCTAAGGGTGTTATGACTAACAAGGAAGCTGCCGAAGAGAAAATCGGAGGTGAGGTTCTTTGCTACGTTTATTAATGATAGGAGGAACACTAGATGTCTAGAATAGGTAAAATGCCCATTATCATTCCTGCAGGTGTTACCGTGACAGTGAATGCTGATAATGTCGTTACCGTGAAAGGTAAGAAAGGTGAACTGACCCAGGCAGTGAACCCCGCTATCAAGGTTAATGTGAGTGAGAAAGAGGTTACTTTCGAGATCGACGAGCAGGCTGATGTTGATGTAAAACAGAAGCAGGCTTTCCACGGTCTCTATCGTTCTCTCGTAAATAATATGGTCGTAGGTGTAAGCGAGGGCTATAAGAAGCAGCTCGAACTGGTTGGCGTCGGTTTCCGTGTCAGCAATCAGGGCAACATCGTGGAGTTCTCACTGGGCTACACCCACAGCATCTTCATCCAGCTTCCCGCTGAGATTAAGGTTGAGACCAAAAGTGAAAGAAACCAGAACCCGCAGATCATTCTCGAGAGTTGCGACAAGCAGCTTTTGGGTCAGGTTTGTGCCAAGATTCGTTCGTTCCGTAAGCCCGAGCCTTACAAGGGCAAGGGTGTTCTGTTCGTCGGTGAGCAGATTCGCAGGAAGTCAGGTAAATCAGCTGGTGCTAAGTAACCGTTAAAAGAAGTAAGATTATGACTACAAAATTGGAAAGACGAATCAAGATTAAATACAGAGTTCGTAATAAGATTTCTGGTACGGCAGAGCGTCCTCGTATGAGCGTGTTCCGCAGTAACAAGCAGATTTACGTGCAAATCATCAACGATTTGTCCGGTGCTACACTGGTTTCTGCCTCTAGCCTCGGACTGGAGTCTTGCCCCAAGAAGGAGCAGGCTGCCAAGGTTGGTGAGTTGATTGCCAAGAAAGCCATAGAGTCGGGTATCACCACGGTGGTGTTTGATCGTAATGGTTATCTGTACCACGGAAGAGTGAAGGAAGTGGCTGATGCCGCACGTAATGGTGGACTTAAATTCTGATGAATTATGGCAATTAAGAATATCAATATCAACAGCGAAGAATTGAAGGATCGCTTGGTAGCCATCAACCGTGTTACCAAGGTGACCAAGGGTGGTCGTACTTTCACGTTCGCAGCTATTGTCGTTGTCGGTAACGAAAATGGCGTTATTGGCTGGGGTCTTGGTAAGGCAGGCGAAGTAACAGCTGCTATTGCCAAGGCTGTTGAGGCCGCAAAGAAGAATCTCGTACAGGTACCTGTGCTCAAGGGTACAGTGCCTCATGAGGCAAAGGCCAAGTTCGGTGGTGCAGACGTATTCATTATGCCTGCCAGCACTGGTACTGGTGTGGTTGCCGGTGGCGCTATGCGTGCTGTTCTGGAGAGTGTTGGTGTGAAGGACTGTCTGGCTAAGAGCAGAGGTAGTTCCAACCCTCACAATCTGGTGAAGGCAACAATCGCAGCTTTGACTTCTATGCGTGACGCTCGTCAGATAGCCAAGATGCGTGGTGTGAGCATGAGCAAAGTATTCAACGGTTAAATCTTAAAGGAGAATAAGTATTATGGCAACGATTAAAGTACAGCAAGTGAAGAGCCGTATCCACGCTCCTAAGAGACAAAAGGCTACGTTGGACACAATGGGACTGAAGAAGCTCAACCAGATTGTTGAGTTGGAGGACAATGCCTCTACACGTGGTCTCATCCAGGCCGTACACCATTTGGTGAAGGTGCTCGATTAAGCAATTGAAGTATAATCCGAAAACGTACAATCAATATGAAATTAAATAATCTCAAACCCGCAGCAGGTTCCACCCACTCTCGCCGCCGCCTCGGTCGCGGTGCTGGCAGTGGTCTCGGTGGCACTTCTACTCGTGGTCACAAGGGTGCCAAGGCTCGTTCCGGTTACAAGAACAAGGTAGGCTTTGAAGGTGGACAGATGCCTTTGCAGCGCAGACTTCCCAAGTTCGGTTTCAAGAACGTTAACCATGTGGAGTATCAGGCTGTAAATCTCGCTGCTCTTCAGGTTTTGGCCGACAAGGGTATCGTGAAGATTGGCCTCGAGGAGTTCGTGAAAGCTGGTATTGCAAAGAAAGGCCAGATGGTCAAGGTTTTGGGTAATGGCAAGCTTTCTGCCAAGGTAGAGGTATCTGCCAATGCATTCTCTAAGAGTGCAGAGGAGGGTATCACTGCAGCAGGAGGTACAGTTACCAAACTCTAAGGACAAATGAAAAAGTTCTTTGAAACATTAAAGAATATTTGGAGCGTTGAGGATTTGCGCATGCGAATCCTCATCACGCTGGGTTTTGCTGCAATGTACCGTTTCGGTTCATTCGTAGTGCTTCCTGGTGTAAATCCCGAGGCATTGTCTGCACTTCGTGAGCAGACGAGCACAGGTCTGATGTCTCTGCTGAACATGTTCTCGGGTGGTGCCTTCTCCAACGCATCAATCTTTGCGTTGGGTATCATGCCTTACATTTCTGCGTCCATCGTGATACAGTTGTTTGCATTCGTGGTACCGTATTTCCAGAAGATGCAGCGTGAGGGAGAGAGCGGTCGTCGCAAGATGAATCAGTACACTCGCTATCTGACCATTCTCATCCTGCTGTTCCAGGCTCCAGGTTATTTGGTTTATACATTTAAAGGGTTGGCTGTGGGCGCCCTCCAGGTTGACTGGACATTGTTCCTTATTTCAAGTACTATTATCTTGGCTGCAGGTTCGATGTTTATTCTCTGGCTTGGTGAGCGTATTACGGACAAGGGCATCGGTAACGGTGTTTCACTGATTATCATGCTCGGTATTATTGCCCGTCTGCCTCAGGCATTCTCTCAGGAGTTCGTGAACCGTTTGAACAATCTGAATGGTGGTGGTATGATAATGTTCGCCATAGAGTTGATACTTCTGTTGGTGGTTATCTGTGCCGCAATCCTTCTGGTTCAGGGCACCCGCAAGATTCCCGTGCAGTATGCAAAGCGTATGATGGGTGGCCAGCAGGTTGGCGGTGTGCGTCAGTACATTCCTCTGAAGGTGTTTGCTGCAAACGTGATGCCAATCATTTTTGCTCAGGCCATCATGTTCATCCCCATCACGTTGCTGAATATGGTAGCGGGAGGTGAGAATCCCAGTGCGATACTCATTATGTTGAGTGATCACACGAGCGTTGCCTACAATGTGGTATTCGCTCTTCTGATTGTTGCCTTCACGTATTTCTACACGGCAATCACTCTCAACCCCACTCAGATGGCAGAAGACATGAAGCGCAACAACGGATTCATTCCGGGTGTGCGTCCAGGTCGTGACACAGCTGAGTTTATAGACCAGATAATGTCTCACATCACCCTTCCCGGTTCGCTGTTCTTGGCTGCCATCGCATGTATGCCGGCTTTTGCAGGCCTGCTGAATGTGACACCTGAGTTCGCTCAGTTCTTTGGCGGTACGAGTCTGTTGATTCTCGTGGGTGTTGTGCTTGATACGCTACAGCAGATAGAGAGTCATCTCTTGATGCGTCACTATGATGGTCTTCTTTCCAGTGGCAGAATCCACGGAAGAAACGGAATGTCCTAAAGAGTCTCGAAACTATCTCTATGATATTTCTAAAGACTGAGGACGAGATTGACTTAATGCGAGCCGCCAACCAGCTGGTTGCAAAGACTCTGACAGAGGTCGGAAAGATTGTGACTCCGGGTGTGACAACCCGACAGCTTGACAAGGTGGCAGAGGAATATATCCGCGACCACGGTGGGATACCTACATTTCTGGGATTCCCCAATCCGAGTGGTGAGCCTTTTCCTGCAAGCATCTGTACATCGGTAAACGGACAGGTGGTGCATGGGATTCCCTCAGACGAACCGTTGAAAGACGGTGATATCGTCTCTGTGGACTGTGGCGCTCTCCTGGACGGCTTCAACGGTGATTCTTGCTACACGTTCCGTGTGGGTGAGGTCAGCGAGGAGACCAACCGCCTGCTCAAGGTCACCAAGGAGGCTCTGTACCTCGGTATAGAGGCTGCCCGCGTCGGTAAACGTATAGGTGATGTGGGCTTTGCTGTGCAGCAGCATGTGGAGAGCAACGGCTACGGAGTGGTCAGGGAGTTCGTGGGGCACGGCATAGGCCGTGATATGCACGAGGAACCTCAGGTGCCCAACTACGGCAGGCGCGGTGATGGCAAGATGATAAAAAACGGCTTATGTATAGCTATTGAGCCGATGATTGTCAGCGGAAGTCCACAAATATGGATGTTGCCGGACAAATGGACGATTGTCACACGCGATGGCGGTATGGCAGCCCACTACGAGCACACGATTGCGGTGCATCAGGGCAGGACGGAGATTCTTTCCTCATTTGAAGAAATTGAAAAGATAGAGAACCAATATTAAAAGAATTAAATGGCAAAACAGGCAGTTATAGAGCAGGATGGCGTTATTTTGGAATCACTTTCCAATGCCATGTTTCGTGTTGAGTTAGAGATAGGCGCAAAAATCATATGCAACATCTCGGGCAAGATGCGTATGCACTACATTAAGATCCTACCTGGAGACAAGGTCAAAGTGGAGATGAGTCCCTATGACCTCACAAAAGGCCGTATAGTGTTCAGATACAAATAAGCAAGATTAGAAATATGAAAACACGAGCTTCATTAAAGAAACGCACCCCCGAGTGCAAGATTGTCCGCAGAAAAGGACGTCTTTATGTGATTAACAAGAAGAACCCCAAGTACAAGATGCGTCAGGGTTAACATCCGCAACAAACAGAATAATACAAGTATATGGCAATAAGAATTGTTGGTGTTGATTTACCCCAGAACAAGAGAGGGGAAATCGCTTTGACCTATGTCTATGGCATCGGTCGCAGTAGCTCAGCAAAGATTTTGGAAAAGGCAGGCGTAGACAAGGACAAGAAGGTTTGCGACTGGACTGATGAAGAAGCAGGTAAGATCCGTGAGGTGATTGCTGCTGAGTGCAAGGTAGAGGGTGATCTTCGCAGTGAGATTGCAATGAACATCAAGCGTCTGATGGATATCGGTTGCTACCGTGGTGTCCGTCATCGTAACGGCTTGCCCGTTCGTGGTCAGAGCACGAAGAACAACGCCCGTACACGTAAGGGTAAGAAGAAGACCGTTGCCAACAAGAAGAAGGCTACGAAGTAATTAGCGCAAACGAAATAGAAATAATAGCAATATGGCAAAGAAAGCAGTTGCAACAAAGAAAAGAACAGTGAAGGTTGACGCAATGGGTCAGCTGCATGTTCACAGTTCCTTTAACAATATCATCGTGTCTTTGGCCAACAGTGAGGGTCAGGTGATTTCTTGGTCTTCCGCCGGCAAGATGGGCTTCCGTGGCAGTAAGAAGAACACTCCTTACGCCGCCCAGATGGCAGCACAGGATTGTGCAAAGACCGCTTATGACTTGGGTCTGCGCAAGGTGAAGGCTTATGTCAAGGGTCCCGGCAATGGCCGTGAGAGTGCTATCCGCACTTGTCATGGTGCCGGCATTGAGGTGGTAGAGATTATCGACGTTACTCCGCTTCCTCACAATGGTTGCCGTCCTCCGAAGAGAAGAAGAGTCTAACCTAACCCGTTAAAATAAGTAGAATTATGGCAAGATATATTGGACCTAAGTCAAGAATTTCCCGTCGTTTCGGCGAGGCAATCTTTGGTGATGACAAAGTGCTGGCAAAGCGTAATTTCCCTCCTGGCCAGCATGGTAACAACCGTCGTCGCAAAACCTCTGAGTATGGTATCATGCTCGCAGAGAAGCAGAAGGCAAAGTACACTTACGGTGTTCTGGAGAAGCAGTTCCGTAACATGTTTGAGAAGGCTGCCCGTACCAGTGGCATTACCGGTGAGATTCTGTTGCAGAACCTCGAGTGCCGTCTTGATAACATCGTGTATCGTCTGGGTATTGCTCCCACCCGTGCTGCAGCTCGTCAGTTGGTGAACCACAAGCACATTACTGTTGACGGTAAGGTGGTTGGTATTGCTTCTTACGCAGTGAAGCCCGGTCAGATTGTCGGTGTGCGCGAGCGTGCCAAGTCTCTGGAGGTGATTGCAGCCGCTTTGGCTGGTTTCAATCACGCTAAGTATCCTTGGTTGGAGTGGGATGAGAGCAAGAAGGCTGGTAAGCTGTTGCACCGTCCCGACCGTGCAGACATTCCCGAGAATATCAAGGAGCAGTTGATTGTTGAGTTGTACTCTAAATAAAAATTAATAATGGCGATATTAGCATTTCAAAAACCCGATAAGGTAATAATGTTGGAGGCGGACGATTATGTCGGCAAGTTCGAATTTCGTCCTCTGGAAGGTGGCTTCGGTACTACCATTGGTAATGCTCTTCGCCGCATTCTTCTCTCGTCCTTAGACGGCTACGCAATTAACACCATCTCTATTGAAGGTGTTGAGCATGAGTTTGCCTCTATTCAGGGTGTGAAGGAGGATGTCACCAACATTATTCTCAACTTGAAGCAGGTACGCTTCAAGCGGTTGGTGGATGATTACGATACAGAGAAGGTGACGCTCAAAATTGAGGGCGTGACAGAATTCAAGGCTGGTGATTTGAACAAGGTTCTGACGAGCTTTGAGGTGCTCAATCCTGAGTTGGTTATCTGCCATCTGGAGAGCCGTGCCTCAATGACAATCACCATCAGTGTCAATAAGGGTCGTGGTTATGTCCCCGCAGAGGAGAACCGTGTGTTCTGCACTGACGTGAACGTAATTCCCATCGATTCTATCTACACTCCTATTCGCAACGTCAAGTATGCTGTTGAAAACTTCCGTGTGGAGCAGAAGACGGACTACGAGAAGTTGATTATCGAAATCACCACCGACGGTTCCATTCACCCCAAAGATGCTTTGAAGGAGGCTGCCCGTATCCTCATCCATCATTTCATGCTGTTCTCTGACGATAAGATTACGCTTGACAATATGGATGGTGACACAGGAGATGAGTTTGACGAGGAGATGCTGCATATGCGTCAGAAGCTGAAGACTCGTCTTGTTGACCTCGATCTTTCTGTTCGTGCTCTGAATTGCCTCAAGGCTGCCAATGTGGAGACACTTGGCGATTTGGTGCAGTACAACAAGACTGACCTCCTGAAGTTCCGCAACTTTGGTAAGAAATCGCTCACGGAGCTTGATGATTTGCTCGAGAGTATGAATCTTTCGTTTGGAACTGATATCAAAAAATATAAACTTGATAAAGATTAAAAAGTCCTATGAGACACAATAAGAAATTTAACCATTTGAGTCGTACTGCATCCCACAGGGCTGCCATGCTGAGCAATATGGCAGTGAGCTTGATCATGCACAAAAGAATCACTACGACTCTGGCCAAGGCCAAAGCGCTCAAGAAGTATGTGGAGCCTATGATTACCCGCTCCAAGGAGGATACCACCAACGCCCGTCGCGTGGTGTTCAGTAAGTTGCAGGACAAGGCTGCTATCACAGAGTTGTTCTCTACTGTCAGCGCTAAGGTAGGCGACCGTCAGGGTGGCTACACACGTATCATCAAGACCGGTTTCCGTGCCAGCGACAACGCTCCCATGTGCTTCATCGAGTTGGTTGACTTTGATGAGAATATGGCTAAGGTTGCCAAGAAGGCAAAGCGCACACGCCGTTCCGGTAAGAAGTCTGCAGAGGCTCCCGCCGCTGAGACTCCCGTTGCCGAGGCTCCTGTTGCTGAGCAGGCAGAAGAAGCTCCTGCTGCAGAGGCTACAGAGAAAGCTGCTGAGTAACTTATTGTCACGATACTTTAAAAATGCCCTTCATCTTACAGATGAGGGGCTTTTTTTTGGACTTATTTCATATTTTTTTATTACCTTTGCGCCCGTATAAAGTTAGTATAAATTATCCGAAAATGAATAGAATTGCATTTACAGCGCTTTTGTCGGTTCTGTTTATGATTTCCTGCGGGGATAAAAAGGCAGCGGATGATTCTGTTGCAACGGTACGTCTCGACACTGTGCAAGTTGCCAATGCCGATGCTACGCTACAGTTCCCGGGCCGTGTGGTGAGCAGTAAGGATGCTCATTTGAGTTTCAAGACGTCAGGCACTATTTCCCGCATATATGTCGATGAGGGTTCTCATGTACAGGCAGGCCAGCTGGTTGCTGAGATTGATGCCAAGGATTATATTGTGCAACTTTCTGCCACAGAGGCGGAGTATGCCGGTATAAAGGCAGAAGCAGAGCGTGTCATGTCGCTCTATAAAGACGGCGCGGCAACAGCCAGCGACTACGATAAGGCGCGTTTCGGACTCCGGCAGATAGAGTCGAAGTTAAAGAATCATCGTGACTTGGTGGCTTATTGCAAGATATACGCTCCCTTCACAGGTGCCGTTCAGAGACGTTTCTTCAATGAGGGTGAGAATGTCACCGCTGGTATGCCGGTTCTGATGCTGGTGTCGCAGTCCAAGCCGGAGATAGAGATAAACCTTCCGGCCACCAGCTATCTGCGCCGTTCCACCTTCTTGAGCTACAGCGCACAGTTCGATGTGCTTCCCGGGCAGACAGTTCCTCTCAAGATGCTGAATGTGATGCCTAAGGCCAACGCCAACCAATTGTACACCATGCGCCTGAGTATTGAGGGTGATGCCAGGGGTGTGGCTCCGGGCATGTCGGCATGGGTGAGTATCGTTGCTGCTGACGCTTCCGAGGAGTCGGAGGCGCGTGTACCTGCGACAGCCTTGGTGGAGGACAAGGATGATTGTTTTGTGTATATCTACGAGGATAAAAACCAGACGGTACGTCGCTGCGATGTCAAGGTGCTGCGTCTGCACACCGACGGCACGGCAGTGGTGTCGGGGGCTCTTCTTCCCGGTAATCTGGTGGTAAGTACGGGTGTAAACCATATCAAGTCCGGCGACAAGGTGACTCCTTTACCTTCCGTCAGTAAAACGAATGTAGGAGGCCTGCTATGATGAATCTCGGTAAGTGGGCCTTCTCCAACAGACTCCTCGTTTACTTTCTGGTGACGGTTCTCGTGGTGGGCGGTATGCTCTCCATCTACGAGATGCCCAAGCTTGAAGATCCCGAGGTGAAGGTGAAGGTAGCCATGATTGTCACCACATATCCCGGAGCTTCGGCTCATCAGGTGGAGATGGAGGTTACGGATGTCCTGGAAAAGGAAATCCGCACCATGGGCGATATCGACAACATTGAGTCGAGCAGTTTCAATGATTTGAGCATCATTCAGGTGGAGCTGCGCTCTACCATTGCCAATGAAGAGGTGGAGCAGTGCTGGGACCGCCTGCGCAGGAAGGTGTACGACGCTCAGGCAAAACTTCCTTCCGGAGCGGGTGTATCCGTCACCAAGGAAGATTTCTCTGCCGTCTATGGTATGTTCTATGCCCTCACTGCGGATGGTCTTTCCGAACGTGAACTCATCAAATACAGCGACCTGCTGAAGAATGAGCTTTACAGTATCGAAGCTGTTGAGAGGGTGGAGGTTTACGGTGCCCAGCATGACTGCATTGAGATACGTCTGCTTCAGGACAAACTCTCTGCACTGGGTGTGATGCCTGCTGAGGTCCTTTCCACGCTCAGCGGGCAGAACAAGACATCCTATGCAGGATATTATGACAACGGCGACCAGCGTGTCCGCGTCACCGTTACGGATAAGTTCCAGAAGGTGGCAGACATCCGTCGTATGCTTATTCAGGGCCATGAGAAGGACCAGCTCCGCATTTCGGATATTGCCGAGGTGGAGAAGAGCATAGAGAAGCCTGTGCGCAATGCCATGACATACGACGGCAACCGTGCCCTCGGTATTCTGGTGTCAGCATCCTCAAAGGCTGATATCACCAAGGTCGGTGTCGAGGTGGAACACCGTCTGGAGGAGTTGCGTAAGACGCGTTTCCCCACTGGTGTCGAGGTACACAAGGTCTTCTATCAGCCCGACCGCGTGAAAGAGTCTCTTGGCACTTTCGTTATCAATCTTATCGAGAGTGTCGTGATAGTCGTTGTTATCCTCATGTTCTTCATGGGTATCAAGAGCGGTATCATTATCGGCACCTCGCTGTGTGTCATCGTTATTGGCAGTTTCCTGCTTCTGGGTCCTCTTGACGGTACGATGCAGCGTGTTTCTCTTGCTGCATTCATTCTGGCTATGGGTATGCTTGTCGACAATGCCATTGTCATCATCGACGGCATTCTGGTCGACCTTCAGGGCCGCAAGCCCCGCGCGGAGGCGCTCACCGATATAGGTCACCGCACTGCCATGCCTCTGCTTGGTGCCACGATTATAGCCATTCTGTCGTTCTTCCCCATCTTCCTCTCTCCCGACACGGCCGGTATCTACGTGCGCGACCTCTTCATCATTCTTGCCGTGTCCCTTCTGCTGAGCTGGGTGTTGGCTCTCGTGCACGTGCCTTTGATGGCCGACCACATGTTCAGGAGTCCTTCAAAGGGTTCGGAGCCAGTGACAGATCCTTATGGCGGCAAGGTTTACAAGCTGCAGCGCCGTGCCATGGAGTTCTGCCTTAAGCATCGCAAGACGATGACCACCGTTATGGTCGTCCTGGTGATTCTTGCCGCTGTGGGGTATCCTTTCATGCGTCAGGGCTTCTTCCCGGATATGGTTTACGACCAGTGCTACCTGGAGTATAAACTCCCCGAGGGTGCAAATTCCACTCAGGTGGAGAAGGATTTGGAGAGGATGCAGACATATCTTCGCGAGCACTATCCCGTGAAGCATATCACGGCCAGCATAGGTGGCACTCCAGGCCGTTACAATTTGGTGCGCACCATAGCTACGCCCTCTTTGGCTTACGGTGAACTTATCATCGATTTCGAGAGCCCCGATGCTCTGGTTAAGAATGTCGAGGAGATACAGGATTATCTCAACCGCGAGTTTCCTCAGGCCTATGCCAAGATAAAGCTCTACAACCTGATGTTCAAGAAGTATCCCATCGAGGTACAGTTCTCAGGTCCCGATCCTGCGGTGCTTCACGCTTTGGCAGATTCTGCCCGTATTCTCATGGAGGAGAGTGGTAAGGTGCGTCTCATCACCACCAACTGGGAACCCAAGGTGCCTCTCATTTCCGTTGACTACGACCAGGAGGCCGCCCGTGCCATAGGTCTCTCGCGCAACGACCTCTCCCTCTCACTCATGACAGCGGGCGGTGGCATCCCTGTGGGTGATTTCTATGATGGAATATATCCTAACAATATATACGTCAAATTGACGGACGAGCAGGGTAACAGTATCGACAATCTGCAGAATCTGCAGGTGTTCTCCGTCATGCCGTCGCTGATGGGACTGCTCACGGAGGAGAATCTTCTTAGTATCCGTTCCGGCAGGATGGACAAGTCGAAACTTCTTTCCGGTCTTATGGGCACCACTCCCTTGCGTCAGGTGACGCGCTCTGTTGATATATGTTGGGAAGACCCCCTCATCCCGCGCTACAACGGCATACGCCAGCAGCGTGTGCAGTGCTCTCCTGTGGAGGGTTTGGAGACGGAGGCGGCACGCAAGGCCATTGCCAGAAAGATAGACAAACTGACGCTTCCTCCCGGTTACCGTTGCGAGTGGATGGGTGAGAAGCAGGCCAGCGACCGCTCTATGAAGTATCTCTTCGCCAACTTCCCCCTTGCCATCATACTCATGATAGCTATTCTCATCATGCTCTTCGGTGATGCCAGGAAACCCACGATTATCTTCCTGACGATACCTCTCGTCTTTGTCGGTGTGGTGGCAACGATGCTTGTCACCCGTATGACGTTCACCTTCTGTGCCATTGTCGGTGCTTTGGGTTTGATAGGCATGGTGGTGAAAAACGGTATTGTCCTGATGGACGAGATAGACCTCCAGCTTTCCGAGGGCAAGGCTCCCCTGGAGGCTCTCATCCTATCGTCGCAGTCGCGTCTGCGTCCTGTGATGATGGCTTCGCTTACCACTATTCTGGGTATGATACCTCTTCTCACCGATGCGATGTTTGGCAGCATGGCAGCCACCATCATGGGCGGTTTGCTCTTCGGCACCTTCATCACTCTTATCTTTGTTCCTGTACTATATGCCATGTTCTTTGGCGTTAACACAAAATAAACTATGAGGCAACTGATTTTTTTCCTGTTCATCCTCCTTTCGTCTTCTGTCTTTGCTCAGGAGGATACGCTCTCTCTTTCTATCGAGCAGTGTCGCGAGATGGCTTTGGAGCACAATAAGTCGATTAAATCGGCAAGTCTGGCCACGGAGGCGGCCTACCATACGAAGCGCAGCACTTGGGGTCTTTTCTTTCCCAATATTTCAATCAACGGTGCGGTAGGCTATTCCAATTCTTCCGGTGGTTTAGGTTGGGATTTGCGCAGCACGGCTACGGCACTCATGAGTCGCGTGATGCCTTCGCTCACACCGGGTCAGCAGGCCGTTCTCTCTCGTATCACGTCCTCTATGCCGAGCAAATTCAATGTAGTTGACTATGAATTCGGATGGATGTACACCGCCGGTGTGATGCTTCGCCAGCCCCTCTTCATGGGCGGCAGGATATTTGCCGGCTACCGTATGTCGAAATATGCCCTGGAGGCAGCGCGTCACAATGAGCGCAAGACCAAGGCGGAGGTTATCGAGGAGGCAGATCAGGCTTATGCCAATGTTGTCAAGGCTGTGGAACTGCGTCGTGTGGCACAGCAATATGTCCTTCTCTTGGAGGCTCTCGACCGCAATGTGGAGAGTGCCGTGCGCAATGGTGTGAAACTGCAGAACGACCGTCTCAAGGTGCAGGTGAAGCTCGACGAGGTGCGCCTTCAGCTCACTCAGGCTGAGAATGCCATACGCCTTGCCACGATGAGTCTGTGTCATGTCACCGGACTCCCTCTCCGTTCACGTGTGTCTGTGACGGGAGAGTATCCCCGTGTGGACGATGCTCTGATGTTGCAGGGCGGCGATGTGATGGACCGTCCTGAGTACGCTCTTCTCGAGGCTAAGGTGCAGGTGGCCCGCCAGGAAGTGAAGAGTGCCCGTGCCGGATACCTGCCTCAGCTGGCTCTCCTTGCCAACTATGGCTATGCCAACGGTGTCAATATCAACGGTCGCAAGCTTATTGACAGCTGGGGCTTTACGGGCGGTGTAACACTCTCCATACCCATATACCACTTCGGCGTGGAGATCAACAAGGTGAAGGCAGCCAAGGCGCGTGCTCTTCAGGCAGAGGTGGACCGTGATAATTTTGTCGAGATGATGCAGCTGCAGCTTGCTCAGGAGGGCAACCGTCTGGAGGAGAGCACTCTTGAGGTGTCGCTCACGGAGAAGGCTCTGGAGCAGGCCACACTCAGCCGTCAGCTTTCCGAGCGTCAGTATGAGGTGGGCAGGGAGACACTCACTGACCTTCTTGAGGCTCAGGCTCTGTGGCAGCAGGCATGGCAGCGCAGCATAGAGGCTAAGTTCCAGCGCTATCTATCCTCAGTGGCCTATCTCAAGGCTGCAGGTCGTCTGGTATCGGAATAAACAGCGGGAAACTGTCAGGATATTCTTGGAAGGGCGGCAATATAAGCTGCTCTTCCTGTTTTTTGTAGGGCACCACAATGTCGTAGAGCGACAACTCCACATCGGCATGTCCGTGCTGCAGGATTCCCAGTTCCCGTGCGGCAGTCTTCGACAGGTCGATAATATAGCGGTTGGAGTAGGGGCCCCGGTCGTTCACCCTCACTACGACCTCCTTTCCGCTCTCCAGATGCTTCACACGCAGTCGTGTGCCGAACGGGAAGCGCAGGTGTGCGCATGTCATGCTGTCTACGTGGTAGCGTTCTCCGTTGGCTGTTTTCCTGCCATGAAATCTGTCAGCGTAGTACGATGCTTTTCCGCGAATAGTCATTATCTGCTGCGCTTGTCCTTTTATGTGGAGTGCAGCACACAGCATGATAATGATTATCCTTTTCATGGTATTCATTTCGTTTTCGTATGGCAAAGATACAAAAAAAAGTGGAGAGTTTAGAATTTAGTGTTTAGAGTATGTATAAAATCGGGATTTTTTGTCTTCGCAAGCCCTAGGCAAGGACTTGGCAAGGAGATGGCAAGGACTTCGCAAGCCCAAGCAAGCTGTTTGAGCTTGCCAAAAGCTTGCCATCAGTATGGGAAGGGCGAGACAACTACATGGGTAGTATATAGGTAGTAGATAGGTAGTACGTAGGTAGTAGATAGGTAGTAGAAGACTTCACTCTGTCTTTCTCAGGAGTTCGAGCACCTGATAGAGGTCGGTTTCCTTGAGCAGTATCTCCCGGTTTCTTCCCAGCAGATACATTGCTGGGAGAGATGAAAGGTCGTAGGGGGAGTCAAACCAGTTGTCTGAGCGCAGCATCACTGGCACCCATGTGGAGGGCATCTCGCTGACGGTGTGTCGCCACAGGGAGTCGTTGGGCTCCGTGCAGACGGCCAACACCTGCAGGCGGGCCTCTGCTATGGCCTGCCGCAGTTGTGAGGAGTGTCGCATCACGAAGAGTTCCTGCTGACAGTCGCTGCACTCGGGGTCGTAAAACAGCAACAGCGTCATGCGGCTGTCGGGCAGGCTGTCAATCGTCAGGGAGCGTCCGTCTGTTCGCTCATAGAGCAAATCCTGCGACCACAGCGCCACAGCAAAGAGCAGCAGAAGCCCCAACGCATACTGGCGTTTTCCCGTCATTGTCATTCGATTTTCTTTCCGATATTCACGTTGGTGTTGCCTGTTACTTCGGCATTGTTGCCTCCACCATAGACGTTGTCGCGGATGTCCACACCAATCACGGTGTATTTCTTGTAGTATGTCACGTCCGCTGCTGCTGTGCCGGATGTCACCTCTGTATATACATAAGGACTTTCTTCTGTTCCAGCTCCGCTGCGGGTGTAGTAGCCTTCACCTGTCATCTCTGTGCCTTCTTCAACAGGTACTTCCAGATAGATGTCATCACCTACTGTCGTACCTATATTGACCCTTGTGTCACCCATCACCTGAGCTGCGTTACCGCCACCGAAGACATTGTAGATAGAGCCCATCTTACCCTTCTCGTGAGAAGGGATGATAACAGAATGTCCACTAATTTCTTTGGTCTCGCCGGCGTAATTGGAAATGTAGGTGTCATCTTCAGGATTTTTTCTCTCCTGTGCTACGCTGGTCGGGTCAGCCACCTCATTGATGTTAACTGTAGGACTTCCCACCATCTTTGCTGTTTCACCATAACCGCCGCCATAGACGGAACCGATACTTGTGAATAGCTTGACGTTGACTTCCGGGTCTTTGGAAGGATTTGCGCCCTCAGTCTTTGGCGTGCCGTCATCGTTGTAGCCGTAGATGGAGTATGCTGCCAGGTTGCCGCCGCCATAGAGCTCACCGATGATAATGGGACGACATCCCACCTCCTCAATGTTCACCGTGATGGAGCCGCTGATTGTACCGCTGACGTTGTTTCCGCCAAATACACGGTCGAAGGTGCCGTTTGTGATGGTCAGTGTTACATCGTCATTGATGTCGGCAGCCTGTGCACCGCCATATACTTCCTGAAGACCCGGGATACATGCCATGAGCAGCTTGGCTTCAGCATCCATAGGTGCGCTCTTGCCGCCGCCGTAGGCTTCATCGACACAGAACGTACACTTTGGTGCTCCGCCGTCTGTCACTTCCTCCAGCATGGTGAGCGCCGTCTTGCGGATGTTGCCCTTGGTATTGGAACCACCGAAGACGCGGTGAATTGTTCCGCCCTTGATATTCACAGTCGCCTGACCGGTGCCATAGCGATAGGGAGCAAAAGCGTCACCATCCACTCTGGCCTCCTTCGTGGCATAGGCAGGGTCATTCTCCACCAAGTGATAGTCCCTATAACCCACGTTAGCACCGGGGTTCGGATCACCATTAGGCAGTTTGTCATAACCGTTACCGCCGCCAAAGAGTTCCTGTATCTCGTAGGTGCCGTTAACCTCCACATCCGTAGCTGGCGTAGAGGCCGCGTTACCGCCACCGTACACCTGACGTACACTGGTCAGTCCGCAGCCGTCAATGATAACTTTGGTCTTACCCGTTTCTAAATCAGTAGGCTCATAAACTGCCAGATTGCCACCGCCATAGACTGCCATGACATCAAATTGCTCAGTGTTTTTTTCGTATTTGGTACTGATGTTTTCTTTGTCTGCATTCTGAGTTGCATAGATGTGTACGGTGACAGTGCCCTTGGGTGAACCGTTCATATCGTTGCAACCGAACACCTGACTGACGACAGCACCCTTTGCTTCATCATTTGCTGCATGCACTTGATTCAAGTTCACCTGTACATTGCCTCCTGTCGTTCCGGCCTCGCTGATAGGAATTTTATCTTCTTCCGGAGTATCCCCAGGGTAGGTGATATTGTCGACACTGCCTTTACCACCACCGAACACGCTTCCGAAGTAGTAATATTTAGTAGCATCTTCCGGATCCTCGACCTTCGTACCTACAGTACCACCGTTGATATTCACCGTTGCATTCTGTGCCACAGCACCAATCTCACCACCGCCATAGACACTGCTCTTCACAGTACCGCCAGTCATGTTCAGTGTGGTCTGCTTACACTTGCCCAGCTTTGACCATAGTGGAAGTAGTGTCGTATTATCCAATGCGTAGAGTCGTCCCATACCGCCCGTAAACACGTTACCACCCTTGGTATATTGCAGATGGTTCTGATAGTCGAAGGTTGTGTTTGGTATAGTGGCCTTCTGCTCAGCAGTTGGATTGTAGATGTATTCATAGTCGTTACCAATGGTGCCGCCAGTGATGTTGATTACAATGTAGCCACGACCTTTATCATAGTAAGTCGAGGCAGGCTCCGTGCTGGGATTCGGATAAGAGCCGTCGTACTTGTCGTCCGGACGCAAGATGCCGTAGGGCTTTATCGTTTCCCCTCCTTCTTCAATCTCTTCATCCACCAGATAAAGGCCATATCCTACCGATCCCATACGGCCTCCTCCATAGACGGAGCCCAGTATCTTACCGCTCTTGATGTTCAGTTCGATAGAACCACCGATATTACCTGCTGTCAGTGCCTCACCGCCGAATCCGCGACCTCCACCGAAGACGTTACCATCTACGTACGAGGTACCCCTTGTGCCAATCGTCGGACCTTCTGTTTCGGCCTGGCCGATGTTCACTATCGCATTCTGGAATACGTGACCATCTTCTCCACCGCCAAAGATGGAACCATAGACTCTGCCGCCCTCGATGTTGACTTCAGTACGGTCCACATTCGTCTCCTTGTTGAAGAAGATACGCTGGTCGCCCTTACCGGCACCGAAGATGTAGCCCGTATTCGGATGTGCTACGATTTGAGCGACGGTACGTGGCACGCCCACGGTACCGCCAGTCATTGTGATGGTAGCAGAGCCCTTCACATTCGTAGCCTCACAACCACCATAGACATTCGTGATGATGTGTCCGCCAGTGATATTGATAGTGGTCTTACCCTCTACGCTACCTGCCGTGCTCAGATATTTACTGATGCCTTCGGTTTCGTCGAAATAAGGCACACTACCCGAACCGCCGCCAAATACATTGCCATAGTAGGTATGTCCGTCGGAAGCCTCAAGTCTGCCACCGTCAGTTGATTCTCCGTTAGGGTACTGATCCAAGGGCTCTGTCGCGTTTGCAAACGGGTCGTACGGTGCGAAAGGTGCTGTAAATGGCCAGCTGTTACAATCAAGGTTTTCTGCTCCTGTTGGGATATAGTCATCAGCCCACACAGCATCACTATACGGCTCTGAAGCATCTCTGCCACAACCAATCTGTCCGCCGGAGATGTTAACTTCGGTATCACCCAGCACATGTCCGTTCTCACTTCCTCCATAGGCAGAACCTGTCAGGAAGGCCGTACCGCTGATAGTCAACACCGTCTTGTTATAGTATGCACAAGTCTCAACGTTAGGATAATGGTCAGGATCATGCATCTCACCACGACCAGCGCCAAACACATGACCATAGTCATCAGGACCAGCCTTGCCATATCCTGCCATCCTGGCACCGGCAAGACCGATCTTGCCTCCGCTTACGGTAACTGTACAGGTGCCGGTGCCATCTGCACATGAGATTGGCTTGCCAACAGGCACTTCGGGATGCGCTTCGTGGTAAGCAGCATCAGCATGGGTATAAGTTCCAACCGAAGCCATAGCACCACCGCCATAGACGTTGTGCACCACATGACCACCATCTATCAGCACAGTAGTATTACCACGTACGATACCGGCATTGAAGTCGAAGTAAGTGTATGTTTGCTCGTCTTCTGTCTTTTCATACGTGTCAGTACCGCAACCGGAACCATAGACATTACCGCGATAGGGATAGCGAGCCCCTTCATATTCAATATCCCCTATTGTTACTTTTTCCCCAAAGGGAATACCAATAGTACCACTATGTATGGTCACCGAAGCATTCTGGAAGTTATGCCCGTTCTCGCCACCGCCATAGACAGAGCCTTTAATCAACGGATTTGCATTAGTTTCAGAGCTCTCGGTTCCAATTATCACATTTGTGCTGCCGACCCATGCTATTTTATCAACATTCTCATTACTGGTAGGATCACCTTCTGAACCACGTGAAGAACCGAACACCATACCGTTATTATTACCGTTGCTTCCAATGGTACCACCAGTGATGGTTACGTTTGTTGTACCTGTTTCGCTGGTAAGATCCGTAGGAAATCCTTTAGCATCAAAGGCGGTAAATGAACCTACAGAACCGAAGGCACCACCGCCATAGACATTGTGGAGGATTTTGGTCGCTTCGGCTGTGCCGCTGATGTTTACATTTGTGTTGCCCTTTACCTGTCCTGCAGCGACATCATCTGCTTTACCCTTACCGCCGCCATAGACGTTGCCATATTCTGCTCCGCCCTCGCCTGTAGTACCAATTGTACCTCCGGTTACATTCACTTCGGTTCCGTCGCCTTCAGTTCCGTCTCCTACACCAGATTCCTCTCCACCGCCATAAACACTCTTTGCAACGGTGGTTGTGCCTTCAATATTCAAAGTTGCCTTGCCTGTTACGGTACCGAGAGATGTGAGGTCTGCAGTAGTATAAAGAATGTGATTATCTTTATCTATACTTGGCGATGCTGCATGTTTCCAAGTGTATGGTACTGTTCCTGGGAAAACACCTTGTGAATATACACCACCATCGGGGTCGTATTCGGGTTCTGTAGTGAAACCACCTGTATTCATCACGTCCACAGTAGGCAGTGTTGCAGAGAATCCTGCACCAAAGGCGTTCTGCTCAAGGGTGCAGTCTGTCAACGTAGATGTAACATTACCATTTACCTTACCCAAGCTACCGCCACCATAGAAGTTGCCTGTCACCTTACAACCTGTCAACGTGGATGTGACATTTCCTGTGGTTGCCAAAGAGAAAGAGAGGTAGTTGACAAACAGACGGGCAACATTGGTCGTCATACCACCCGACATGGGGATGAACTCGTAATCGAAATTGGTAGAGATACCATTTTTGTCGGCATCACTACTATAGGCACATGTATAATTAGCGTTAATCCATGTGTTCCACTCGTAGTTGATGGCATCCGTCTTATTCTTAGGCGAGAATCGGTTATAAGAGTTTCCACCATATCCTGCACCAAAGAAGGTGCCGAAGGTGCAGTCTGTGGCTTTGGTGGTTACAGTCCTGCCAGTCTGCATATCGCCAAACTTTGGTCCACCGCAGAAGAGGGTAACGTTACTGTTGGTAATTTCCGTATAGATATTACCCTGACTTGGTTTTGCTGCATTGATACCACCACCAAAGAAGTTTGTGATATCAGCCTGGTCTATCACCCAAGTGATATTTCCTTTAGTGTGATTAGTAGGATGACCAATACCTTCGAGTCCAGTTCCTGTTATGTCACCAAACTTGCCACCATGAATATAGCACTCTGCATCGTCATTATAGATGCTGGCGTCAGCACGATACATTCCTGTCAGGTGGAACTCTTGATATTCACCACCGGTTACCGAGACGGGTACATGTTTAGTAGCAGCCGTTCTATCTTGGTGAATTCCTGGGGTGAAACTAGCAAGCCACACATTGCTTCCCATATGTATATACTGCGTTTTGGTCAGCGCTGTGTTGCCATCATTGTTGGATACAATCTGTTCAATGATGCCACCATGCAGGATAAGGGGCGCCAGTACTTTGGCGCCACGATCGTATTCGAACTGTCCCAACAGAATCGTTGTAGTGTTAGTAATCTCAAACCAACCGCTAGGCTTAAAGATACCTACATTAGGCATTGACGTAGCTTCATAACTCTTTTGTGCCATACCAAGACCAGGGATATTTATGAAGTCGAATCGGATAGGGGCTGTATTCTGACGACTGCTAAACTGCAAAATGAAAGAGTAGTCAGGTTCATTGTCTTTGTCAAAGTCAGCTGACATCACAGTGAAAGGATTTGTTCCATCATTGATAGAAGCGGCCTGTTTTACCAAATGGTAGTTACCTACGAGTACCACAGCATAATCATATACACTATGGCTTGCATCAGAAGATAGAGCATCGACAGCATTGCTTAAGGTGTTATAAACCTCTTGAGAACTACCAGCAATGTCATAACTTGTGCCATTCTGATAGTGTTCACCCATGATGGTCACATTATAGGATGTTGTATGATCCTTGCTATAGACCACATTCCAGTATTGATCACAAAGATATGCTGCCTTACCCCAATATGGTTCTATGGTGATAGAGGTTACTCCGTCGGGAACATCCCAATAAGCTCCTTGTGAGAAAATACGATTGCTGCCGCCTGTTCCGTAGAGATCCTTGTCTGTACATTTGCGGTCGGCAAAGTTATATGGAGTGGATTTTATAGAACCGTCATCATTGAACACCACATCGTCTCCTGTACTATAATGGGTAGTTCCTCCACTGACACTAACAATCTTCCATCCAGTCACAACGCGATTACCGGTATAATTGCCTGTTCCCACTTCATTATAATAAGGAAGTTGCACCTTGCGATAATTGTAGTTGAAGTGGTCATAGTCCTTATCCGTGATGGTTAGGTCGAGATGATTTGTTACGATAGACGCACCTGTTGGAGCGTTAAACTGGGCACCATTGCCAGATTGTATGGTTACTGACAGCGTACCCATATTCCTTCCCTTGTTAGGCTCGTCAGTTGTTGGTGCATTGTCAGTATCCAGGTTTATTACTGATGGATAGATATCCTGAGGAGCTAATACTGGGAACGGATGTTCTGTACCATAACTGCTGGGCAGCAATATCCATTTGTACATCTCAGAACGGTTTTCAGTGCTGCCAGTAGCATACCAAGCAGCCAGTTCTCCGTTTGAATTGAGCATTCGTCGATAGAACTCAAAACGTGTCAGGTAGCGCTCATCAGCAGCAAGCGCA
>CADCNQ010000013.1 GCA_902802815.1 uncultured Bacteroidales bacterium | reverse complement strand
AGTATAGTTAATTTGTGTATTAATCAACTCTGTGGTTTTATAAATATGGTAACCCATAACATCAGTACATGTAAACTCGACATCAGCATTGTTGACATCGGTGAGCGATTCTATATGCCTCGTTTCAGGCATTACTATATAGACATATTGCCCGTTGGCAGTAACAAAGCCTGCTGCTGGGATTTCGCTTTCAGGAATTTTCGACGCGACATCGGTGAAGTTGTCTGCCGTCACAGCGTTACCACCATTTGTGCCGGCATACCAGTAGGCCTGCTTTTCTCCGATGGCTCCCCCTCCGTCTTTCATAATTTTAATGATGCTAACCATATCGGCAACATCTACGGTTCCGTCCTCGTTCACATCGCCCTTGGCGGGATCAATGGGACCACTTTGTGCAAATGCACTCGCACAGCTCAACATAATCGCTGCCAGTAAAAAGAAAATCTTTGCTTTCATTGTTTTAGATATTTTATAGGGTCAATAATTAATGTTTCATTTTGTCTTTCCTCTCTCAACATCAAGACATGCTGAAACAGCCATAACCCCATCACACAAAAAAAGCGTGAAGAGCCAGTCCTTACTCATCTTACAACTGGCTCTGGTAAACCATCACAGAAATGAATAAGAAAATAGCAACCCCACGCCGTGTATGCAATTGCTACAACGGCGCAGAGTGCCGCATGCAGAATTATACATACGAAGCGGGCGCTACATACTCTCTATCCTTCTGTTGAAATTTACCAGACTTCGTTGTAAAGGATAAAGCGTGGAACGCCTTGATTTACCCGGATTTGGACCCGGGATTTATGCCTGCCTGCGCAGGCTTCGCCCTCCGCTGAGGGTGAGATTTGTCACAAATGCACCGCAAAAATACTAATTTTTTTTTAAAGACATACACTTTCCCCACTTTTTCATCTTCAAATGCCGGAAAAAGTTCTCTGAGGGCACTTTTTCCATCAATACCAATAAATAATGTGCTCGCACGCATAACACCAATTAAAATACACATTATTCATACAACATTCATTTTTTTTTCGTATCTTTGTCAATGAAAATAATGAAAGAATCCGTTTGCTTATGAGCGAAAAAGTTAAAACTCTTGAACAAGAAGAGGCTAGACAAAAGGCAAAACGCACGACACAAAGCCTCAAACGGGCGCATGGTATCGGAACATTTATAACAGCATCGGGGGCATTTGTGAGATGCATTGTGTCTTCGGCGGAAATGGAAGAACTCAAAAAGAGACATTTCCGGATTAAGATAATATGTCGTATAACTGGAGTCAATGGCATACAGAATCCTGTCAAAGAGAGCGACATCGGATATGCTATTGAGACGCAACGGCAGGCGTTGAGGGTATTGATGAACATGCGTGCCAATTGTCGAAAGACATCCCGTACAGACAACGGAGGTGGCGGAGGCGGTGAGACTCCCCCCAGCAGGATTTTCCATCGTCTGGTGGACGAGGACAAGATGGCAGACTGCATCCTGGACATCAAGGAAAAACTCTTCCATGAGAATAAGGAATGCGAAATCTTCGGGAAGAAATGCAATATCTATGACTTTTTCACACTCACGCATTTCTACTTCAAATATATAGGCATCATGGATGAGGAGATAAGCCAATTGGCTTTTTGCAAGTATGTGAACACGAAAGTTTTTGGAGGCAATAACACTGTGAACGTAAGGAATTTCAACAACTATGCCAACATGGATGCCTATAAGAACTTTGACAAGCTCTTATCGCATAACAAAGACCTCAGGTTTGACAATCATCCACAATCCTCCAAGTCTGAAACAGGGAATTTTCTGATGGCTCCTTTCCAAGAGGTCGGCTGGAAATTCCAACACTCAAACTATTTCCGCGAATTAAAGAGAGAGCAGATTAGGGTGCAAGGTTTTATTTTACAATAGGTTACACACCAACAAACTCTTTTTTGTTTCCAACCCTCAATAGCTTTTTTCCAATCGTCTAATTGGAAAAATAAAACGCCGTACTTTTGCGCCAGATCCCGGATTGGTGATAATCGGTCTTTGGCAGTAAAAGCTCATGCTTAACTCATGTCGCCCGCATGTTTAATTCATGTTGCTCTCATGTTTATCTCATGTTGAAGTCATGTTCATCTCATGTTGAACTCATGTTCATCTCATGTTGAACTCTAATTGACCACCGTCTCCAATGATGTAGGATTATTGTTAAACACTTAATTCTTTAAAACTATGAAAGAGATTAAGTTGAAAATTGACGGCACTACTGACCGTCACGTGAAGAATCCCAAGACCACTGCACAGACATTGCAGAGAGTTTTGGTTAAGGTCGTAGCTTTTGCCTACGCCATGTTGAAGTCCATTTGTTCGCACTCCTTCGAAGGTGTGTCCAATGGCTTCCAGTGTATGAACATGTTCAAGAAGGTAAATCTCAAAGACCTTCGCGAACATGCGGCAACGCTGCAGAACTCAGGACAGAACCTGAGGCAGTTCTACCAATTCATGCCGCTTCAGAGCAACAAGTGGACTCCATTTGCTGCCATCGTTTCGCAGGGACATCTGCCCGAGGTCAAGGTGGGCATTGATGCTGAAGGCGGGCATGTGGCTTATGTCAATTCACCCGGCAACACGTACGCCGATATTATCTCGGCGTGGGGTCTGCAACGCGGTGATCAACTGAGCTTCGTCACCGTACAGAAGCCCGAGGGTAAGTACGAGGTGAATCTCGCCCGTATCATCCTCAATCCGCGCAATGCCGACGGCAGCGGTGCTCCCATGACAACCGAAATTGTGAACAGCGCAGGCGAGTTCCCGTGCTCGAACTGGAAGAACCAACTCAACTTCTCACGCTTCGAGTTCGACACAGACCACTTCAACTTCGTGCTGGGTCGAGGCGGCATTGTGGTGGCAGCCGGTATCATCGTCAGCCGCAAGGACAAGAGCGGTGACTGGTTCCGCAGCAACTGCAAGTTGGTACTCAACGAAGCCGGCTTGGGTAGCGACCTTTGCAGCCTGTATGAAGCTGTAGAGAAGAGCTACACGACGACTGAAATTGACATGGAATCGGAGTACTACCTGAACAATGCCGGTGCTGGCGGCACGGGTGTTACGAGTGATGTCACCCCCTCTGGCGGTGGGGGCGGTGTGGAGCCCGGTCAGCCCAGCTACAGCACCACGGCTACTATCAATGGAACCAGCCAGAACATTGCGGGCGGAAGCGTGATGGCCACGGCTCCAGTCACTTCAGTAGCTGTCAGCGGCACGAATTTGGGCGATGTGGTATTCACTGCTAAGGTGGATGGTACGGGCGATGCTATCAACCCCAGCAGCCATGATGCCAACGGCGCTTCGTTCACGGGTCTGAGTGTAGCAGCAGGTCACACGCTCGTGGTCTATCACGGCGGTGCGGTATGGTTCACCATCACAGCTCAGGCTCCCGGCGGCGGTGACGGCCCGAGTGAAGGCTAAGGCTTCTATGCAAGAGGTAAGTTGTAAGAAGACAATATACCACTTGCCCTCTAAAGAAAAACAGGCATCCTCCGGGTGCCTGTTTTTATGCTGAAAAATGAGCTTTATCTTGCCCTCAGGAGTGCTTCCAGATAATAGTAGTCGGCATAGATGATACCGGCATCGATTTCACTGCCTGCAGGATAGTGCCCCGTGGAGTGCATCAGGAACGAGACATTGCGGCTGCGGCTCTGATAACGTTCGGTGCTGAGGTCGCGCAACATCTGTATGGCGGCATCGCGATAACGGCTGCCGTCCTTCACATACCGGCACAGTTCCAACAGAGCACTGGCCGTGACACAGGCGGCAGAAGCATCCTTGGTGGAACCCGGAGGGGCATCCATGTCCCAAACGGGAACCCAGTCGTCGGAAGTCTCCCTCAGACGCTTCAGATAGACATCCGCCACCTTACGGGCATGATTGAGGAAACGTTTGTCGTGCGTGTAACGGTATGCCGTCGTGTAGCCGTAGATGGCCCACGACTGACCGCGGCTCCACATGGAACTGTCGGCAAAACCCTGATGTGTGACGCCCCTGATGAACTTACCCGTCAGAGTGTCGTAGACTGCAACATGACAGCAGCTGCCGTCCTTCCGGAAGTGGTGATTCATCGTGGTCTCGGCATGGCAGGTGGCTATCTCCTTCAGTCGCGGCGAACCTCCGTTGGCAGCGGCCCAATACAGCAGTTCCAGATTCATCATGTTGTCAATGATGGTGTTGTGACCGCCGTAGTCCTTCACATGGCGGGGCCAGCTGAGAATAGTGCCCACCCTGTCGTTGAACAGAGTGGCCAGCGAGTCGGCAGCCTGCAGAGCCAAGCGTCTGTAGCGCCCGTCACCCGTAGCCTCGTAACCCTTCAGGAAGGTGCTGATGGCGATGAAACCCAGGTCGTGGTCGAAGACAGGACTGCTGATGATGGGGGTGACGGCATCCGTATAGCCCGCAGCGGCCTCCTTCACCGCCTCGCTGTGCGTATATGCATAGTCCATCCACAGGATGCCCGGCCAGAAACCGGAGCACCACTCCTCGGCCCCGGCCCTGCGACAGTTCCACGTGCGCCCGTCGCCAAGGATATTGCGGGGCATCATCGTGAAGTCGCAGGGACACAAAGCAGCCAGCGCCCTGTCCACCTGACTGCTGCAATAAGACAGCTGCCGGGCGGCATCGAAACCGCTACCGCTCTCCTGCGCCGCAGTGTCCGTAAGTTCCGCCCATCCCCGGGATTTTGCATCGCGTGTGATGCTGAACACTCCGTACTTGGCACCTATCCATTTGCCCTCGCGGGCCTGGAAGGGAACAGCGAGAGGTGTGAAGCGGCATCCGTCCGTGCTGTAGGAAAGGCGGCAGAGAGCCCCCTTGTCGCATTGCAGGCGAACGATGAGGCGGCATTCATAATTTTTTTTTGCACCGGCATTGTAGGAACGCGCCCTGACATGCCCTACGACGGCGGACTCCTCCGCCCCGCCCCGGTCGGCATCCCTGCAGGTGATATATTTCAGCACAAAGGCATCGCCCTGCAGTTCTGCAGAGAGACGGCAGTAGTCGCGTCCCATCACGACGAAGCCCGACTGCTGGCCTTCATCTGTGGCGGTGACAGTCAGATGAAGAGTGTCGGTGAACGTCTCGCCCTCGAATTTCCTCAGATAGAGATTCGGCACCTCCCACAGGTTGCGGAAAGCGGACGACACCGCGTGGCCGTAGATGCGCGCACCGCAGGGCGTCTCAAAGCCGAAACTGTCCTGACGGTTGGCATGCCACTGGTATTGGAGCCGTATCGGCGATTTGCGCGCGGCACGCTCCGCCCTGTCGCTTTTCGACTCCTTCATCACAGGCCATCCGTCCCTCCACTCCACATCGAGCAGGTGAAGGATGCGTCCGTAGGGACCTTTATCCTGAAAGGCGATGAACCGGTCTGCCACCCAACCGCCCTGATGAATGCCGTCTCCGTGGAACACCGTCCGGCTTTCGTACGGACCGTATATGCTGCGGCTTCGCAGGGCCACCTGCCAGCCTTTCTCCACACCGCCGGCAGGAGCGAGGATATAATAAAAGCCGTCGCGTTTGTAGAACTTGGGGCCCTCTATCGTGTGGTTGCCCTCCGTCTGTCCGTCATAGACAAGAAGCGGTTTGCCGACTGCCCGGCTGCCGTCAGCAGACAGTTCGCGCACGGTCAGCACGCTGTTGAAACCGCAGCGGCTGGCAGCCCATCCGTTCACGAGATAGCACCGTCCGTCATCATCCCACAGCGGACAGGGGTCAATCAATCCCCGGCCCTCCACCACCAGCACCGGCTCGCTCCAGCGTCCGCACGGATTATCACTCTTCACCATGAAGACACCAAAATCGGGATCGCCCCAATAGATATAGTAAGTGCCGTCGTGCCGGCGGATACTGGGAGCCCAGACGCCGCAGCCGTGCTGCACGGAGTTGTAGTGACTCGCGGGCAACAGACGTTCCACCGCATAGTTCACCACCTCCCAATGCACCAGGTCGGTGCTGTGCAACAGAGGCAGTCCCGGCGTGCACTGGAAACTGCTGGCCGTCAACCAGTAGTCACCGTCCGTGCCTTCGCACACATCCGGGTCGCTGTAGTCGGCATAGATAATCTGAGCCGGGAGAGTCAATGCGTGAAAAAGCAGAAACAGGGCGAAAATCTTCTTTATCATGACGTAAAAAAAAACAACGGTTATATCACCTGAGACATATGTATCCCCCCCTACGGTTTATCCTTCGGCTCCCTGTATTCGGAGGGAGTGAGGCCGAACATCTTCTTGAACGAGGCGGAGAAATTCCTCGCCGTGACAAAACCCACACGGGCAGCAATGTCGCCGATAGGCAGCTGAGTGTCGGCAAGCAGACGGGCGGCACGCTTGAGACGCACATTGCGGATGAAATCGGTGGGAGTGATGCCGAGCATGGTCTGCAGTTTCTTGTAGAGCGAAGCGCGGCTCATGGCCACATCGCGGGCCAGCAGGTCGGCATTGTAGTCCTCATCGTCGAGATGCGCCTCAATGGCCTTCAGCATCTGAGAGACAAGCCTCTCCTCCTCGGCGCTGACGGTAATCTTGTCGGGAGCGATATTGGACGACTCGGCAAACTGGTGACGGGCCTCCTCACGCAGTTCGAACAGACGGTTGACACGGGCGTCGTTTTCGCGCTCCAGTTTGGCTTTCTTCCTCTTCAGGTAGAAGGCTGCCGGACAAAGCACGGCAAGCAGGGCCAGGAGACAGCAGGCCGTCTTCATCCACCATGTGAGCCACCAGGGCGGACGTATGGTGAAGGACAGCACGGTGGCGGCACCCCACACACCGGATGCGTTGGAGGCCTGCACCTCGAAGACATAGCTGCCGGGCGGCAGGGCCTTGTAGCCGGCGGTGCCCTGTCCGCTGCCGTCGCTGCAGACATTCCAGGAGCGCTCCAGGCCGCGCAGGCGGTAGCGGTAGCTGTCGTGGGAGGGAGCGGCGTAATTGAGCGTGGAGAACTGGAAGGTGAGGTAGTTCTGGTCATGCGACAGGAGAGAATCGACAGCAGTGACGGGTTCCCCGCAGAGCGTCATACCGGTGATGACCACAGGGAGGGGCTTCTCCTCGCCTATCATCTCGTCGGGACGGAAAGATACGGCCAGTCCGCCACCGGCAGCAAAGACAAGGCGTCCGTCATCGGTGAGACCGGCAGCGCGGTCCATCATCGCCACGGAGGGTATGCCGTCGTCTGCCCCGAGGTTGACAACAGTGGGAGTGATGCGCGAGACACCGCACGATGTGCCGGCCCACACATTGCCCCCGGCATCCGTCACAAGGCTGCGGATGCAGTTGTTGGAAAGACCGGAGATTCTCTCACAGGTGTCGCCCGACTCCTCACTTCTCACCTGAAACAGGCCGTTTTGCGTGCCTATCCACAGCCGTCCGCTGCGGTCCCTAAGCATACAGTTGTACTTGCTGCTGTAGCGCTCTATCTCCCCGGCCTTGGGAAAAGGGAGCAGGGTGTCCGTCTTTGTGTCGAGCAGGAATATGCCGTTCTGTGTATAGACAGCCACCAGACCCTCCTCCAGAGGACAGGCGCCCACCATATAGCGGTAGCGGTTGAGGGCGGGCAGCTTGTCGTTGAGCGACACGGAGAGCTGCTTCTCCGGCAAGCAGTAGCTCAACAGGCAAAGCGAATCACAGCGCAACTGCCGTCCGTCATGCAGCTGAACGACAAACATTGTCTGTCCGCTGCGCAGGGACGCAGCACGTGCCCATCCTATCAGCGGGTCGCTGCCCGTATGTGTCGCGGCTTTTACCCGGCAGGGCGGCTGGTAGATGATACCGCTGGAGCGCGTGCCCATCCAGAGACCTCCCTGACGGTCGGTGGTGGCGAGGGTGATGTCGCAGATGCGGAGCGAGTCGATGACATGCTGCTGGGCATCCGTCGGGCGCGGAGTATCGGAGGAAGAGGCAAGGAGCGTTTCCCGAAGGCGGGCAATCAGTCGGTCCGCCCCGTCGGCAACAAACACACGACGGCGGGCATCAAAGCAGTAAATCCGGTAGAAATCGTGCAGCCACAGGACAGTGTCGCCCTCCCACAGCTGACCGTAGCGGTTGGCGTATCGGGACAACTGATATGCGCGGTTCTGGTCGCACGGCACCACATCGAACGAATGCCCGTTGGAGATGCAGAAAACGCCCTCGCAGTTGACAAGCATCTGTCCGCCGGGCAGTTCCACAATCTGACGCACCTCACCGGTGGGCAGGCCGTCGGCCACAGTCCAGTGACGCTGTCCGAAGACGACAGAAAGTCCTGCCGCCAAGACACATATCATGAGAATTAATCGCCGCTTCATCGACATGTTTTTCAGGAATCCACCGGCAAAGATACAAAATTAATAGCGAAACACAGGTCTCATTTGTCTAAAAAACATGTCCGAAATATCCAAAAACGGCAAAATACAAACAAGACATGTATTTCTGGACAAACGGGCAGGTGTATTTCGCCATAAAAACATTAATTTTGCAAAAACAAAACAACAAAACGATGAAACGGATACTGACACTGATATGCCTGACCGTGTGGATGACGAACCCTGTCGGGGCGCAGAGCACCTATCAGATGGCCGGACCTTACGAGGTGGTGGCGCGCGACGGAGAATTCCGGAACTCGAAAAACGGCAGCGAACGCGACATGAAGGCCGCGTGGGACTTTGCCCGGGAAGGCCGCTGCGACGAGGCGGTGCGCATCATCAACGCCTATGCCGGGACACTGCAGCGGCTGGACGGACACGATGCACCGCTGTGTCTGATTCAGGGCTACTGGCTGTGCAGGGCAATGATGAGTCTCCGGAGTGAAGAACGGACAGTGAAGAATGAAGACCTGGCTGCCTGGGAGGCGATGCTGCGACGGGCGATGGTGCCGACGATGAACAGGTTTGAGGCGGACAGCCCGTATGCCAACGGCAACTGGGGAGCGATAGTGAACCGTTTCCGCATGGCCTGCGCCCTCGCCACCGGCGACTCGACAATGTACAGGGCCGCCATTGACTACCACTTGCACGCCAACGACAACGGAGCGCTGCCGAATTATATCGATGAAACGGGACAATGTCAGGAGACCGGGCGCGATCAGTCGCACGTACAACTGGGACTGGAAGCGCTGTGCGACATCTGCGAGATGGCGTGGCAGCAGGGCGACGACCTATGGGGAGCACTGGACAACAGACTGATGAAAGGCATAGAATACACCGCAAAATACAATCTCGGCCACGACGTACCCTTTGAGACATGGACCGACTGCACAGGACTCTACTGCGACTGGACGGAACCGGGCGCAATGGGACGGGGCAGGCTGTGGGACATCTACCAGCAGCCATACAACCACTACGTAAAGCGCAAGGGACTGAAGATGCCATATACAAAAAAGGTGCTCGCCCTGCAGGACAAGGCCGGACGCCGCGGCGAAAACCGCGAGGTGCACGCCCCCGGTGTCAAGGAGGGCACACGGCTTCACAGGGTCTTCACCTACCCCGCCCCCGACGGTGCTCCGCTGAAGGACGACTACGATGTCTTTGTACAGGCACGCGGCACTAAAGAGTGGAAAAAGGTGGATACGTATATGGCCAAAGTGAATGCCTCAACGGGTGACAACAAGCATAAGGTATCTGAGATTTCATACTGCATGTTTGACTTCACGGGCGATGTGTCTGTGAAGGTGGTCAGCAGGAAGAGAAAGTTCAGGACGGCACGCATCCGCCCCGACTATCGCGGCACGATTGCCAACGTGCAGAACGACTCGACGGTGCAGTTCCTGCTGTTTCAGCCGGAAAACGTCAGCGTGGAACTGGACGGCGACATCACCGCCAATCTGCTGGTGTTCACCTCTAAGCCCGCCGTAAGCAGGGAAGATGCCGAGAAAGCAGCAAAGGCACAGGGACGCAGCTTCCGATACTATGCACCGGGCATGTACAGGGAAGACACCGTCAGGGTGGCCCCGAACACGACACTGTATCTCGCCGGAGGAAGCTATTTCACCGGTACGTTCGCCATAGAAGATGCCGGGAACGTGAGCATCCTGGGACGCGGTATTGCCCGTCCGCCACGCGGATACGAAGGCGCCCATGTCTATCGCTCGGAGAACGTGCTGATTGACGGTCTCGTGCTGAACACATGTCCAATAGGTGAATCGCGCAACGTGACACTGCACGATGTGCGCAGCATCTCACATCCCAGCTGGGGCGACGGACTGAATGTGTTCGGAGGGTGCGACGGTATCCTCTTCGACCGCGTGTTCTGCCGCAACAGCGACGACTGCACTACGGCCTACGCCACGAGAAAGGGATTCAACGGGTCGACACGCAACGTGAGAATGCGCAACTCAACACTGTGGACCGATGTGGCACACCCAATCTTCATCGGCATCCACGGCAACCCGGAAGCGGGAGACACGATCGAGCACCTGGTGTATGAAAACATCGATATCCTCGGACAGGCAGAAACGCAGGTGGATTATCAGGGATGCCTGGCCATCAACTGCGGCGACGGCAATCTGGTGCGAGATGTGGTTTTCGACAATATACGCATCGAAGAGATAGAGGACGGCTGCATCACACAGGTGAAGGTGGGCTACAACCGGAAATACTGCACCGCCCCCGGACGGGGAGTGGAGGGCGTGAGGTTCTGGAATGTGAGATACAACGGAAAGACACCCAACCTCTCCATCATCAACGGCTACGACACAGAGCGCACGGTGAGCGATGTCAGCTTCGGAGGACTTAAAATCAACGGGCATATTATCTGTGACGATATGCCGGGCAAACCGCGCTGGCATGCCACATCCGACTACGTGCCGATGTATGTGGGCAACAACGTCGGCGATGTCGTTTTTACAAAGGAAAGCATCAGAGAAAACGCAAAAAACAAAACATTATCAAAATAATTTCTTACATTTGCACTCAGAAACACATAAAGACATGAAAACACTTCTCACCATCATCAGCTTCCTCCTCGTCGCACTGGGAGGAGCCAAAGCAGAAGACAAAGGATTCATCCATCCCGGAGGACTGCATACCCAGGAGGACTTCGACCGTGTAAAGGCACAGCTGGCAGCAGGCAACGAGACGGTGACGCAGGCATACAACGTGCTGAAGACCGCAGCCTATGCGCAGAGCAGCGCAGCAACATTTCCCAGCGAAGCAATCGTGAGGGGCGGTTCGGGAGAAAACTATATCAACGCAGCACGCGGTGCCACAATAGCATACCAGAACGCCCTGCGATGGAAGATAGAAGGCAACAAGGCCTGCGCCAAGCATGCGGTGGATGTGCTGATGCAATGGGCCCGCACCACGAAATACGTCACGGGAACCTCCGACCAGTGTCTGGCACGCGGTCTCTACGGCTACCAGTTTGCCCAGGCAGCAGAACTGATGCGCGACTACGAAGGCTGGGCTGCAGAGGACTTTGACCTGTTCAGGCAGTGGATGCTCACAGTGTGGTATCCCGGTGCCATCGGTTTCCTGAGAGTGCGCAACGGCACTTGGGAGAACGTGGGCAAATGGTGGCAGGCTCCCGGTCACTACTGGTCTAACTGGGGACTGTGCAACGCCATGTGCGTGCTGTCAATCGGTGTGCTGTGCGATGACGTGTTTATCTACAATCAGGGACTCTCGTACATGAAATACGATCAGGTGGGTACGTTCACCAATCCGCGCACAGCAAATCCCATACTCAATGACGGACTGACAGAATATCTGGGCAACCTCGTGGTGACAACATCGCAAAGCGCGCTGGAGACAGGAGCTTACGGCGCACTCGGACAGATGAACGAGAGCGGACGCGACACAGGACATCCCGCAATGGCACTCGGTCTGGCAGTGGACATAGCACAGATGATGTGGAACCAGAGCAATGACCTCTTCAGCTACATGGATCACCGTCTCGCCGCCGGAATAGAATACATCGCAGCACAGGTGCTCGGCACGGAAGGACTGCCCTGGACGAACTACAGCTACGGCACCAACGGCATATACTACACCGACTCGAGATGCTGGACTATGACAGAACCGTGTCCCGGCGTACAGATACGTCCGTGCTGGGGCACTGTAATCGGACACTACGAGGGTGTAAAAGGTGTGACAATGCCCTATTCGGAACAGGTGCTCACACTGATGGGTATAGACGGCGGAGGCGCGGGAGCCACAAGCGGCGGTTACGACCAACTGGGCTACAGCGTACTGATGAACACACGCGACCAGCAGCTGTGCCCCGCCGACAAAGCGCCTACAGAACTCTCACCGAAGATGGAATACAGCGGTTCTGTCACAGCCAACCTCATCCCCAGCCTCACACAGGAGAGGACGCGAGGCCTGGTCAGCGGAAAGATTATACGGCACAGCGAACTGGGAGGCCTGGTGAACACATACACCGTAAACAATAAAACGTCCGTGCCCGCAGGACAGACTGTAAAACTGATGCCGCAACTGCCGGACGGCGAGACAGACACCGGCCTGTGGCAGTGGAACACGGGAGAGGAGACACGCGACATAACGGTGAGCACCGACCACAGCTACATCTACCGCGCCACATACACCAACCAAAACGGAGTGAAGAGCCGGATAGCCTTCTCCATCGCTGCACAGGGCGACTGCTCCCCCACCATCGTAACACCCTCAATAACATACAAGGGAGAAACCACTAACAACAACAGCATCACCGTGTTCTACGGCGAGTCTGTAACGCTCTCCGCATCCGACACACAAGGTTTCGGCACCTATGCGTGGAGCAACGGCAAGACGGGCACAAGCATCACACTGTCATCAGTTACCGCCACACAGGACATCACATGCACAGTGACCAATCAGGGCGGACGGCAGACATCAGTGACATTCCACATCGACGTATTGAGATCGAGGCAGGAAATCACCGTGGACGAGACCACACTCACAGACACAGCGTCTGTCACCGTGAACAAGGGAAGCGACGTAAGCTTCATCCTGAATGTACCGTCCGCACTGTCGCACGGCACTGCACGCTGGGAAGACGGTACGGAAGGATTCACTTACCCCATGCCGTCCATCGCGGAGTCGCAGCGGCACACCCTCACTTATACGCTGAACAACGACGTACAGGAGTACACATTCGATGTGACCGTGCTGGAAAGCGACCGCACCCTCTCCGGAAACTACGTCATCCGCCATCGTGCCACCGGACTGCTGCTCACATCGGGCACAGCCCCCTACTTCACACAGGCCGTCATGGACGGCGACCTCGTGGACGACTCGCAGCAATGGGTCATAACAACATCGACAGCGGGAAAATACACAGTGAAGAATCAGGAAGGCAAATATGTATCCACCACAGGAGCACTGACAAACCGCTCCGCCAGCCACAACATCACATTCCTGGCCTCCACACCATACGCAGGTATCTGCTCTGCAACCGGCACAAAATACTGGCAACTGTCGGAGACACAGGCACTGCAGGTGGGACCGGAAACCGAACTCACGGACTTTGCCTTTGAACTCGTACCTGCGGAAGAATACACTGGCATACGCAGCATAAAAAAAGATGTCACGCAGAAAGAGCGTAACATCTATGATATCAGCGGCCGTAAGACGAGGGACGTGCGCAAGGGCGGCATCTACATCGTCAACGGTGAGAAACGCGTTTACTAGAAACTGGCATCGCCCGAAATACCGGGATTACGAAAGCCCTTCGATATTGCCGTCGACAATGGTGATGCGCTCGGCCTGAGGACTGCGGGGCAAACCCGGCATACGCAGCATGTCACCGGCAATTGCCACAATCATACCGCTGCCACTGTTTACGATGAGGTCGCGGATGCGGATTGTGAAACCCTCGGGACAACCGTAGCGCGTGGAATCGGCAGTGAAGGAGAACTGCGTCTTGGCAATACATACCGGATAGCCGGCCACCGCCTTGTCACCGGCAAACATAGCCTTGATAGCCTCCAGACGCTTGGTTCCCGTCTTTGTGTATTCCACTGCGGCGGCACCGTAGATGCGTTTGCACACCTTCTCTATCTTACCCTCAATGCTGTCGTTCTCGGGATAGGCGTAGTGAATGGGAAGAGGCTTGATGCGCTCTATGGTGTCCACCACCACCTGTGCCAGTTCGGTGGCTCCCTCCCCACCCTTGAGGAAGGCCTCGTTGACGGCAAAGCCCACACCCTGATCCTCACAGTTGCGACGCACCAGATCTATCTCCTCATCGAGGTCTGTGTCATGGCGGTTGAGAGTCACCACAACAGGCTGACCGAAACCCTGCATATTGTTGATGTGGCGGTTGAGATTCTTAAGTCCCTCACGAAGTCCTTTTATATTGGGTTCGTTGATATCCGCGATGTCCACACCTCCGTGCATCTTAAGACCCTGCGTAGTGGCCACGATAACCACCAGACGGGGCTGCAGACCTGTCTTACGGCACTTGATGTCGAAAAACTTCTCCGCACCCAAATCGGCACCGAAGCCTGCCTCCGTCACCACGTAGTCGGCAAAACTCATAGCCATCTTGGTGGCAAGCACGCTGGAACAGCCGTGTGCTATATTGGCGAAGGGACCGCCGTGGATGAAAGCCGGAGTCTGCTCCGTGGTCTGCACGAGATTGGGATTGAGGGCATCGCGCAACAGTACGGTAACGGCACCTGCCACACCAAGGTCGCGCACATAGAAGGGTTTGCCTTCGGAGGTGATACCCAAGAGAATATTCTCAATGCGCTGCTGCAGGTCGGCCTCACTGGAGGCCAGACAGAGAATAGCCATCAGTTCGGATGCCGATGTGATATCGAAACCCGTCTCTGACACCACACCGTCGCCGCGCAGTCCTGTCACAACATTGCGTAAAGCGCGGTCGTTGACATCAAGCACACGTTTCCAGTACACCTCACGCAGAGAGAAACCCTCTTTGCGGTGCTGGTAAAGATAGTTGTCAAGCATTGCACTGATGGTGTTGTGGGCAGAGGTGACGGCATGGAAATCACCTGTGAAATGGAGATTGATTTTCTCCATCGGCAACACCTGCGAATAGCCTCCTCCTGCAGCACCGCCCTTCATTCCGAAGCATGGGCCCAAAGAGGGTTCGCGCAGCGCCACTGCTGCACTCTTGCCTAATCTGTTAAGTCCCAGTGTGAGACCGATGCTCACAGTTGTCTTACCGATACCTGCTTTTGTGGGGCTGATGGCCGTAACCAATATAAGACGGCTCTTGCGCACCTTGCTCTCATCGATAAGCGATATGGGCACCTTGGCCATGTATCGTCCGTAAGGTTCTATTTCCTCCGCAGGAATACCCAGCCGTGAGGCTATCTCACTGATGTGCTCCAGCCGGCACTCGCGTGCAATCTGTATGTCTGTTTTCATGGTGTTAATATAATCGGTACAGGTGCTTTTTCATCCCGTCTTTTCAATGAGGCACACACAAGAAGCGCTGATGCCCTCTTCCCTGCCCTCGAAACCGAGACGCTCCGTGGTGGTGGCCTTGATGCTCACGGTATCCTCATCAACACCAATGATACGCGCAAGAGTGCACTGCATCTCTGGGATATGGGGATTGAGCTTCGGACGCTGGGCACACACCGTGACATCAATATTGTTCACACGATAACCCTTCGTAGCGATAAGTGTAACGGTCTTGGCAAGAAGTATCTTGCTGTCGATACCCTCATACTCCCCCGCAGTGTCAGGAAAATGATAACCGATGTCGCGCATATTGGCAGCACCGAGAAGGGCATCGCAGACAGCATGTATCAGCACATCGGCATCTGAATGACCCAAAAGACCCTTCTCATGGGGGACAAGTACGCCACCGAGCCAAAGTGAACGGCCCTCCACGAGCTGGTGGACATCATATCCGAAACCAACTCTTATCATCTTCTTTTTTTCAGCTTACCGAAGAGGTCCTTCATACCGTCGAGGTCGAAACCCAGAGTGAAACGCATCGTCTGGTCGAGAGGATTTGTCTGCGATGTAGCAAAGACGTAAGCGGCATCTACAGTGAATACACTCATGTGGAAACCGGCACCAACAGTGACGTACTGACGGTTACCTTTGTTCTTGTTCTCGTGGTGGTAGCCAAAGCGCAGCATGAAACGGTCGTTATAGGTGTACTCCATACCCATACACCAGCGGAATTCCTGCATCTCCTCCTTGAAACCACCGGGAGCATCGGCAAAACTTTTAAAGATACCGGCAATGGAAGACACATCGTAGAACTCCTCTTGCTGGTATTCCGGAAGAGAACGGGGGTCACCCTCGGGTACCTCGTAGGGAAAAGTGGGAATACATATCTTATAGGTCTCAACACCCAGCGACAACTTATTGAACTCGTTGAAAGGTACGAGGAAGTTGATACCAAGACGCAACGTGGTGGGCAGGAACTCGGAATTGGTCGTACCGCCGTAGTTTATCTTCGTACCGATATTGGTCAGCGCGATACCCCACGCCAAACGGCATTCCCTGCTACCCATCATGAAATAGCCTTCACGGTAGAAAGTAATGTCCGCACCAAAGGCATTGCCCGCCGAACTGCCGTCTTTGTAATTATTGGACATATCGGAACGGATATATCTCAACGTGACACCCATTGAAAGGCAACGCGTCAGCATGCGACTGTAGGCTATATCGAAGGACATCTCGTAGGGTTTGATAGTGTAGTCACCCTCCGTCACAGTCACCTCACCGAGAGAGAAGTAGCGGAACGAAGCCGATACGGCACTGTAGTCGCCTATGCGATAGAAACCAGCTACAGAAGCCAGATTGATGTCAGACACAATCTTGCGGAGCCAGGGAGTGTAACTGGCAGCAACACCGGCTCTGGCTATATTGAACGGATATTTTGCCGCATTCCAGTGCTGGGAATTGATGTCTGCCTCCGTGGCAACACCCATGTCACCCATTGAGCCCGCACGTGCATCCGGAGCTATCGAAAGGCTCGTCACACCATAGGTCTCGGGATTGAATCTCTGTGCAGGATCGTCATCAGCGTGAGAGATGCCGCACACGAGAAATGTCATTATCGAGAACAAGAATAATCTTTTCATACCAGTATCATAACGCGAAGATGCGGTAAATTATTATTTCAGCACAATAATTTTTTCTCCTTCGTACACTTCTTCGCCGCCACCCGAGCGCACCGTCACCTGAAGAGGATAGATACCGCTGGTCACGTCGGAGGCATCCCAACGCACGGTATACGAGCCATTGGCATCGGCCGTTGTCGATTCAGCCTGTATCCACACGAGATGACCATTGATATCGAAGATGCGAACTTCATAGTATGTCTCACTGCCGGGGAACTGATGCGTAATGATAATATTTGCAACAGAAGATACGGGATTAGGACTTATTACCACGCTAACGGGGTCGGGTTCGAGTTCCGAATCAACCACGAAACGCAGGCTCTTACGGGAATACAGATTCTGATTATTCCAGGCCTCAAAGACAAGATAGTGTTCGCCTTCCGTCATGGCGGGAAGAGTGCGGCAGACAACACCGTGAGTGTAGTCGTCACCGTCTGGAGTGAAATAGTTGTCCATAACGTAGGACTGCAAAGGATCTCCGTCAACCGTGAGAAGCAAATTATGACCCACGCTATTGCTAAGATAACTTATATCCACAACATCCGACAGACGGGCGAAGAAACAAGGAGTGGAATTCACCACATCACCGTCCCTGAAGTCTTCCTTATTGAGATAGAGGAAAATGTCGGGGCCGTCAGTAAGGTCGTCGAAATCACTTCCTACACCGCCGACACAGAAATCGGTGCTGGCACCTGTAGCCTCCATTGTCTTATCCTCGTTGATGGCATAGAACACCAAACGGCCGGATGAGTCGGCAAAAAGGATATCCTTGGGAGTGACCATATCGATGGTCCATTCGCCGTTCTCCACCCTAGCCGAGCGGTGCGAGAGCACAGTGGTATAGTCACGATAGCGATAGGTGTAGTCGGAAGTGGTCACATTGCGCAATCCGCTCACCGTCTGCTTGACATCGTATAGCGTTGCTGTGAGACGTCCGTTGAAGTCGTTCAGCTTATTACCGGAAGCATTCTCCACATGCCCCTTCAGCACCACCCTGCTACTGGACTTTACCAAAACGTCCTTTGTAGGAGACTGACCGTCGATACTCTCCAACACCACCCTCTGCCTCGGAGCACCGAACACCAGAGCCGGGTCGCCCAAATAGGAGTAGTTGAGGGAATTAACACTCATATTGTCATTCTTCGCCTCCGCAAGAGCCCATCCCGCACTGAGACGTCGTCCCTCGCTGTCGGTAGCGAATAAATATTTCGTAAAGGAAACGTTAAGATTATGATTGGGACTGGAATATACTGTACGAGCCGTGCCTATGAAGACCACGGCACCTCCCTTCTCATTGAGTAGCGCAGCCTCTCCTATATTATCCTCATGACCGTCCCATGGAGCCACATCGCAGGCTGCCGTCATCCACAGGGGAAGATTATTTCCCGTCCATTCCTTCACGTCCCTCAAACGCACCACGTTTTCGTGGGAGAGCACGTGCGCCGCACCATGACCCGTATAATTCATCATGAGGGCACCCTCCGTCTGGTATTTGTTTATAAGCTTGGTGATGTCGGGATAAGTGTTACCACTAATACCCGTCACGCGTATGAACGTGTCGAACATTATCTTCTTCACATCAAGTCCCCAACCGCCTGTCCCATCCGGATTGAGAGCGGTCTCCGCAGCTCTGTCGGCACCTTTCATCTCTGCTGCATAATCGCGGGCCTGAGCGTCATCGTCACCGACAAATACTACGGTATTCTTCCACGCATCGGCATTAACATTCGTCATGTGACGCAGAGTCTTGTCAACAAGGAGTTTGGCCTTGTCGGCTGTAGTCACCGGGAAACGTCCCACTGCAAGATTTATAGGTAGGGATGTTATAGTGGAAGCCGCTGATTCACCCACCATTCCATAGTAGTCGTCGTTAACATAACTGTTCACGGCATGTCCGGACTCGTCGCTCTCAAGGCAAGGCAGGTAAAGAGTTCTGTCGAAGTTGTTCCATACGGTGGACAGCATACGGTTGTCCCATGCGCCGTCGGCCATCAAGAGAACGTATTTCAGGCGATGATCACTGCCTTCTCCCTTATCGTATAGCATTTTAAAGAAACGGCGCAAAGCTGTAGCATCTTCCGTTCCGCTGGAAAACTCGTTGTAAATCTGATCCACTCGGACGATTCCCACGGTCATCACGTCATACTTTCTATGCGCCTCTGCAAGTCTCTCTGCCTCCTCAAAATACGTACAGCCCACGGGAATCACAATAATCATATCCATCGTAGTCAGAGCATGCAGATTTTGGCACACCACCTGCCCTACGATATTCGGAAGCGGAAAAGAATAACCAGCATCAAACGCCACATATTCGTCACCTGCCGTTGGAACGATAACGCTCTCACCCTGCACGGGAATGAGGCAGGCTTTCTGCCCTCTCTTACCGATGCGCATCACATTCAGTTTGGAGGCTCCCGAAAAACCGTCGTATTTCACATTGGCTCCGGATGAGGTGAACTGAGTGAAACCGTTCACGAGTGCCAGAGGAGCATCATAATGCAGGGCGAGGTAGTCCAAATGAGCCTCTATACCGGCAGTACTTGCCATATTCACCGTCCAAGTGTTTGTGCCACTGCCCGTCACCACATTGGTGAATTCCTTCCATACTGCATGCTGATACTCTGTGTTGGAAGCCCTTATGACAACAGAGCGATTCTCACCACCATTCACGTTCCAGTTCAGCGTGTTGACATTAGTAAGTCCTGCAGAAGCAAAGGCAATCGACAATTGCACCTTTCCAGAAGCTTTCACTCCAGAGAATGTGTACGAGCGAGCCTTGCCATCCGAGTAATTATCTGCGCAAACAAGTTTGTTGCCTACTTTATAGATGGAATATTCTTCTTCCTCTATCAGCTTATGACGTATCACAGATGTCTGCACTGTGCCTCCATCCTCTCCAGCAGACACCGTGCCGATTCTCTCAGCTGGGTCTGTGCCGCCATCGGGCGCCACATCACTCACAAAATAGCAGGCCTCTCGGGCATAGGTGTTGCGCAGACGTTTCGTATTGCTCCAATTTACCAGTCCGTTGCCCCAAAAAAGCAAACTGCCGTCTGAGGCCACATAGAGAGGCACTTCCGGTAAGTCATCGAAATCAGTGTCCGGCTTGAGCGACATACTCTGCACATGGCCTCCGTAGCCGTAGAGCCTCACACGCGAGATATCCGAGAAACCCATCTGCATCAGCATCAGCGGTGTAAGTCGGTACATGCCATCCTCCGTGATGGATATCTTCACCCAGCGACCACTTGCCATCGCACTACGGCTGGCATAGCGTCCGGACGGCACGGCTGTAACTGCCGCAACTCTCGTCTGCGACACTTTCCTCAACGCAAAATGTGCACTGACAAGTTTTTTGTATTCTCCCCCTTGCTTCACCAGCGGCACAAAGTGATAAGTGAGTCTCCACTGCCCTCTCACTTCCCTCACGTCGCTCTCCACCGTTATATTCTCGCCCACCGCGTCACCGTAACCGCGCGCAATCTCCGCATCCGCCTCTGTGAGAGGCTCATATTCAGGATATTCCACGCTGACAACCCACGAACCGCCCTCATTGAGCACAACCGTATTACGGTATTCAGGTGCGATACTGTCGAAACGCAACATACTCCAGTCGAGTACAGAAAACTCCTTACCTTCTGCCCAAGCCATAATACTCAGGCAACAAAACAGGTATATCATCTGCAATCGTTTCATCGTGTGCGTGCGTACCGTCTCACTTTATTTAACGTTGAACGAGAGTATTTTATTGCCCTCAAGGTAACCGTCCAAGTGATCATCTATCTCCACAGGTCCTACTCCGACCGGAGTTCCTGTGAAAATAAGATCTCCTGTTTTTATTGTGAAGTATTTGGAAATGAAACTAATAAGCTTGTCAATGCCATATATCATATCGCCCGTCCAACCCCTCTGCACCTCCACTCCATTTTTTTCAAGAGAAAAGTGCAAGTTCTGCACATCACCGTCCAGTTTGACAAACTCCCCCACAACGGCACTTCCGTCGAATCCCTTGCACAAATCCCATGGAAGTCCCTTTGCACGGAGACGTTCCTGCAAGTCGCGTGCCGTGAAATCAATTCCAACAGTGACCTCTTCGTAATATCTATGGGCGAAGCGCTCAGGGATGCTTCTTCCCATGCGTGAAATACGAACAACCAGTTCTGCCTCATAATCACAGCGTTGCGTATAGTCGGGCAAGAAGAATGGTTTGCCCCCCGTAAGCAGCGCACTGTCGGTCTTGGTGAATATCACAGGATCTTCCGGAATATAGTCGCGCCCATCGAGTTCCTTCGTGTGAGCGAGGTAATTCATGCCAACTCCAAATATCTTCATCTCATCAGTCCTTTTGTCAGGAAAAAGAAAACCCCTCCCGCTTTCGGGAGGGGTCATCCTCATATTTACTCTTAATAATCTGTCTTACTCAGCCTTCAGAGTGAAGCGGCTCATAGCCGTGATCTTCAACTCCTTGTCAACGCTCTGCAGATACTGGGCAACAGTCATGTTCTTATCCCAAATATACTCCTGAGAGAGCAGGCAGTTTTCCTTCAGGAACTTGTTCACACGACCCTTGGCGATATTCTCTACCATGGCAGCGGGCAAGTTAGCAGCCTTCTCGGCACTTACCGTAGCAATGATTTCCTTTGCCTTGGCAACATCCTCTGCTGTAATCCAACCCTTTGCCATGTTAGACTCCATATGATCCTCGGAATCAACGTGTGCGGGATTGATGCCGGCCTTCTTCAAAGCCACCTCAACAGCCTTCTTCACCTGCTCTTCTTTGGTCTTCTCAACGGCTACATTATATTCGTTCTGCTTCACCTCCTCGCTCACACCGCTTTCGTCGATGGCAACGGGAGAAGAAGATGCAATCTGCATAGCCACGTTCTTGCCGCAGTCAGCGTCGGCAACCTGCTTGTTGAAAGCAACCATAGCGCAGAGGCCGTTGCGATTCATGTGGTTGTAGGTAGTCACGTAATCGCTCTCGATGCAACTATATCCGTCCAGCTCCATCTTCTCGCCTGTGATACCACTACGTGCGGTGACAGCGTCCTGAACGGTGCCCTCACCAATGGACAGAGCCTTCACCTCGTCCAAAGTCTTACACTTTGCAGCAACAGCAGCATTCAAGATATCCTGTGTCAGAGCCACGAAATCGGCATTGTTGGCAACGAAGTCGGTCTCGCACTTGAGAGCTATGATGGCAGCAAAACCATTCTCACTCTTCACGAGCACACAACCTTCAGCAGCCTCACGATCGCTGCGCTTTGCAGCCACGGCAGCACCCTTCTTGCGGAGGTATGCTACAGCATCGTCCATAGTATCGCTCTCAGTAAGAGCCTTCTTACAGTCAGCCAAGCCAGCTCCGGTCATCTCGCGGAGCTTCTTGATTTCAGTCATCGTGAAATTCATGCTTCTTCCTCCTTCTTTTCGGGTTCAGCAGCGGGAGCCTCTTCTACAACATCCTCGGCAGCCTTCTTCTTGTCTTCCTTTGCGGGCTTCTCGTCAACCTTCTCAGCCTTACGCTCTTCCAGACCTTCCTGAATAGCTTGGCAGCATGCATCAAGAATTACCTCAATGCTCTTGCTGGCGTCGTCGTTTGCAGGAATTACGAAATCAACGTTGTCGGGATTTGAGTTGGTATCAACGATACCGAATACGGGAATACCCAGACGATTTGCCTCCTTCACCGCAATCTGCTCCTTGAGAACGTCAACAACGAAGAGAGCGCTCGGCAGACGGTTCAGGTCTGCGATAGAACCGAGGTTCTTCTCCAACTTAGCTCTCTGGCGACTCACCTGCAGAATCTCACGCTTGGAGAGATTGCTGTAAGTTCCGTCTGCCATCAGCTTGTCGATGTTGGCCATCTTCTTCACAGCCTTACGGATTGTAGGGAAGTTGGTCAGCATACCACCGGGCCAACGCTCGATAACATAAGGCATGCCCACGCTGGTAGCCTTCTCGGCTACAACGCTCTTAGCCTGCTTCTTAGTAGCAACAAACAAAACCTTCTTACCGCTCTTGGCAATCTGCTTCAGGGCCTCGGCAGCAGTATCGGCCATAACGGCCGTCTTGTGAAGGTCGATAATGTGGATGCCATTCAGCTCCTTGAAGATATAGGGAGCCATAGCGGGATTCCACTTTCTCTTGAGGTGGCCGAAGTGACAGCCTGCCTCCAAAAGGGTTTCAAAATTTACTCTTGACATAATTGTGTCTTTATTTTTTGTTTACTTTCCTTTTAATTCCTGTCCTTCTTCCGGAAGAACATTTTCTTTAGAATCAACCCCCGAGTAGTCCCCCGATTTTTAGGAGTCTCGCGAGTTTAGATACTAAACATTCCGTCCTCTGGGCATTAACGCTTACTGAACTGGAATCTGCGGCGTGCCTTTGGACGACCCGGCTTCTTACGCTCTACCTCACGGCTGTCACGTGTCATGAAGCCCTCGGCGCGCAAAGCAGCCTTATCCTCAGCGTTGATCTTCACCAGCGCACGGGCAATGGCCAAACGCAAAGCCTGACTCTGTCCTGTGTATCCACCACCACACAATGTTACCTTGATATCATACTTCTCCGCTGCGTCAACGGCAACCAAAGGCTGCTTAACAACGAACTGCAGAATAGGGCTGGGGAAGTATTCTGTAAGATCTCTCTTATTGATGGTAATCTTACCGCTACCCTCGTTCACGTATACACGTGCAACGGCACTCTTGCGGCGTCCCAATGCATTTACTGTTTCCATCTCTCTTCTTATTATTTGTAGAGGTTAATATCAATTGCCTTAGGCTGCTGTGCCTGCTGCTGATGCTCACCACCTTCATAGATATAAAGGTTGTTGATGAGACGGTCTGCCAGCTTGTTCTTTGGCAACATACCCTTCACCACGCGACGGATGAGCTTATCGGCACCACCCTTCTTAGCCAAGATGCTGGCGGGAGTCTCGGGACGCTGACCACCGGGATAACCCGTGTAGCGCAGATAAACGCGGTCAGTCATCTTCTTACCACTGATCTGAATCTTGTCGGCGTTGATGATAATCACATTGTCGCCACAGTCCACATGAGGTGTGAACTCGGGCTTGTACTTACCTCTAAGGAGTTTTGCCACCTTACTTGCCATACGACCCAATACCTGATCTGTGGCATCTACCACAACCCATTCCTTCTTGGCCGTTTGCTTGTTGACAGAGATGGTCTTGTAACTTAAAGTGTCCATTCTTTGTTTTTTGTTTGTTTACTACTAAGATTTTTCACCCTTTTGATAATAATCGGCGTGCAAAGGTACGACTATTTTCACTTTCAACGATTGCTTCTGCTAAACTTTTTTTTATTTTTCATGTTTTTTTTGCTTATTTCGTGTTTTTTTGATATTTTTGTGGCATAAAATCGATATCAACTATGCTTGCACCATCTTTACTCGCTGCCGATTTCCGTAACCTTGAAAAGGAAATGTCATGGTTCAATCAAAGTGCAGCCTCTTGGCTCCACCTTGATGTTATGGACGGAGTTTTTGTTCCTAATATCTCATTTGGTTTTCCCGTGCTACGCGCCGTTGCCAAACTATGTAAAAAACCACTTGATGTCCACCTTATGATTGTCCAACCGGAAAAATTCATTCAGGAAGTCAAGGCATTGGGAGCATATATGATGAATGTACACTACGAAGCATGCCCCCATCTCCACCGCGTAATTGGTCAGATTCACGAAAATGGTATGCACGCAGGTGTCACCCTTAATCCTTCCACACCGGTATCCGTACTTGAAGACATCATCAGAGATGTGGATATGGTGCTTCTTATGAGCGTCAATCCTGGTTTCGGAGGTCAACGTTTTATCGAACACACAATAGACAAAGTGAAGGCGTTGCGTGCCATGATAGAACGCACCGGTTCGAAGGCTCTTATTGAAATTGACGGTGGAGTTAACCTCGACACCGGCCGTCGTCTTCGTGAAGCTGGCGCAGATGTCCTTGTTGCCGGCAGTGCTGTATTCGGTCAAACAGATCCCCTCAAAGCCGCAGCCGACCTCGCTGCATTATAAATAAGGTAATGCATGCGTACCACAACGCAACAGCAAGCCAAGACCATTTTACGCCTTCCAATCCCGTTCCCGCAAACGCTGTGAATGCACGAAGTGCTTCTGTTTGTATCCACAACAAACCATTAATACTTTGTGCCAGAAATTCAGATATAAATGCTGGAAGAATAAATAATGAAGCAATAAGAATAAAGCATAAGTACACGACTGCACTCGTATATGCCGTCACTACTACGGATGTTACTATGGCATGCGGTACAAAAGTGCCAAAATAGTGCGCAACAAGAGGGGCTGTAAACATCTGACACCAGAAACTTATCTTAACCCACTCCACCACAACATTTTTTGCCGATTTCCAAATATGGTTCTCTTCATTCCGCAAAGGTCGGTTTCTCTGTAAAGAGGTTGGATCTTGCGGAAGCGGCGCAGGTTCATTCTCTTTTTCTCCTTCTCTGTCGCAGCAGAGCGCAATTGCCAGCATAGCCATCGCAGAAAGCTGAAATCCTATATCTGTGGCACTTCTCGGTGTAAAAATAAGAATCAGCATTACCGAGAGTAGCCATACTTCCAAAAGTCTCAAACGATATGGTGTCAATGCAGAGAGCAAAGAGATGGAGAGCATCGTTGCTGCACGTACCATAGACATCGGCCATCGTGCAATACATACGTAAAACCACACAGCCAACAACACGAAAAAAATTACAGCAATTCTTACCGTCATCGGTCCCATTTTTCTCCGAACCAATGCTATAAAAGGGGAAAATGCAGCACAGAATATTCCGAGATGCAAACCTGAGAGTGCCATCACATGACTTACGCCGCTGGCACGAAAAAGTTGCATCAATGGTGAAGACGTGTCACGATGTCCAAGCGTGAGTGCAAAGACCTGTTCAAGCGCTTCCTCAGATAACCCGCACGACGAGAGCCGTTGCGCTACCATCTGCGCGAACACTTGCGACGTGACACCCAGATGCCCAATAAAATCATAGCAGGAACCATCAGCGAAGATCACGGAGTAAACTGTAAACGTAGTTGGCATCTGCACCCAACTCTACAGCACGGCGGAAATCTTCACGCGCCAGAGACGACTTGCGGCGATGCTTATAATATATGCCTCTCGAAAGATACGAATCCGGATTTGTCGGATCAAGACGAATACTCTCATCAAAATCCATCAGTGCTTGCGGATATATTCCGCGACGCATAAACATTTCACCCCGCACAAGATACGGCAAAGCTTCATTTGGCCATGCCTCTACAATTACATTCATCTGATCCATTGCCTCACGTGGGCGTCCACCTTCATCGTTGGTTATCGCCAGTCCGAGGCAGGCCTTCAAATTATTCGGGCGAATCTGTATAAGGCGTTCGTAATCGGCACGCGCCAGTCGGAAAGAACGTTGACGACGGTAAATGTCAGCACGAAAAAGGAGGGCATCCTCACAAGAGGGCTGGTCCTCAAGGATAAGATTGTAGTCGGAAAGTGCCTTCTCGTCCGCACCCATCCACTGATATAGAGCTGCCCGTCGCAAGCGTACGGGAACATTGTGGGGGGACTCACGCAACATCTTTGTGCACACAGCAATCAGCACCTGCGCAGAATCTTCCGCATTTACCTTTGCGGCCGTTATACCGGATGTATCGCTGACGGCAAGAGAATCCGACCGTGACATGGCAAATGTGGGCGACACGACGGCCGCCCACAAAAATATTATTATCAGAGATTGGCGGATCACTTCCTGTTAATATAATCAACTATCCATGCACCAACTTCCTTTGTACCATATTTAGGAGCACCTTCAACCTGAATCTCCGGAGTGCGGACGTTTGCATCAAGAGAAGCATTGACAGCCTCGCGCACGAGATGTCCCTCTTTCTTAAGATCAAAATACTCAAACAGCATAGCCACAGACAGTATCTGTGCCAAGGGGTTGGCAATATTGAGACCCTTACCCTGAGGCCAAGAGCCATGAATAGGTTCGAACACAGGAGTGGAACTACCCGTAGAAGCACTGGGCAGAAGGCCCATAGAACCGGTAATCACAGAGCCTTCGTCGGTGAGGATATCACCGAATGTATTCTCTGTCACCATTACATCGAAGAATGTAGGTTCCTGAATCATACGCATAGCGGCATTGTCGACATACATAAAGTCGGTCTTCACATCGGGATACTGAGGAGCCATCTCCTGAGCAATCTTACGCCATAGACGGCTGGAAGCAAGAACATTTGCCTTGTCAACTACCGTAAGGTGCTTGCGACGTTGGCGAGCATATTGATAACCTACCTTGAGAATGCGCTCCACCTCGGGACGTGAATAGTAGTTAGTATCATAAGCATCCTCTACGCCGTCTGCGTTTACAGAAGGTTCCTGTTTCTGACCGAAATACATACCACCTGTCAGTTCTCGGATACAGATAAAATCGGCTCCTCTTACCAGAGAATCCTTCAAAGGCGATTTATGAATCAGGCATTCAAAAGTCTCAACAGGGCGTATATTGGCATACAGGCCCAACTTCTTACGCATAGCAAGAAGTCCTTGCTCCGGACGTACTTTGGCTGTCGGGTTGTTATCAAACTTAGGATCACCCACAGAAGCGAAGAGCACAGCATCTGCTTCCTCACAAATACGGAAGGTCTCCTCAGGGAAAGGGTCACCCACCTCGTCAATGGCGTGTGCGCCACAGAGAGCCTCTTTGTATGTCACCTCATGACCGAACTTCTCCGCTACAGCACTGAGTACAGCCACACCTTGTTGCATAATCTCCGGTCCGATACCGTCACCGGCCAAAACTGCGATTTTGAGTTTCATATAAGTATTCCTTATTAATTCTATTCTTCTAAGAGGTTAAGCATCTTTATTGTTGCTTTTATTGCAGCCTCCGTCTGATCGGCATCCAAACCGCGTGTACGATATGTTTTGCCTTCATACTGCCACGAAATAGCCGTCTGTACAAGAGCATCCGTTCTACCACCGGGAGGAATTGTCACCTGATAGTTGGACAGCCAAGGGAAAGTTCGTCCGAGAGCATTACGATAGATATGTCGCACGGCGCGCACGAAAGCGTCATATTGACCGTCACCTGTTGCAGCCTCCTCGTATTGCTTACCGTCAACTTCCAGTTTTACTACAGCCTGAGGGTGTAAACCGTATGCCGTAGAAACCATATAGGAAACCAACTTTATACGCTCGCGTGACGACGAATGATGCAACACATCCGAAATGATAAATGGAAGGTCGTCAATAGTAACCTTTTCCTTCTTGTCTCCCAGTTCGTTGATTCTGCGTGTCACCTTACGCATATCCTCCTCAGAGAGATTGATACCCAAAAGGCGCAGGTTCTGCTCAATATTTGCCTTACCGGACATCTTTCCCAAAGCATATTCTCTGGAACGTCCGAAACGCTCAGGCAAAAGGCGATTGACATACAGACCGGCTTTTTTGTCGCCATCGGCATGAACACCAGCCGTCTGTGTAAACACATTCTCGCCGACAATCGGTTGGTTGGCAGCAAGAGCCATACCACTGTAGCTTTCCACCATACGTGAGGCAGACACAATACTCTTTTCCTCAACGCGAACCTCTACAGAGGCCATATCATTGAGCACTGCAACTACAGAAGCCAGAGAGGCATTTCCTGCACGCTCACCTAATCCGTTGACAGTGCAATGTATTCCGCGGCATCCTTCTTCCGTAGCATTCAACACATTTGCTACGGCCAGATCATAGTCGTTGTGAGCATGAAAGTCGAAATGTACATCCGGATAGCGCTCCACCATCTGGCGCACATACTGCCTTGTCTCTCTCGGAGACAACACACCGAGTGTATCAGGAAGCATAAAACGACGTATTGGAGTATGCCGAAGCGCGTCAACCATCTTAAAAACGTAGTCAGGTGAATCCTTCATTCCGTTAGACCAGTCCTCAAGATAGGCATTTACTTCCAATCCGGCCTCAACAGCCATAGCCACATTGCGTTTTATATCGGCAAAGTGCTCTTCTGGAGTCTTGGACAGCTGTCCGCGACAATGTTTCTCACTACCCTTGCATAGCAGATTAAGCACACGACCACCGGCTTCTTTTATCCATTGTATGGACTTCCCGTCATCGCAAAAACCGAGCACTTCAATACGCTGCAGCATATTTGTCTCTGCAGCCCACTGACACACAGCCTTCACGCACTCGAGTTCACCATCAGACACTCGTGCAGATGCTACCTCAATACGATCTACCTTAACCTCTTCAAGCAGTTTGCGTGCTATCGACAACTTCTCCGGAGCGGAAAATGCCACACCGGAAGTCTGTTCACCGTCACGCAGTGTCGTATCTAATATTTCAATGCTTCTCAAAAGCTTCTATTTTATCCGTATTACTGAGCAAGAAGTCGATGTCATCAAAGGCATTTTCCAGACAATACTTCTTGTATGAATTTATGGGGAATGTCTCTGAATGTCCCGTAGAAAGATTTGTCACCGTCTGATTGGGCACATCTACGCGCACCTTAGCACTCGGGTCTGCTTTCACCGTTGCGAACAGCTCTTGCTGGAACTCGCGGCTTACTACAACCGGAAGCACAAAACAGTTAAGAAGATTGTTACGGTGAATATCAGCGAAGGAACTTGAAATTACCACTCTCACTCCATATCCGCTGATAGCCCAGGCTGCATGCTCACGACTGGAACCGCTGCCCCAGTTCTGACCACCGATGATAATCTCGTGTACACCTTCACGGGGAGCCTCTGAGTATTGAGGTAGATTCATCACAAAATCCTTCACAGGATTTCCTTCACTGTCGTAACGCAAGTCATGCATGAAGGCATCACCGAAGAACTTCGGGTCGCGCGTGGTGGAAGCCAGGTAACGGGCCGGGATAATGAGGTCGGTGTTACAGTTGTCTATCTCCACGGGAATACATGTGGACTCTATAATATTGAATTTCTGCTTGGCCATAGTGCTTAGAGTTTACGGGGGTCAGTTATCTTACCTGTGATTGCGCTGGCGGCTACGGTGAGCGGAGATGCCAAAACCGTACGGGCACCGGGACCTTGACGGCCCACGAAGTTACGGTTGGAGGTAGATATGGAAAGTTTACCTGCAGGCACCTTGTCAGGATTCATTGCCAGGCATGAAGAACAAGACGGGAGACGCAGTTCGAAACCGGCTTCCTCCAGGATTTTATCTATACCTTCGTCAATTATCTGCTGACGCACAAGCCACGAACCGGGCACAAGCCAGGCAACAACTCCGTCTGCTTTCTTCCTTCCCTTCACTACAGAGGCAAAAGCACGGAAGTCTTCTATGCGACCGTTGGTGCACGCACCAAGAAATACGTAATCTACAGGATGACCCTCAAGTTTTTCTCCGGGCTTGAACTGCATATAGTCGAGCATTGAAAGGAACTGAGCCTGCTCTGCCTCGGGAATATCCTTCAGTTCGGGAACACACTCATCAACCGCTATACCGGCACCGGGATTCGTACCGTAAGTGATGCGCGGAGCTATGTCCTCCGCACGATACGTCACCTCTTTGTCGAACACGGCATCTTCGTCGGAATAGAGTTTTTTCCATTCCTCCACAGCCTTGTCCCAGGCCTCGCCCTTAGGGGCGTATTCACGACCTTTAAGATAAGCGAATGTTGTTTCATCCGGGGCAATAATACCTGCACGGGAGCCCATCTCTATAGAAAGGTTCGACAGCGTCAAACGTCCTTCCATTGACATTGAACGTATTGTGCTTCCCGCATATTCCACAGCATAACCCGTTGCACCGGATGTCGTCATACGGGCCATGATATACAGGGCAACGTCCTTGGCAGTAGTACCTTCCGGCAGGGTGCCCTCTATGTTGATGCGCATCGTCTTCGGTTTCTGCTGCAAGATACATTGAGAAGCAAGCACCTGAGCCACTTCGCTCGTTCCTATACCCATAGCTATGGCACCCACAGCACCGTGAGTTGAGGTATGGGAGTCACCGCACACGATGGTCATACCCGGCAGAGAGAGAGCCTTCTCCGGACCGACAACGTGAATGATACCGTTATCCTTTGTACCCATAGCAAAATGGCGGATACCGAATTCCTCACAGTTCTTCTTCAGCGTCTCCACCTGCTTGCGACCTACGGGGTCATCGATACGCTCCTGCTGGTCGGAAGGCGTGTTGTGGTCGGGCATTGCAACAATGCGCTCGGGGCGGAAGGCCCTGATACCTTTGTCGCGCAATGTGTCAAAAGCCTGAGGCGATGTCACCTCGTGGGCATAGAGACGGTCGATATACAGCTGGGTGGGACCGTCCTCCACGTTCTGAACTACGTGGGCATCCCAAATCTTATCGAAAAGTGTCTTCATTTCTTGAATTTATTGATACAATCGATGTAAGCCTCTACGGAGGCGGTTACTATATCTGTATTGGCACCGAAGCCGTAATACAAGTGGCCGTCATACTCCACCTGCATGTGCACTTTACCCACGTCGTCACTGCCCTTGGAGATTGCCTGGATGGTGAACTCCTTGAGCGTCATCGTCCGTTTGATGATGCACTTAAGGGCCTTGATTGCAGCATCCACAGGACCGTTGCCGGAAGCCGCAGCCTCAAATTTCTCACCGGCGATATCCAGGCCGATAGATGCCACACTGCGCACTCCCTTGCCCGTTGTCACCTGCAGATAGTCGAGTTTGACATTGTGTGTAGCACTGCGCTCCGCACCAGCCAGCATTAAGATGTCGTCGTCCGTAATATCTTTCTTCTTATCTGCCAAAGCCAGGAAGTCCTGATAAACCTTATCCAGCTTCTCACCGCTTATATCAATACCGTTAACCGAAAGACGGTGCTTGAGAGCTGCACGTCCGGAACGTGCCGTGAGCACAATGGCGTTGTCATCTATACCTACACTCTTGGGGTCCATAATCTCGTAGGTGGATGCATTCTTCAACACACCGTCCTGATGGATGCCGCTGGAGTGTGCGAAGGCATTACGGCCCACAATAGCCTTGTTGGGCTGCACAGGCATATTCATCAGACTGGACACCATGCGGCTGGTCGGGTATATCTTTTCCGTGGTGATATTTGTGGAGATGCCCAAGTCGGGATGCAACTTGAATATCATAGCAACTTCCTCCAAAGACGTATTGCCGGCACGCTCACCGATTCCGTTGATAGTTACCTCGACCTGGCGGGCTCCGTTGATAACACCGCTCACTGTGTTGGCTGTCGCCATACCCAGATCATTGTGGCAATGGGTTGAAAGAATACTCTTGCCTGCAGCGAAGGCATCCACGTGCTCATAGAGATACTTTATTTTTTCTCCGTATTCGTAGGGAGTACGGAAACCCGTTGTATCAGGGATATTGCACACCGTAGCACCGGCCTTCGTCACAGCCTCAATAACACGAGCCAGATATTCATTATCAGTACGACCGGCATCCTCTGCATAAAACTCCACGTCCTCCACATACCTCTTGGCATACTTCACGGCAGCCACTGCTCTCTCGATAATCTCCTCAGGTGTCGAGTTGAACTTGTATCGGATGTGGCTTTCAGACGTACCGATACCCGTATGGATACGGCCTCGTTTTGCATGTTTCAACGCCTCGGCCGCCACATCGATATCTTTCTCCACAGCACGCGTCAAGGCGCAAATCGTAGGCCACGTCACAGCCTTTGCAATTTCCACAACACTATGGAAATCACCTGGGCTCGACACCGGGAAACCGGCCTCAATAACATCCACACCAAGGGCTTCCAGCTGACGGGCCACCTGAATCTTTTCTACGGTGTTCAGCTGGCAACCGGGGACCTGTTCACCATCACGGAGTGTGGTGTCAAAAATGAACAATCTGTCACTCATATTGGATGTATTTTAATTTCTTATTACACAAATTTCGTGCAAAGGTACAACCTTTTTCCGCGTTTTCCACTCTTTCGCGCGTATAAAATTCCGCTTTTTAATCATTTTTATATATATTTGCACTGAGAAATCAGGATTATGGCATCTCCAGAGGACATATTTTCAGTACAACAGGCCACAGTACAGCGGTTGGTGGAGAGTGGACATGAGTTCGCCCTCTTCTTTTATCCCGGCGACCCTTCACCGCGGCTCGTAGCCGGTGAGGCCAAGCCTCTTCCCTCACCAGTACACTTCTCCCATAACAACGCACTGCCCAGCGGTTTCCTCTTTCATCCCTTCTCGCCAACACAGTCCTGTCCCACGATTATCATCTCACCCGGGATTGCATGCAGGGGATGGGAACTGATACAGGCTGAGAGTGAAAAGTTCTCCCACCGCCGTCTTTCACTCAGCCATCTGGAACACAAACTGCAACGCTCCGTGCCGCGCGGTGATGATTTTCGGCGTATCTATCGCAAATTCCGCAACCAGATAGACCGGGGACGGGCACGCTCACTCTTCCTCTCTCAGGCTCTTGAAGGACAATGGGCCGAAGACAACAACGAGGGGGCACTCCTTCTCAAGATGAGAGAATTATATCCCGATGAAATGGTCTATATTCTCTATACGCGCTCTTCCGGCCGGTGGATGGGGCACTCCTCGCGAATGCTGCTGAGGGGTGGCGTAAAACGCGCCGAAACGGTTTCCCGTTCCGGCACCCGTCACATCATCTATACACCCGATATGGGACAACTCGTCACAGATCTCCTGCAAATTCCGCAGGAGGAAGTCTCCGGAATACCGTCCTCTCTGGCCAGGGAGTTCATCCGTCTGCACGAGGGCTACCCCCGGCTCTATTTCACCGGCACTTTTGGAACACTTAATATCTACGATGAAACCGCTCTATTTCTCAATATTTCCTGTTTAAAACAACGCCCCGGAGGACGAGCTGTCTTCTACGGCGGCACAACATTACAATAGTCTCATGAGACTCCAAAGCAACCAAGGCATACCGCACGGCATCCTCCTGATGATGGCCGTCATGTCTGGCGTCACCGTCGCCAACCTCTACTACAATCAGCCGCTGCTCGATATGATGCGCCACGACCTGGGCTGCAGCGTCATCCAGGCCAACGGTGTCACCGTGGCCACCCAGCTGGGCTATGTGCTGGGCCTACTCTTCATCACTCCCATGGCTGACCTCTACAGCCACCGCCGCATCGTCACCGTCTGCCTGAGTACGGCGGGTGCGGCCTCGCTGATGATTGCCGCCGCCGACAGCATCGCGGCTGTATGGGGCGCTTCGCTACTTTTGGGTGCCTGCTCTGTCGTGGCCCAGCTGTTCATACCCATTGCCGGCCAGTATGCCCGTCCCGAGCACAAGGCGCGCGACATCGGCATCGTGCTCGCCGGCCTACTCTCTGGCATCCTCCTCTCGCGTGTCGTGAGCGGTACGGTGGCCATGTGGGCGGGATGGCGCTGCGTCTATATGGGAGCTTGCGGCATAATGCTCCTTAGCATCGTCGCCATGCTGGCCCTGCTGCCCCGCATGCAGCGCAACTTCGAGGGCAGCTACGGCGCACTGCTGCGCTCCGTCCTCGACATCTTCCGCGGCCATCCCCGTATCCGCCTCAACGCTTTGCGTGCCGCCCTGTCTATGGGAGCCATGCTGGCCGTGTGGTCGTGCCTGGCGTTTCATATGGCGGGCCCGCCTTTCCATGCCGGCAGTCATGTGGCAGGCTCAATGGGTCTCTGCGGCGCTGCCGGAGCGCTGGTGGCCGGTGGTGTGGGCAATCTCCTGCCGCGCCTGGGCCTGCGCCGTTTCTGTCTCATCGGCACTGTGCTGCAGATGCTCGCCTGGTGTAGCGGTTGGCTGTGGGGCTATAGCTACATAGGACTGGCCGTCACCATCATTGTGCTCGACATCGCCCTGCAGTTCATGCAGGTGGGCAACCAGAGCGCCAGCATTGCCGAGATGCCCGAGGCCAGCAACCGCATCAACACCATCTTCATGACAACCTTCTTTGTCGGCGGTTGCATGGGCACTTTCCTTGCCGGCTGGGGCTGGCACCTTCTGGGGTGGGCGGGCGTCTGCCTTGTGGGTTTCCTGATGGCGGCCTCCGCCTTCGCCCTGACGTGCCTGCGGTGGAAGTAAATCTGCCCGCTCTTCTTCGTCCGCTCTTTCGTACACGCATGCAGGGGCTGCGCAGGGCGACTGGGGGCTTTAGAGCAGCCATTGAATGTGGGTTACCCCCCTTCGGTTCCACCGTTATCGGAGGACAGAAACCCCACAAAGGGCGAAGAAGGCCTTCAGAGGGAAGACTGAATGTCTTCCCGTGCCTGATGAGGGGAGCCATATCTCCTATGGTGACGGAGGGTAAAGCGAATCCCCATTCGCGACGGAGGTCATACCAATGACTGAAAAAAACTCCGAGGACACAAAATATCGATGTCACATTTGTCGCGAATGTCGCGAAAACGAAGAAGAAATCAAAAAAAACGCTGCCGTTCCACGATGGAACGGCAGCATTTCGTATTGCGGGAAGGAACGGGAGCTTACTTGCTCCAGTCCTCCTGAGTCTTGCGGATGTAGCTCTGGTAGCGACGCTGGGCGGCAGCCTTACAGCCGTCGTAGAGTTCCTGAGCCTCCTGAGGAGCAGCCTTCTTCAGAGAGAGGAAGCGCACCTCGCCTTCGAGGAAGTCCTGGAACTTATCCCACTGGGGCTCCTTGGAGTCAAGCGTGAAGGGGTTCTTGCCCTCTTCTGCCAGAGCGGGATTGTAGCGCCACAGATGCCAGTAGCCGCACTCTACAGCCTTAGCCTCCTCAGCCTGGCTCTTACCCATACCGCCCTTGGCCTTCAGACCGTGGTTGATACAGGGAGCGTAAGCGATGATGAGAGAGGGACCGTGCCAAGCCTCAGCCTCCTTGAAGGCCTTCAGACACTGACTCTGGTCGGCACCCATAGCCACCTGAGCAACATAAACGTTGCCGTAAGTAGCCTGCATCAGACCGAGGTCCTTCTTGCCCACGCGCTTACCGTTGGCAGCGAACTGTGCGATAGCACCGATAGGAGTAGCCTTTGATGCCTGACCGCCGGTGTTGGAGTATACCTCGGTGTCGATGACGAACACGTTGAGGTCCTCACCGCTGCCGATTACGTGGTCGAGACCGCCGTAACCGATATCATAAGAGGCACCGTCACCGCCGATAATCCACTGTGACCGCTTCACCAGATAGTGGTCAAGTTCCTTGAGCTGAGCGCACACGGGACAACCGGCCTTGGCACCCTCTGCGATGAGGGGCTTCAAAGCGGCTGCTGCAGCCTTGCTGCCCTGAGCGTCGTTCTGCTGCTCAATCCACTGCTGTGCTGCAGCCTTGAACTCTGCAGGCACCTTCTCGTCAGCAATCTCCTGCTCAAGCAGAATCTGGATGCGCTGCTTCATCTTCTTATTGGCGAGCACCATACCCATACCATATTCGCAGAAGTCCTCAAAGAGGCTGTTGGACCAAGCGGGACCCTGACCCTTTGCGTTCTTGGTGTAAGGTGTGGAAGGAATAGAACCGGAGTAGATAGAAGAGCAACCCGTAGCGTTGGCCACCATCTCGCGGTCGCCGAAGAGCTGACTGATGAGCTTCACGTAAGGAGTCTCACCGCAACCCGAGCAAGCACCGCTGAACTCGAAGAGAGGCTGTGCGAACTGGCTGTTCTTGGGGCTCTGCGTGATGTCCACGAGGTCCTGCTTGGAGCTTACCTTCTTCACGCAATACTCCCACAGGGCAGCCATCTTGTCGGCCTTCTCGCTGGAGTCGTCGTAAGCCTTCATGGCGAGAGCCTTGCCCAGTTTCGGATTGCCCGGACATACGTCGGCACAGTTGCCGCAACCCAGACAGTCCTTCTGGCTGACAGCCATATGGAAGAACATACCCTTCATAGCGGCGGGAGCCTTCATCTCGATAGTAGCGCCCTCGAAGCCGGCCTTCTCCTCCTCGTTGAGCACGATGGGACGGATACAAGCGTGAGGACATACGAATGCGCACTTGTTACACTGGATACAGTTGTCGGGTGTCCACTCGGGCACGAAGGCAGCCACACCGCGCTTCTCGTAGGCGGCTGTGCCCTGCTGCCAAGCACCGTCCTCGAGACCCTTGTAGGCGCTCACGGGGAGGTCGGCACCGTTCTGTGCGTTGATGACGCGCACGAGGTTGGTGATGTAAGCGGGTTCATCGCGCACAACGGCCTCATCTTCGGGGAGGTTCTTCCATGCGGGATCCACGGGCAGCACCTTGTACTCACCGCCGCGATCCACAGCAGCAAAGTTCATGTTCACAACGTCCTCGCCCTTCTTGCCGTACGACTTCACGATGGCCTTCTTCATCTGCTCCACAGCGAGCTCTACGGGAATCACCTCCGTGATGCGGAAGAATGCCGACTGGAGGATGGTGTTGGTGCGATTGCCAAGACCGATTTCCTGAGCTATCTTTGTAGCGTTGATGTAGTACACCGTGATGTTCTTCTCAGCGAAGTACTTCTTGATGCTGTTGGGGATGAAGTTCACGAGCTCCTCGCCCTCGAAGATGGTGTTCAAGAGGAACTGACCGCCCTCGCGCAAACCTCTTATAACGTCGTACATGCGCAGGTACGCCTGCACGTGACACGCTACGAAGTTAGGAGTCTTGATTTGATATGTCGAACGGATAGGCGTGTCACCGAAACGCAGGTGCGAGCAGGTAAAACCGCCCGACTTCTTGGAGTCGTAGCTGAAATATGCCTGACAGTATTTGTCGGTGTTGTCACCGATAATCTTCACGCTGTTCTTGTTGGCACCCACGGTACCGTCGGCACCCAGACCGAAGAACTTGGCCTCGAAGATACCCTCGCCGCCCAGAGCCATCTCCTCCTTGGCGGGGAGAGAGGTCATGGTGAGGTCGTCCACAAGACCTACGGTGAAGCGGTCCTTGGGCTGCGGCAACTCCAGGTTCTCGTACACGCCGAGAATCATGGTGGGAGTCACGTCGGCAGAACCCAGACCATAGCGGCCGCCTACGATGAGAGGGGCATTGGCCTTGCCGTAGAATGCGTCCTTAACGTCGAGCAGCAGGGGTTCGCCGTTGCTGCCGGGCTCCTTTGTGCGGTCGAGCACAGCGATGCGCTTGCAGCTCTTGGGCATCACCTCCATGAGGTGCTTCACGCTGAAGGGGCGATACAGGTGTACGGAAACCAAACCGTACTTCTTGCCCTGCTTTGCAGCGTAGTCGATAGCCTCGCGGGCAGCCTCAGAGGCAGAACCCATCAGGATGATAACCTCCTCGGCATCCTCTGCGCCGTAGTATGAGAAGAGCTTGTACTCACGGCCTGTGCGCTCGGAGATAGCCTTCATGTATTTCTCCACGATGGCGGGCACTGCGTCGTAGTAGCGGTTGCAGCTCTCGCGGTGGGGGAAGAATGTCTCGGGGTTCTCTGCCATACCCTTTGCCTGCGGGTTTTCGGGAGAGAGTGCGCGGGCGCGGAACTCGCTCAGAGCCTTCTGGTTCACCAGGTCGCGCACGTCGTCATCCTCCAGCAGCTCCACCTTCTGATACTCGTGAGAGGTGCGGAAACCGTCGAAGAAGTTGATGAAGGGTACGCGTGCCTCCAATGCTGCGAGATGAGCCACAGCAGAGAGGTCCATCACCTCCTGCACGCTACCCTCTGCCAGCATTGCGAAACCGGTCTGACGGCAGGCCATCACGTCGCTGTGGTCACCGAAGATACAAAGGCTGTGGGTAGCCACCGTACGGGCGCTCACATGGAACACGCTGGGAAGCAGTTCACCTGCGATCTTGTACATATTGGGAATCATCAGCAGCAAGCCCTGAGAGGCTGTGAATGTGCTGGTGAGAGCACCTGCCTGCAACGAACCGTGCACGGCACCTGCGGCACCGGCCTCGCTCTGCATCTCCTGCACCATCACGGTGTCGCCGAAGAGATTCTTACGTCCCTGCGCTGCCCACTCGTCCACATGTTCTGCCATAGGAGATGAGGGAGTGATGGGATAGATGGCAGCCACCTCTGAGAACATGTAAGCCACATGTCCGGCACAGGTGTTACCGTCCCAAGTCACAAATTTCTTTTCTTTTGCCATTTTTTTGAGTGAAATAAAATTTTATTTTGTTTTCGTCTTCGTTTTCGTCTTAGTACAGGAAGCCGTAGAGCCAGAGAGGTATCTCCTGGTCGCGTCCGCTCTCTATGTCGCCTCTCACGTATATCACCTCGGATGCTCTGCGGCGGGGCTCCTCATTGAGGATGCGGAAGCGCTGGTCGTCGTCCACAAGGAATGTGCACGAGCGGTCGCCGGCCTCCACGTTGTACTGGCCCCAGAGAGCGTTCTGGAAGAATGTCTCGATGAGCAGCTGGGGGTCGGGCTTGCCGGAATACAGGGCATACATCAGGTTCGTGTTGTTGAGCATCGTGCGTGCCGGCTTCTTAGGGAACTCCTCACCCTTGCGATACACCAGGTTGAAGAGGTTGGCATCGGTCAGATACTTGATGTAGTTCATCACCGTAGCTCTCGATGTGGTCACGTCCACAGCCAGCTGCGACACATTGGGAGCTCCCGTGTCTCCTGTGCCCAGGATGTAGAAGAGTTTCTTCACCCTGTCGAGGTATTTCAGTTCTATCTGATTCTGATGCAGCACGTCCACCTCAATCATCAGGTTCATCATCTTGTGCAGACGCTCTGTGAAGTTGGCATGCTCCAGGAAGAAGGGATAGTATCCGTGATGAAGATATCCGCGCATGTGCTCCAGGGGCTTCACCTGCTCCAGTATCTCCGCTGCGATGCGCTCGTGACGGTTCTGCACCTCACGTATGCTATAGGGCTTCAGGTCGAGCCCCACCTTCAGGTTGAGATACTCTCTCAGGGAGAATCCCTTCATCACATACAGCTTCATGAGTCCGTCCAGATCGGGATTTTCCCTCCCCTGCGGTATCACGCTGGAAGCTGCGAACACAACATGAATCTTCGGGAAACGCTCGTAGATTTCGCGCAGCATGCGGGTCCATCCCGTCTGCTTGTGCACGTTGTCGATGAGCAGCGTGTGTCCGCCGTTCTTGTTAAACTCTGCGACAAATTCCATCAGGTCGGTGCCCTGGAAGAAGAAATTGTCCATGTTGATGTAGAGACATCTTCGCTCGCGCACTGAGAAGTTCTCTCTAGCATACTGGAGCATCATAGTCGTCTTTCCCACGCCTCTGAAACCAATGATTCCTATGAGCCTGTCGGCCCAGTTGATTTCATCCATGAGTTGACGACGCACAGGGGCGTTCATACGCTCCACAAGGTACTCGTGAGTACGAAAAAAGGGTTCTAACATGCCTTAAAATGCCAATTTACGCGGCAAAGATATAAAAAAAAATTCATTTAAATGCCTTATTTGGCAAAAAATGATTATTTTTTAGGAAAAATACCTATATGGCGCATCTGTCCCATTATCCAGCTCTGCCTCCTCAGAACGTATGCAGAGGGGTCCTTCGAACTCAGTTTCAGAGGGTTCGGCAGCGTTGCCGCAACGAGGGCGCAATTTGCTCTGGACAAGTCGGTTGCGGGCCGCGAGAAGTGCTGCTGCGCCACCGCTTCCGCGCCGTATATCCCATCGCCCATCTCTATGCTGTTGAGATACACCTCCATGATACGGTGCTTGTCCCACAGAATTTCTATCAGACATGTGAAATACACCTCCAACCCCTTTCTCACCCACGAGTGCGCCGGCCAGAGGAACACATTCTTGGCTGTCTGCTGCGTTATAGTGCTTGCTCCGCGCTGCCGCTTTCCTTTGCCGAACTCCTCCACAGCAATTCCTATCTGCTTGAAGTCGAACCCGCGATGTGTGAGGAAGAGCTGGTCCTCTGCGGCCATCACGGCGATGGGCATATAGAGCGACATTCCCTCGTCGAGGCTCACCCAGTGGTGTTTCAGCCGGACCTTCTCCCCCCTTCCTATTTGCTGATACGCGCGTATGAGCATCAGCGGCGTCACATATACGGGCACCCATCTGTACATCACCACCGCTCCCACGCTGCTCAGGACGAACAGCAGCAGCACACGCCTCAAAAATCTCTGCACAGTTTTCAGCATTTCGCCTGCAAAGTTACGGATTTTTGCTGACAAGCCGCAAAGGTGGCACGACTTTTTTTGTAATTACAGCGGCTTTCTCGATAAAATCGGCTATTTCTTTAACTTTGCCACAGCACTCATTTCTATCTTCTGGTCTGCTTTCACCTTCACAGGACCTTTTTTGTATCTGTACCAATAGACGTAAGTCTGCATGGCATTCACCTTTTTTATTTCGCCTGCTGTTATCGGATATTTCATTGCCGCTCCTTTTTGCACCACAAGCCATTTATTTCTGTATTTTCCGAAATAATCCTCCCAGGGATTACTGTTCCGATAAGTGACATCCACAGGAATCCATCCGAAATCCTGAATATAGAACTCCGCCCAAATGTGATGATTCTTACGTCCGTCAATGTCACCTCCAATAGCAAAAACATGCCTTGCAGGAATTCCACGGGCTCTCAACAGCGAGATATAGACGGTGGAGAAACTTCCGCAGTCGCCTCCCCCGGTTCTCAGTATTTCCGACACAGGATGAAGGCCCGTGTACGGGTTTTTATATTTATAGTTGGCTGCCACATATTCATAACATGCCTCTGCGTAAGCCAGTTTGTTGTTGCTGCATTCTTTAAACAGTTTGTTCGAAATTTCCTGTATGGTGTCGTTGTCTGGCACGATAATATCACCGCTCCGTCCTGTGTTCTCCTTATATTCCGGCGAAGAGGTATCGTATTCCGGCATCTGTTTCCAGTTGCCGTCCGGTCTCTTCAAAGAGTTAAAATCCACATCAACGGACTTTGGCGACATAATGCATCGATAGCCGACATGAAACGTCAGGCTGTCATTATTCAAGTCGTCAGAGTCGATATAGAAATCCAAATACCGGTTGCGATTCGTCTTTATTTCACGTTGTTTCCATTTCTTTTCATCCGGAACCAGCTTAAGTACATACACATCCTGATATTCATTAGATTGCGGGCACGGCACCAGCAGTTCAAACCAGTTGTATCCGCTCTGCTGACTTTTTTTGAAGGTAACTGTATTGTCATACTGATAGTATTTCTTAGATTGTGCAGACAGTCCGCAGCATACAACCAAAATTAAAATTATAATTTTTCTCATAAATGATACTGACATTCCGTTACAAACAATCTTTTCCCAATTCGTCATTCAATATTATTCAACTGCAAAGATACATATTTTTTCCGATTTTCTCCAGAAATCCCCCAAACACAAAAGTGTATTTCTGCACAGATGAAGAAAAATAAGCATCTGATTAAGTCAAAACCGTCTGTATTTATCCACAGTTTTGCTCTATACAGAAAACCAATTTCTGCAAGACTTCCACCGCTCATCTATCGGGCATCTATCGAGCATCTATCGGGCATCTATCGAGGATGTGTCGAGAATGTATCGGAAAAGTCCGACTGATGGTCGATATGTGAAAGAACTTTCCTGCATCTTTCCCGGGAAAAGACAAACATTCGTCGTAAAAGTAGTGAGAAAAAGCAAAAAAATGCAAAAACCGCTGATTTACAAGTTTATCCGACAATCAGACAATTGACATTTGAGGAAACTGTCGTACTTTTGCATCGGAAATACACAAAATGCCACAGACAATACTGACCATAACGGGTAGCGACGGCACGGGAGCATCCGGAGTGCAGGCCGACATACGCCTCATAGGCGAACTGGGAGGGCACGCCGCATCGGCCATAACGTCCATCACCGTGCAGAACACGCTCGGCATACAGCAGTTTCACGACCTGCCGGCAGAGACAGTCAGACAGCAGGTGGAAGCCATCATCAACGACCAGCAGCCGCAGGTGGTGAAGATAGGTCTGCTGCGACGCATCGACGTGGTGGAGACACTTGCTGACGTGCTGCGCAAATACCGGCCCCGCCACATCATCTACGTGCCGGTGATGCACTCGGCGAACGGAGAACGGCTGGTGAGTCCGCAGGTGCACGACGTCATCGGAAAACTGCTGCTGCCGCTGTGCACCATAGTGCTGAAACCGTCCGACCTGCCGGAAGGACCGCGCAGACACGGAGAAGCCAACCTGCTGGCATCGGCACTGGCATACTATATCAGCATCGGGGAGGCGGAAGACGAGGCGATGATGCACGCGCAGGCATACCTGAAACTGCTGCCGGCCAACTACGCGGAAGGAAACAACCGCAGCGAAGAACTCTACAACCGCTTCCTGGACACTGTGGAGCACTACTACAGCCACTACGCCGATGTGTCGTTCTATGCCGAGCAGCTCAACGTGAGTCCCCGCTATCTCGGGCAGGTGACAAGACGTGTGGCAGAGCGCTCTCCGAAGGCCATCATCGACGAGCGTATCATCACGGAGATACGCAACCTGCTCGCCTCAACAAAGAAACCGTTGAAGGACATCGCCCGGCAGATGGGTTTCTCCTCGCAGGCACACCTCTCGCGCTTCTTCAAGAAGAAAACAGGCGTCTCACCCACTGATTATCAGCACAGCAGGTAAAAGTCTCCGTCCTGATTTATCCATATTGAGTTTCTGTTTGCCACAATAGGAACTCTCTGGCGCAGTTTCATTTTTTTGCCGTTACTTTGCAGCGGTTTCACCAAAACGGACAAAAATTATGGAAACAAACAGGCAAGACTTGAACCGCCAGCTGGCACAGATGCTCAAGGGCGGAGTAATCATGGATGTGACAACCCCCGAACAGGCCCGCATAGCAGAGGCCGCAGGAGCGTGCGCTGTGATGGCACTGGAACGCATACCGGCCGACATACGCGCTGCGGGAGGTGTGAGCCGCATGAGCGACCCGAAGATGATACGGGGCATACAGGAGGCCGTCAGCATACCGGTGATGGCAAAGTGCCGCATCGGACACATCGCAGAGGCACAGATACTGGAAGCCATCGAGATAGACTACATCGACGAGAGCGAAGTGCTGTCGCCGGCCGACAACATCTACCACATCGACAAGACGAAATTCAAGGTGCCGTTCGTCTGCGGTGCCAAGAATCTGGGCGAAGCGTTGCGACGCATAGCCGAGGGAGCCACGATGATACGCACAAAGGGAGAACCCGGCACAGGAGACGTGGTGCAGGCCGTGAGTCACATGCGACTGATGCAGAGCGAGATACGACGACTGGTCGGCATGAGCGAGGACGAACTCTACGAAGCCGCCAAGCAACTGCAGGCACCCTACGAACTGGTGCGCTATGTGCACGAGAACGGCAAACTGCCCGTAGTGAACTTCGCCGCCGGAGGTGTGGCTACACCTGCCGACGCTGCGCTGATGATGCAACTGGGAGCAGAGGGTGTATTCGTAGGCAGCGGCATCTTCAAGAGCGGCAACCCAGCCAAGCGCGCAGCTGCCATCGTGCAGGCCGTCACAAACTATAAGGATGCCAAACTGCTGGCTGAACTCTCTGAGGATCTCGGCGAAGCAATGGTGGGCATCAACGAACACGAGATAGAACTCCTAATGGCCGAAAGGGGAAAATGAGAATTGCAGTACTTGCCCTGCAGGGGGCATTCATCGAGCACGAACAGGTGCTGCAACGGCTTGGAGTGGAGAGCTTCGAGGTGAGGCAGAAGAAAGACTGGCTGCAGAAGAAAGACGGACTCATACTGCCAGGAGGCGAGAGCACCGTACAGATGCGGCTGCTCAGGGAACTGGACCTGTTGGAACCTGTGCGTCAGTCCATTCGCGAGGGACTGCCCGTCTTCGGCACATGTGCGGGAATGATACTGCTCTCGGAAGGACACCTTGGCACTATGGACATACGGGTGCGTCGCAATGCCTACGGACGCCAGTTGGGAAGTTTCAATGCCGTCGGAAAAGTGGCTGAGGTGGGCGATGACATACCGATGACTTTCATCCGGGCACCCTACATCGAGGACATACTCAGCGACAAGTGCCGCTCGCTGGCAGAAGTGAACGGACACATCGTGGCCGCCCGGCAGGGAAAGCAACTTGCTGCAGCCTTCCATCCGGAACTGACCTCAGACGACCGAATGCATCGGTATTTTATTCAGTTGACGAGTTAACTTTATTGCAATTTCGGCTTCAGCTCATCGGGTGAGTCGTTGGTGAACATATTCACCGCGGGAGCCCGACGAGTGAAGAAATGGCCGATTACATCGGGAGAAAGCTCCAATGTGGGCTGGAAGTCGCCGCTCGCCATATAGTTCAGTATTGCACGACGAAGCTGACGGGCCACGGGACGTGCGTCAAGACGACCGGTGATGTCTATCGTAGTCATCAGCAGACGGCCCTTCCCCACTCTTGCCTCCACGAGCATACCCAGACGACGTGACACATGCCACGTGTCGATGGGCTGGATGGGAGACTGGTAGTCGAGAGGCAGTTCCATGAGATTCATCACCTGTGCCCTGTTGAGCAGTTCCCACCAGTTGAGGTTGCTCCACGAATCGGTGGGGAAACCGTAGCGGAAGAGAGGATGCCGCGTGTCTATGTAGGCACCAGTGGTGTGAGGAGGACGCATCTTAAACCACGATGTGTTCCAAAAGACGGGAAGATAGTGCTGGCTCACATCGCTACCCAGTGTCACCTTGCCCGCAGCAGTGAGCAGCACCGTGCCGCCACGCTCCAGAGTCTTCAACGCACGCTCGTCAAGTGTATCGGTTTCCAGGAAACGTTTCATGCGAGGCTCTTCACCCGGCAACGTCTTAGGATATACCCAAAACTCCCATTCGTTGCGAGCCAGGCCCTCTGTTTCCACCACAAGACGCATCTTCACAGGCGCCGAAATGCCGGCAAGCGACTCTCGCACTTCACCAACGGCAATACCCTTCCCCAAAGGAAGAGGACGCTTAGAAAGCGTACCGGAGGCATACTCCGCAGTGTCCGCCCAAATGGTATAGACGGTGGATACGGCACGCACATTCTCCTGAGCAGCATTGTACATCTCAACGGGCACAAGGAGCGTCTCGTCATTGGTGTAGACAAATTTGGGGAAGCGGGCGAGCAATACCCTCGGAGCACAGAACTCGCGCCACTCGTCCGAATCAAGATAGCCTTTTTCGCGCCAGAACACATTGAGGGGACCGACAAGGGCTGTGCCCTGACCGCTGTAGTCGTTGAGCCCGAGAAGCTGGAAACCGCTGTAGTCCTTGGTACGCAGATTGCGTTCTATCTCGTATTTGTAGCACAACACCTGCAGACGTCCGCTGGCGTAGAGGAATTTGTCTGCCATTGTCTCCATACCGTTTCTCTTCAGCAAATCACGGAAGATGTCGAAATTACCGGCCTTATACACTCCTGTATACTGTGATGTCTCCTTAAGATCGGGGAACACACACCACTGGCCCTGCTCGTGAGCAAGGATGGGGGAATTATTCGGTTCCTTGCCCTTATAGTTGCGAGGAAAGGCGATTCCATCGAAATAATCATCTGCCGACTGAGGCGCACGACGATCCCAGTCGAGACCGCGAGCTCCGCCCTTCACGTGGTACTGCGAACCGTCGTCCCATGCCCAGCCACCACCGACTGAGGCTCCGCAATAAACCTTCGTGGAGTCGTATGCTTGCATCTCACGCACCCAATCGTTGCAGTACGGCACCCAATTACCAGCAGGTTCATTGCCCGCCGCCATCATGACAAAAGAGGGGTGATTCCCATAAGTATCAACTATACGATGCGACTCATCCAGAAGATATTTGTCGATGGGCATACCGGCACGTAGTTTAACACCGTGATTAGGCCACGACGGGCCTTCCGGTTGGAGATATATACCCACCTTGTCGGCTGCAGAGAATGCCGCCTCGGGAGGGCAGTAACTGTGGAATCGAATCATATTGAGACCATATTCCTTGCACTTGCGCATGATACGAAGCCACTCGGCCTCATCCGTAGGAGGATAACCGGTGAGAGGGAAACAGCAGTTCTCCACCGTGCCTCGAATAAAGGTTGGCTTACCGTTGACAAGCATCTGACGACCGTCGATACGGAAGTCGCGCATACCGAAACTTGTTTCAAACACATCATCCCCGTGACGCACGGTGAGACGGTAGATATTGGGTGAGAACTCGTCCCACATGAGCATCTCGTCTCCCATCGGAAGAGAAAGGACAACACGTCCCTCCTCGCTGCTCTCCACAACGGCCTCCACAACATGGATGATCCCGCCAATGGCCTCTGCCACAGCTGTCGTACGCGGCTTCGTTGCGGCCTTTACCTTGCGGGATGTCGCGTCTTGCGTCTCCACCACCACACGAGCCGTGCGACGGGCCACATCGGGATAGACGCGCACGCTGCGTATACTTGCTGCCAGAGGACGGGCCACAAGGGCGATGCGTCCGACGATACCGTTCCAGTTGCCCTGCGTCTGGTCAGTGACGCTGTGGGAATCCTGCCCGACACATACATTCTCGATACCGTTGTAGACAGAGATGAGGATTTCGTTGTCGGAACCCGGGACGAGCAGTTCCGTCACATCGTATTCGTGAGGTACAGAGAGCGACACCTGATGGCCCGCGAGGCGTCCGTTGACATATACTGTAGTCTCTATGTGAGGGCGCTCAAGGAAAAGAGTAATGCGCTGACCCTGCCAGACAAGAGGCACATGAACCGTGCGGCGATACCAAGCCTTGCCCACGTAGTGGCGGTCGGGTGTGAGGAAGAAGGGGAACTTCATCTTGCCCGCACGGCGGTAGGGCTCCATATAGGGATTGAAATAGAAGGAAGAGTCGTATAGAGAACCCGTCCATTGCGTCGAAACTGTGATTTCATCGCCCTTACCGGCCTCCAGCATCGAACCTGGCAGGTCGATATGCTCGGAAAAACGAAGAGAGTCGGAAGTTGAAAAATCCCATGCTCCGGAGAGTGATATTGTCTGCTCTGCGGCAACACGGCCACACAGGGCTGCGAGAAAGAGAAATATGAGAGTTTTTTTCATTGCAAGACCATTGATGTTAAAGAATCGTTTCTATAAGTGTGCGCAATTGCTGTATGCCCTGATGATTGTTGTCAAGAGCCTCCACCTCTGAGAGATATCTCATAGCCCTCTCCCTGTCACCCATGCCGAGATAACCGAGAGAAAGCATATATTTGCAATGGATCAGGTTTTTACTGTCTAGCGAATCCTCCCAGATGAGCAAATCAGGCAGAGACACCGCAAAATAATCCATCACCTGTTTCTCAAAAATATGCTGCTTGCCGTAGTTGATAAGTTTGTAGAAACGTCCGTTAGCCTCACCTGCACGGTTAAGTTTCTGCAAAGCTAGACCCTGATAGAAGATTTTATCGGGCTTCGCATCATTGTAGTACATCGCAGCGGCCGGTTCCTGAGGTCCTTTCGTAGCCTCTTCCCAACAACTAACAGCCTTGCCCTTCTGCCCGAGAGCTTCGTAAGCAACACCCATAAGATAATAGAAATCGTTCTCTTGGGCACCGAAGAGTTTGCCTTCGCCCAGATGGTGGGGATATTCAAGGCACTCTGACAGAAGTTTCACGGCCTTCTCGTATTCCTTATCAGCTATAGCTTTCTTAGCCAGTTCGACACGTGCAATCTGATACTGCGCAGGCACTTTCCCTTCACCGCCTTCCCATGGATGGAAAGTGTGGTTGTCCAGGTTATGATAGGCCTCTTCATAACGTCCCGTCTGGTTTTGCAAGGTAATCATCTCAAGAACAAGGTCATCACGACGCCGAACCAGTTCAAGATGTTTCTCAAAGAATGCCAGGCGCTCCTCATGCGGGCGGTGCAAACGTTTGTAGAGCTGATCGAGCTCCATAAAGATACGTTCGTCGTCCTCATCGAGACGGAAAGCCTTCTCCATATATTCGAGAGCCTCCTGCTGACAGTCCTGCTTGTTAAAACGGGCCAAAGCCAGATTACGCCACACGGTGGGGAAAGACGCGTCGAGCGAAGCAGAAAGTTCCCAGTTCTCTATGGCAGGAGCATACTGTCGGGCAGCATAGAAAAGACATCCCAGATAGTAGGGAGCTTTCGCACCATTGGGATTACGCTTCTTTGCAGCCTCAAGAGCAATGACTGCTTCCGCGCGGTTGGGGAAACAATAGAGAGAACTAGTCTTTTCCGCATCCTCATAGCAACCCATATAATAATATGTCATAGGGGTCACCGCACCCTCTCCAATGGCAATCTGCCAAAGCGACTCTGCCTCATCAAAGAGTCCCGCAGCAGCATAATCCAAAGCGATTTCATCGTAATTATCGGGCGACTTATGCATCATTGTCTTCATAGTGGCAAGAAGCATCTCATCGCCCCTAAGAAGATGCTCCTCAAAACGGCAACCATAATTAAAGGCATCAATAGCAAGCGAATCAGTGATAAGTCCCAAAGCCTCTTCTTTTCTGCCAAGTTTACGAAGAACAGCAGCCTTCAAAGCGCGAGCTTTATGATTGTGCCAGTTGTTGTTCAGACAGCGGTCGATTTCATCGAGAGCATCCTCATAGCGGTTCTGCATCACACTAATCTTGGCCGCCTCGAAATAACCGGCATCCGCCCAGGCCTTGTTCCATGTGGCTTTCCAAAAACGTTCGTATGCCTCGTTTAATTTACCGCTTGACGATTTATTATTAACAACCTCAGCAAATCCCTGATATTTCAATGCGAGAGCAAGATTGTAAATCGGTTCGCCATCATAGGGATTGGGGTTGCGTTTTGTGATGAGTTTCACAGCCTTACGCAGATATTCCTCTGCCTTTTGGAATCGTCCCTTACGTATATACCACAAACCGAGAGCATTAAGGCAGCGGATGTCATCCGGATCACGACGCAGGCCTTCCTCATAGTAGTCGACTGGACTCCAGGTGGCGTGACGATACTGCTCAAGATGCAAACCCGTGAGATAAAGCTGTTCGTTGGTCTTCACCTGTTCGGGCAGGAGAGCCGCCTCTGCACTGTCGGGAACAGGACGAATCTCGTCACTCTCCGCATGCCACCGGAGTACACTGCGCTTGCCGTACGGGAACTGTTTTTGTATATCAAAGGTGATTTCATTGAATCCGGTATCCTTCACATCGACAACCTCAACAAGCACACTCTCTGGAGAAAGTGTCATCTCCCGATGATAGAATACCTCACCGCTGTCACGACAGAGAGTCATCTCAACATCCTGCCTGGAAGTGGCAAAGACCTTAAACTGGACCTTATTTTCACCAGTCTTATCAATATTAAATATCAAATCAGAAGAAGCCTCTTTCACCACTCCAAGCTCGCGGTAAGGCATAAAATACTGCACAAAAGTCTTTTCCTCGTAGGGCATAAGCCACGAGAAGTCCGGCTGATTCTCAGTATAAATACCTGCCATCAGTTCGATATAGGGACGGAAACCTTTGCGGCTGATATGCCACTTGGCAGCCTCTTCCGGAGTGGTTTCATCCGTAAGATTTCTGTCCCAGGCACGACCGAAGTCACCATTGCCCCAAGTCCACTGCTTCTTGCCGGGAGAAAAATGATGAGAAGCAACATGTAGCATACCGGCTTTCGTATCGTTTTCGTACCCGCCCTCGAAATTGAAACGGCTGTTGACACCCATATATGACGTCGGCACTGGAATATTGCGATAATTGGAGATATCGACACCTGCGGAATAGTCCATCTTGTAATATGTACCGGTAGCTATCGGGAAACTGCTGACAGCACGTTTCCCGTGGTCGAACACAGCATTGATGTCAGGCGGGAACACACTCTGGTACTGATCGTTAACCTCAACAGCTGGGTTTGCCCACCAGAGGAACGTCTGCGGCACATCGGTGCGATTATAGAGTACACCCTTTATCTCAAGATACGCACATCCGGGACGCAGAGTGAAACCGGCTGCGCCTTTCTGATGGAACATCTTCTCCATTTCGCTCACCCACACTGTGACACTGCCGTCACTATTCTCCTCAATGGTGGAATCTACAGGCATATAGGTGGAGGGACGGTGATGCTGGGGCCAGTTAAACTCTATTCCGCCACTTATCCATGGACCTGCTAGACCAACAAGAGCCGGTTTGACAACGTGGTTGTAATACACAAAATGACGCTCCTTTATCTTATCGTATGCCATCTGCACACGACCACCCAGTTCAGGCAGTATCATCACCTTGATATACTCGTTCTCAATCCATATTGCCTGATAATCGACATCGGTCTTTTCATCGCTCATCGTCTCTATAACAGGATAAGGGTACACCACTCCGCTTGAACCCTGATATACACGTTTCTCCAGGAACATAGGATTCTTCTCGGGAGTTCCGCACTCATAGGTGGGAATCGTCACCGTTTCTCTCCAAGCTTTTACCATTTGTGTCGTATTGCAATTTTTACATTATTATACTATGAAACCAACTCCTTCTCCAACTGTTCAAGACTCTTTCCCTTAGTCTCCGGACAGTTGCGGAACAGAAAGATAAATGAACATATACATATTCCACTGTATATCCAGAACGTGCCGCTAGAACCCAGAATCATATTCATCGAAGGGAATGAAAATGTCAGCGTACAGCATCCCACCCAAAGAGCAAACGTACACACAGCCATTGCTACGCCACGAACGCGATTGGGGAATATCTCTGCGAGCAAGGTCCATGTCACCGGACCGAGAGTCATTGCATATACCGATATGGCAGCCACCACAAGAACCACCATCATCACTCCCGTCATCTGCACAAAATAGCAAGTGCCAAGAATGAAATATATAAGTCCCAGACCACCGGCGCCGATCAGCATCAGAGTGCGGCGTCCCCACTTCTCAATAGTATATAATGCAACGAACGTAAATACCACATTAGCCACTCCCGTTATCACGATATTTATGAACATGCCGTCCACATCGAAACCGGCACCCACAAAAATCTCCTGTGCATAATTGAATATGACATTCGTTCCGCACCATTGCTGAAACACGGCAATTATCAGACCCAGTGCAAGTACTCTGGAATATTTACACTGGAACAGTTCACGAAGTCCGGCTTTGCTTTCTGCAGACTTATCTATCCCGGCTTTCAGTTTTAAATATACAGGCGATTCCGGTATAAAGAAACTCATCAAAAGGAACAACGCAGCCGGCAACGTTTCCGCCCAGAACATCCAGCGCCACCCCCACTCCACATTCCAATGCTGACTTTCCGCCACAGACGTATCTTTGGCAAGTAGCATATTGACAATCTGTGCAGCCAGAATGCCCAACACTATTGTCATCTGGTTTAAACTCACCATACGGCCCCGTATCTCTGAAGGACTCACCTCCGCGATATACATTGGTGCCAACATAGATGCCACTCCTATGCCGACCCCTCCAACAAAACGGGCCACATTAAATAATATGAAATTATTAAACAGACCGGTGGCTATTGCGGATAAGGTAAACAGCACGGCAGAGAATGTCAGCAGGGATTTACGTCCGTATTTGTCCGCTGCAGCTCCTGCCAGCATTGCACCGGCCAAACAACCCATCAATGCTGTTGTCATAGCCACGCCCTGCATCAAAGGATTCCCAGCGATATCGAAATATTGTTCGTAGAAAGGTTTTGCTCCACCTATCACTACCCAGTCATAGCCGAAAAGCAGGCCTCCCATCGCAGAGACCGAACAGACAAAATAGATAAATCCTTTGTTGGAATAACTCATATTTGCTGCATTTTCATTATTTAACCATACAAAAGTACAACATTATTTTCTAACAAAGCATAGACTTTTCAAATGATTAGACGGACTTTTTATTAATCTGAACTAATATGTCAGCTTTTTTTCGTAACTTTGCACGCGTAAACAATAAAAGAACTACAAAAACGATGGCAAAGGAACTTGAATTCCTCACGAAACGCAGTGAAGACTACTCAAAGTGGTACAACGAACTGGTGATAAAGGCTGATTTGGCAGAACAAAGTGACGTGCGCGGATGCATGGTCATCAAACCCTATGGATATGCCATTTGGGAAAAGATGCAACGCACTTTGGATGACATGTTTAAGGAGACCGGTGTGCAGAATGCATACTTTCCCCTGCTCATCCCCAAAAGCTTCCTCTCAAAGGAGGCAGAGCATGTAGAAGGTTTTGCCAAGGAATGCGCAGTGGTAACACACTACCGCCTTAAGACAAACGACACCCACGACGGTGTCGTGGTGGATCCTGCCGCACGACTGGAGGAAGAACTTATCATACGTCCCACCTCGGAGACTATCATCTGGAACACATTCAAGAACTGGATACACTCCTATCGCGACCTGCCTCTGCTGGTGAACCAATGGTGCAACGTAATGCGATGGGAAATGCGCACACGTCTGTTTCTGCGCACGTCGGAATTCCTCTGGCAGGAAGGTCACACAGCTCATGCCACACGCGAAGAGGCAGAAGGACGCGCGCAGATGATGCTGAAGGTGTATGCAAAATTTGCAGAAGAATGCATGGCGGTACCTGTGATTCAAGGCGTAAAGAGCGAGACAGAACGCTTCGCCGGAGCCCTCGACACATATACCATCGAAGCTATGATGCAAGACGGCAAGGCACTGCAGAGTGGAACGAGTCATTTCTTAGGTCAAAACTTCGGTAAGGCATTCGACGTACAGTTCCTCAACAAAGACAATCAGGCGGAATATGCATGGGCGACATCATGGGGTGTATCTACACGTCTGATGGGTGCACTCATCATGACACACTCCGATGATAACGGATTGGTGCTGCCTCCTGCGCTGGCACCCACACAGGTGGTCATCATTCCCATTGCAAAGCCTGAGCAACTTCCTGCCATCAACGAAAAAGCAGAAGTCCTGATGACGCAACTCAAAGCACTTGGCATATCCGTAAAATATGACAATGCCGACAACAAGCGTCCCGGATTTAAGTTCGCCGACTACGAGTTGAAGGGTATACCCGTTCGTCTGGTACTCGGTGCACGTGATTTGGAGAAGGGCCTTGTAGAGGTGATGCGTCGCGACACTCTGGAGAAGGAGAATCTGCCTCTTGAGGGTCTTGCAGAGAAGGTAAAGTCCTTGCTCGATGATATTCAGAAGAACATCTATGAGAAAGCTCGCAAGTTCCGAGATGAGCATATCTACGAATGCGACAACTACGAGGAATTCAAAGAGCGTGTCAAGGATGGCGGTTTCTTCCTATGCCATTGGGACGGAACTGCAGAGACCGAGGCGCAAATCAAAGAGGAAACACAGGCTACTATACGCTGCGTGCCGTTCGGCGTGGAGCAGACTCCCGGTGTGGATATGGTGAGCGGTAAGCCTGCTAAAGCACGCGTTCTCATCGCCCGCTCCTACTAACATATAGGCGCGTGAAGTGGATATTTACACTGTTTGCAGCTGAGGAAATACCATCAGCACTGGTCACTTTCGTGGCTCTGCTGATGTTGCTACAAATGGGAGTGGCGCCTGCGTTGGCCACGTTGCTGGCATCACTGCTCTTTCTTCCCTGGATACTGAAGTCGTGGATGCGTTCCTACGTACTGCGCGCAGGGCACTACAGACGTACACTTCACCTTCTTGAAGCACTGTTGACACTGTCGCTCGCGGCACTTGCATTTGCCTTGCAAGAAAACGTTGTATGGACATTTACAGCACTTATGATCATCTCATTATTGTCTGCCGGCCACGAGCTCGCCGCACGCATATACTATGAACGCATGCTGCGCCCCCGTCTGCAGCGTTTCTACAACGGACCCAAGATGTTTGCCTCACAACTTGCCGTAATTATGACCTACGGCATGATGATAATGGCTGTGGGAATCCTGCAAATATACTTCCGCAGGCACTCTCCCATGCTCTCTTGGTCGATATGCTGCTATGTGGCAGCCGGTGTGATGATGCTGTTCACACTGTGGCACATGGCTGTATTGAAAACCACGCACGTGCAAAGCTTCTTCCGCAACAACACCGTAAGCGGTTCTATTAAAGCGGAGATGCACATCATAGCACGCATCAGCGAACATCCTCAATGGTGGAAACACGTGTTTATAATCTTTTTCGCATTACTCCCGCAAAGCCTCATGTTCTACACACGAGTGCTGTTTCTGATTACGCATACAGATAACGGCGGTTTGGGATGCACACTGCAGGAAATCGGTTTCGCACAGGGCACAATAGGGGTAATTGCATTTTGGATAGGTATTTCAGCCGGACGCTGGCTGCTGTATGTAGCACGCGCTCCGCAGTCTCGTCTTTTCTGGCCCTTAACATTCTGTCTGGGATTATCGCCTGCCGTATACCTCATGATGACACTCGAGCCTCCAACTAGCCTTATGACACTCTGCATGGGTACATTTCAGGCTCAACTGCTTTTCGGATTCGGCATATATGCCTGTCAAACTTCCATAAAGAGTATATCCGGAGAACGCTACCGTAACACCATAAACCTGCTATACATCCCACTCGTATCGCTGGCGATGACACCTCCCATGGCACTCTCCGGATGGCTGTGCACCACGGTCGGCTTTAAAACCTATTTTCTCATTGACACATTAACAACTCCAATATCATGGCTAATAATATGGATAATTACACGTTCCATGCAAAAAGACAGGCAAATACGCCAATAGCATGGGTGCCTTCTTTGTATTTTGCAGAGGCACTGCCTTACATGGCGGTGATGACACTCTCCGTTGTAATGTATACTAATCTTGGACTCACCAACACACAGTTGGCCCTGTACACTTCGTGGCTGTACCTGCCGTGGGTCATCAAACCGCTCTGGAGCCCCCTGGTAGACAGTCTCCGCACAAAACGCTGGTGGATACTGGCAATGCAACTGCTTGTAGGGGCTTCCCTCGCCGCCGTAGCCCTGTCGCTACAAACCGCAATGTGGATAAAACTATCCCTTGCCGCATTCTGGATAATGGCATTTTCCTCTGCAACGCACGATATTGCAGCAGACGGCATGTATATCCTGGGTTTGAGCGAAAAAGATCAGGCATTCTACGTAGGGTGGCGCTCTACATTCTACCGCATAGGAAGTATCTTCTGTCAGGGATTACTCGTCATAATGGCAGGATATCTTGAGAAGAAATACAACGTACCTGTTGCATGGAGTATCACGCTAGGACTGATGGGAGCTATTATGATTGTACTTGCATCTTGGCACACTGTCATGCTTCCGCGTCCCGCCAACGATGTTGCAATGCCAGTAGCAAGTGAAAACGGGAATCTTCTACGCACGTTCCTTTCTAAAAAAGGTGTATTCACAGCTGTACTTTTCATGCTGCTTTTCCGTCTGCCGGAAGCCCAATTAGCTAAGATGGCCCAGCCGTTCATGCTGCGTTCCCAGGCTGAAGGAGGGCTGGGACTCTCAACAATGTCCGTCGGATACGCATACGGCACATTGGGTGCCATCGGTTTGCTCATCGGAGGTATTGTCGCCGGATGGCTTGTAAGCCGTAACGGGTTAAGACGATGGTGGTGGCCTATGGTACTGGCAATCTCACTGCCTGATGTCGTATATGTATATCTGGCATATGCTCAACCATCTTCCTTATGGATTATAAATGCCTGTGTTTTCACCGAACAGTTCGGATACGGTTTCGGATTTGCTGCATATTCATTATTCCTGGTATATTTCTCGAGAGGCGAATACAGCACCTCCGTTTTTGCCATCTGCACTGCTTTCCAGGCACTCGGCATGATGCTTCCCGGCATGATAGCTGGACATTTAGCAGACACATTGGGGTGGATAAACTTCTTCTATTTTGTATGTGTGTGCTGCATTGCCACATTCATAGTGAGTGCTCTCGTAAAACTGCCCGAGGATGTCTCCTGACAATAAACAACTATCCGTTATGGCAAAGATTTCCTACTTTGGCAACGAACAACTTCTGGAGAGGGGCAAGACCGCATTCGTATGTTCCCATCAGCCACCTGATGACATATATCCCGTACTAAAACACTGGATGAATACACTGCAACCGGAACACGACTGCATTGTTTGCGGCACACTCTCCGGTATAGAACGATTAGTCATAAGACAATGCGTAGAGAGAAGCATTCCACTCATCATCGTGCTCGCAGAAAGAATGCCGGAACGTATTGAAGACGTAGCTCAGAAGTTTCCGCACACCACTCTCTCCACAATGATGGGAGAAGGGCGTCTGCTTATAATGTCAACAAACCATAACGACAATGAAACGGAGGCCTCACAGGATAATGCCGAAAAGAGAAACCGATGGATGTTCAACTGTTGCCAGGACGTTATCGCCGGGTACATACAATCCAGAGGACGGCTCGATCTCCAACTTATTGGCATTAAAAAGGTAAAATACCTATTAAAAAGCACACCTATAAAACTATCTGCAGAAGACAACTTCAAACGTGGATGGAGCATATATCATTATATCTCCAATCATATTCTGAATATGCCATCGTATGAAATAAGAGCAAAACTTCTTCACTACCTCCAATTGAGCATTCCCACTCCATCACCCCTGCATTCTTCTGTACTGTTTCTTGTCACAAAAGAATGTAAGCATATTGGGACTGATTTCAACTTTCCCGCTTTCTTTGAGATGTGGGGCATCGACAATCTGAGGGAGGACGACTGGAAGAGATATAAATCAAAGAAAGGCACTTATTACGATTCCATCGCAGAAAAGGCACTACATCTTTTGGAGATGGCTCCGAAAGAATTCCAGCGACCGAAGCTCACACGCCTTCTCGCCAATGAGGCATTCCATCGCTATCCGAACAACAGTCACTACGAAGATCTGGCAAAGTAACTAAAACAAAAAAGCCCTCGAGAAATCTCGAAGGCTTCTTTGTTAAAACGGCGGCTACCTACATCCCTCCGTCGCCATAAGAGATATGGCTCCCCTCATCGGGCACAGAAAGACATTCAGTCTTTCCTCTAAAAGGCCCTCTTCGCCCACTCACCCGTGGGAGAGCAGGCACAGATAACAAGAAAGCCCCTCAGTCATTGCTGACTGAAGGGCTTTTTGTAAAACGGCGGCTACCTACTCTCCCACGGGTGTGCAGTACCATCGGCGCGGGCGGGCTTAACTTCTCTGTTCGGAATGGGAAGAGGTGGAACCCCGCCA
>CADCNQ010000012.1 GCA_902802815.1 uncultured Bacteroidales bacterium | reverse complement strand
CGGAGCATCTCTTCCAATGTAAAGTGTTCTGTTAGTTGCATAGTGGTTTGAGAATTGAGGTTTGAGGTTTGAGATTTTTTTTAATTTCACACGGAAAGATTTTATTTCAACAAAAACCGAGAAAACCCTGCTAACGCAGAAAAACCGAGAAAACAGATTGAGGAAAATATTTTGCGAATGAGAGAGCTTCGCTCTTTTCGAGTTTTTTTGTTCGTCAGAGATCGAAAACAAGCTTTCATCGTCTGCCGTCCAAATCCCCTCAATCACGTTGTGATAACTCATTCTGCAAATTACGGTTTTTTTGGTTTTTCCTTTTTGAGATAGAATCCTGATAAGGATAACGGCGTTAGTGATAAGGCTGTCTGGAAGCTCGCGCTGTCTGGAAGCTCGCTTACAAGCAGATTATTACTGATGGCGTTATAGCTCTGAAAGAGCGTCTGTCTCATAAAAGGTGTTTTCTTTGTTTTTTTCTGTGAGATATTTCTGTGGTTTCTGTGATTTCTGTGTGACATTATAGATTTGAGGTTTATTTCATTAGCTCTTTGAGCTTATCGAAGTACGAATCGACACCCAAAAGCGTTGCGCAGAGCACGAGCAACTGGGCGACGAGCATGAGTACGGTGGAGTCAATCTTTCCCATCGGAGGGAGGCAAAGCCCCGCAGCAGCAAATGCCACTGCGGAGCAGAATGCGAGTAAGGAGATTTTCTTTTTCATGATGAATCAGTTGACAAGTGGACGAGTAGACGAGTTGACAAGTTGTTAGTTGAAATTGTCAATTGTCAATTGTCAATTATCAGCGTTAACGGTCACGTTGCGGGAAGCCTCGGTGTTGCCGTCACTCCACTGAGTGAACGTTGCGCCGCTGTCGGGAGTAGCGAGGATGGCTACCGATGTGCCGGGAGCAACACTCTTCGACTTGGAGATACCAGCTGTGCCTCCGTCGATGCTGACCTTACCGTTACCAACTGCACTCAGCGAGATGGTTACGTTTGAGCTGGAGTTACCGCCCTGATTACCGCTCTGGCTATCGCCACCGCTGAAACCGGGGTCCTCGTTGCCATCTACGAGAGGACGGGCGTTGTACGTGAACTCGACTGTCTTGGTGTACTCGCCGTCGGCGATTGTCACGGAGCTGTAGTCAGCTGCTACGCTGGCGTAACGCTTGCCTGCGATGAAGGAGCGCAGCGTGCTGTACTTGTGCTGGCTGCGGAGCTGGTCCTGGAACTTCTCCAGTTGTGCCTTGTCCTCTGCGGAGGCATCAGCGGCCTTTGCGGCCTTCACCCAAGCGGCGATACCCTTCCAGAGGGCGCCCTGTCGGTTGTTGTTCTGAATCTGTGCGTTGTTGAAACGATCACCCGTTGCGGGGTTTCGGAGAGTCACGGCGTAGGTCTTGCCCGTGATGCTGTTCACCTTAACGTAGGTGCGAGAGGTCTTGTCGGCTCGTCCGCGCATTCCGTCGTTGAGCCACATCATTTCTACTTTTGCCATTTTGTTTTAGGTTTAAAAGTTTAATAGTTTAAAAGTTTAATAGAAGCGCTTCGTCATTCCTCAGCCCTCAGCCTTCTTGCCTCTTCCTTCTTACTTCGCTTTCGGCCACGCTGAGGCAGCGCTGAGGCAAGTCTGAGACAACTCTGAGGAGTTTGACGATGCAAAGATACGACATTGGCGAAGCCCGTTGGTGGTCTTTGGTGGACATCGGCAAAACAGCAGAAAAAAATTATTGCATTTCATCTGGCACATTAATATTATAATCATCAGCTACATATTTGACGGCTTTGGGGTTAAGCGTTTGGGCGCGTGGCTTCACACCCATTTCGGCAAGAACTTCTCTGCGCGAGTTCAGATACCTGCGAAACGTGTTGGAGCTAACGCCAGCCAGCCGTGCCAGTTCTGATTTATACATCGCTTTCATATTCAGGTTCCAAGTTTCAAGTTAAGATAATACTCGCTAAAATCCTTACAGTCCAGAGGCAACTGATGATGTACCAACGAGGGCAGCATGCTTTGCAGTTGCATGAAGAGCCGTTCGCCGGGCGCATCGCGGTCGGGGTACATGTGGAAGCTGATTGACCATTGACCATTGACCATTGACAATAGTTCGATGTCCTGAGGTTTGAGCAAAGTGGCGGACGGTATTGCTATTGCCTTGTGTCCTGCGGATAGCATCGCCCAGCAGTCGGAGCATCCTTCCGTGATCCACAGTGCCTCGCCTGGCTGCAGCAGTTTTAGCACGGGCAGATTGTATATGCTGCATTGTGACCCCTGAGGAAATCTAAAGCGAGGCGTAGCACCTTTTATCAGGTTTCTGTTCTGGATACCAACAAGCCTGCCTTCACGATTGAAGTAAGGTATTTGCAGCCATGGTATTCCACTACGATTTTTCCATGATGTCAACCGGCACCAGCTCGCTACCCTTGGGTCAATCCTGCGCTCGTCGAAAAGGAACTTTCGTGCCTCTTCGTTCAACCAAGGCCGCTTGAAGAAGTGCTCATACTTTGTCGCATCAAACGGCTTCTGTACCTCATCTGTCTTGGCAGGTTTCCACTCATCAAGGATGACACAGTTCTCGTCTGCCAGCCATCGGCAGGCCTCTTTGAAGTCCTTGTTAAGATGCCGCATCACCAGTTCGATGGTGTCGCCATTGGCTCCGCACACGAAGCATCGGTAGGTATTCTTGCTCACCCGATACGACAGGCTTGGGTGACTGTCCTCATGAAACGGGCATAGGCTCTTGTGCTGCTCCACCTGGAGTCCGAGTCGCTTCGCGACCCCCTCAATAGGAAGGTCGCGAAGCTTTTGAAGTTCAAACTTATTCATCTTTTACATTTTAGTTGACAAGTTGACGAGTAGACGAGTTGTTAGTTTTGGTTATCGTTATCGTCTCTTACTTCTTACATCTTACATCACACATCGCCAAGGTATTCCTTGGTTTTGGAGTATAGTCCCGTCTGATTAGAGTATGTGATGAACTTACGGAACACCCATTTACGCAACTGCCCGCTGGCGCCGTCTTTGTCCTTGCCGAGCTCTATACGAAGTGCTTCGAGCTGTGCCACGTTGAACGTATCGGGCAGACTGTCGAGCATATTTCTGGGTCCGCGACGCTGCGCCTCCAGAGTGACGTCGGCGCCTTTGCTCAGCAGGTCGGCGAAGATATGCATCTTCGACCACAGGTCGTGATACACGAGCCATTCCACCAGTTCGCCCATCGGCTTGGTCCACACCTGTCCGTTGAGCACCCAGAGGATGCAGCCTGCCTTCCATGCCGACACCAGAGCGCGCTTCGACACGTCCCACAGCATGTCGTCATCTGCCAGGTCGGCCAGCGTCGCCATATCTTCAGCCAGGCGGTCGGTCAGTTTGTTGAGCGGCTTGATGATGAAGCGCCCCTTGCATTCGTCCAGCCGCTTGAGGTAGCCGCCGAGCTCTTCGTGAAACTCGTCCGTGAAGCGTCCCAGTCTGGGGATGCGTCCGTTGCGCCCTATGCGCGGCTTGTAGCTGAAGACCATGCGTCCAAAGGTGCCGTTGAAGAGTTCGCTCTTGTAGAAGTTCCTCGTTGCCGACGGTGTGGACGATACTGTCAGGTTGACGCGCAGCACGGGGTTGCCCGTCACGCCCTCTGCCGTAGCTCGCAGCGCGCCGGCCCTCTGGCGGTCGTATATGTTGCGCAGCAGATGGCTCACCTGCTTGTGTCCGCCGCCGATGCGGTCGGCCATTTCCACTTCGGGCAGGTTGAGATACTGTGTGCGTCCGCCCAGCGCCTCCAGCGCCATAGCATTTTGCAGGAAGGCTGCGTTGGTCAGATCGGCAGGCGGCATCCAGAAGGCGACGTCCGGCCTCTCGGGTTTCTCCTTGTTGGCGGCTTTGGTCTTCATCTGCTTTTGCCAGTTCACCAGTTTGCGGTATTCCTCCTCGTCGTGCTGACGCATGTTGCGGCAGATGGCTTCCGTCAGGTGTGACAGTTGTCCCTTATTACCCCCGCTTTCGGCCACGAGGTTGGCCATTTGGCCGCATATTTCCTTCCAGGTGAGGTCGGGGTATTGAAATTCCGAAGCGCTGAGATGTGCGCCCAGTATGGGGAAGAGCATCGGCACGAGGGGTTCGTGCATGTCTTTTGAGGCCTGTGTGAGCAGTATTTTGATGCATTCTGTCCCTTTTCCGAGGGTAGGCATCTCCGGTGCCGTTCGTTTTGAGATATCGTATTTCATTGAATTTTTGCTTTTTAGGTAAAACGTTGTGTTGAGTTTTGTTCCAGTTCCAGTTGTTCCAGTTAATTTTTGAAGGTATTCCATTTCTTCTTATTTATATATATATTATTAATTATTAATTAGTTATATAGTATATAAGGAAGGTTTGTGGTCTTTCATTTTTAATTGGAACAATTGGAACAATTGGAACGCCATGTTGCCATTCACTTCTCCCTCTAAGGCTCAAAGGTGAGTGTCATGGCCTTGCGTGCTATGGCTCGTGCCTGGCGTATGAGTCTCTCGGGCAACTGGTCCACCATCTCCTCGGGCAGGGTGAACACAAAGTAGTATCTGCCGTCCTTGCCCAGCGTCAGCGAACTGTTGTCCTCGCGGAAGATTGGTTTGCTCTTGATGCGTCGGGGCAGTTCCGAGATATAGACGTTTCCGTCTCTCATGCGCTGCACCTTGCATTTTGTTACCACTTCCTCCAGCTCTGTGTCCTCGCAGCATTTGAAGTCCATGACGTGCATACCGCTTTCCGTCTGGCCGAAGGTCATCATACCGTTCAATGTGATCTCTCTCTTTGTAACTTTCTTGATGATGTTACGTACAGTGTTTTCGTTTGTAGTTTTCATTTTTTTTTATCATTTATCATTTATCATTTATCGAATACGCCGGCCGGCCTTTCATCCAACTCGTCAACTCGTTAACTCGTAACTTTCGGCTTGCCGAATGAGCGCGCACTTTGGCTTGCCAATGAGGCCGAGCAAAGCGAAGGCAACCTAGCCGAAGCGAACTTGTCAACTTTAGGTGAAGACGCTGCAAAGGTACGTCGATATATCACGTTATCCAAAGAAATACAAGGATATCGGTTTACGGCCTGTGAGTCTGATTTACAGGTGTTTGCTGCCATCCGTAAAGCAGTTTTTACGGCAGGCGCAGGGTGGGGCGCTGCTGCGGGCGCGAAGTTTTTACGGGAAAGGGTGCCGCTGTAAAAACTTTGGGTGGAAGCTTTTACGGCAGGTGTAAAAAAGCGTAAAAAAAATGACAGATTTTTTTTGGTAATCTGTCAAAACTTTTGCTCTAAAAAATAATCGAATCCTACTTTTCGGGAAGGTAATTCGCAAATTGTCCGGCCAGCCAAGTCATGCTCACTTTCTGGTCGTAGAAGAATTTTCTCTCGCGGCAAACCGCCTGCCATGATGGAAACAGGAAGTCACCTTCGTATCTCGTCTGCAGGTAGATGTAGAACTGACGCTCGTTGGCTTCGTCCACAACCGTCTTTCCGTCCCTGCTCATCCTGCTTACGCCGCTCCATTTCACCAGATACACCATCTCGCGTGCATCGAAGGTGCCTCTCTTGCCCTCCGCTTCAGCTTTCTTGCTGTGCTTGTACGGTATGTTGAGGGTGTCGAGCTTGGGTATCAGTTCGCACACCTTCTTTCCCCATTCGGGATTGTGGGCCCACAGCATGGAGGCTTTCTCGTCCAGTTGATAGCGGTTGCCCGATTCCAGCCTGTACATGTATGCCTCAATCTGCATCCATCGCCTGTCGTGCGCATGGTAGTCCTTGCCAAGTCTTTCGTGCAGGGGACGCGCGTTCTTGCGCCTCTCTTCAAGTTCCTCGTCGGAGATGAGTTTCACTTGCCCGAAGGTGTCGTACACTTCGCGTACGGATTTGAGCACATCGTCGCAGCTGCGATTGTAGATGTCCTTCAGTCGTTTGGCATCGCCTCTTACTTCTGTCTCCAGGCGAATCATCTCCTTGCAGAGCTTCAGTGTCCTCATGAGATGGAAGAAGAAGGAGACCAGTTCGCGAATCAATGTCTGTGCGGCCTCGACATATACCTCAACGCCGAAAAACTGACCGTGAAAATGGCGGAATGTGAGTCGCGAGTAGTCAAGCACGGGCACGATGTTGCCTTTTTCGTCCACTTTGCGGTGCACTCTCGGGCAGAATTTGCGAAACACCTTCATGCTCCCTGTGATGGTTGTGCGTATGCGTCTGATGAGTGTTTCGGCCATCCGGAAGCATTCGTTGTGATCTGTGGCGTATTGCTCGATGAAGTTCTCGGAGAAGTCCTCCAAGTCCCTCGATTCTATATTCAGTCGCGCCTGATACAGCCGCACGAGGTTTAGTGTGTGTTCCACCTTCTTCATGTCGAACTTACAGGTAATGAGTGCCTCCATCACGTTTTCCTGTTCGAATTCACGTGCGGCGTCGTATATTTGGTTGAGACCGGTTTCGTCTCTTTTAACTATGGTGGAATATAGCATACTTGATTATTCTGCCTTATTTCTTCTTTTTCCGGAGTTCTTTTTTCATATTTGAAAGTTTAGCTTTCAGTTCTTCTGTTTCCACTTTCAGGATTTCGTTTGCGGCTGCCAATTTTTCCATAAGGTCATTCATTCGCAATTGCAGTTCCTGCATCTCCAATTCCTGCTTTATTCTTTCTTTCTCTTGCATGAGCGAGCGGCGCACTTTTCGCACCTGCTTACGATAGTCTTTTATTGTTGTTTCCATGATTAGCGTGTTTTTCAAATTAACGGCCGCAAAGGTACGAAATTTCTTTTATATGGCAAAATAATCCAGTACTAATTTTTGGCTTGATTTTTTTCTGTTTTTATATTGCTTTTTTATGCTATTTTACATAATCTCTTACATACCGACTTAGCCTCCGCGCATTTATTTTATCCGTCACTTTTGAGTTATCTTCCACATTTTCATAAAAAAGTGTTTATGGTTGTTGGTTGTGTCATTATCTTGTCTTTTTTTTCAAAAATAAGTGTGTTTTTGTATAAATACGTAGCAACTTCGCGAATTTGCATCACAAAACATCTTTTTTATATAGAATTTTGCGTTCGCACGTGTGTGTTTCTTGTGTGTTTCAAAGAAAGTTTGTAAATTTGTAGCGAAATATTATAATATAACCTCAGTTAATACCTGTAAAACTCAGATATAGGCGTGAAAACAGAAAACAAAGACATATTACTTCAACTGCTCAACCAGCATCGCGAATTGGGTATATCTTCTCAGATAGACTACAACAAGTTCTATCTCGACTCTCTCATTAGCAATTCTGTAGCTCTATCATATCCATATCCAGAGCCGATAGAGCAGGAAATGGTCGATAAATGGTCGATAAAGCCCTCTTTGGCGGGGAAACTGATCGATATTTTGGACTACGTGGCAGACAAGGGTGATTTCACCACAGAACAGATTGTAAGTCACTTTGGCTTCACTGCCACCAGCGCCAAGCGTTATCTGCGCCAGCTTTCTGAGTTCGGCTATTTGGAGTCGCATGGTGGCAATAAGAACAGAACCTACTGTATCAACAAACCAAAATAAAAAGTCCTTAGACTTTAGACTTTAGACAGTTATTTTAAAGAGAACAAGAAAGAAAATAAGATATATATGGCAGATAAAGAACCCGGATACTTGACAATGGACAAACTTGGATGGCTTTGTCCTGTGTGATTCTGGCCAAAATTTCATACTTTTGCAAAGAATTAAACCTTAATAATGGAAGACGCGATAAAAGACGAGGTAATCCTCAATGATGATGAGTTGATTTGTGTCCTCACCGGTGATAAGAAAAAAGCAAACGCTAAAGAGCATATGCTGCAGTCCATCATTCTCCAAATGAATGAGGAGTATGGTTTTGAAATGAGCGATATGAAGCGCGACTATGTTTTCTCGTATCAAGATGAAGAAGACAAGAAGAAGCGTGTTACAGTCGACTTGGCGATATTTCGTGCTGGAGCAGCGAAAGAGCCAGAGAATTTAGAGCGTATATGCATTGTTTGTGACCCCAAGGTTAAGTCTACAGATTCTCGAAAGGGTGTTGACGGAGCTCTGAATCATGCCCTGAAGGCTGCTTCCTGTGATTTTGGCTTGTGGACCAACGGAGATGAACTTCATTTCAGTCAGCGCGTAGAAGACGTTATCGGCAACGAGAAAATAGTAGATATCGCAGACTTCCCTGGAATAGATGAATCTATTGAGGATATGGAGCGTATGGGCGATCGTTCTCAGCCTCGTAAACCAGCCAATGACTCCCTGATTCGCACATTCAAGCGGTGTCATGATTACATTTATGGCAATGAAGGACGAAAGAAAGATGCCTTCTGGGAGTTGCTGAATCTTATCTTCTGCAAAATATATGACGAAAAGCGTCGCTACCTTTGCGCTGAGCGTAATGAGACATACCATCGTCAGTTTTGGGTTGGCGTGACAGAACGCAACACCCCAGAAGGACAAGCTGCCGTAGCAGAGCGCATCAGAGATATCTTCAAGCAGCTGAAAACAGATACTATCTTCAGCGAAGTGTTTGCGGGCAACGAAGAGATTTCTCTCTCCGATTATGGTGTGGCTTATGTGGCTTCAGAGATTGCCAAATATTCTTTCTTGGATGCTACTGTTGATGTGAAAGGCACCGCGTACGAGACCATCGTCAGCAATACCTTGAAACAGGAAGCTGGTCAGTTCTTTACTCCACGTAATGTCATCAAATGTATGGTGGAGATTCTCAACCCAACGGTGAATAGCCGAGTTCTTGATCCTGCCTGCGGCTCTGGTGGTTTCATTGTGATGGTTCTCGATCATGTGCGCCGACAAATCACCAAGAATATGTATCCGGAATTAGAAGGCGCTTTGCTTGAAGCTAAGGCCAATACGGATGCTGTCAATGATAAAGTTCGCGAGTATGCAGAGAAGATGATTTTCGGCTTCGACTTTGATCCCGATTTGAAGAAGGCTGCCAAGATGAATATGGTGATGGCTGGCGATGGTCATTCCAACATTTACAACATCAACTCTCTGGAATATCCTAATGGTACACTTCCCGATGTTCCAAAGGTGACAGCCTCTGTGGCAATGAGCGTTAAGGATCAGGGTGATTTGGAGGCTTGTGATAACGCATATTCTTTAGAGAATGCAATGGGCAAATTTGATTGCATCTTCACGAATCCCCCTTTTGGCTCCAAGGTGGAAGTCGCTGCATCTATTGCAGAGAACTATGAACTGAAATCTTTCACAGCTCCGGAAGTCCTCTTTATTGAGCAGTGTTATAATTTTCTGAAGCCGGGAGGCAAGATGGGTATTGTGCTCCCTGACGGCATTCTTGGCAACCCCAACACGGAATCTGTGCGCAAATGGATTCTCGAACACTTTAAGTTGCTGGCCAGCGTTGACCTCCCTGTTGAGACCTTCCTGCCTCAAGTGGGTGTACAGGCGTCGTTGCTCTTCTTGCAGAAGAAGACGGCACTTGAGAGATTAGTTGATCCCAATAGCGAAATGTATGATGTCTTTATGGCCATCGCAGAGAAGGTCGGTAAAGACCGAAGAGGCAACGTCATATATGAAAAGGATGATGATGGTGCAGACATCCTGTTTGTGGAGAAGAAAGAGTGGGCAAGTTATAATCGTCATGGGGAACTGATAGCCCGTCATCGCGTAGAACGCATCAAACATGTTGATGATGACCTTCCCAAGATTAGCAAGGCATACAAACAGTTTTTGGAGGGTAAGTGATGAAGACGTGCACAGTTAATTATTCTGTTAACGCTCAAACGGGGTTGCGTTTTGATGCGTCTTTTCATTTGTCTGACGGCCTGATTGTGAGAAGGCAGATTGCCTCGTCTCCGTACAAATTACTTTCAATTAAAGACGTTAGCTCCAAGATTTTTTATGGGAATCGCGCCAAGCGGATATATGTATCTAAGAGAGATTCCGGGATACCTTTTTTAAGCAGCTCAGATATTTTGCGAGCAGATTTGGAAAATGTAAAGTTAGCTTCAAAAAAGTATACTCCATGTATAGAGCAAATGACGCTTGAAAAGGGTTGGACTTTAATATCTCGCTCAGGAACCATCGGAAATTGTGCTTTCGCGAATGCGAAACATGCTCAGAAGCTCGCTTCTGAGCATGTTATTCGGCTCGTGCCGAATAACATCCTCAGAGGAGGCTTGGTATATGCATACCTCGCCTCCAAATATGGTTATTCTCTCCTTACACAAGGAACTTTTGGCGCAGTAATACAGCATATCGAGCCAGACTTCGTTGCATCGATACCTATTCCCCAATTCCCTGATGAATTTCAGAAGAAAGTTGACGACCTTATTCAAGAGTCTGCGCGATTAAGGGAGGAAGCAGCAGATGCGTTAAGTGAGGCTCATAATATTATAGAAGAGAAATTTAATATTGCTAGTGAAAAGAAATCTTCTAGGGTTTCTGTTCAATCAATATTCTCTTCTCACAATAAGCGTTTTGAGGCATTCTATCACACTAGTCCAAACAGGTCAGTTTATGATTATATCACTTCTAATTTTAAGTATAAGACTCTGGGGGAACTGACATTAAGAATTTTTAGACCAGGGATATTTAAAAGAGAGTATGTGACAAATGGTGTGACATTTTTGGGTGGTGCAGATATCTTAATGGCTATTCCTGAAAGTGATAAGAAGTTGTCGTTTAGACAAGTCGAACAAATGCCCGAGCTCAAAGTAAAGAAAGATTGGATTCTTGTGACTTGCGGCGGGACAATAGGAAATACTGTGTTAATAGACGATCAGCTCGAAAAATGTGTAATCTCTCAGCATGTTATGAGAGTTGTTCCTAAGGATGACGTTTTAAAAGGGTATTTGTATGCTGTACTTTCATCTAAAATAGGCAACAAGTTGATTACATTGTTTACGACAGGTTCTGTAATTCCTCAAATAGAGGCGCATCATCTTGATTTAGTTCCAGTACCTTTGTTAGAAGAAAATCTGATGAAGCAGATAGATGGCCTCATTTCTTCTTATGTTGAAAAAAATGAGGTATCAAAGCAGTTGGAAAGAAAGGCTATCTCTATGGTAGAACAAGAAATAGAAAGTTGGAATAAATAAATAAAATCACGATATGGCTAAAATATGCTTACCTAAGTTTTCCAGTGGTCCGGTAAATGCCGGGGAGGAGCGCCTTTTAAAGTTTTTGGAGGTAAAGCTTCCTGATAGCTATTACCTGATTCCAAATGGCGAATATCCCAGCATGAACGCTCAGGGTGCAGTGCAGTACTGGGAATATGACTGTATCGTCGTTGCTCCACATGCCATATACAACATAGAAAACAAGGATTTCAAAGGCAGACTGGAGGCTAATGATGACTCGTGGTTTTGCAACGATACAGAAAAGCCCAATCCAATAAAGTCGGCCACCTTCAAAGGAAAATTGCTGGCAACATATCTGAAGAAAAAAGACCACCACTTTGGTTTAGCCTGGGTTGATTCGATTGTCACTTTAAGTTCGCTTGGACAAAACAAATCCGGTTTTGAAAGTGGGTCGTTCTGTGACAACAAAACCTTTCTGCTTGATGAAGAACTGATAGATTATATCACAGACAATGACAGACTTCATAAGTCTCCTAACGCTATAGGCCACTTGCAAGCCTCAATTGTAGATTATCTTGTGGGCAGCAGCGAGCCCAAGAACAAGGTGAAGACAGAGGTTCTTTCCTATATCATTGAAGAGATAATAGAGGCCAATGACGACTATGTGGAGTATTTATGCCACAACAAGTTTTTTAGTGACAAGAAGGTGAAGGTTCGTGATTATGCCCTCAATAGGTCTGGCATGACACCGCAGCAGTTGGATCGTCATAACAAATTGGTGCATAATGCAGAGATGAGCGAAGAGTCTCTTCCGGCATCTCCACTCATCATCAAGAATAAATGTCAGACAAGTGAGGATGGAAACCATTACTACGTGATATCCGATTATATGGAAGAGCACTCTCTGCGCAGTGAGATGCAGAGAAACACCTTCACGGACAAAGATAAGATTGTCATCATACTCGATATTGCCAGAGCGCTTGCATTCGCTCATGAGAACAATGTTATTCACAGGAATGTGTGTCCGGAAAATATTTATTTGCAGGCAGACCGTCATGCAGCTTTGGCCAATTTCGGCCTGTCATACAATATTCTTCACGATGAAGACAAACTGAATGTTTCTGTGAGTATGGATGCTTTCGACCGTGATCCCTACACCTCAGAAGATGTTATCATTGGCGACTATTCTCCTTCATCGGACGTCTATTCCTTTGGTGTTATTATCTATGAGTTGATGGTGGGCGAAATCCCATTTGCCAACTATCTGCAGCTAAAGGCTAAAGGCGGCGCTCTTACGGAAGATATGATGCCAAGCAAACGGAATCCCAATGTTGAACCTTGGGTAGATGTTGTTTGTAGCCGCATCATTGTTGAAGATTCACAGGATCGCTGGTCAAACATTGACGAGATTTGCAACTATATTTTTGAAGAGGCAATCGAAAAGAAATATGGTCCCCAAGAAAAGCATCCTGAGGCAAAATCGTGGGATGAGCTGAAAAACGGAGACATGATCACTCCCGTCATTTCGCTCTATAAAGAACTCGGCAGAGGCGGCTTCTCAAAAGTGTTCCAGGCAGTACATTCTTTGCAGCCGGGCGCAATGTATGCTGCCAAAATATTTAAGGAGGGTGTAAGTGCCCAGTCAACGATTGACGAGTTCAATGCCTTGAAGGACGTTAATCACCCCAACATAGTTCGTTTCAAGGATAACGGACAAACCTATGGTGGATTGTTCTACACCTTGATGGAGTTTGTAAACGGTAAGGACGTCAGAGAGTATTGCTTTGGTGATAAATATCTCTCTCTGCCCTTAATCTATAAGTTTATACACGAGATGACTTCTGCTCTGGTTTATCTTCACGAGAAGAAGTTGCGTCATCGCGACATCAAGCCGGAGAACATCATCTTTGAAAAGAGTGGAAAGTTCGTTCTCATAGATTTTAATATTGCAACGGGCAACGTTAAAGATTTGGATAAGGTTGGTACTTGGCCATATTTAGCTCCAGACCTAATGAATGGGCAGACAATGCAATGGACAGACAGCGCAGACACCTTTGCTTTAGGTGTCACGTTGTATGAGTTGTTGGCCCACTGCTATCCTTGGCCGGGAAAAAGAATTCCCGTTCTCGACAAAAAGCCCACGGAGATATCGTCAATTAATTCTCTGATTAGTGCTGATTTTGCTGCTTTCGTGATGAAGGCGATTGACACCAGACACGAGAGGCGATTCAAAACCGCCAAAGAGATGCTAGAAGCTTTGGAAGCCATTGGGGAGGCTGGAATTGCAAAGAAAACAGAAGTCGTTACTATAGATCACGATGGCACAGAGCTACACATCGTCGACTATATTAACAGCCTTTACAGCCAGAGTGAAAGTGGCAATGCCGGAACGCGCGCAGGTTGGAAGGGCGACAACATCCTGGATAAGGAGACTTATACTAAAACAAAACTTGACTCCCAATTGCTTTCTGCTATTAGAGAAGGGAAATATCGCCTGTTGATTATAACCGGTAATGCTGGCGATGGCAAGACGGCATTTATCCGTCAAGTAGAGGAAAGTAGTGATAAGAGAGAATGCTTTGATTCGCACAATGGAGCGCGTATCGAGTTGAATGGCGTAGTTTATCAGACCAACTATGATGGTTCGCAAGATGAGGCTAATCTGAAGAACAGCGACGTTTTGGAAGATTTCTTCCGTCCGTTTGAAGGAATGAGAGATGATTTTCGCGCTGCACCAGAGGGCCGCATAATTGCCATCAATGAGGGACGTCTGATGGACTTCCTCGAAAACTCTCCGAAGCACAAATTCCTGTACGACGCTATTGATGAGTATTTCTACAAGGAAGGAGTAACGAAACTGCCAGAGGGCGTAATGGTGATTAACCTTAATCTGCGTTCTGTAACGGCCTTGGATGAAAACGGTGAATCTCTTCTTCGTAAGCAGATTAAGGCGCTGACCTCATCTCACCTTTGGGCCCAGTGTCGCACTTGCCCGCTTGCCGAAAAATGCTTCATCAATTTCAATGTCAAATCTCTAAACGATCCGGCTGTCGGGAACGAGATAATTGCGCGTCTTGAATGGATAGTTAGAACCATCGTCTATAAACGTGAGGTTCACATCACGATGCGTGACCTTCGCTCAATGATAGCCTGGTTGATTACACGAGACTACAACTGTGCATCTATCCCCATTCTCGCTCAACGGGAAGAAAAAGTAAAAGGGCAGCTGGCAGAGGCTACCGATGAGGAAGACAAGCAGAGATTACAGTTTGAATATGAACGCATACGTTTAGAAGAGTGGATGCGCCTGTATTTCAATGTGACGGCTCCGGAAAGCTATTTATTTCCGGATTTGCGCTCAGAAGACAGAATCGTTAAGCTTCTTCGCGAAACAGATATAGCCAATGTGGCCATACCGGACAAGGACCGAGATCTCTATTATCGTATCAAGGACGAGAAGGATTACCTCGCATTTGCCTCTCGCCAAACTGCTCAGCTCTTAGAAGAGTTTAACAACTTTTTGACCATCATACCAAGCTATGACATGAACGCTTACGAACTCGAGTTTGTGAAGCTTCGTCATCGCGTATTCATCCGGCATCAGTATTTTGAAGGAAAAATTGATTTCCTGAAGCGAATGCCATATCAGTCTATTGAGAATTTTTACAAAATACTGAATAGCGGGGAAACGAATTGGTTAGACGAAAAGAGAAGACTTGCGTATGCCATTTCTTGTAGTGAAGGATGCTGGAATGAATCTGTATCTTCCAAGCATCTGCTCCTTGCTTCAACAAGAGTCAATGACCCGAGTGGACAGAGCTATCGTCGATTCCCATTGGAAGATTTTGACCTTATGGTTGATGACAATGGACACCTCACAGAATTCTTGGAGCACGAGCATGAGAATTTCGTGTTTAGATACAAGAAGAATCACTCAGTTCAACTTACTGTCTCTCTGGACTTGTATGAGATGCTATACTACATTAAGAATGGATTCAGTCCGTCATTAAGCGATTTGAGAGGACGTTTTATCGAGTTGCAAGTATTTAAAAACCTATTGGCAAGTGAAACTTACACTGAGGTGATTGTTACGAACAACGAGAAATCATTCTATAAGATTTCCCTGGATAAGAAATCTATGCAACTGATTGTTGAACCCCTAAAGAAAGAGGAGGAGTAAATCATGCAGATGCCCATTATAAATAAGGACGAGCGAGTATTCCGCGAACCATATATTTTTGCCGCAGATGTTAAGGCCATTACTTTAGATAATGTGCTGGTCAACCTATTTATGTTGATGCGCAACAATGGTGCTCGCATTAAACTCATGTTGAAATCAGGAACCTTTCATGACATTAAATCTTTAAAGAAATACTTCAGCGTTTTAGAGAAGTATGACAATATCCTTGGTTACTCTCAAAATTCAGATGCAGTTGAAAGTTGGATTAGAAGCAGTCTTGTAAATATGGTTTATCGTGGTAAGGCAAAAGAAAACATAGCCTCAATGAGACCGCTTCACTTAGAGAGCTATCGCATTAGGAATCAAAAACACACCAAGGACTATAATACAGCCGATCAGCTCTTTATAATGATAAGTCAACGCCCAGAGGTGATGAACGCGTTGAAAAGCTACCTCTCAATAGGATGGGACAATGTGAGTCGAAAGATTGTTGACAGTCCGACGTTGGATGTTGACACTGCAGGCATACTCCATTTAATTAAATTAGTTGATATCGACACAAAAGTTCCTACGACGCAAATGGAGATAAAGCCAATCCTGAAGAATCAAGCTAACCTTTTTTGTGATGATATTATGAGATTGCTTGCCTATCAACACAGCATTCCTCGTTCTGTCTTCATTGATTATTTGCGAATATTGACAGGTTTTCATCTTTCGCTATACTTTCAGAAGTTGGTATATCTATTGCCTAAGATGGTAGAGGAAGGCACTTTAGATGTCGAAGATGATTGGAGTCAAGTTGTTGACCTAACCGATAAACTTGAAAGCAGCGTTTCACCGATTGCCTGTGCCGATATGGACAAAACATTAAATGGCCTGATGGACTACATTCGGGCCTCATATGCAATAAGAGTGATGCGTCGACAAATTACTCCTCATTCTTCTGTATCCGTCGCATTATCTATGATAAAGAATACTCCTGTTGAAATAAATGCTCAGATAAATGCGATTTTACAAAACATATATAATCGCTATTCTGCTGAAGCAAAAACAATAGAGGAAATGCAGGAGGCAGAACAGAATGCAAAGGATTTGCAAGAATATTTGCAGTATGAAAGTACTCCTTTGGAAAAGTATGTTCAGTGTCTAATGAAAGTGGGTGCTGCATATCAATTGAAGTATTCTCGTGATTTCTTAGACAAAGCCTCCATGAAGAACGAGACGTCAGCCTTAATGATTGATGGTCGAAGCCGAAAATATACGCGTCGTGGAGCCATCGGTTCAAAGTTGTTGGAGGTTTTGGTTCAGCTTTTGGTTCTGAACCCCAAGGAGAATGGTGAATTTGAATCGCGTCCTTTGAGTATTCGACAGCTGGCTCAAGAAATTCGCTACCGATATGGACTGATTATAGATGGCGCCAATGAGCCTCGATTCAAGGATGCTGATATTAAAACTCATCTCGCATTCAAGGATAATATGACAGCTTTGAAAAATAAACTGCGCCAGATCGGTTTTTACACGGATCTCAGCGACGCCTCCTCTTTACAGAAGATACGCCCGAGGTATAAGTTCAATAAATAAATCACAAAGACATGAACATTATAAACGCATATTATGACCATATCCTCACAATATTTATGGAGGTATATGGCGAGAGCATAAAAAATGCTCTTCCGGGTAACTGTATGAAAGTTACCGGTTTCTCTATGGATGTCTTGCGTGATCTCTACAATCGTCTGTCTCGTCTGGAGACTTCAACTCAAATCTATATCCTCACCGAAGATGAAGACTTGACGGGAAAAGAATATATCACCCCCACGAAACTTATCGAATTGCGCAATGATCTCACCATTTCCATTTTGGTGCTTATCCCAGTGAACAGCTTTACATCTGCGGAAGACTCCTATGGAAATGCTACATTCAGAGATTTGAGTATATCTGATTTTGATGAAAGATTGTTTGCCAAACTGGAGGGAAGCTTGTCCGACAAACAGGCGGTAAAGTATGCGCTTAGTTTTACGGACAAAACGCTGGAGGTTTCTTTGCAGGATAAGATTAAGTATCTACTGTATGTTATTCTTCACGGCGGCACAGATGAAGCGATAGGCGATGGCTTGTATCTTCTGAACCTAATTCCTGATACTACAATAGTTTCAAAGAAGGAATACATCCCTCAACTGTTAACGAAGAACGATGACTGTGCTGCAGTTTTGGCCGATTATTCTTTGTCAGTTGCAGATAGGATAAGTTCTCTGCCAGTCAAGCCAGGCACCATTCAAGCAGAGGTTGCAAAATTTCTTCGCGAAAACAATGGTCTGATAAACAGGAAAGACCTGTGTGAACAGATTCTGACAAGATATCCACAACTCAACTTCTCTAAATGGTACAACTACCTTAAAAACATCACAGAGCTTGGTGTCTTACACGTTACTAAAGTGGAAATCGGTGGAAAAGCCCTATCAATTGATGGCGAAGATCTTAAGCTGAAAATCGACCAAAATAAAGGCGCGAGAGTAAAGCTTAGAATATTCTTCTCTCCCAAGCCAAGCGCATACGAGGACCTCAAGAAGGTGAGGATTGCTCTTATGAACGGCGACGGTTTCTACAAAGAAACAGATGTTGTTACCAAGAAAATACCAGCGAACAATAAGGATTTTCGTGATATCTCTTTTTCGCTGAACAATGCATTCGAGAATGGCACCTATTTCTTCCATGTGTATGCAGAAGACATAGATGGTACGGAGTTAAATGTAACGGATAACTTCCGGGATGAAGACATACAACAGCTGTGGGAAAGGGAACATGATAGCACCGGAATAAGCAAGGAGCAGTTTCAACAACAGCAGCGCCGTCTTCTAACTTCGGACAGTGACACCTTCTTCCTACAGGTGCAAGATTCACCCGAAGAACCAGAGGAGACTGGCACCAGAATGAAGGTGAGCAATTTGCTACAAGCCTATTTCCGATACAGAATTGAGTTGAACAGAAAAGGTCAAGAACTGTCAATCCCTCAACGACAAGCGATTACGGATAAGTCTGGCAAGACGTCAGATGACGAGCTGAAGAGCTGGCAGTATGCAACCCATATCAACACGTTCCAGCTCAGATATGATGCCAACAACAATTACCAGATACCATTATCGAAAAAGCTTCTTGAACTGGAAGAAATTATCTTAAAAAATAGTGGTAGGGTAGGTTATGTCGATGCGGTTATATCTGATAACTACACGGATGAAAATCTAAAATCCCTTATACTTAAAGAAATTGAAGGGGTGCAGATTCCGGTGACTCTTTTAGAAAAGAGGCGGGAGCTTTTTGACAGCATTCTTGCGTCTGCACCAGATAGAACCGGTGTGATAGAAACCTATGAAGTCTTTAATCATATCAGTGAAATTAAGGAGTATCTTTCTGAATATCACGCTTGGTTAAGGTCCTTTGATGATGCGTCTGTAAGTCAAACGTTGGCAGTTGCTCTTCAGAGTATAGACACCGTATCCTTAACCTTGGAGATGCCGGATGAACACACGGCCCATACGAAGTTGTTGACACCTCTAAACCCCATTAGGCTGGGATGGTTGGTTAACATCTACGAGCAGTATGAAGACTGGGAGGCCAAGACGGCAGAGGACCCTCGCTACAGAAAACCCGATGTATGGTACAAAAAACTGGATAATCTGTTCTATGGTGAATTGTTGCAGGACGTCGCTCCTTTGGTGATGCGTGATGCCTACAACGAAGATTATCTCCAATATGTAGGCGAATTATGTTATGGATGGGGCTTCTATGCTAATCCACAGCAAGCAAACGACGATACATTCTCAACAGGTTTTCGCCAGCTGAAAGCATACGTCTCTCAGTTGTTAAATATCGGTGTCCAATACCGCATAGATTCCGATGTCAACAAGCAGATGGTGTTCCGCCTGATAAGAAAATATGTGACTCAACATCCATACACCAACAAGCTTATCATCAACCTTTTCAATGCAGGAGATGCAGCTGTGTTCGCAGACAACCTCGTAATGATTGAGCAAAGCACGGCCAACACGCCATTTGATATTCATTATGAGATTCGCATGTTCTGTGACGACAAGCGATTCCCACAAGGGGAGGCGTTGAAAGATTTGCTTAATCCGGATACACAGGTGTCAGAGGAAGCAGAAAACTTTTCTCAGGCGGATGACAACAGATTGTTCCCGAAGCTCAGATTTTCCATTAATAGCATTGAGGAGTTTATCAGCGACCCCAACAAGTATCCTGCACATCTCTCATTCTTGGTTAATCCATTCCCGACTCAAGCGTCTTTGAAGCGATCAAACACGCTGCAACAGTCTTTCTACTTGAATGGAGTAATAGAAAGACCTATTGTCCAAGTGGAGAAGACGGATAAAGGATACATGTGGCATCGCTATATTTCTGAAATGCCGATTCCGAATCCAGTTTCACCTTTTGCCAACGAAACACAGAAGTTATTCTCTACATTACAGAGAATGGTTGCCCGTTCGATGACAACAGATTACGAGGTTTCTGTTCCCTCTCTCACTCTCAGCATTAGGGACAGGAATTCAATCATGCTGTCTTATGTTCATGATATCAGCGACTGGGTGATCACTTTCGATAAGAACATGGGGCCAGAATTCTTTGACATCCCGTGCAAGGAAGGCGAAACTCCCTATCTGCTGGATTATCTTCCGAGTGCGGAACTAAATGGCATATCCTCTTTCCTTACCTGTCGTCCGACTTCAGAGATAGAAGGTTTATTGGCCCCTCATTTTAAGAGCTTTGGCATTGATATTGACGATAAAGAAGCGTTTTATGAACTTTTGGCAGACATTCGCTCTGTATCCAGTAGCATGATTATGCAATTGGACAGCACCAGGAATAAAGCCTTTGAAGTTCTGGGGACGACTCTGATGAAGAGAATGCTTCGCAAAAAGGGGTTATTGGAAGATTCGTTCATTATTCCTATCGACCTGCATCAAGAACTGTTCCGAGATATGGACTCCGACTCATTAGAGAGAGCGGATGACCTGTTGGTGGACTTCCATACAGAGAAAAGAGAAATCGTGTTTACAGTCATTGAGATAAAGTGTCGTCAGAACCTCTCCGATGAAGAACTGGCATCCTTACAAGAAAAGATGCAGCATCAGATTGAGAATACGATCTTGGCTCTGAGGAAGCGTTTCGATATTGAATACCAGACGCCCGACCGACTCGACAGAGAATTGATGACTCTTGAGCTGCAGTCGCTGCTGTCGTTCTATTCTCGAAGGGCCGCTAGATATAATTATCTCAATGAGGAAACAGCAAAAGAATACGAGAAGTTTATCCTGTCTCTGATTCAGGGTAACTTCACAATACGCTTCAAGAGGCTCGGTCTGATATATCAATTTAAGAACACAGAATACCAGCGTAAAGATTATCTAAATGAAACGCTCTTCTACATCATGGGTAAGCCGATGATTGAACGTATCCTGGACAAGGATGCCTCTGTGATGACAACGGATATCGCCCAGATTAGAGCAGACGAAGAATTTAAGACCGCTTTTGAAACCTCTGACAGAATCCTGCGCGAAGAATCCTTCAAAATAAATCATGAAGAGTCTTTTATTCCTGTTCAAGATGTTAAACCTCAAAATGAGCAACTAAGTAGCGAAATAGAATCTCCTGTAGAGTCTAATGAGCAGCAAAATATCTCCAGTGAATCAGTAGACGAAATTGATGTTGTTTCCAAACCTCAAGAAGACCGAAATGAACCTCAAAAGAGCGAAGAAATTCAGCACGTTGAGGCGACAACGCCAGATGTCATGACTGAGCCGAAACCTGCTGTAGACCCCAATTATGTACAGCCAAAATATGACATCATGATTGGTAAAAACAGCGGAAGCGAACAGTACGGTATACTCGGCGAGAGCATAAACGGCAATCGAAAGATAGCGATTGATCTTAGCGAGACAAATACAATAAGTCTGTTTGGTGTTCAGGGAGGCGGTAAGAGTTATACGATAGGAACTGTAACAGAAATGACACTGAAGCAGTTCTCTAAAATAAACCTATTGCCAGCGCCGATGGCGAGTGTCATCTTCCATTATAGTGAAAGTATGGATTATGCACCCGAGTTCACGTCGATGATTCATGCAAATGACGAGGCAGGACAACTGCAGAAGCTAAAAGAGGTGTACGGTGCTGAGCCAGGTAATATTGAAGATGTTATCATGTTATGTCCTGTTGACAAAGTAGAAGAAAGACAAGAAGAGTATCCGTCAATAGAGATTCATCCCATTGCCTTCCATTCAACAGACCTTAATGTTCAAGACTGGATGTTTTTGTTGAAGGCGGTGGGTAACGAGTCCACATATATCAATCAACTCAGGGCAATCATGAGAGCTAATCGCAAAAACCTTAATCTGGAAGGATTGAAGCAAAGCGTAGAAAACTCAGCCTTGTTGTCAACATCTCAGAAAGCATTGGCGCAGCAGCGCTTGGCGTTTGCGGAAGAGTACATTGACGATACACAAAAGTTAGGCTCTTTACTACGTCCCGGACGCCTGATTATTGTAGACTTACGCGATGAGTTTATAGATAAAGATGATGCTCTGGGCTTGTTTGTCATCATGTTGAACATCTTTGCTGGCGTGAAAGAATATCAAGGCACTCGATTCAATAAGTTTATTGTGTTTGACGAGGCACATAAGTACATGGACAATAAAGACCTGACAAGCACCATCGTTACAGCAATCAGAGAGATGAGACATAAAGGTGTCTCGATGATGATTGCAAGCCAGGATCCCATGAGCCTTCCCACAGAAATTATAGAATTGTCATCCGTTATGTTGATGCACAAGTTTAATAGCCCACAATGGGTAAAACATGTGCAGAAGTCCATCACACAGCTACAAACTCTTTCTTCCTCAGATATGGCAACACTTTTGCCAGGAGAAGCCTATTTGTGGGCAACGAAATCGACGGATAAAGGAGTTACCAGCCGACCGATGAAGATTAGCACTCGTCCTCGTGTTACAAAGCATGGCGGAGATACGATAAAGGCAGTATAATGAAGGTTTTCAAATATAGTAATATCGGCAGCAGGGAACAAAATCAAGACTATCTTGTTTCAACAGAATTGGGACAAGAACGTAGCCTGCATCTTGTCGCAGATGGGATGGGAGGTTATGCTTTTGGAGATGTTGCAGCCAGAGTTGTTGGAGATAGCTTTGCCTACGGTTTAAGCCGGGATATGTCTATTGAGGAATCCACTCGCATAGCTTCAAATAATCTTCTGAAAGAGCGCCAGAATCTTTCTGTCCTGAAAATGGGAAGTACTGTGGCCGGAGTTTTTTTGTGTGGATTGGAAGCAACAATCTTTTGGGCCGGCGATTCCAGAGTGTATGTCTTTAGAAATAATGAAGTTTATTTTCAAACGGAAGACCACTCTATATTGAATGAATTGAGCCATAAGCGCATTATTTCTTTTAAAGAACGCGAGAGGTATGGTCACATTGTCACCCGTTCTATTATGGGTAACGAAGACGATAAGGTAGATCAGCACAAGATATCCCTACAAACAGGAGATGAGATTTTGATTTGTTCGGATGGCCTTTATAAGGACTGCCCGGTTGACTATCTTATAGAGTCTATTAGGAAAGACCAGTTTGATATCGACAAACAGAATGATGGCTTTACAGACAACCATTCTTTAATATATGTATCATTATAACAATGAAAATAAATTGTGATAAAGTCTTAACTGTAGATGACTTTGATGTGACTTATGCGTCATGGAAAGGTAGGACACTCACCGTTATGGGAGACTATATCAAGGTGACTCAGATGGGAATATCGCCGAGATATTTTGATACGTTATATTTGTTTGAAGATACAGGGATACTCGTAGGCTTTAAGTATGGAGAATCTGTAAATGAATGTTACATCACAACACAGGATGGTCAGGAATCGGAGTTGTTTGCAGACGCAATGCCGTTCTTGTTTCAAGACTGTAATCACACCTATGCTGTCGTAAAAAGAGCTTATAAGAATGTAGATTTGAAACGTCAGGTGATAGGGTTGGGGATTATAGATGTTGCGACATTTACCTCACTCGATGCTAAGTTTACATGGCCTATGTGGGAATCGGTAGAGTCAATTCACCATGGAGCTATCCTTATTAAGAAAAATGATTCAACGTACGGAATGTCTTCTGTTGACAAATTTCCTTCATGTAATCTTGTGAGCAGTGCTTATATGATTACAAAAGATGATGAGGAAGAGGATGTTTACCTTGTATCATCATACATAAGAGGAGAGCTGGAGACGGTCGAGTATGATTTTTCAAAAAAACTATCTAAGATAAGTAATAAGAGATGATATTCAATAACCATATAATAGAATTGATTAAGGAGAAGTCTGGTCTATGCTTCGATAAAGCCAAAGATTACGACGTGTTATGCGAACAAATCTTTTCTTCAACCAACAGATCTATAGGCGTTAATACAATAAAGCGCCTTATGGGTTATATTGTTGATGACAGGAATACAAATGACTATACTCTAAATACAATTGCTATATACCTTGGTTTCGCAACTTGGAACGATCTGTGTGGCTCCATCAGAATAGATAGTGAATGGAGATTTGATGACCAGACTGTATATGTAAGCGATACTCCGCTTGGACGCAGAATCACCGTTAATTATCTTAACCGAGAAGTGAGTTTTGTTGTGGTTATTTTTAAGGACACAAAGATGCTGCGCGTTGAGAGGGTTCAAAATAGCAGTTTAAAAGAGGGAGACATTCTGTCTATAGACCATATAAAAGTTGGTGAACCACTTATCGCAAAGACCGTTTATCGTGGGGAAGCTATTGGCAACTACAAAACAAACGGAGAGGTTAAAAAGTTATTTGTTGAGGAATAATCATTTTTTAATAAACTCGAATTACCTACTCTAAGAATATGCTGGGAAGTAAGAAAATCCGTTCTCTATTCGGCTTATCTAGTAGAAATAATACTACAAGAGAAGATATATACGACGTAGCATCCGCTATCGACAACCATATCAAAATAGAAGATTTAAACTCAGCCCATGTGAGAGCTGTTGCAAGAGCGGTCTGTAGCCTCAAAGCATCATTATCTGGACTTGAGCGTTACGTAGGCTTGAATCAATATTGGCTTGTTATCGGTGATATCAGATATGCTCTTCAGACAGATGGCAAAACAGTATCTAGAGATTCCAAACTGGGTGGCGTTCTGGTTAAGCACTATAATGGAACAAGAAGTTACACCGTTTTGACAAAGCCCCTAAATAAGCCTAATAATGTAGATGTTACAATATATAACAGAGCTACCTATGTGCCCCGCTTAAAATCGGCTGAGGAGCTGATTATAAATCTTGAGGGCGATGAACATACTTATAGTTTCCAATACCTCGAAGATATTCTGTGTCATCATCAGGAGAAGGAAGACGAACTGAAGAAGCAACAGGCAGAACAGGAGAAAGCGCGAAAAAAAGCAGAAGAAGCTAAACTCGCATTAGAAAGAGCCCGCCAAGAGGAAGAGGAAAGACTTCGCGAAGAGGCTCGATTGCGTGATGAGGAAGAAAAGAGGCTAGCAGCTGAGGTTGAAAAAATAGAAAGAGAATTGGAGGAGTCGAAAAAAGAGATTCAACAAACTCAATCCTTCATCCGAAATGATTTCTCTCTACGCTCTCAGCATATTCTGGATGAAACGCAAGAAGATGCGAAGCGATCTCATTTCTATGATGGCGTTCCCATCGTTATCGAAGGAGGTCCTGGAACGGGAAAGACTACGACAATGATTCAGCGCCTCAAATTTATGATATCCAAAGAAGCGTTGGACGATTATGATGTGCCACTCAGCAGAGAACAGATAGATTCGTTGACAGACCCCAATGTGCGCGACTTGAATTGGTTGTTCTTTTCTCCTACAGATAAGTTGCTTATGTTTTTGCAGAACAACATGAGAGCGGAATATCTCAACGCGAACGAGAACAATACAACAACACTCGATACCTTTAGGAGTCACATCTTGCTGGACTACAAACTGCGAAAGCCAAACTCTGACGGACCTTTTAAACTATATAAAGTTAAGAGTAATAAAGAAAAAAATCTCATTCTCAATCCCAAGAAGGCCATAGACGACTTTGAGAATTTTTGCATCCGCAATATCTCAAATATCATGCTTAATGCGTTCCAGTTAAAAACCTCCGACTTTTCATGGAATCAGCTGGCACAGACAATCAAGGCGTATTGCAAGAGAGCGGAAAACATCAAGGATATTGATGCGTTGATAAGGTTGTTTAATTCCCTGTACGACAACGAAAAGAAAAACGTGTCGCAGATAGAGCAACAGCTGACAAGTGAATTGAATAAGAAAGCTCTGATCATTAAGAACAATATCTCACAGGATGAAAACCTGATGTCATCAATCATTGAACTCTTTGAGGAATGGCGACAGGAGACTATCGTTGTTCAGGAGGATGAGGTTGAGGAGAATGCAATGGATGAGGCGGAGGATGAAGAGGAAGAGTTGACGGATAATATCGACTACGAAGCGAAGTTGTATCAGCAGTTGAAGCCAATTCTGAAGAAACTCAGTTTGAAGAAATACGACAGCAACCAGAAACTATCCAAGAGACAAAGGGAACTTTATTCACTCATTGAGGCTCAGATCGTGATTGATGATTTGGCGTTGATTGGTGAATTGAGCTGGTTCACTAAAAACTATGCTTTCCTCTGTCGCGGGGTAGAAAGTAACCTTCTAAATCAAATTCCAAGATTGTATAAGCTGTACAGGAAGAAGTTGATTGAGACTGAAAGCCCGTCGTATAATACCAACCTATTGAAGCAAATCCATAAGAAAGATGGTGGAAAGAGAATCCATCCGGAGGAATTGGAGCTGATAGTTGGCTTTATCAATAACATGCTGCTGGGAATGTACAAGAAGTCTCGCGTTCGATTCAATGGCATGAAGAACAAGTATGTAGATGCATACAAAGATAATGTGCGACCTGTGATTGGCATTGATGAAGCGACGGACTACTCAATCATAGATTATTACTTTATGGCGTCATTCCGGCATTATGAGTTCTCTTCTATAACGCTTTGCGGCGACATCATGCAGGGACTGAATGATAATGGTATAAAGAGTTGGAATCAGTTGAAGGAATTCATTCTTCCCAATTTGGAAGTCTTTGAACTGAAAACATCATACCGCCAGTTGCCTTCACTACTCGATATGTCCAAGCAGATGTATAAGGACGATAGAGGCGTGGATGCTCCATATACGACCAAAAAAGAGAGGTCTAAAAGTGAACCTGCTCCTATATGTTTTATCTCTGATGATGAGGAAGAAAAGGCAGAATGGATAGCCAAGAGAATCATCGAGGTCTATCGGGCTTACAATGAGTCCATGCCTTCGGTGGCTATATTTGTAGGAGAGGATGTGAATATCAAAGAACTGGTTGACCGCATCAACGATCAGGATTATCTGAACGGCGTTCAGGTGTACGACTGTTCAGAGAACAGAACGGCATCAAGCACAAAGGCCGTTCGTGTATTCCGCCTTACAGAGGTGAAAGGAATGGAGTTTGAGGTTGTATTCTTCTACGATATTGATACCGCTCTGGAGGGATGTACGACTGACATTATGCGAAGATATTTGTATGTTGGTGTTTCCCGGGCAACAACACATCTTGCCGCAACCTTCGAACAGGAGGATGGGAACGAAGACATCATTAAGTACTTTGACAGAACAACAAGCGACTGGAAGATTTAGTCTATGAACAGAACCCTGCAGTTTTTCAACTACGAGCAATGCTTCAGTCACTATGCAGACCTGATAGTACATATCAGGCAAGCAAAGATAAACGGGGAGGTCATTGTGGCAAAACCCGTACTGCTGCTCACTCTGATAGACGCAATGGAAGAGAATGTGTGCTGCAACAACAACTTCGTCATAAACGATTGGATGGAAGAAAAATACAACGCATTGATGAAGATATACACGAAGTCATCACAGTTCGACGTTCCCACAGGAATAGAAAAACCGTTCTGGCATCTGGAGTCCGACGGATTCTGGCATCTGATATATCCGAAAAGAGTACAAGCGAAAACAAAAACACCTTCAAAGCATTGGCTCAAAGAAAACGTCAACTATGCTATGCTGGACGAACCTCTATGGATTCTCCTGCAGAACAAAATGTGGCGCACAAAACTGCGTGACTATATCGTAGCGACAAAGCTGGAGTAGGGGAATAAAGTTTAGAGTGTAAAGTTTATAGTATATAGATAGTGTCAAGTGAGAAAAATTCCTTATCTTTGTCCTTGAAAATACTAAATACCATGAAAAGTCTGACGTATGACATAGGATGAAAACAAAGGAGGCAAAATACAACTACTGTCTAAATGAGAACGGAGAACTGAAAGTGGGTGATGTAAATAATAGCTTATGAAAGATAATATTGTACCAATAGAAGATGAGATAGTCCTTTACCAATCGGAAGATGGTAATGTGAAAGTCGATGTGCTGTTTCAAGACGAGACAGTATGGCTGACACAAGAACAAATGGCTCAACTATTTGGTAAGGGAAGAACTACCATTACAGAGCATATTGGCAACATTTTCAAAGAAGGAGAACTGAAGGAGGAGAAGGTGTGTCGGAAATTCCGACATACCACTCAGCATGGTGCTATTGAGGGCTAAGCGCATTCGCTAAATGATATTTCAGTTGACGAGTAAACGAGTAGACGAGTTGACAAGTTGGATGAAAACGATAACGAAAAACGAAGAACGAAAACCAAATAAACTTTCACCCTTCACCTTTCACCTTTCACCTTTCAACTAACAACTCGTCAACTGAAATTGTCAATTGTCAATTGTCAATTATCAATTATCAATTAATTAGGCGAAGCCGAAGCGAACTTGTCAACTCGTCAACTAAAAAATAAGCCGCTGAAAAAATCAGCGGCCTATTTTTTGCACAAGCATCAACGCTTAATATACGACGAGATGATGTTCTGGATGACAAGCGAAGTGTTCTTGTCGAATGCCGTCATGAATTCGTTGGAGATACCCACTCCGGGAACCATCACCCTGCGCACATTGACATTGTCCGTGATGTCGGGAATGGCAGCACCGGTCCAGGGATCACTGGTGCCGTAAACGAAGAGCAGGGGCTTCTGCGTGGTGTGGAGCCAGTTCCTGACATTCTTCATCAACTGACCTCCGTCCCATGCGTTGGGATAAACATCCCTGTAGAGGGCTTCCGTCTCCGAAACATTGGCATTGATATCCGCTGCCGCAGCGGCCGTAAGGAACGTGCCGGAAGTGAGGAGCGAATAGTCGAACCTCATGCTGCCCAGTTCACGCAGAGACTGGATGCAGTAGCTCTCGTTCCTCTCGCCGCGCTGACGGTGACGGCGCACCTCATCAGCTGTGTAGCCGCGCGTCGTCATCAGGAAATCCTCATCAGTGTTATCGGGGAGCATAGCGTCCAGTCCCTCCGAGGTGGAGAAGATGAATGTCACCACATTGTCAATATCTTTCGCCGTAGCTTCCGGAGCGGTGGCGGTGCGGGGATCAGGCACCAGCGGAGCCCATCTGCTGAAAGGCAGATAGGAAAACTTCCCTGAGAGGTTGTCGTAGAACACCGAGAGCACAACAGCCGTCGCAGCCTGCTCCACGTTGGAGGGGTAGGCCTTCAGGGCACCGAGATACAAATCGGGATACTTCAGATAGAAAATGCGCAGGCAGACATCACGCAGAGCCTTGCTGTTGGCAATGCAGTTGGGGTAATCGCGCAGGTATTTGAAGGCCTTGTCCTCATCGCTGCCCTCATCGTATCCGCTGCCGCAGACGTTCACCAGATAGGTGCCCGGAGTCTTGTCTTCGCAGGACGCGGGCGTAGCAGTGGGGAAGGGGGCTGCGAAGGGCACATAGAGGTTCATATCGTTCCATCCGTGAAGGTCGCTGTAGTAGGCATAGAGCGCAGAGGTGACGCCGCCCTTGCCCAGTCCGGTGCTCACCCAGCGGTTGCCGCCCTTGAAGAACTTCTCCTTGAGGAGCGTCACCACACGGTGCATGTCGAAGGCACACTCCTCAGCCCAGAGGTACCGGTAGCTGATGTCGTTGAGACTCTGGGGCTGCGACTTGCCGAAGTAGCGGTGCTCCATGTGCAGCACGTTGGCTTTCAGGAATCCCTTCATGTCGTTTTCGGCCAAATTGTCGGCGCCGTTGCCCACATCGTAACCGCTCGTGTAGAAGATGACGGGTGCATCGGCTCCCTCGTATTCCAGCGCACAGCGCAGGGGGAAAGTCTGTCCCGTCTCCTCGAGATGGCTCACGGGCATCTCCACGGAGAAGAAGTAGGCCTTCTTTTTGCCTATGATTGCATGGTCTATGGTCACGTCGCTGATGCCCTCGATGGCAGCCAGTGCCTTGGATATGTCGTCGCTCTCGGGCGCGTCGAACTCCTCCTGGGGGATAATTCCCGTGGGAGTGATGTCGCGGACCTCATCGTCCGCACAGCCCGTCATGATGCCGGCAAACACAAGAGCACCCAGCATCGTTTTTATGTGATATATGTTATTGTTCATTGGTTGTCAATTATCAATTGTCAATTATCAATTATCAATTGTCAATTCTCAATTACCTCACACTCCCTCCAAGATGTACTTCAGCGCGCGGTCGAGCTGGGAGTCGCGTCCCGTTGCCTTGTAGGCGTTGAGGTCCAGAGCCACATCGATGTCGGGCTCGATGCCGACGCCCTCGTAGCTCCGGCCTTCGGGACTGAAGGAGCAGCACACGGGCACATAGACATAGACGGGCGTCACACGCTTCTCGCCCACGTTGCCGGCATAGTTGTTTCTGTAGGCGGGGTTGTAATTCAGTCCGCACACTCCGCCCCAGGTGCGCTTGCCGATCAGACGTCCGTTAGGCATCCTCTTGGCACCCAGAGAGGTCATCTCCGACATGCTGACGGAATTGCAGTTGGCGAGCACCACAACGGGTTCCGTCACGACGGCATGGGCTTCGTCGAGTGTGGTGCCGATCATCGGCACGAGAGAGGAGTAGTCGTAGCGGCCGGTGCCTCTCTTGAAGCGGCACTTGGCGTATTCGATGCCGCCCGGGGGAAGCAGGGCACCCAGAGCGTATTGGTAGTCGTCCATATCGCCGCCGCCGTTGTTGCGCAGGTCGATAATCACACCGCGCAGCGTGCCGTCGGCTTTCAGCTGCTGTATCTTGTTGAACCATGCCTTCCAGGTGTCCTGCACCTTCTTGATAAGCGCTATGTCACCGTTTGTGCCGTTGGCGAAGAGTTTGGTCGCCTCCTTGGGGTCCAGATAAGTGGAGAGTTCGAAAGTGTTGAAGCGCAGATAGGCGATGTTGCCCTTGAAGAGCACGTATTGCATGTCGATGCCGTCGTTGCTGTAGTAATTGGGCGAATAGGGCTGCAGACCGGGCACCTGGAGGAATTCGTATTTCATGGCCAGCACATTGAGCGCCAGCACCATCTGTGAGGCATCCCTCATTGTCGAGGCCGCATTCAGACCCTCGGCCAGTGCGGTCAGCTGCTGCAGACGGAAGAGCTCCATCTCCGTAGGTGTGGTCTTCTGCGCCAGGCTGTTTATCTCATTCAGGAGCCACGGCAGGTGAGGCGTCAGTTCGGACAGTATGGCATCGCGGTTCATTGCGGCATGCTTTTCCTCGATGATGTCGGCGAGATAAGCCTGAGTGGACACATTGTTGGTGTACACATTTTCATCCTCGCGTGATTTGTTGCGCAGCTCCGAAGGGCATGTGGACACATAGCTGCCGGTACGGAAATTTTGGAGCTCCGCATAGATGTGGCCGTCGTGGAGCGGTGACATCACCTCGTCGAGCAGTTTCTTGAGTTCTGAGTCGGAGACCTCCTGCTGCATGTCGAGCGCCTCGAAACGGGGCTTGTATTTCTCATAGACGTCGTCCCAGTCGAGGCCGTAGAGATCGTGCTCCACGTCCCAGATGCCGTAGTTCTGATTGATGCCGTTCCAAAGTATTTGGAACTGTGCCGCAAAGCTACTCTTGGCCTTGTTGAAAATCACGTCATCGCTGTTGCTGTAGGGCACCAGTTCGTCACTGTCTTCCCGGCACGAAGCCAGGGTGAGGGTCAGGAGCACAGCTCCCAGCACGTATATTCTGCTTGTAAGTCTTTTCATAGTGTTCATGTGTTTGCCGATTGCCGGGATGATTCCTTACTTCTTCCTGCTTTTGAAATAATAACTGACACCGGCCTGCATTGCTACGGTGGTGTTGTAGCGGTAGTCCTTCACATACTCGCTCTGCTTGACGGTGCTGGTGGTGCTGTAGTAGCAGCGCACTTCAAACTGCGCGCCCCAATGCTCGGCGAAGCGGTATTCCACACCGACACCGCCCACCAGACCGCAGTCCCAGCGCTTGTCGCGCTCGCTGTAGAACTCTTTGTCCGTGCTCACGGAATAGTATCTGGAGGAGAACGAGTTGAAGTCCGTACCGTTGATACGGCCGTTCATCCAATAGGCGCCGTAGACACCCAGATTGCAGAATCCGCGCCACGTCTTGCTGCCGAAACTGAAACTGGCCATAACGGGCAGCTGCAGGTAGTTGTTGCGCATCCTGTAGTCAATGGGCACGAGGCTGCGCTCCTCGCGGTGGTTCTTCTGCGTCCAGTTGAGATCGGCCCGCACACCGAGCCAGTCAAAGAAATTGTACTGCGCAGTAGCGCCAAGCGTCACACCCCAGCGTCCGCTGTAGTGACAGTCCTCGAGATACTGCTTGTCGATGCTGTAGCTGTTGTAGTCGGCACCGGCTGTGAGCCCGACCCTCCACTGTGCAGCAGCCGGAAGTGTCAGCAACATCACCGCAATTGCAAATAGTAGTTTTCTCTTCATTATTTATATATTTTACAATCAGAATTCTATCAGTACGCGGCCGTTGACCTGACGGCTGGTGAGGTAGTTGGGCACAGCATACTGCTGACCCTGAGTGTCGGTCACCCAGAAATAGCCCGACACATTGTTGAAACCGAAGACATTGAAGCAGTCCACACCAATCCATATATTCCTGATGGCATTGAAGCGGCGCAGGTGACGGTCTTCGTTGTTGAGGGCACGGAAGTTCATACCGATGTCCACACGCTTGTAGGCTGTGGAACGGAAAACGTGCCTCTCAAGTCCCGTGTGGGGCGCACCGTAGGGCAGACCTCCCGCAAAGCAGGCCTTGAGGAAGAGTTTCCAGCGCGTGGTGTGGGGGAAGTAGTCGGAGAAGAACATATTCACGTTCCACCTCTGGTCAGTGGGTTGCGGCACCGTCTTGCCGTTGATTGTCATAGAGGCCTTCATCAGTCCGAACGATATCCACGAGTCGCTGCCCGGCACCATCTCGCCGTAGAGTTTGAAGTCGGCACCCACCACATAGCCGTCGGCCACATTGCGGCCGTAATACACTATCTTCAGATTGTCCACATTGTAGGGGTTGAGGTTCGCCTGATTCTTGTAGTAGGCCTCCGCCGTGAACTTGAACGGACGCTCGCCCAGACGGAAGCGGTATTCCCATCCCAGCACAATATGTATGCTCCTCTGGCTCTTGATGTCGCGATTGAGATGCACCACCGTACCGGAAGCCGTAGTGACGGTGTCCCTGAGTTCCTTGTAGAAGGGGCGCTGATAGTAGAGACCCGTAGCCAGGCGGAAGGTCATGCGGTCGTTTTTGGCAGGCGTGTAGCCCAGCGACACTCTGGGAGAGCAGAGCCACTCCCTGTTCCAGCTCCAGTAGGAGAGACGCAGACCGTAGTTCAGGGAGAGAATGCCCAGGTCGGTCTCCTTGCGCCAGGTGTCCTGCGCGTAGAGTTCCATATGGTTGCTGGATATCTTGTTGACGCTCTTGAGGTTGTATATCACGTTGAGACGGTCGTCGCTGTGGGGCATGGAGTATCCGGCCGAGTCGCGGTATTCCCATTCGCGTGAATTCTCCTCCACGGACTCGTGTTTCCACAGCGCACCGGCCTTGATGCGGTGGCTGTCGCTGTTGCGCTCCCAGTCGAGGCGTATCACCTGCTGGTTGGACTTCAGCAGATTGCGCGCGTGTGTCATATAGGTGGCCACATCCTGCTGCGTCTGAGCCAGAGTGTTGTCCAGCCAGTACTGACCCTGTATGTCGTAGGTCTCGCGCTCCTTGGTGGAGAATGCGCTGAAGGATGCCGTGAGCCACGAACGCTCACCCGTGCGGCGCTTCACCTGCAACGTGCCGTAGAGAGTGCGGAAGAGGTCTTCCTCCTTGCCGTCGAAATACACCTTGAAATCGTGCGCCTCGTACATCGTGCCGAATTTCGTCTCCCTGTCGGTGGGTGTGAACTGGTAATTGTTGTCGGAGAAATATCCCAGCAGGCCGATTTCCCATGCAGGACTCAGTTTCCACGTGAGATACATCTGGTAGTCGAGGAAGCGGGGAGAGTACTCACCCTTGGTGTCGAGGCTGCCCAGCAGGTATTTGGATGTCTTGTAGCGGAATCCGTTCTGGAAGGAGAAGCGTTTGTTGCCGTAGCCGAAGTATGCCGAAGCGCCCAGCAGCGAGGCCTGTCCGCTGCCCGTCCAGCCTTTGGGTTTCTTGTAGGTGATGTCCAGCACCGACGACATCTTGTCGCCGTAGCGGGCCTCGAAACCTCCTGCCGAGAAATCCACACGCTCCACCATATCGGGGTTTATCACGGAGAGACCTTCCTGCTCGCCGCTGTGGATGAGCAGAGGACGATACACCTCAACGCCGTTGATATACACGCAGTTCTCGTCAAACGAACCGCCTCTCACGTTGTATTGCGAGGAGAGCTCATTGTGGGTGGATACGCCTGCCTGTGTGGTGATGAGTTCCTCAACGGCATTGCCCGTCACAGATGTCATCCTGGTGAGGTCCGTGATGTTGACGCGCTCGTTCTGGTTCATCTGTTTCTGCGTCTCCTTCACGGTGACTTCCTCCAGGTCGCCTTCCATGGGCATCATCTGTATGTTGAGCGTGAGATGTCCCTTGGGTTTCACCAGCAGACGGCGGCGGGTGCCGTAGCCCATCATACTGTAGACCACCCACACAGAGTCGGCACTCTGGAAGGAGAAGTTGTATTCTCCCTTGAGGTTTGCTGTGGCTCCGGCCGCCTGTCCCTCGACACGCACCAGACACAGGGGCACTCCGTCGCCGCTCTTGTCGGTGACGCGACCTTTCAGCCAAACCTCTTCCGCAGCCGTCAGGAGACAGCTGCACAGCAACAGTAAAAGAATCTTCGTGCGCATACCAGTACATAAACGAAAAAAAAAGGCGTTTTCTTGCTCATGTCCCTCTTTTTTTTTATTTTTGCCGCAAAATTCATCATATTTACTATTCAGTATGGACTTCAAAGACCTTATCAAACAGCGTCGCAGCATACGCACCTTCACCTCCGAGCCCGTCACTCCCGAGGAGGAGCGCGCCCTGCTGCGTGCCGCTCTCATGGCTCCTTCCAGCAAGGGCAAGCATTCGTATTTCTTCAAGGTGGTGCGCGACCGCGAGCAGCTTGCGGCCCTCTCTCAATGCCGCGATGCAGGCACACAGCTTCTGGCCGATGCCGCTATGGCCATCGTGGTGATGGCCGACCCCTCCATCACAGACATATGGGTGGAGGACTGCGCTTCCGCCACTTCCTACATACTGCTCCAGGCTGAAGACCTGGGACTGGGAGCCTGCTGGGTGCAGGTGCACTCACGAGGCAAAGAGGACGGAAGGAGTGCTCAAGAAATAGTTAAAGAGGTGCTGTCTATTCCAGCTGACTATCAGGTGCTTTCTATGGTGGCTATAGGTCATAAGGCTGTGCCACGCAATCCGCAGAACGAAGACAAACTGCTTTGGGACCACGTGTTGTAATACTGGGACGGGGCAACGTCGCAACGGCTCTTGAGGAAGGCTTCCGCACCACAGATGTGGAGGTCGTACAACTGTGGCACCGGGGACTGCAGCTGTGTCAGGATGCCGACCTATACATCATCGCCGTCAAGGACGATGCCGTGAAGGAGGTGGCAGCTCTGTGTCCGACGGATGCCCTCGTGGTGCATACCGCCGGCAGTGTGGCTATGGATGCCATTCCGCAGAAGCACCGAGGTGTGATGTATCCCATGCAGAGCTTCACCAAGGGCAGGAAGACGGAGTGGGGGCGTGTGCCTTTCTTTCTGGAAGCCGCATGTGACGACGACTACCGCTGTATCGACGAGATAGCAGAACGTCTGTCGCCCGTCATTTATCATACAGACTCCGAGCGCCGTCACACGCTGCACCTGGCTGCCGTGTGGGTATCCAATTTCGTCAACCACATGTGGACAGTCGCCTCCGACATCCTCGGGAAGGAGCAGATACCGTTTTCTGTGATGCATCCGCTCATCGGGGAAACTGCGGCCAAAGTGCTGGAGATGTCTCCGCGCCAGGCTCAGACGGGACCTGCCCGCAGAGGCGATGTCGGTGTGATGTCGGCCCACGAGGCGATGCTCGACGGAAAGCTGCGCGAACTCTATCATATCATTTCCGAATCCATCTACGATGATAAACTACGATCTGAAAAAAATTAAGCTGATCTGCTTCGATGTGGACGGCGTGCTCTCCTGCAGCACAATACCTCTGGGCGAAGACGGCATCCCTCGACGCACGGTGAACATCAAGGACGGCTATGCCATCCGTCTCTCCGGACTCATGGGTGTGCCCGTAGCCATCATTTCGGGCGCCAACGACTCGCGTCTCATCACGCGTTTCTCGCTGCTTGGCGTGGAGGACATATTCCTTGGCGCGGCCGTTAAGATGAAGGTGTATGAGTCGCTGCTCGAAAAATACGGGCTGAGCGACGATGAAGTGCTCTATGTGGGCGACGACATACCCGACTACGAAGTGATGCAGAGGGTGGGGTGTGCCTGCTGTCCACGCGACGCAGCACCCGAGATAAGGGAAATAAGCTGCTATGTGTCACATACCGACGGAGGTATGGGTTGCGGCAGAGACATCATCGAACAGGTGCTCAAGGCCAAGGGACTCTGGATGGCCGACAAGAAAGCCTTCGGGTGGTGAGGGGGTAAAGGTTAAAGGTTAAAGGTTAAAGGTTAAAGGTTAGAGATTAGAGTTTAGAGAAGACGAAAACCAAAACGAAAACTAACAGCTTGTCAACTAACAACTTGTCAACTAAAAAAAGAGAGAGCCATCAGCTCTCTCTCTTTTTTTACCTTATCTCAATTTCTTCCTTGAGATCTATCTCTGCTCCGTTGGTGTCGTAGAATTCGTATTGCAGCAGCGCCAGTTTCTGTGAGGGTATCACCTTCACCCCGAAACCGTATTTCACCTGCCACTTACGATATATGCTCCACAATCCCTGTTTGATGTATGCGTCCACATAGGGATGCACGTGCAGCGTGAACCGACTCACACCCAATTTATTCACGAGGAAACCAATCTTTCCGTCCAGTACCTTGGTGAAGAGCAGGCTTGACTTAATTTTGCCCTGCCCGTGACACGTGGGACACACTTCCTCCACATCAACCTCCTGTGCGGGACGTATGCGCTGGCGCGTTATCTGCATGAGTCCGAACTTCGTCAGAGGCAGTATATTGTGCTTGGCGCGGTCGTTCTTCATGTCTTCGCACATGCGCTGATAGAGTGCTTCGCGGTCTTCGGCACGTTTCATGTCTATGAAATCCACGATGATGATGCCTCCCATGTCGCGCAGTCGCAGCTGTCGTGCCAGTTCGTCGGCAGCACCCAAGTTCACGTCGAGAGCATTGGCTTCCTGGTCGTTGTCCTTGTTCTGCGCTCTGTTGCCGGAGTTGACATCCACCACGTGCAACGCCTCTGTGTGTTCGATGATGAGGTAGGCTCCGTGCTTGTACGACACCGTCTTGCCGAACGAGGATTTTATCTGCCTCGTGATGTCGAAGTTGTCGAAGATGGGGAGCTGTCCCTTGTAGTGCTTCACACAATCGGCTCTCTCGGGCGCGATAAGTGTCACGTAGTCCTTTATCTCCTGATAAGTGCGCTCTTCGTTCACGTAAATGTTCTCGAAGGCGGGGCTGAAAAGGTCTCTCAGCAATCCTACGGCTCTGCCGCTCTCCTCGTACACCTGCACAGGCAAATCCTTTGCCTTTTGCGCGTTGCGCAAAGTGTCCTCCCATCTGCGACACAGGATTTTCATTTCCTGATCGAGTTCCGATGCCTTCTTGCCCTCTGCCACTGTGCGTACGATGACACCGCAGTTTTCGGGCTTGATGCTCGACACGATGGCCTTGAGTCTGTTTCGCTCTGCTGAAGCCTTTATCTTGGTGGAGACGTTTACCTTGTTCTCGAAGGGTATCAGTACGAGAAAACGTCCCGGAAATGTTATCTCGCAGGTGAGCCTGGGTCCTTTAGTGGATATGGGCTCCTTGACTATCTGTACCAGAATCTCCTGTCCCTGCTGAAGTGTTGTCTGCACACTGCCGTCTTTGGGCAAGGCCGGCAACACCTGAGCCTTGGAGTGGGGGAAGAGATTCTTTCTGTCGGAGAATATCTGCTTGAGATACTTTGCATATGATGCAAAATTCGCTCCGAGGTCAAGGTAGTGAATGAATGCATCCTTCTCGTAGCCTACGTTAACAAAGGCCGCATTCAGCCCGGGCATGAGCTTGCGTACCTTTGCCAGATAGATATTACCTACGGAAAACGATTCAGAAAGACCCTCTTCTTGATACTCAGCGAGTTTCTTATCCTCAGTGAGGGCTATGTGGATCTGCTTTGGGCCAACGTCAATGAATACTTCGCTGGTCATATCCAAAGGATCTTACTTGCTCTTATGACGATTCTTGCGGAGTCTCTTCTTACGCTTGTGTGTAGACATCTTGTGTCTCTTGTGCTTCTTACCGTTTGGCATAGTTATATTTTTTTAGTTTAACAACTTTGATTTCATTATGTTTATGAAAAACGTGGCGCAAAGGTACAAAAAAGTTCTGTTTTTATGCTTATTTTCATATTTTTTTTTATTTAATTGTTAAATTATCGGGGCAATGTGATGTAAATCGGAATATTTTTATATTTTTGTGACTGAAAAAAAGATTTTGCTTGGCATATGCTGAATAAATGGGCCAACAAGGAGAATAAGTGGACTTTGGTCAACAACTTTGTCAAGACCAATCTCAATCTCATTGTCATCATCGTTGCCGCTTTGTTGATTGAGCTGACAACGGGATTGCTGTATTACAGCAGTCAGGATATCATCCGGCATATGACAATACGAGTGATGGAGCACGAAAACAATGCACTCTACCTCAGTATCCGCAACAAACTGGAAGAAGTGGAGGTGGTGCTCGACAATATGTCGTGGATTGTGACTGACGACCTGTTGCAGCCCGACTCCATGATGAGTGAAACCTACCAGATTGTGAAGAACAATCCTATGATTCTCGGCAGCTGTATTGCCTGTGTCCCCAACCTGTTTCCTCAAAGGGGATACTGGTATGAGCCCTATTCCGTGCGCCGGCCTGACGGAACTATAGAAACGATGCAGATGGGGTCGAAGAGACACGACTACACAAAATATGAATTCTTCAACGTGCCGTTGGAAACCGGAAATAGCCATTGGTGCGAACCGTATATGGACAACGTGGGCGCAATGCAGCGCATTACGACCTACGGTGTGCCCGTCAGGAACGGTAAGGGAGATATTGTCGCCGTAGTCGAGGCCGACCTTTCGCTGGACTGGCTTGAAGCGATTATCAACGAGGACAAGACATACAAGTCAACTCAACGTTTTCTTGTCACTGGACAATACAATCTGCTTGCCGGTGAAGATAATGAACTGCTGAAGCAGTCCCTCGAACAGGTAAAAAAAGACAAGGACAAGAAAGGTATTGCAACCATAACGGACGGCAATGGCCATGAGAAGTTTGTGTTCTATACCCCTGTGGGCGGTAAGACCGACTGGATACTGATGAATGTATTGGACAGTGCCGATGTCTTTGGTGAATTGCGACATATACGGATGAACCTCCTGATGATGGTGATAACGGGTCTGTTGCTCATCGCCTTTATCGTGTGGCGTTCGAAACGCGATTTGGAGAGTTTACACCGGGTAAATGCCGAGAAGGAACGTATCAGTTCTGAGTTGCGCGTAGCCAGCCAGATACAGCAGAGCATGCTGCCTCACAATCATCTGAAGCAGGACGGGGTGGATGTCGTCGGTTCTCTGTTGCCGGCCCGCGAGGTGGGCGGAGACCTTTTCGACTTCTTTATCCGCGATGAGAAGCTGTTCTTCTGCATCGGTGATGTCAGCGGCAAGGGGACACCTTCGGCTATATTGATGGCGGGAACCCGCTCGTTCTTCCGAGCCTTCTCAACACACGAGAACAACCCGGCACACATCATGCACTATATCAATGAGACTGCCTGTCAGGGCAACAAGACCAATATGTTCTCTACGCTGTTTATAGGCGTGCTCGACCTGCCATCCGGACATCTTCACTACTGCAATGCCGGCCATGATGCACCGATTATCATCAGTGATGCCGGTCTGCAGACCCTCGAGTGCAACCCGCATTTGCCCGTCGGTCTGTTTGACGATGTGAAATTCGGGTCGCAGGAGACCGTATTGAGTCCGGACAGCACCATATTCCTCTACACCGACGGACTGACGGAGGCGATGAACAGCGCACGGAAGCAGTTTGGTCTGCAGCGCGTACATGAAGCGCTCGGACGCAGTATTGAAAGGAATCTGAGCCCGAAAGACATCCTGGAGTCGATGGCCGGTGAGGTGCGCCGCTTCGTAAAGAATGCTGAACAGAGCGATGACCTGACGTTGCTTGCCATCCGCTATGCGCCTCAGCAGTTTGAGAGTATTATGAGTGAGACAATCACGCTGAAAAACGACATTCATGAGGTGCCGAACCTCAATAGCTTTCAAAAGGCAATGTACGAAAAAATGGGAATAGAGAAACAGTTGTCCAACCGGATAAGGCTGGCTGTTGAAGAAGCTGTGGTCAACGCTATCGGATATGCTTATCCCGCCGGAACGGAGGGCTGCATAGATGTCTGCATGATGACAGACGGCCACAGTCTTAAAGTTGTGATAACGGACTCCGGTATACCATTCGACCCCACCTTGAAGGAGGAGGTCGATATCTCCCTCCCGGCAGAAGAGCGCCAGGTGGGAGGACTGGGCATTCACTTGTTCCGTGAGATCATGGATAAGGTCAATTACGAACATCTGAACGGACGCAATACACTGACATTAATAAAAAGAATACATTAATACAATAATTATAAATCTAAATACTATGAAAGCAAAAATTGAAGAAATTGGCGGCAAATATGTTGCCACACTGGAAGGAGAAATGGACACAGCAGCGGCGCTGGAGGTGGAAGAAACGCTGAAGCCTCTGTACACCAGCGACGGTAAGGACGTCATCATAGACTGCACAAGACTGGAGTATATTGCATCCAGCGGTCTGCGCATCCTCATCAGTATCCTTAAGGGTGCCAAATCGACCGGTAGCCATGTGGTGATGCGCGGGGTGAACGATGATATTAAAAACGTGTTCAACCTGACGGGATTCACCAGTATCTTCGAATTTGAATAACCCCTTAATTCGCACAGAAATGTGTAGAATAAAACGAGCGCTCGTTGCCGTTGCGCTGTCTGTACCGCTCTTTGCTTTGTGCGCAGAAAGTGATTCGGTCTCCGTCAAGAAAAACGAATTCGACTTGGGTTTGGACTTCCTGGCACACGGAGAAATAGTGAGAGGCGGTCTGCCCGTCACCCGCAACAAACAGGACGATAACCAGTCTAACTTCCTTCTGGGACGTACCCGTATCATCTTGGGCTACAAACGGCAAAGACTGGAGACGCGTGCTGTGCTTCAAAACCTGGCCGTGTGGGGCACAGAAAAAAATATGGAAATAGGCCTTTATGAGGCTTGGGCCAAGATGACGGCTAAGATAGGAGTTTTCGGACAGGTGGGACGCGTCGCTCTGTCTTATGACGACGAGCGTATCATTGGTACCAACGACTTTGCGATGGCCTCCCTGTCGCACGATGTGGTGATTGCTGGATACGAAGGTCACGGTCATAAGGTTCACGCCATCTTCGCCTACAACCAGAACGAGAGCAACGTATATAAGAGTACCTACTACAACGACGGTGCTCAAAACTACAAGACGATGCAGACGGTATGGTATCACTGCGATGTGCCTAAGTTTCCTCTGGGGGTCTCACTCCTTTTCATGAATGTCGGTTTGCAATCCGGGAAACCAGAGGAGTCTTACAATCCTCCTACCACAGAATACCAGCAAATGTATGGCGGCTATCTGAACTTTCATCCAAAATATGTGAGGTTTGAAGCCTCCTACTATCGTCAGGCCGGCAAAATAGTGCATCCCCACTACAAGGCTGCAGCAAAGATAGAGGCATGGATGGTCAGCGGAAAGGCTACCATTACACCCTCAAAATACTATGGATTTGTTGCAGGCTACGACCGTCTGAGCGGTGATGACTACGTACCCGTCATTTACGGCGGTATGGCAGGATTGCCATTTCACGCTGTGAATAAAGGGTTTACTCCTCTCTACGGTTCGCGCACCAAATTCTACGGCATCCTGGATTATTTCTACGAGAGCGCCTTTATCAACGGTTTCACTCCGGGTTTGCAGAATGCCTTCTTGGGTGTCAACGGCAAACCTCTCTCCAAGATGGATCTCAGTGCCACCTATCACTATCTGGCAGTAGCCACAGAACTGAGCGGTCTCAGCAGCACGCTGGGTCACAGTCTCGACATTCAGGCCAGCTACAACTTCACCGACTACATCTCACTTGAAGCGGGTTACACCGTGATGTTCGGTACGGAGACGATGCAACGTCTGAAGCAGGCCAACAGCAGCGACGTAGCTCATTGGGCCTGGATTTCACTGACGGTGTCTCCGACGCTCTTTAAAACCAAATTTTGATAACGAAGTAACATACAAATAATTACACATCATGAAAACATCAGCCCCATTGTCAAAATCGCAGTACGGTATTTACGCCGAATGTGTAGGACATGAAAATGAAGTGTATTACAACTTGCCTTATCTTTATGTTTTGGACGGCAGTCTGGATGCTGAACGCCTTTGTCTCGCCATTGAGACGACTTTAAAGGCACACCCCACGTTTTTCACCCGTATCGGGGTGAACGAGGAGGGAGAACCCTTCCAGTCCATTGACATGAAGGAAGTAGAAGAGTTCAATGGGATAGAGGTTCAGGGGTTTCAGGGGGAGTGCGACCTTGAAACTGAGAAGCAAACTTTCCTTCAGCCGTTCCAGCTTTGCGGAGGCAGACTGTTTCACGTCCGTGTGATGCGCGATGCGGGACACATCTATTGGTTCTTTGATATGCACCACATCATCGGCGACGGTACCACGCTGAACGTGATGCTTCACGATGTGGAGACGGTTTACGGCGGCGGAACTCTCGTTCCCGAAGAAGTGACAATGCAGGAAGTGGCTCTTGCCGAAGCAGAGATGCGCCAATCACCGGCCTTCGGGGAAGCCAAACATTGGTATGCCCAGAACTTTGACTGTGGTGACACGTTCACTCCGCTCATCCCCGACCTTGAAGATGCACCCTCGGAGGCTGATCAAGTGCGTAACATAGGTATTAGCAGGGAAGAGGTGGAAAATTTCTGCAAGGCTAACGGAATCTACAAGACAACACTTTTCACAGCAGCATACGCCTACCTTCTGGCGAAATTCAACAATGAACAGGAATCACTTTTCACAACGGTTTACAATGGACGTACCGACAAGCGCTTCCTTCATTCGGTAGGCATGACAGTGAAGACTCTGCCCGTTTACGCCAAATTCACAGACGAAACATCCGTATCCGACTTCCTGAAAGCCGTACAGGAGCAGATGACAGGTTGTCGCGAACACGATATCTATGCTTATTCCGACCTGATGGAAGACCTCAACCTGCAAAGCAACTCAATGTTTGCCTGGCGGGGAGAAATGTTGGACGACAACAGTCTGATGGGAAAACCCATGAATATCACGCAGCTCCACAATTTCACTTTGAATCTGCCGCTCTGCCTGATGGCCTACACTTCCGGAGGTCAATATATGCTTAGGGCTGAATACAACTCCGGCGAATATTCAGAGGCATTGATTGCTCAGTTCATGGAAAGCTACGAGGCTGTTTTGGAAGGAATTATCACCAAAGCGAATCTGCACGATGTCAACATAACGACGGCTTCACAAATAGAACTGCTCGACTCATTCAATCAAAACGATGTTCCTTACGACACCACGCAAACCATCGTTTCGCTGTTCCGCCAACAGGCAGAAGCGACACCCGACAACATTGCTGTAGTGTATAAAGACAAACGTCTAACATACGCTGAAGTGGACCAGATCAGCGACCGCATTGCAGGATATATAGCATCAAAGGGATTGGGCGAAGAAGATGTTGTTTCTGTGCTGATATCCCGCTCAGAGTGGATGGTTATCGCCTCGCTCGGTGTACAAAAGGCCGGCTGTGCTTATCAGCCGTTGGATTCCACCTATCCCAAGGAAAGGCTCAATTTTATGATGCAGGATGCGAAAGCAAAACTGCTCATAGCAGACGAGGAGCTGCGGCCTATTGTGGACGAATACCAAGGGGAGGTCACCCTTACTAAGGAACTGGCAAACCTGCCTGCCGTAACAGAACTCCCTTGCGGGCCTAACCCCGGCAGCCTTTTTATAATGCTCTATACCTCTGGTTCGACGGGTGTACCCAAGGGTTGCCAACTCACAAATGGCAACTTGGTTGCCTTTATACATTGGTATCACCGTTATTTCGACATGAAGGCCGGAGATAAAGTGACAGCTTATGCTTCGTATGGCTTTGATGCCAATATGTACGACATGTATCCAGCCCTCACGTGTGGTGCCACAGTATATATTATCCCCGAAGAACTGCGTCTTGATCTGATTGCCCTAAATGAATATTTTGAGCAGGAACACATCACCAATGCCTTTATGACAACACAGGTGGCTTACCAGTTTGTCACGAGCATTGAAAACCATTCGCTGAAACATCTCTCTACAGGCGGTGAGAAACTGGCTTCACTTACACCCCCCAATGGCTATAAACTGCACAACGCATATGGGCCGACGGAAACGACAATACTTGAAACTTGTTATCATGTAGATAGGAAACTGAAGAATATTCCTATCGGCAAGGCCATTGACAATATGCGCCTATACATTGTCGATTCTCAGGGGCGCCGTCTGCCCGTAGGCGCTGCGGGTGAACTGTGGGCCAGTGGTCCTCAGGTGAGCCGAGGCTACCTGAACCGACCGGAGAAAACCGCAGAGGTGTTTATCCCCAATCCTTTTGCTGGAAATTCCGAAAAATATGCCCGCATTTACCGTACGGGTGACATTGTCCGTTATCTGCCCTCTGGAGATGTAGAGTTTGTGGGTCGCAAAGACGGACAGGTGAAGATTCGGGGGTTCCGCATTGAACTGAAAGAGGTAGAGGCCGTCATTCGGGAGTTTCATGGCATAAAGGATGCTACAGTGCAGGCATTTGATGAGGAAGGAGGTGGCAAATTCATTGCTGCATATATCGTCAGCGACGAGCAGATTGACATTGAGGCTCTGAACAGTTTTATCCTTGATCAGAAGCCGCCTTATATGGTGCCCGCTGTAACGATGCAGATTGATAAGATTCCATTAAACCAGAATCAAAAGGTCAATAAAAAAGCACTTCCGAAGCCCGAGAAGAAAGCTGCTGAGGTAGAGATAGACGTCAACGTGCCGATGAATGTGTTGGAGAAGGAAATTCACAGCATCATCGCATCCATCATCAATACCGAAGACTTTGGCATTACGACAGTGTTGGGCTACGTCGGCCTGACCTCCATTATGGGCATCAAATTGGCCATTCAAATCAACAAGCGTTTCGGTGTCACCCTGAATGCGAAAGCTTTGGCCAAGACAGGCAGCATCCAAAGCATTGAGAACGAAATTTTAAAGGCAATGTTGAGCGGAAGCGCAGTCCGGCAGGATACAGCCGAAATGCAGCACGCAGACATGAGCAACATTCCGTTGTCATATGCACAGATGGGTGTCTATGTGGACTGCATGAAACAACCAGAGTCTACCATATACAATACGCCGGTCATAGCCAAGTTCCCGAAGGATGTGGACATAGAACTGCTGGCCAAGTCGGTAGAAACCCTCTTCAAGTCGCATCCTATGCTGCAAGCACATTTTGATTGTACAGGGGCAGAAATTGTACAGTCTGTTGACTTTAACCAACCGATAGAAATAATTCAAAGTCAGCACGCAGAGGAGGAAATACCAAGTTACAAGCTGGAGTTTGTCAAACCTTTCAACCTTCGTCAGGGACCGCTCTATCACATTGAGATTGTAACCACCGAGCAGTGGGTTTATCTGATGATGGACATCCATCACCTAGTTGTGGACGGTGGTTCGTTTGACTTGCTGTTGTCTCAACTCTTTGATCTGCTCAACGGCCAGGAAATAGAATCCGAGACTTTCACTTATGCCGACTTCGTAGCATCACAGAAAGCCGCTGAAAACAGCGAAGAATATGCCGCCGCAAGCGAATTCTTCCAAGAACGTCTGGGTAAGGTAGAGGGTGTGACGGAGATTGCCTCCGACCTCACCAATCCCCAGGAGCAGGGTATCGTAGGGACGATATACACTCCGTTGGATTTCGACGCCATAGAGAAATTCTGCCGCCAGCACAACATCTCTCCAGCGCACCACCTCCTCGCAGCCACTTTCTATACGCTGGCACGCTTCACCAATAGCGAGCAACTATGCATCACAACTATCAGCAACGGACGTTCCGACCTGCGCATCAGTAATACGGTTGGTATGTTTGTCAACACGTTGGCACTGAGCACCCGTATAGGTGAACAGAGCGTAATGGATTTCCTGAACGAGACGAGCAAAAATTTTGACGAGACACTGAGCCACGAGGCCTATCCGTTTACTCGTATTGCAGCTGACTACGACCTTTCGGCTGAAATTATGTTTGCTTACCAGATGGGTGTACTCAGCAACCTGACATACAAGGGGCAAACTATACCTATTGAAACATTCGAGTCGGACACCCCCAAGTTCCGCATCGCCTTCTTCATACAGAACGATGAGTCTGGACGTCCGAGCATCTGCCTGCAGTACGACAACGGACGCTACAGTGAGGAAATGATGCAAAGTCTGGCTCAGTCGGTAAGTAATGTTGCCAATGCCTTCATCAGCCATCCTGATGTAGCACTCAAAAGCGTGTCGCTGCTCGATGCCCGTCAGACCGCTTTGCTCGACAGTTTCAATCAGAATGATGTGCCTTACGACAGCACGCAGACTGTTGTTTCACTGTTCCGCAAGCAGGTGGAGAGCATGCCCGAGAATATTGCCGTTGTCTATCACGATGTGCGGCTCACCTATAAGCAGGTGGACGAGATTTCTGACCGCATCGCACACCACATCCTTTCTCTCGGACTTGGTTCGGAAGATGTCGTCTCCGTATTGATTCCACGTTCGGAATGGATGGTGCTCGCCTCGCTGGGCGTACTGAAAGCCGGTTGTGCTTATCAACCGCTGGACCCGTCGTATCCTGCCGAGCGACTGAACTTCATGATGCAGGATGCCTCAGCCAAACTGCTGATTGCCGATGAGGAACTCAGAGACATCGTTGATGAATATCAGGGTAAGGTGCTTTTGATCAAGGATATAGAGAAACTTCCAATTCTTACTGTGGAAGACCGCTCTCAGTTCTCAACTCTCCAATCTCAAATGAAGCCCAACCGTCTTTTCATCATGCTCTACACCTCGGGGTCTACCGGTGTACCCAAGGGCTGTCAGCTGGAGCACAGAAACCTCGTTTGCTTCTGTCATTGGTATCAGCGCTACTATGAACTGACACCAGAGAGTCATGTGGCAGCCTATGCCTCATATGGTTTCGATGCCTGCATGATGGATATGTATCCCGCTCTGACATGTGGTGCCTGTGTTTACATCATCGGTGAAGACATCCGTCTGAACCTGCCCGACCTGAACACCTATTTCAACGACAACGGCATTACCCATTCGTTCATCACTACACAAGTGGGTTATCAGTTTGCCACGAATGTAGACAACCGCTCGCTTAAACATTTCTCCGTAGGTGGTGAAAAACTCTCGGCACTGCAGCCGCCCAAGAATTACAAGATGTACAATGCCTACGGTCCAACCGAATGTACTATATTCACGACAACCTATTGCCTGAAAGACTATGAGATGGATATCCCAATAGGCAAGCCGCTTGACAACTTCCGCCTCTACATTGTTGATTCCCAAGGACACCGTCTGCCTGTAGGCGCTGCCGGTGAACTGTGGGTGAGCGGTCCGCAAGTGAGCCGAGGATATCTCAACCGTCCGGAGAAGACAACCGAAGTGTTTATCAGCAATCCCTTTGCCGATGGTTCTGACATGTATTCCCGCTGCTACCGTACAGGCGACATTGTACGATATCTGCCCGACGGCAATATCCAGTTCGTGGGTCGCAAGGACGGACAGGTGAAAATACGCGGTTTCCGCATTGAGATGAAGGAGGTGGAGGCTGTCATACGTCAGTATCCTGGCATCAAGGATGTAACTGTGCAGGCCTTCGATTATGAGAATGGCGGCAAGTACATTGCTGCCTATGTCGTCAGCGACGGGAAGGTGGATATCAAGGATTTAAATGCCTTCATCGGTAAACAGAAGCCACCTTATATGATTCCTGCGGCTACCATGCAGATTGACGCCATTCCCCTCAACCAGAACCAGAAGGTGAACCGCAAGGCTTTGCCCATACCTGTAATTCAAGCCAGCGACCATGAGTATGTGGCACCCGCCACAGAAGTAGAAACATTCTTCTGCGACGTCTTCTGCAGTGTGTTGACGATGGACAAGGTGGGGGCCACCGACAACTTCTTCGAACTAGGCGGAACCTCGCTTATGGTGACACGTGTTATCATTGAGGCTGACAAGGCCGGTTATCATGTGGCTTACGGTGATGTCTTTACACATCCTACGCCCCGTCAACTCTCCCAGTTTGTCAGCGGTGACACTCCCGTTGATGATGCCGACCACGAGATCAGCGACTTCGACTATTCTGGCATCGATGCCGTCCTGCAGCAAAACACTGTGGAGACCTTCATCAAGGGAGAGCGTCAGCTATTAGGTAATGTTCTCCTCACCGGTGCCACTGGCTATCTGGGCATCCATGTGCTGCGTGAACTTATCGACAACGATGCTGCCACCATCACGTGTCTTGTGCGCGGCAAGGACCAGGCAGCTGCCGAGCACCGTCTTAAGAACCTTCTTTTCTACTATTTTGAGAAGTCATATAAGGAACTCTTCGGCACACGTCTCTTTGTGGTGAACGGCGATGTGACACAAGATATGACAGCAATAAACTCTCAACTCTCAACTCTCAACTCCATTGATACAGTCTTCAACTGTGCCGCCAACGTCAAGCATTTCTCCAAGGGAACGGATATTGAGGATGTGAACATCGGTGGTGCTCAGCGTTGCGTGGAGTACTGTCTGAAGACTGGGGCTCGTCTGGTACATATTTCTACCACCTCTGTGGCTGAGATATGGGTTGATAGGGGAGATGACGGACAGGTGCCTTCGCTCAACGAGCGTAAGTTATGGTTTGGCCAGTTCTTGGACAACCGCTACATTCACTCCAAATTCCTGGCAGAACGTCTTGTACTAGATGCAGTAGCCCACAAGGGTTTGAGTGCCAAAGTGATGCGTGTGGGCAATTTGGCGCCGCGCAGCTATGACGGCGAGTTTCAGGTCAACTTCAACACCAACAGCTTTATGGGGCGTCTCAAGGTGCTCTATATGCTTGGTTGCTGCCCCTACGATATCTATGGTGAATCCACCGAAATGTCGCCCATCGACCAGACCGCTAAGGCTGTGGTGCTTCTGGCCTCAACGCCAAGGGAGTGCACTGTTTTCCAGCCATTCAACGATCACGTCGAACTGCTTGGTGACGTCCTACGTCTCATGGCGAAGGTGGGTCGTGAGATTCGTTTTGTGGAGAACGGCGAGTTCGAGCAGATCGTCGCTCTTGCCGGTCAGGACCCAGAAAAGGCCAAACTGCTCTCATCTATAATGGCTTATCAGGATGTAGCTCACGGACAAAAAGTTTCCCTCATTGAACGCGACAATCGCTATACATGTTCTGTCCTCTATCGGCTCGGCTTCCATTGGAAGGACACTACATGGGACTATGTTGAGCGCATGCTCACCGCTATCGGCGGCTTCGGCTTCTTTGAATAAATAAACGAAAAAATAAAGGATTGATTTCATGAAAAATTCCTTTTCTTCTAAAATCGGCCTTCTGCTGGCTGCGGCCGGCAGTGCGATAGGGTTGGGCAGCATTTGGAAGTTTCCCTATATTGTGGGTGAAGACGGCGGCGGTGCTTTCATTATTATCTATATCATCTGTTCGTTTATCTTCGGATTACCTTTGGTGATGAACGAGTTCCTTATCGGCAAACTCTCATGCAAGAGTGCCTATGGTGCTTTCCGCACCTTGAGCGGCACCGGTCACTGGCAATGGTTGTCTTGGCTCACCTTGTCGACCGTGATGATTCTTCAAAGCTTCTATTTTGTTGTAACGGGATGGTGCTTTTACTATATGGTCGAGGCTGCGTCCAACACCTTTGCCGGTATGGATGCCAATGCGCTCACTGCCTATTTCGATACTTTCTCTGGCAACATTTCCGCGATGACTGTCTATGCCGTTATTGCCATTGCTCTTACGGGGGCTGTACTGTGGTTCGATGTCAACAAGGGTATCGAGCGTCTGAGCAAAATACTCATGCCCCTGCTTTTCATCATGTTAATAGTGATGGCGATTCATATGGTGATGCTTGACGGAGGTGGTACCGGACTTCGGTTTCTCTTCGAACCCAACTTTTCGAAGATTACCCCGAAGATTATCCTTGAGGCTATGGGACTCAGTTTCTTTACATTATCCATAGGTGTGGGAGCACTCATTACGTATGGAGGTTATATGCCCAAAGACCAGAATGTCACCACTGCATCGCTACAGATGATTGTCCTGGTGATTCTTGTATCACTGCTTGCCGGCACCATCGTCTTTCCCGCTGTGTTTGCCTATGGTTTCAGCCCTACGCAAGGACCGGAGCTTACCTTCATCACTTTGCCCGAAGTGTTCCAGCATATGTTTAGTCCGACTCTCACTAGCGTTTCCTTCTTCGCTCTTATGTGTGTTGCAGCTCTCACTTCTACAATCTCTATGATGGAGGTTCCCGTTGCCTTTATCTGTGAAGCCACAGCCGAAACCAGATATCCTCTGAGCAGACATCAGAGCGTCATTGTAGTTGGGGTATTGCATGTGCTCACCAATCTCCTGTGTATTCTGTCTATGACGGGACATGCACCTTATTTGACCATCAACGGACATAACATCTTTGATAATGCCAACATCGTCAGTACCGATTTCCTGATACCCTTTGGTGCATTCTCCACTGCGATTTTTACGGGTTGGTTTGTTCCCAAGGCACTTTATAAGAGTTCAAGATTGGCTTCGATTGTCTATTTGATTCTTCTGCGTTGGATTATCCCCGTCGCAATCTTCATTGTCTTCCTCGATTCCTTGAACGTCCTTTGATTAAGGACTAATGACGAGAAACTAAGATCTAAGGATAGAAAACTGATAAAAAAACGTAAAACAACAAAAATGAAGAAATTCATTATATCATTTATAATATTAGTCTCTACAACGGTCTGCGCACAACAACCGGAAGACGGATTCGGTGGGTTCCAGGTAAAGCACATGCTAGAGACATCGCAAGAATGGAAGAATGTGAACTACGCTGACGATGACAAAGCCTACCATACGTGCGACATATATCTGCCCAAGGAAAAGAAAAAGGCATATCCCGTGGTGGTACATATATACGGAAGCGCATGGTTCAACAACAACGGCAAGGGTGCCGCCGACTTGGGCACCATCGTCAACGCACTGCTGAATTCTGGATACGCAGTGGTGTGTCCCAACCACCGTTCGAGTGCGGATGCACACTGGCCGGCACAACTGCACGACATAAAAGCGGTGGTGCGTTTCGTGCGCGGAGCAGCTGGAAAATATCATTTCGACCCGTCGTTTGTGGCAACCTGCGGTTTTTCCTCAGGAGGACACTTGGCATCAGTGACGGCTGTGACCAGTGGTGCGAAGCATGCAAAGGTGTGTGGCGTAGAAATCGACCTTGAGGGGTCATTGGGAAAATACTCTAAGAAGAGTAGCGCCGTTAATGCTGCGTGTGACTGGTCTGGCCCCATAGACTTGACGGCAATGGACTGTGGCGAACACATGACAATGGGTGAACGTAGCCCCGAGGATATACTACTTGGCACAACACTGGCAGAAGAACCAGACAAATACCTGAGTTTGAGTGCCACCACATATGTGGATGCCAACGATCCTCCTGTGATAATTTTTCATGGAGAGAAGGACAATGTGGTACCGTTCTGTCAGGGAAAAGAATTCTACAAGGTGCTGAAGAAGGCGGGAGTGAAGACGGAAGCCGTCTTCGTGCCTGAAGGCGGTCATGGGATGGGGATGTATAGCGAAGAGAATCTGAAGAAGATGGTGAGATTTTTTGATGAAACGAGAAAGTAAGAGTTTAGAGTCAGTTTCAAGTTTTAATGTTTAATTTTTAAATTTTAAAGTTAAAATGGGAAAACACATTCAGTACAAGACAACTGGGACCTGCTCAACACTTATTGATGTGACAGCAGATGAAAACGATGTCATCCAGCAGGTGTTTTTCGTGGGAGGCTGTAACGGCAATCTGCAAGGCATCAGCAAACTGGCGATAGGTCAGAAGATAGACGATGTGATAGAAAGGCTTAATGGCATACGCTGCGGCACAAAACGCACATCGTGCCCAGATCAACTCTGTCGAGCTCTGGAACTGCTTAAGGAAGCAAAAGCAGAAGAGAGCGTAGAAAAACCGGCTGGGGAAAAGTTTTATTAAGAGTTAATAAGTTTATAACGAAAAAGACCTCACGAAATTCGCGAGGTCTTTTTGGTAGCGCCTACGGGAATCGAACCCGTGTTCCATGCGTGAGAGGCATGTGTCCTAGCCGCTAGACGAAAGCGCCATTCTGTTGCTGCATTCAAGGAGTTCTGCGGAAGCTGGGGGATTCGAACCCCCGGTACGGTAACCCGCACGTCAGTTTAGCAAACTGGTGGTTTCAGCCACTCACCCAAACTTCCTTTCCCGCACTCATAAGCAGCCTCCACCGAGGTGCCTTTTCTCAAATGCGGTGCAAAGGTATGAAAAAAATGGGAAACAACATAGGAAAATGAAAACTTTTTTTTATCTTTGTGGTAGAAATAAGCAATTTTATGGATAAAGATACGCCATTAATGGTGAAAAACTGCCGCTTGGTGGTGCTTCCGACCGTCACGGACGAGCGGGGCAGTCTGACCTTCGGCGAGAAACGCGACTGGCCCTTTGAGGTGCAGAGAGTGTTTTGGACCTACGGCATGAAGCCCGGAGCCCAGCGCAGCAATCATGCACACCACACGAGTCAGGAGGTGCTCTTTCCCATCGGAGGCGGATGGACCATCGAGCTGGACGACGGACACGAGAAGCAGACGCTGCGCATGGACGACCCGGGAGTGGGCATCTACATCCCGCCAATGGTGTGGACGCGCATCAGCGACTTCGACGAAGGCGCCGCATGCATCTCGCTGGCCAGCGACCTCTACAACGCCGCCGACTACATCCACTCCTACGACGAATTCCTCAGCCTGACGCGCGCATGATCCAAGCAAGACCCTATAGGAGCGAAGACAGGGCGCTGTGGGACAGCTTCGTGAAGACGTCGAAGAACGGCACCTTTCTGCTGGAGCGCGACTTCATGGAATACCATCAGGACTGCTTCACGGACTGCTCGCTGACGCTGTGGGACGAGGGAGACCTCGTGGCGCTGCTGCCGGCCAACTGGGAAGAGACGACGCGCACGGTGTGGAGCCATCAGGGGCTGACCTACGGCGGACTCGTCATGAGCACCGCCACCACCACGCAGCAGGCCGTCGATGCGCTCGCCGAGGCCGCACGCTACTGGAGCGACACACTCGGCGCACGGACACTCATCTATAAAGCCATACCTTATATATATAGCACCCAGCCCGCACAGGAGGACCTCTACGCCCTCGCACGGCTCAACGCCCGCAAGAAATGGTGTCTGGCCTCCACCGCAGTGGACATCAAGGCCCCCCTGAGGATGCGCACCCTGCGTCAGCGCTGCGTGAAGAAGGCGCTGGAGGCCGACTGCTACGTGGAGCGCGTGGGCGAAGGCGAGACGGAGAGCCTTAGGGAATTCTGGCATATACTGGAGGAGGTGCTGAGCACACGTCACAACCTCACTCCCGTGCACAGCGTGGAGGAGATGCAGCTGCTCATGGCGCGATTCCCCGCCAACATCAGGCTCTACGACGTGAGGCGCGGAGAGAGAATGGTGGCCGGATGCGTCGTCTTCGAAACGGCGCGTGTGGCCCACGTGCAATACATCGCCGCCGGCGAGGAGGGGCGCTCGTGCGGCGCGCTCGACCTACTCTTCAAGCACCTCATCTCGGAGCGCTACAAGGGGATGGATTATCTGGACTTCGGCGTCAGCACCGAGGATCACGGACGCAGGCTCAACGAGGGGCTCATCTTCCAGAAAGAAGGCTTCGGCGGACGCGCCGTATGCTACGACGTCTATGAGGTAAACCTCGCGGCGGCTCTGGCGCAGCAGCCCACGGAGCGGATAGAATATCTCTCGCTCATGCGTCTGAACAGCCGTCATCAGCCCGAGCTGGGCGAGAGGATGGCGCGTGTGGCGGAGGACGGATGGTATCTGCTGGGCGAATGGAACAGACGTTTCGCCCGCGAGTGGGCCGAGCGCTGCAAGAGGAACTACTGCGTGAACTGCGGCAACGGGCTCGATGCGCTGACACTGACGCTCATGGCCGCAAAAAAAATAAGAGGATGGAGGGACGGCGATGAAGTCATCGTGCCGGCCAACACCTTCATTGCTACCCTGTTGGCCGTCGTGCATGCCGGACTGAAGCCCGTGCCCGTCGAACCCTCGGAGGAGACGACGCTGATGACGCCCGAAGGCGCAGCAGAGCGTTGCACGGAGCGCACGGTGGCGCTGCTGCCCGTGCATCTCTACGGACGCCGCTGCCGCATGAAAGGTTTCCGCCGTCTGGCCGACGAGAGGGGCCTCTTCCTCATGGACGACTGCGCGCAGGCACACGGCATCGACGACGGACGCAGGGGCGACATCATCCTCGCCGAGAGCGACGCCAACTGCTGGAGCTTCTATCCCGGCAAGAATCTGGGCGCTCTGGGCGACGCCGGAGCAGTGACGACGGACGATGCGCTGCTGGCACGCACCATAGAGGAGATGGCCAACTACGGACAGGCGCGCAAATACATCAACGTGCATCCGGGCTGCAACAGTCGCATGGACGAGATGCAGGCCGCCGCACTCTCACTCAAGCTTCCCGCCCTGAAAGATGAAAATGAGCGGCGACGCGCCATAGCCCTGCGCTACATCGAGGGTATCGTGAACCCCAAGGTGAAACTGCCCTGCAAGGCCGATGAGGTAGGGGAGAGCGTGTGGCACGTCTTCCCCCTGCGCACTGCCGGGCGCGAACGTCTGCAGGAGCATCTGAAGGCCTGCGGCGTGGAGACGATGACGCACTATCCGGTTCCGCCCCACAGACAGGAGGCCATGAAGGGCATCGTAGAGGGCGACTTCCCCGTGACGGATTGCTGGGCCGACGAAGAACTCTCACTTCCCATTGCTCCGTATCTGACGGACGAGGAAGTTGATACCGTCATTGAGGCTGTAAACTCGTTTGTTATCCGATAAGTTTGTGAAGCTGACGATCGGTAGCTGCAGGAATCACCTCACGGAGATGCTGCATCATTAAATCAAAGGACTCTTCGGGAGAGCACTTTGCCCGGGATACCTCGTGGCCGAAGAGACGCTCGGGAGTGGTGAGAAGCGACCAGCCCCATCCATAGGAATTCCCGTGACGGTCGCTCGGATATACAAAATCCTCTGTGACAATGCGGCAAGCCATCTCAAGACGGGTGATGTAGGCATCAAACTTGCTGCGCATTTTAGGCCCCGTAAAACCACACTCTGCACGTAGCTCGCGAGTGATTAGCGAACCCGCTTCGCGAAGTGTGAGGAGTATTGTCTCTTCGATGCTGCCGGGCTCTGGGGCAGGGAAGAGATGACGACGCCAGTTGATAAAATGCGGCCACCATTCCATAGAGACGAAACCGGCCTTGCGATTGAAAAATTTACCATAGGCGCAAGGCATATCAATAACCACCGGACCTTTCCATTTCCACAACGGCCAGTCCCAACCGCCATCGGGATATACAATATAGCGACACTCCTCACCACCAATTTCGTCGGCAGAGAAACCTTTGATACCGCTGTCCAGAAGCGGGAGAAAGCCAACTTCGGAGATGAGACGCATCAGGTCGGAAGGAGTGTGTATCTCTTTAATCATTATTCTTGATTATGATTCTTGCGCACACGGGAAAGTGTTTCAGGAGTCATCTGGAGGTATGAAGCAATCATGTGCATAGGAGCTCTCAACAGCAATTCAGGATACTGCCTTAAGAGACGGTCGTAGCGATCGGCAGCTGACTCAAAACGCTGGGCATCGGCATGCCATTGCGAAGAGATGAGAGCGTGCTCCAGGATGCGTCGGTAGAGACGATTCATCTCCAGGTCGGTGGGAAGGATGCGTTGCAGTGTCTCCATCGGGATGGCCCAGAGTACAGTATTCTCCAGCGTGCCGATAATAAGACGGGAAGGATTGCCCGTGAGTAGACTCTCAATACACATGACAATGCGGCCTTCGTAAGAAAAATGCTCTGTCATCTCCTTACCGTTCTTGTAGTAGTATTGACGCACGAGTCCCTTCTGTACATAGTACATATAGCGACAAGGCTCGCCTTCGGGAAGCACAATTTCTCCCTTCCTATACTTGGCAGGCACAAGCAGACGCGCCAACGTGTCAATGCCCTCTGTTGAAAGAGTGCAATAGGAGCGTGCTAAATCGCGTGCCACCTCGCGTGCTATTTCATGAGTGAATCTGTTGGCCATAGAGAATTAAGGTTTATGTGTTCTTTGTGTTTCTTAATCCAGTTTCAAGACTGCGAGGAATGCCTTTTGAGGCACCTGCACATTACCTATCTGCTTCATACGCTTCTTACCACGTTTCTGCTTCTCAAGGAGCTTGCGCTTGCGCGAGACATCACCGCCATAGCACTTGGCAAGCACATCCTTGCGCACTTGCTTCACCGTCTCGCGGGCAATAATCTTAGCACCAATAGCAGCCTGAATGGCAATATCAAACTGCTGGCGGGGCAGGAGTTCTTTGAGTTTTTCACACATGCGACGGCCGAAAGTCTCAGCGTTGTCGAAATGCGTCAGAGTAGAGAGTGCATCCACAGGTTCGCCGTTGAGCAGGATATCAAGTTTCACGAGTTTGGAGGGACGGAAACCGATAGGATGATAGTCGAAGGAGGCATAACCCTTGGATATGGACTTCAGTTTGTCGTAGAAGTCGATGACGATTTCACCGAGAGGCATATCGAAAATTATCTCCACACGTCCGCCTGAGATAAAATTCTGTGAGACGAGTTCACCGCGCTTACCCAGACAGAGCGTCATGATGTTGCCGAGATATGATGTTGTGGTGATAACTGTAGCTCGGATGTATGGTTCCTCAATGTGATCAATAAGTGTCTGATCTGGCATCCCTGCGGGATTGTGCACCTCGTGCACCTCGCCCTGCTTGTCATAGACGAGATAGGATACGTTGGGCACTGTAGTGATGACATCCATGTCGAACTCACGGTCAAGGCGCTCCTGGATGATTTCCATGTGTAGCAGTCCGAGGAAACCGCAACGGAAACCGAACCCCAGAGCCACCGACGATTCCGGTTGGAAAGTAAGCGAGGCATCGTTAAGCTGTAATTTCTCAAGAGAAGCACGGAGATTCTCAAAGTCCTCCGTCTCAATGGGATAAACACCGGCGAAGACCATAGGTTTCACTTCCTCGAAACCGGATATAGCCTCCGATGTACCGCCCTCGACAGTGGTGATGGTATCACCGACCTTCACCTCTGTGGCAGTCTTGATACCCGACACAATATAACCCACATTGCCAGCAGAAAGCGTCTGACGGGGAGAGAGATCCATCTTGAGGATACCTATCTCGTCGGCTTTGTATTCCTTGCCAGTATTGATGAAACGCACCTGCTGACCGCTACGGATGGTGCCGTTGATTATTTTGAAATATGCAATGATGCCCCTGAAGGGATTGAAGACCGAGTCGAAGATGAGAGCCTGGAGTGGGGCAGAGGAGTCGCCCTCGGGAGCAGGGATGCGCTCCACGATAGCCTCGAGAATGTCTGCCACTCCTTCACCTGTGCGGGCCGAAGCACGTATTATTTCCTCATGCCTGCAACCGATGAGGTCAATAATCTCATCCTCCACCTCATCGGGCATAGCATTCGGCATGTCGCACTTGTTGATGATTGGAATAATCTCAAGGTCGTGTTCGATAGCCATATACAGATTTGAGATGGTCTGAGCCTGCACTCCCTGAGTGGCATCCACCACAAGCAGGGCTCCTTCGCATGCAGCTATGGAGCGGGAAACCTCGTAGGAGAAGTCCACATGTCCCGGAGTATCGATAAGGTTGAGTGTGTAGTCCTTATACGACATCTGGATGGCATGACTTTTGATAGTGATGCCGCGTTCCTGTTCCAAATCCATATCGTCGAGCATCTGTCCCTGAGTGACCTTCAGAGTGGAGGTCATCTCAAGCATACGATCAGCCAACGTACTCTTTCCGTGGTCGATATGCGCAATGATACAGAAATTTCTTATCTTATCTTGCAATGTTGTAATCGATTATATGATTATACTTCTTCGTCGGTGTAGAGGAAACGCTTGATAGACTTCTTGGGAGTTTTCTCAAATTCTTCCTTCATTACTTTGATACCTGCCAACTGCTCGTAGGCGGGAAGCGACAGATTGAGTGTCTTGCGGTTTTCCTCCATGAGGTCCTTGATTGCCTCAGCTGTGAGTCCCTGCTTCTCGCAGGCATCCATATCGGGATACACGAGACCGTAAATCTTTTCGCCCTTCTGGATGACAACGCACTCGGCCACCATCGGGAGAGAAGAGAGTTTGTCCTCTATCTCCTCCGGATAAATGTTCTGACCGTTGGCGCCGAGGAGCATATTCTTGGAGCGTCCCTTGATGAAGACGTTGCCGTCTCGGTCTATGATGCCGAGGTCGCCTGTATGATACCATCCGTCGCGCAGCGTTTCGCGAGTGGGATGCGATGCGGATCAGGAGAGTCGATACGCAACTCCATACGGGGAGCGGCCTTACCACACGAACCCTTTACAAAATAGTGCCAGTCCTCGTATGCAAGGATAGGAGCACATTCTGTGGCACCATAGCCGATGGTGTAGTTGAAACCGATGTCGTGGAGCAGTTCCTCAATCTCCTGATTCATGGCGCTGCCACCGACGATAACCTCGTAGAAGCGGCCACCGAATGCCTCGCGGATGCCTTCACATATCTTACGCTTTATCATACGGCCGATAACCGGTGTCTTGATGAGACGGCCGATGATGGGGTCCTGCACCTTGGGCAGAACAGCTTTTTTCACAATCTTCTCCAGAATGAGAGGCACTACAATCAATACGGCAGGACGTACGTCAGCCAAAGCTTTTAGCAGGATGCCGGGGGTTGGCATCTTGGTGAGGAAGTTGACGTGCACACCGGCAGTGAACTCATAGATAAACTCGAACGACATACCGTAGGTGTGAGCCATCGGCAACATTGAGAGAATCGCATCACCGGCTTTGGCATGTTCACCGAACACCTCGTAGGCAAATGCCATATTGCTCCAAACTGCACGATAGGGAATCATCACACCCTTGGAATTGGAGGTAGTGCCGGAGGTATAGTTGATGATACAAAGCTCATCGGGCTTGTCCTCGTGATAATGTATGTTGTTTGGAAGGAACTTCTTGGGATACTTCTGACCGAAGAGCTCATTGAGATGCTCGTGGGCTGTGGTCAGTTTCTCGGAAGAGGAGTAGAGTAGGGAGTCGTCTGTATTGCTAATGACACCGAGAATATTTGGCATTTGGCTGACGTCCAGCTTCTTCCACACCAAATCACCAACAAAGAGTATGCGGCTCTCGGAGTGGTTCACAATGTCGTGAACCTGATTGGGATGAAACTCGTGAAGAATGGGGACGGCGACAGCTCCGTATGTGATGATGGCAAAGAAGGCAACACCCCAGTGGCTCTGATTGCGGCCGCAGAGAGCTATTTTGTCACCTTTCTTGATACCGGCTTGTTTGAAAAGGATGTGCCACTTCTCGATGTTGCGGGCCACATCTTTGTACTGTAAGGTGTTGATGCCGTAGTCGCTCAGGGCCGGCAACTCCCAAAACTCTCGGATACTGTCTGAAAGACATTGATTGAAATGAGGGGAAAGTGATCTCATTGTGTAATGTGGTGTTATTTAAGGTTATTATTATATTTCTTCATTAGTGTAGAGATAACGTTTAATGGATTTCTTGGGAGTTTTCTCGAATTCCCTGTCCATCACTTTGATGCCTGCAAGCTGTTCGTAAGCAGGTATTTGTGTGTTGAGAAGTTTACGGTTCTCATCCATCACAGCCTTAATGTTTTCTGCGGAAAGACCCAGTTCCTTCACCTTCTCGGGATCAGGATATACTAGACCGTAAATCTTTTCACCCTTCTGTATGACAACGCATTCGGCAACTAGAGGCAGGGTAGAGAGCTTGTCCTCAATCTCCTCCGGATAGATATTCTGTCCGTTTGCACCAAGAAGCATATTCTTGGAGCGTCCTTTGATGAAGATGTTGTTATCTGCATCCATCACAGCCAAATCGCCTGTGTGATACCAGCCGTCGCGCAGTGTCTTTTCCGTCTCCTCAGGATTTTTATAATAACCCTGCATGACATTCATACCGCGTGCAAGAATCTCACCTGGAATATTTGCCGGATCGGGAGAATCGATCTTCAGTTCCATACGGGGTGCCGGCTGACCGCAACTGCGGGGCACATACGTTTCCCAATCTCTGTATGCAAGGATGGGAGCACACTCTGTGGCACCGTATCCGACTGTGTAGTTAAAACCGATATCATGAAGCACTTCTTCAACCTCCTGAGAAAGTGCAGCACCACCGATTATTACCTCGTAGAAACGTCCTCCGAGAGCTTCGGAGAGACCCTTGCGCACCTTCTCGCGAATCATATCGCCAAGCACTGGCACCTTAAGCAGAATAGCCACCTTGGGGTCTTTTACCTTTGGTAAAATTGCTTTACGAACAATCTTTTCTATTATAAGAGGTACGGCTACAATCAGGCCGGGCTTGATATCCTTGAGGGCAGAGAGAAGAATCTGTGGAGTAGGGGCCTTGGTGAGGAAATTAATGTGTACACCCTGACAAAATTCAAAGATGAACTCAAAGGCCATTCCATACATGTGTGCCATCGGCAGCATGGCCAGAATCTGATCTCCTGCTTTCAGATGTTTAGACAAAGCACCCGTTGCAAACTCCCGGTTGCTCCACACCGCACGATAAGGAATCATCACGCCCTTGGAATTGGATGTAGTGCCGGAGGTATAGTTGATAATTGCTAATTCCTCCGGACTATCCTTATAATAATGTACATCCTCAGGAGTGAAACGCTCGGGATATTTCTTTCCGAAGAGTTCATTCAAATGCTCGCGTGCATTGCTTAATTTCTTGTCACGTGAAAGCAGTATACTGAAATCCTTCAGACAAACGATACCCGACAAGGCCGGCATTTCTTCCTCCGCGAGATTCTTGTAAATCTTATCATCAACAAACAAAAGTCTGGATTCCGAATGATTGACGATCTGATGAATCTGCTCGGGATGAAATTCGTGTAGAATGGGAACTGCCACAGCTCCATATGTGAGACAAGCAAAAAACGAGATTCCCCAGCGAGAAGAATTCTTGCCGCACAGCGCAATCTTGTCACCGGACTTGATACCAGATTCCTTGAATACGATATGTATCTTTTCTATGATACGGGCAACGTCTTTATACTGAAAATTATTCTCACCATAATCAGATAGAGAATATCTGTTCCAGTTCTCTTTAATAACATTCTCCAGTATAAGGTTGAAACTTTCTGCTTGCTCCATATGAAGTAGGCTATATTTATTTATTACAAATTTTACTAAACATAACTGGCATTCTTGTTTTAAAGTTTGGGAAGCTTTGCAAGAGCCTCGCGGATGACCTCATCGCTTGGGATTACATCAGTCATCGTACCGTCGTTGAACTGCTTGTAAGCGTAAAGGTCAAAATATCCTGTGCCAGAGAGATTAAATACAATTACCTTTTCCTCACCGGTCTTCTTGCATTCAAGTGCTTCGTCAATGGCAGCTCTGATAGCATGACTGGATTCGGGAGCCGGTAAAATTCCTTCTGCCTTGGCAAAGATTTCAGCAGCTTCAAATACGTTCGTCTGCTCGTAAGCACGTGCTTCAAAGAGTTTCTGGTCGTACAGTTCACTAAGTATTGGACTCATACCGTGGAAACGTAGACCGCCGGCGTGGTTGGAGCTCGGGATGAACTGGCTGCCTATGGTGTACATCTTTGCAAGAGGACAAATCATGCCCGTGTCACAGAAATCGTAAGCGTACGTTCCTCTGGTGAAACTCGGACAGGAAGCCGGTTCTGCACCAATTATCTTATAGTTGGCTTCACCGCGCAGAATCTCACCCATAAACGGACTTGCGAAACCTCCGAGATTTGAACCACCGCCTGTGCACGCTATCAGCACGTCCGGTTTGATTCCGTATTTCTTCAAAGCTGCCTGAGTCTCCAGGCCTATGATTGTCTGATGAAGCAGCACCTGATTGAGAACCGAACCAAGTACGTAGCGATAACCCTCTGTCGTTGTGGCTATTTCAACAGCCTCAGAGATAGCGCATCCGAGAGATCCTGTCGTGTCGGGATGCTCAGCCAGAATCTTTCTGCCGACGGATGTCGTATTGCTGGGTGAAGGTACGATGCTGCCCCCGTATGTGCGAATTACCTCGCGACGGAACGGCTTCTGCTCGTACGAACATTTCACCATATATACCTTACAATCAAGTCCGAAATACTGACAAGCCATCGAAAGAGCTGTACCCCACTGCCCTGCTCCGGTTTCTGTAGTCACACCCTTAAGTCCTTGTTTCTTAGCATAGTAAGCTTGCGCAATAGCAGAATTCAATTTATGAGAACCGGATGTGTTATTGCCTTCGAACTTGTAGAATATCTTAGCCGGTGTATCCAGCGCTTTTTCAAGAAACTCCGCATGTACAAGAGGACTCGGACGGAACATTCTGTAGAAATTCATCACGGGTTCCGGAATCTCAATCCACTTGGTGTCGTTGTCGAGTTCCTGCTTAGACAGTTCTGTGCAGAACACATGTTCCATCTCCTCCAGCGTGAGAGGCTTACCGGTGCCGGGATTCAGCAGTGGAGCGGGTTTCTGCTTCATGTCCGAGCGAATGTTGTACCACTGGGTTGGCATCTCATCTTCTGTGAGATAGATTTTGTAAGGTATCTTTGTCATAGTATTACAAAAATATTAATTAATGATTCTTAGATTATTTTATTCCCATTCGATTGTCGATGGCGGTTTTGAGGAGATGTCGTAGCAGACGCGATTGACACCTTTTACCTTATTAATAATATCTGTGGAGACCTGAGCCATCAGTTCATATGGAAGATGTGCCCAGTCGGCAGTCATAGCATCCGTAGAAGTGACGGCACGCAGAGCGACGGGATTCTCATAGGTGCGTTCGTCGCCCATCACACCGACGCTCTTCACGTCGGAAAGGAGGATTGCTCCTGCCTGCCATATCTTGTTGTAAAGTATGTCGCCGTCGTCCGTCTTCCAGTTTCTCAGCGCACGTATGAAGATGTCGTCAGCTTCCTGCAGCACCTGCACCTTCTCGGGAGTGATTGCTCCAAGAATACGCACGGCGAGACCTGGACCCGGGAAAGGATGTCTGCCGATGAGGTGTTCCGGAATATTGAGCTGGCGCCCTACCCTGCGCACTTCATCCTTGAAGAGCCATTTGAGCGGTTCGCAGAGCGAGAGGTGCATCTCCTCGGGCAGACCACCCACGTTGTGGTGGCTCTTGATTACTTTGCCCGTGATGTTGAGCGACTCAATACGGTCGGGATAGATTGTACCCTGAGCCAGCCACTTGGCATCTGTTATCTTCTTTGCTTCGGCATTGAACACCTCCACGAAGTCGCGACCGATAATCTTACGTTTCTTCTCCGGTTCGGTCACACCTTCCAAATCCTTGAAAAACTTCTCAGATGCGTCCACACCGATAACGTTAAGACCAAGACCCTCATAGTCTCTCATCACGTCGCTGAACTCATTCTTGCGAAGCATTCCGTGGTCCACAAAGATACATGTGAGTCTGTTGCCGATGGCTTTGCTGAGCAGTACGGCAGCTACGGAGGAATCCACACCGCCGGAAAGACCGAGTATCACACGGTCGTTGCCCAGCTGGGCTTTCAGTTCCTGCACCGTTGTCTCGACAAAGTTTGCCGCACTCCATTCCTGCCTGGAACCGCAGATGTCAACCACAAAATTCTTCAGCAACTGTGTGCCGCACAGCGAATGGAACACCTCCGGATGGAACTGCACGCCCCACACCTTGTCGTCAATCTCGTATGCAGCATTCTCTACGGTTGCCGTAGAGGCGATGACGCGGGCACCTTCGGGGATGCGTGTTATGGTGTCTCCGTGCGACATCCACACCTGCGCTCCCATATCAATATCCTTGAACAGTGGGCTCCTGCCATCCACCTTCGTGAGATTCTGCCTGCCGTATTCGCGGCTGCCGGCAGGTTCCACCTTTCCGCCCCAGATGTGCGACATATACTGAGCGCCGTAGCAAATACCCAGAATGGGCAGTCTGCCTCGTATGTCGCTCAAATCACATTGGAATGCCTCCGGGTCATAAACACTGTACGGAGAACCGGACAGAATTACACCGATGACGTCCTTGTCGTCCTTGGGGAACTTGTTATATGGCATTATCTCACAGAAGGTGTCCAGTTCGCGCAGTCTTCTGCCGATAAGCTGTGTGGTTTGGGAACCAAAGTCAAGAATGATTATTTTTTGCATAGTTACATATTGATGTTAAGCCACATTGATTGCATTTAGGTGCTCTGGAGGTGCAGGTGTAACGACCGTGAAGAATAAGCCAGTGATGCGCCTTTGGAATCAGTTCCTCGGGAAAATTCTTTGTAAGCACCTTCTCTACGGCCAGCGGTGTGGATGCCGTCTCTGGCACAAGACCGAGCCTGTGCGACACCCTGAAGACGTGTGTATCCACAGCCATACGTGCCTTGCCGAAAATCACGGCCTGAATGACATTCGCCGTCTTGCGTCCCACTCCGGGCAGCTGTTCCAGCAGTTTGCCGTCGGAAGGCACTTCTCCTCCGTATTTCTCAACAAGTATGCGCGACATTTGGGAAAGATGCCTGGCCTTGCTGTTGGGATATGATACGGATTTGACATAATCGAGAAGCACCTCTTCCGTAGCCAGCGCCATACACTCTGCTGTCGGGTAGTCCTCAAAAAGACGGGGCGTGACGAGATTCACTCTCTTGTCCGTACATTGTGCGGAGAGAATCACGGCCACGAGCAGCTGGAACGGACTCCCGAAGTGGAGCTCCGGTTCCGCTACCGGCATCGTCTCGCTAAACCATGCAATGACGCGTTCGTATCGTTCTCTCCTATTCACCTCTTATGCGCTGAATTCCTTTATTCTCTGTTCTTCTGCCAGTTTGCAGATAAGCAGCGTGTCGTCCTTCTCTGCCACGATATATCCGTCGAGTCCCTGCACCACCACACGACGCTCCTCGGAGACGTGTATGACGCAGTTCTTGGTCTCATACAAAGAGACATTCTTGCCCATTACGGCATTTCCGTTGGCATCCTGAGCTGTGTTCTCACGCAGACTTCCCCATGTGCCCAGATCGCTCCATCCGAACGATGCCGGAAAGCAGAAGATTTCATCGGCCTTCTCAAGAATTGCGTAGTCGATACTGATATTCTCACATTCGGGGAATTTCCTGTTGATGGCTTCCTGTTCCTTGTCCGTACCGAGAACATTCTGCATTCCCTCAAAGATGTTGTTTATCTGGGGAGCATATACTCTCAGCGCGCTGATGATAGTGTTGATATTCCACAGGAAGATGCCGGCGTTCCAGAACATATTGGGACGGGCAACGTATTCCTTTGCCTTCTCCAGTTCCGGTTTTTCCTTGAAGGCATCCACGCGGAACACTTCCTTGTTTCTCTCGGAAGATGCAGAGAGGTCTGCCTGTATGTATCCGTAGCCGGTTTCCGGCCGTGTGGGTTTCATGCCCAAAGTGAGTATGGCATCCGTTTCCGAGGCGAACTGCAGCGCAGACTTTATGACGCGCTGGAACTCCGGTACGTTCAGCACCAGATGATCCGACGGACTCACCACGATGTTAGCCTTGGGATCCTTCAGTTTGATACGCCAGGACACATACGCAATACAGGGGGCGGTGTTTCTCCTGCAAGGCTCCAGCAGAATGTTCTCCTTGGGCATCTCAGGCAACTGCTCGGCAACGATATCCTTGTATGCCTCGCTGGTCACCACCCACACATTCTCTGGGGGCACAACGCCCTCAAAGCGATCCACCGTGAGCTGAATGAAGGTACGCCCGCAGCCAAGAACGTCTACAAACTGTTTGGGACAACTCGGTGTGCTCATAGGCCAGAAACGACTGCCTATTCCGCCTGCCATAATCACTAGATGGTTCATAGTTGTTTCAATTTCAAGATTATACCATTATATGCCTTCAAATCAACTTCAACCGGTTTTTCCGGAGTCCATGCGATATCGACTTCCTTGCCAGTGATGAGGTCCGTCGCACACAGACTGTCGCTTCTCTCCATGTCTAAGAACTCAAACACATGTTCCGGCAAATTGATCGATGCCCTGTAGTCGTGTTCGGCAAAATTGGCCACCACAAGACAGACATTCCTTCCTTTGTGTCTGAGAAATGCGTATTGTCTCTGGAGATGACCGTTGACATACATGAGGTCGTAGAAATCACCTTCTCGCAATGCCTCTTCGTCATTCTTGCTGTTGAGCACCTTGCGGGTGAACTCCTTCAGTTCCTTCTCGTCCTTGGTAAGCAGTTTGTCGCCGAACTTGCCTCCGTTTCTCCATCGGGAGACGGTGTCAACTCTCCAATAATCGAAGATGGTTGTGCGGCCGTCCTTTCCGGAGAAGCCTTCCTCGTCCATACCCTTTTCGCCCAGTTCCTGACCGAAATACTCCATATAAGGATTCTTGTCCATCAGGGCACTCACCAGAAGAGCCGCCCTACCCTTCTTGGCATCGCCGGCGAAGAAATCGGATGCGATGCGCTGCTCGTCGTGGTTCTCCAGGAAATTGAGCATGTGAACCCTTATGTCGTCGACGGCCTGCCAGGCATGGGTGATATCGTGCACCGACGAACCGGCAATGACATTCTTCAGCGTGTCGTACAATCCCACCTTGTCATAGAGATAGTCGAAACCGCCGTACTGTATGTAGCTGCGATAGGCATCCGGATTGTATATCTCGGCAATGAAGATGATGCCGGGATACTTTTCCTTCACCTTTGCGATGGCATAGTGCCAGAATTCCACAGGCACCATCTCGGCCATATCGCAGCGGAAGCCCTCGATGCCCTTTCCTGCCCAGAAGAGCAGGATGTCCGTCATCTTGAGCCACGTGTCGGGAATCGGGTCGAAGAAACACTTGCGACCGTCTGCCACATCTACGCCGTAATTCAGCTTCACCGTCTCATACCAGTCGTTTACCGACGGCCACTCGGAAAACATATCGTTGCCCGTAGCCTTTGCCGGCACCTCTATGTACGTTCCGCGAAATTCGGGAGCCTCGTTGAGGTTGTCCATATGAAGACGGTCCCAGAGATAGTAGAAGTTGTTCTGATTGCTGAAGTGGAGCGAGGTGTCGTCGCCTTCTCCCAGGTCCTTCACACCCTTCGGTTTGGCATCGCTGTGATACTCGCGTGCCACATGATTGGGCACAAAGTCCATGATGACACCCATGCCGGCCTTGTGAGTCCTTGCAATGAGATGCTCAAACTCCTTCATCCTTTTGGTGACATCCGTTGCAATATCGGGATCCACGTCGTAGTAGTCCTTGATGGCATAGGGACTTCCAGCCTCACCTTTCACCACGCAGGGATTGTCGCGACGGATACCGAATGCGCTATAGTCCGTTTTTGTGGCATGCTCGATGATACCCGTATACCACACGTGGGTCGCTCCCAGAGCTTTTATCTCCCTGAGAGCCTTCGGTGTGAAATCGGCCATCGTGCCGCAACCGTTATGTGCCTTCGAACCGTTCGGTACCAGCATCTTTCCGTCTGCCCCGAAGAGTCGGGTGAAAACCTGATATATTACCATTCGCTGCAGGAATTATTACTCTATACCGCTTACCGTCACCTCTTTGCTGATTTTCACAATCATGCCCTGAAGAGCACGACCGGGACCGCATTCCACGAACTCCGTTGCGCCGGCCTCAATCATTGCCTTCACTTCCTTTGTCCACAGCACGGGAGCCGTCAGCTGAGCCACGAGGTTGCGCTTGATTTCCTCGGGATCTGTATGTGCCTTGCCGTCCACATTCTGATATACGGGGCACTTGGGCGCGCTGAACGTTGTGGCTACGATGGCAGCCTCCAGTTCATCCTTTGCATTCTGCATCAGAGGAGAATGGAATGCACCGCCCACGGGAAGCATGATAGCTCTTTTGGCTCCGGCCTCCTTGATTACCTCGCACGCACGCTCCACAGCCTCCTTGTTGCCGGAAATCACCAGCTGGCCGGGACAGTTGTAGTTGGCGGGAATGACGATGCCGTTGCCCTCTGCCGTCACCTGCTTGCAGTATTTGTCCACATCCTCGTCAGCCATACCGATGATGGCAGCCATAGCTCCGGGATTTGCCTCGCAGCACTTCTGCATTGCCATAGCACGCTTGCTCACGAGCGTCAGTCCGTCGGCAAACGACAGAGCTCCGGCAGCAGTCAACGCAGAGAATTCACCCAGAGAGTGACCGCCCACCATGTCGGGCTTAAACTCGTCGCCCAGACACACGGCCTTGATGACGCTGTCGAGAAATACGGCCGGCTGCGTCACCTTCGTCTGGCGCAAATCCTCTGCCGTGCCGTCGAACATCAGGTCCGTGATGCGGAAACCGAGTATCTCATTTGCCTGTTCAAACAGTTCCTTTGCCTTTTCATTGTTTTCATAAAGGGCCTTGCCCATACCTGGGGTCTGTGCTCCCTGACCGGGAAATACAAATGCTTTCATTATAGTCTTTCTTTAGTTGGTTGTGGAAAATGCCTTCCGGCAAATCCCGTAACATTTATGTTAATAAATTCATCACTTCCGCGCAAAGGTACGAAAAAAAATCGAAATAATCCCACTTTGCCCCCCAAAAAATATATAAAAATGAATCTCTCTCCCATTACGGCATGATTTCTGCGTTTTTTCAATCCGTTTTTACATGTCATCATTTTGTAAAATATTTTTACGCAGATTTAGCTTTAAACCTTTCTCTAAAAATCGACAAAAACATTGTAATTGAGGAATATAAAACATGTCACAAGTCTCAAGAATCTCTAGTCAGCGCCCACGCAGACTCCACGCAGAGTCCGAGCAGAGACTTAGAAAGCATATTTTCTTGTAAGATTTTTTCATATCTCTGAGCGGTCTCACCCTGATGTCTGACAAGATGCTGCAGATAATGTCTCCGGAATGTGCGTTTGAGCCCCAATTATACTACATTTCAAAAAGATATTGCGTTTTGGAGATGAAAAGACGGTAAAAAAAGCTTGTTTTTGAAAAAAAAATCGTAAATTTGCGCGGAAAAAGTGTTTTTTATACGATGTACGACTACAACATTATCATTCGCCAGTCTTCGGAGAGAGTATTTGAAGTGATGGCCCCCAGGGTTTCGGAGGAAGATCTGAAACGCATCAAAGATGCCTTTGCCTTTGCCCAGGAAAAGCATTCCAAGCAGACGCGCAAAAGCGGCGAGCCGTACATCATACACCCTATTGCCGTAGCCCTGATTGCAGCAGAGGAACTGAAGCTGGACACCAGTTCCGTCATCACGGCATTTCTCCATGACGTCGTGGAGGATACGGATGTGACATTAGATGAAATCAGAGAGCGCTTCGGAAACGATGTGGCTTCCCTCGTGGATATAGTGACGAAGAAGAAGAAAGAGCAGTATAACATCACCAAGCAGGGCGACAACTACAAGCAGCTGCTGGATTCGCTCCACTACGACATCCGGGCGCTGATGATAAAGCTTTCCGACCGTCTGCACAACATGCGCACACTCTCGTCGATGAAGCCCGAGAAGCAGATGAAGATAGCCGGAGAGACGGACTTCTTCTACGCTCCCCTGGCCAACCGCCTCGGACTCTTCGACGTGAAGACCGAGCTGGAGAATCTCTCCTTCCGCTTCCGTTGCGAACAGGAGTATGAGGAACTGGAGGAGGCTCTTTATCAGGACAAACTCGCCAATTTCAACAGACAGGAAGAGTTTACACACCGCTGCGAGCGTCTCTTGAAGGACAAGGGTATAATTGCCAAAGTAGTAGTATATTACAGAAAACCCTACTCCATCTACCGGAGAATGAAGCAGCAGGGTGTGGACTTCAAGCATCTTGACAACCGCTACTACGTTCGCGTCACCTTCGACGACGGCGTGGACGACATGATGACGGACAAAGCACAGGCGCTCCGCATCTACACCATACTCACGGATTATTTCAAGGAGAAGCCCGGTTCGTTCATGAATCTCATCGACCAGGCAAAGGAAAACTCCTACCAGTGCCTGCGTGTGATGCTGCTCTCGAAGGAAGGCGTCTGGGAAGATGTGCAGATTTGCAGCTACGACATGGTGGCTGCCTCCAAGATAGGCTGCATGGCCGAACTGGGCAACAACATCGGCGACTGGATAAAGCGCTTCCGCAAGGTGCTGCAGGACATAGCAGAGCAGCGCAACGACTCGCAGCTTCTGGAGCAGATTTCCGATGCGTTGTACTACGACGACGTGATGGTTTTCACGACAGACGGCACAAGCTACATCCTTCCGGCAGGAAGCACCGCAATAGATTTCGCGTTCAAGAAGGGTGAGGAAATCGGCCTGCACGCACTCTACGCCCGCATCAACGGCAAGCTGATGAGTGTCAAGACACAACTGCAGCGAGGCGACTGCGTGGACATCGGAACGGACGGCAAACGTATCACCGTTGAGGAAGACTGGCTGAAGCACAGTTGCACCTATTTCGCCAAGAGTCGCATCCGCCGTTATCTGGCCACAGTGGAGGACCCCCTGATTATGCGCTGCCCGCTGTGCCGTCCTCTCCCGGGAGGTGAGACAATCGGCATCAGGGACGAGAATTCACGCGTGACGATACATCGCCGCAGCTGTCCGGAGGCAATACGCCTGGCATCCAAATACGGCGACAACATTGTGGCCATAGAACTGAAGGAATCGCCCGTGAAGCTCTATCCTGTCACCATCGGCATTCATGCCATCGACAGAGATCATCTGCTGGCCGACCTGATAGATCATATTACCAATGTGCTCCATCTGGGTATAGATGCCCTGAACACGACAACGACCGACGCTCTTGTCGACTGCAAGATAACGTTCTTCGTGCATTCGCAGGCAGAGCTCACACGTATCATCCGGCACTTGTACGACATTAAGGGTGTAGACGAGGTCTACAGTTTATAGAAATATTCATTAAACATTCAATACTATGAAGAACAGATTTCTGATTATTTTAGCTTTGGTGCTCTCCTTGAGTGCCAAGAGTGAAAACAGTCTCTATCCGGAACACTTCGAACTTTCCGAGGTGACGCTCTCGGAGGGACCGCTGAAGACGGCGATGGATCTCAATATCCAGATGCTGATGTCCTACGACGTAGACAGACTCCTGACACCTTTCGTACGTCAGGCCGGGCTCAACAGCGGCGTTTACAAGAACTGGACATCCCTGCATCCCAACTTCGACAACTGGGGAAGCGGTTCGTTCCGTCTGGATGGCCATGTGGGCGGTCACTATCTCTCGGCCCTTGCGCTGGCCTATGCTGCATGTCACGACGATGCCGTCAGGGCTCAGCTGAAGGAACGTATGGATTATATGGTCGGTGTGATGAAAGACTGTCAGGATGCGTTCAACAGCAACACGAAAGGTCTTTACGGCTACATCGGAGGATATCCCGACAACAACCTGTGGACGGATATGTATTCCGGCAGCACGTCGGCATTCAACGGTGCTCGCGGCAATGTGCCCCTGTATGTGCAGCACAAGGTGATGGCCGGTTTGCGCGACGCATATATATATGGTAAGAACGAAGAGGCCCGCGCAATGTTCCTGAAGATGTGCGACTGGGCGATAAATCTCGTGGCCAAGTACAATACCTCGACAATGCAGAGCGTTCTCGACACGGAACACGGAGGCGTTAACGAGGTTCTGGCCGATGCCTATAAGCTCACCGGAGAAGACAAATACCTTGCCGGAGCGAAAAAGTACAGCCACACGGTGATGGTGAACGGCATGCAGACGGTTGATGCCGGTTTCCTGGACAACCGTCACGCAAACACACAGGTGCCCAAGTATATCGGTTTCGAACGTATTGCACAGCTGGATGCCTCGATGACAAGTTACGCAAAAGCCTCAAGAAACTTCTGGACGGATGTGACATCCAACCGCACCGTCTGCATCGGCGGCAACTCCATGAACGAATGGTTTATGGCATCGTCGGCCTCACAGCGCTACGTGAACGAATGCAACGGACCGGAATCCTGCAACACCAACAACATGCTGAAACTCTCGGAGTCGCTCTTCGATGCCACTCACGACGGCAAGTATGCGGATTTCTATGAGGGTGCGATGTACAATCACATTCTTTCCACACAGGATCCCGTCACAGGCGGATACGTTTACTTCACTCCTCTCCGCCCCCAAGCCTATCGCATCTACAGCAAGGTGAATCAGGATATGTGGTGCTGCGTGGGCACAGGTATGGAGAATCACTCCAAATACGGTCACTTCATCTACACGCATTCCACAGACAACAACACCCTCTACGTAAACCTCTTCATCGGCTCTGTGCTCAGCAGCGACAAGTTCGCCCTGACACAGGAGACTCAGTTCCCCTACGAAGGAAAAACGAAGATTACGCTTACGAAGGGCGGCAGTTTTACCCTCGCTGTGCGCAAACCCTCCTGGGTGGCAGAAGGATACGGCATTAAGGTGAACGGCAGCGAAAAGGCATACAGCCTCTCTTCCGACGGTTATGCCAAAATCACAGACAACTGGAGCGCAGGAGACATCATTGAGATTAACCTGCCCATGACTGTGCGCTACGAACAGTGCCCCAACCTCAAGGAATACATAGCGTTCAAATACGGCCCCGTACTCCTGGGTGCCCGCACAACATCCGACAATCCGGAAGACCCCGCTTATGAGGCACTCGCTCACGAATATGCAGAGGGAGAACGCATGGGACACGCAGAGGACAGCTATACGACGAAAAAGAATCTTTCCACTGCGCCGTTGCTCATCGGCAACCGTTCGGAAGTGCTTTCACGCATCACTCCCGTCGAGGGTCATCCCCTCACCTTCACCATAGATGCCAGTCGTGAAGGCAGCGACACATGGGACAAACTGACTCTCGAACCGTATTATTCCCTGCATCACAGCCGTGTGATGAACTACTGGTATCAGGCCACTCAGGAAGAATACGACAACTCCTCATGGGCAAAAGACGAACGCGAAGCAGCCGCTCTGGATGCGCGCACTATCGACTTTATCCGTACAGGTGAGCAGCAGTCGGAGGCCGGTGTCACAGAATATAGCGACGACTCTACTGTCGGCACATTCAACGACGAGGTCTATCGCGATGCCAAAGCCGGAGGTTGGATTCAGTACATACTGACCAACAGCGAGGGTGTTACGGAGAATGTTGGTCTGATGTGTCGTTTCAACGTTGCGGACAGAGGTCGTAAGGCCGCCATCTTTGTGGACGGAGTACTCATTCAGAACTACACGGTGCCCTCTTCTGTGGCAAGTGCCAATGAGAACGGTTTCTATAATAAGGAATGGCTGCTGGACGAGTCTCTCCTCAAAGACGAACACGGCCAGCCGAAGCAGACTGTCACATTCCGCATTCAGGCTGATTTCAATACACTTTGTCCGGGTCTCTACTATCTGAGGCTTACGAAGGAGGTACCCGACCCTTTCGCTGATTACGTACACTTTTCATTCAAGTGTACGGACTTTCGCTACAATCCCGATCAGTGCTCATCAATATCTTACGATGAAGTTGCCAACAGTTTCACCCTGCAGGGAAAGTCCACAGGACAGCGCAATGTGTCTTATGCAATGATACTCGATGTTGCAGACAAATACTTTGTAAAGGGAGCTGAGTATTGGTATGTCATCGAGGGACAGGGACTCTCTTTAGCTAATGCAAACGACACGTACGCCTGGTGGATGAACGGCTACAACGTTGGCGCGCAGGTGCAGCCCAACAAGTCGTTTGAAATAGAGCGTGACAACCAGACCTATCAGGTGTTTGCGTGGAACCTCTCCAAGCAGCCGCAACTCAACGGAAACTTTCCTGTGGACGAACCGAAAGTGGCTATCTCCAACTACGGAAATGCATGGATAGACTGCATCGGTCTCACCACCTCTGACCAGTCAGCCAAACGTGCCACAATCACTTCTGTGGATTATTTGAGCGAAGAAACTTTCGAGGAGCGCTATCCTACCGAAGAACCCGAAGAGTTGGGTGAAGACATTACCGCCACCTATATCAAGAATCCCTCTTTTGAGGCGAATGTCGGCACCAAGGTGATTCCCACCAACTGGGCGCTTTCAAACACCTCTCTTGCCTGGTACGGAATAAACAATGCAAACGGTAATGACGACAACCCAACAGACGGAACCAGACTCTTCGGCGTGTGGAACGGTTCGTCCGTTGCTGTTACGCTGTCTCAGCAGGTCACTCTTCCCAAAGGTCGTTACGCTCTGACAGCAGACATGCTGGCATCCAATCGCAGCAATGTCGTCCGTTTGGGAAATCAGCGCATCTTTGCCGGTAACAATATTGCATACTTCAAGGATCAGTGTGATCCCGGTGTTGGTGACAACGTTCCCCTTCAAACATTGCGTTTGGATTTTACTCTCGCAGTAGAATCCACCATATCTTTGGGTGCAGCCACATCTGATGCGCCGGCAGAGACTTGGTTCAAAGTTGACAACTTCCGTCTTTATAAGCAGTCTGATGATCCTACGGGTGTATCCTCCTTCCCGGAAAGCAAAGTTGTGTCCCCCATCAAAGGCAAGCTCTACGAGAACGGCAGGATTTACATTATAAGTAATGGTATAAAATATTCTACGACAGGAGCACGGGTGAAATAATCTTTCACTCGTACACCTGTTATTTGAATAATTTATTAACTGATTATATATGTAGGAAGCGCGTCACCACATCTGTGAGGGAGCGCTTCTTACTGTTTATAAAGCTATCCAGCAGTTTCACCCCGCCGTTCAGCGGTTCTATATCATAGTTTGCAATTGCAGCAGGAATAAAACAACTCTCTCCTGCCCTCATCCTTATTGACGAGTCTGTCTCCCTGATACGAATATTGCAAGTTCCTTCAAGACACATTGAGATAACAAAACTGTCATACTTGATGAGGTCGCGATGAAAGACTTCCTGCGTATCAATCACTCTCGCGGTGAAATAAGGACTGTCTATTACCAGATTTGCCCTATTTTCTTTGTCGGAATACATCGTACGATATTCCGATACGACTTCATAATCTATTGCCTCTGCAGCAAGTTCTGTATGAAGTTCCCTTGGCTTCCCGTCTAATCCCGGGCGGTTATAGTCGAAGATACGGTATGTCACATCGCTCGACTGTTGCACTTCTGCAAGTTTGATACCGCCACAGATGGCATGCACTCTGCCGGCCGGAAGATAGAACACATGTCCGGGACTCACTTCATGACGGGCCAGCACTTCTGTTATTGTGCCGTCTGCCACTCGTTGCTTATATTCTTCCCGGCTGATATTCTTTTTGAAACCGGCATAGAGATATGCTCCAGGTTCAGCTTTCAACACATACCACATCTCGCTTTTACCCATTTTGCCATGCACCCTCTGTGCCATCTCATCATTGGGATGCACTTGAATGGAAAGGTCTTGTTTGGCATCAATGAATTTTACGAGTAGCGGCAGTTTCCCGTCATATTTCTCTGCAACAGACTTTCCAAGTATCGTAACGGGGTCGTGGTGGATATATTCCGTGAGTGTGCGTCCCTTCAGCACTCCGTTTGCAATAATGCTCTCAGAGCCTGGTACTGCCGAGACGGCCCACTCTTCGGTTCCCCAAACCAGATGTTTGGTATTACTTTCAAACAGCAGAGGATACGTCATCTCTCAGCTCTCATTGGGTTTTCCAGAAAGTCTTTATATGAAAGACGGATACCATCCTCAAGTTCAGTCTTGTATGTCCATCCCAGCTTGGTTGCCTTAGACACATCGAGAAGTTTGCGCGGTGTTCCGTTAGGACGTGTCGTATCCCACTTAATTTCTCCCTCGAAACCTACGACTTTGGCTACAAGTTCCGTGAGAGCCTTGATGGTAAGTTCCTTGCCCGTGCCGGCATTAACCGTTTCATTGCCGCTATAATTGTTCATCAGGAACACGCACAGATTGGCAAGATCGTCCACATATAAGAATTCCCTCAGCGGCGAACCGTCGCCCCAGCAGGTCACCTCCTTCAGACCGTTCACTTTTGCTTCGTGGAAACGGCGGATAAGAGCAGGCAGCACATGCGAGTGTTCTGGATGATAGTTGTCATTCGGACCGTAGAGATTGGTTGGCATCACAGAGATATAATCTGTGCCATACTGACGGTTCAAGAATTCACAGTACTTCAAACCGCTGATTTTTGCCAAAGCATATGCCTCGTTGGTCTTCTCCAGTTCGCTGGTCAGCAGGCAGCTCTCAGGCATCGGTTGCGGAGCCATACGGGGATAGATACAACTGGAGCCCAGAAACTCCAGTTTTTTGCAGCCGTTCTTCCAAGCTGCATGAATGACATTCATTTCAAGAATCATGTTGTCATACATAAAATCAGCCAAAGCACTCTGGTTTGCTACGATACCGCCTACTTTCGCTGCAGCAAGGAAAACATATTCAGGACGTTCTTCTGCAAAGAAATCGTTCACAGCCTGCTGATTGCAGAGGTCAAGTTCCTTGTGCGTTCTTGTGATAATATTGTTGTATCCCTGACGTTGCAGTTCACGTACTATTGCACTTCCCACCATACCGCGATGGCCGGCAACATAGATTTTTGAATCTTTGTTCATCATTTTTATTTAGAATTAATGTTTTTATTCAATTTCAAAGAATACCTCCAATACGAGTCTTAATCCGTAGCGTTTCTTTGCACCTGCTTTGGATATCACTTTACTTCCGGATGCGTACGTACTCTTGGCATCGGCACAAAGATATCGGTTTTCGCTTGAGAGAGTGCTGCACAGTTCCCTTATAATTTTTCCCTGTTCCTTTGTGGGAATCTGCCAAGTGTCGGCACCGGCTTCTCTGCATTGTTTGGCAAGCGTTTGTGCATGTTCTGCAAATTCTCCTTCTGCATAAGCTGACGGCACATTCATCCATTCTGTATTCGAAAGCAATGTCACCACAAAGTATTCTGTATAATCTTCTTCATCTGTTACGCTGTTAACATCCAGAACAAGCATTCCGCCTAAGAAGTCACCCCTTGACAATGTCGACGGAACTTCTGTCAGATTCTGCAGCGATGCAGACACCTCTCCAAGACCTGTCAACTGTACCAACTGTGAGTTGTCGGTATTATCTTCATCACCGTCTTTCTGTGTCTCTTCTTGTGCTTTTTCCTTTTCTATTTCATCCAGGGAAACGGACGTACAGGAAAAAAGCAGAAAAACAGTCAGCAGGAATAACAGGTACTTTCTTAAGCTTTTCATGCTGTTCAGTCGCGGCGGAAGATATCTCGTGTATATACTTTTTCCTCAACGTCCTTCAGACAGTCATCGAATCTGTTCGCTATGACGGCATCCGACATCTGTTTGAATTTGTCCAGATCATTAATCACACGGCTGCCGAAGAACAACGTGCCGTCC